>JBKEBZ010000114.1:0-25465 GCA_047973425.1 Desulfopila sp.
GTTGCTGGTGGCCACATACCAGATGGTGTTGCCGATCTTCGGCAGAGATCCAAGGTAGTGATGTTGCTGCATCAATTCCTGAAAAGCTGATTCTTCTGATGAAAAGACCGGCCGGACGACTACCTGTGATAAGTTCAACATGTCCCTCTCGTAATAGATACAATCTGGCGCCATTATATCGTGCTTGAGAGAGGTTGTCCAGTATCAATGATAACCAACTGAATTTCTATCTGATTGGGGAGTAGGTAAATTCATCCTGTGTCTCGACTGCTCTTAGATAGCTTTCTGATTCTATGCGACAAATGACTAATCAACAGCTTGATCAAGTAGCCTCAGCCATAACGAATCATGAAACTCCCTTCGGCCCGGTAACAGATCTTTCTGTGCTAACAAGTTTCATATAAAAAGAAGGGAGTCTTGCCTGCTTTGACGTAAGAAATCAACCGGACGTGTGCCTTTATTGGGACACAATGCTATACAGGACTGCACAGAAGCCGGTTACAACAGATTCTCGACATTGGATCAAACAATTATCTCAGGAGATTATCCATCATAGGAATTGGGGGATAACAGGCAGGCGATGCAATGACATCGATGAGAACAGTTCCTTCATGTGCCATCGCTTCCTGAATCGCAACCTTAAGATCTTCGGCTTTTTCCACACGGATACCCATTACCCCACACGCCTCTGCAATGCTTGCATGGTTAACTGATCCAAGATCACAAGCAGAGGTACTGGAACCGCCAAGAACAACTTCATAATATTTCTGGTAGGCCAGGACTCGATTATTGATGACAACGATTACAACATCAATCTTCTCACGTTTGCATGTTTCGAGTTCGGACCACGCATGGGCGAACCCCCCATCACCGGTAAGACAAATGACTCGACGCTTGGGTTGTGCTAATTTAGCTCCTATCGCCATGGGTAAGCCCCATCCAATGCCCGCTATCCCCCGAGGAAAAACAAACTTTCGTTTTTCGGTGGCGGTGACATAGTTGGCGAGCCAAATGGATGAAAAGCTCGCATCTCCTACAACGATGTGATCAGGATCGAGAGCCCGATTTATTTCTGCGAGCAAACGTTCAACCTGAATCGGGTTTGCGTCTGGTTCGGTTACGTCCGAGGCCTCTTGCGCATGGTCTTCCTTACCCGTCTTGATAGCAATTTCCAGTGCAGACCGAGTTTGTCGCCGTGTGCTCAAATCTTCAGCAAGCAAGGCTTTGTGAAGTGCAGCAAGACTGAGCTTCGCATCGCCAAGGACACGGATTTCTGTTTCATAATTACGCCCGATTTCCATTGGATCAATGTCAATATGGATATACCTGGCCGTCCTGGGCAAGAGAGTCCAAACATCAGTCCCATTTTGGTTGGTCCTGTTGCCTGCTAGCAGAATAACATCGGCTCCCTGAACCATGGATTTCAGAAATTTGGTGGCCCCACGCTTGCCCATGTAATATCCTATGGGACCAATTGACAAGGGATGCTTTTCGTCGACGCCCCCCTTTCCCATGGAGGTAGTCGCCACAGGAATGGCACAGTCCTCTTGAATTGCACGGAGTTCTTTTTGAGCTCCCGACGAGATCACTCCACCACCAGAATAAATAAGTGGCTTCTTGGCCTGAGCAAGAATTTTCGCGGCCTTTACCACTTGTTCGGGGTCAGGTCCCACCCGGTCAAGCGGTAAACGATTGTGATTTGAAACCCGCGTAGTATCAACTGGATATTCAGTCTGGTCGATCATCATATCGGTTGGACACAAAAGCACAGCCGGCCCAGGCCGGCTGCTTGCAGCAGCAATAAATGCCATATCCACAAAGTCTTCGATTCGCTCATGACAAGGAATTCTGCGAACCCATTTTGATACTCCCTCAAAAAGCTTTACATGGTCCAACTCCTGAAACGCATTTTTTTCAGTGTTGCTGTATGCCACATCCTGGACTACAGCAATGATTGGGATTGAAGCTTTCAAAGATTCGGCAAGCCCCGCTACCACCAAAGCAGCTGCCGGCCCATTTTGCGCCGCCACAACCGACACACTTCCCGAACACATGGCATAGCCATGAGCCATGTACGTACCAGTATTTTCTTGGCGAAATCCGATCTGTCGTATACCAATTTTTTCGCAAGCTAAGATAATAGGATATGGGTTGCTCTGTCCAAAAATCTCTTTTACTCCATGCCGTTTGAGTGATTTTGCAATCCGCATAGCGTTTGACTCTGTCTTTATCATTTTCTTCTCCTATGTGTTCAGAACAAGCCACATTCCCTATTCCTGCAGACACAGAAGTTGTCCATATTACCTGAATTTCATTGATACATTCCGTAGATAAAAAATCAGCTCGGGGAAAAGCTTCCAACCAAATATTGTCTCACTGTGAACTCAGATCGAAGTTTATCAATCATTGCGTGCCGCACAACGATTTCTTGGCAGGCAAGCGAGTTTACAATACTCAGAAATACGCGGCGTATTTTTTAGGATATTGCTTTCTTGTTTGACTCGATCGAGCTCTAATTCTATTTCTGTTATTAGCCGTTGCTGTTCTCTTCTATTGCCAAGTTTTCCAGCCCTGAACGCTTTTGTCCAGTTTTCAACGGTGAACATTGGAAATGCAAGCTGGCGTGATGCTCCATATGCAGAAACGCTGCATTCTGAACAGCTAATTAGCATGGCTGGATCAGAGAGTCTCAGCCACAACGAACTGCGAAACTCTTCGGCCCAGTAACAGATCTTTCCGTCCTGGCGAGTTTCATATAAATTTTGCCGTTTTATACTGAAACTCATTTAAGTAGCCCTCTATGTCTATCCAGAAACGAGATATTTTCTCCTAAATCGAGGCGTGAGAGAAATTTTACCACAGGCATAGAGCTGATATTCCGAAGATAAAATTTCGAACACAATGAGAAGTTAGGGCAAAATGGCCGTTTCTGGATGAGTACTAAGTAGCAGCAGCCGTTGACACGTTTGGTCTTTTAGACACATCCATGTCGTGAGGGATGTGACATTGGTGTCCGTTTTATTCAACTTACCCCACAGAGAACAGCTCCGAGACCGGCGGCCTTGGTCACCGCCTGAGCCTTTGCAAAACGTTCTCTGGTTAATTTCGCGAAATCGATACCTGCCTCCCAATCGGAAGACATGGTTCCCCATGATGCCGTGGCATGTGGTCTATTGTATTGCATTTTCTCCCTCCTTATTCATGAATTGTCGTGTTTGACAGACAGCATCTCCAGCTATTTTCTCGGTAGATGGATGGCCAGAGAGTTCCAGTCAAGTGCAGCTTCGAGCACCGCTTCACTGAGGGTCGGGTGCGGTTTCACAGCTTCATACAGATCTTCAACCGCCCCTTCCATTTGCATGACCGTGACAGCCTCCGCTATCATGTCGGTGGCATGCTCACCGATGATATGGACACCGAGAATCTCGCCGGTATCGGCGTCACCAATAATTTTCACCAAACCTTCCGGGTGTCCCTTAGCCTGAGCGGCCCCACTGGCAGCAAATGGAAACCGACCAATTTTCACCTTTCTACCGGTGGCAGCTGCCTCGGTTTCGCTCATCCCTACCGCCCCCACTTCCAGAGCCCCCCAGATACATCTGGGGATACGATGCGGATCGACAGCCTTGCCGGAAGCACCTTTGATATGTTCAACAGCGGCCTCCGCTTCTGCCGAGGCCTTATGGGCTAACATCATTCCGCCGATAAGATCGCCAATTGCATATACACCGGAGAGGTTCGTTTCCATATTTTCATTCACCTTGATAAAGGAGCCTTGGCATTCCAGCCCCAAACGCGCGACATCCAGACCGGTCAGGTCGGGCCTGCGTCCGGTAGAGACAAGGACCTTCTCCACAGATACCGAACCTGATTCGACTGCACTTTTTTCCTGGTAACTCACCCGTACATGTTTCCCCTCAACGGTTACCTCACGCACCGAGGTGTTGGTCAGAATCTCGACGCCACGTTTCTTCAGCTGAGTGGCCATGACCTTGCGAATATCCTTATCTTCGGTCAACAAAATATCCTCAAGCATTTCGATGACAGTTACCTGGGCCCCGATATTATTAAAAATCGTTGCCATCTCAATGCCGATAACACCACCACCGATAATCGCTATGCTTCCAGGCAAAACGAAATCATCGAGGATTTCATCGGTGGTCTGCACCCGTTCGCCGTCAATTTCTATAAACGAAGGAACAGCTGGCCGGGAACCATTGGCCAGAATAATATTTGCTGTCGCTATCTCAGCCACCCCACCACCCATCTCTTGTATCTGAACCTTTCCCGGCCCCTCCACCATTCCAATCCCGTTATAGAGAACCACCCCATTGCTCTTTACAAGACCTGTCACTCCATCCACCAGGGTCTGAACGACTTTTCTTTTGCGTTTGAACATCTCCTGTGCCTGTATCCGCAGGGTTTCATTTCCAGTAAAAAGAGAAGACTTCACTGCCTTTCGGAACAGGCCCGTATCATTGACCAGACTCTTGGTGGGTATACAACCGCGATTGAGACAGGTGCCTCCAAGAGCATCTTTTTCGATCAGCGCCGTTTTCAAGCCACTACGGGCGCCACAGATGGCCGCCACATATCCACCTGGCCCTCCACCAATGACAACCAGGTCATAGGAGGGTGCACTGCTGGCTGATAGCATCTCGCCGCTTCTCTGATCATTGTTTTTTGGGGTTCCCAGATGTGCCGTATCAAGCTTCCCGCCTTCTTGAACATATTCCGGAGACAGAAGTTCATCGGGAGCAGCTATAAGGCCGACCACGGTCAAAACCGGAACGTCTTCGCCAGGCTTCAATAGAATTCTTGCAAGAATGCCTGCAGCTGGCGCTTCCACCTCAGTTGTGACCTTATCTGCTTCGACAACGAAAATACTCTCCCCTTTTTCAACAGGATCTCCTTCTTTTTTCAGCCACTCGACAATCCTGCCATTTTCTACAGTCACCCCAAGCATGGGAATGACGACTTCTATCGCCATGAGTCTCTCCTTTGATGGTTCCACAACCCAGCAGCCTCTATCATTCACCTGCAATTCAACAGTGCATGAAGGTGAATGATGGATGTTCAAGCTTCTGCTTCAAAGTCTGGATAAAGTTCGCGGCCATTGCCCCATCAATAATCCGATGATCGACAGCCACCCCCATGGTCGAGACCTTTCTGATCCTGACCTCACCCTCGATAAGCGCAAGCTCTTCCCTGGTCTTGCCAACAGAGAGAATTGCCGATTGAGGTGGATTGATAATCGAGGTAAAAAAGGTAACCTCGAACTGAGCGAGGCTCGACACCGTGAAGGTACCACGCTCCATTTCCTCCATGGTCAGTTTTCCCGCAAGCGCCCGCTCAACCAGATTTTTACGTTGAATGACCATCTCGGCAAGGCCCTGCTGATCCACATCGGTCAATGACGGCACCACCAAGCCGTTAGGCAAAGCCACCGCAAGTCCAACGTTGATACTTGGCATCACATGAATCTCATTATTCACGAGAGTGGCATTGAACAGGGGAAACTCCCTTATGGTCAATGCTACTGCCTTCAAGAGGAAATCGTTGATCGACGGTCGAACTGCAAATTTCCGTTCAAACTGGGAGAGAATAGTGCTCCTGTAAGCAAGCAGAGCACCCATATGCACATCGGTGTAGAAGGCCACATGCGGTGCAGTAAATGCACTCCCCGTGAGCCGCCTGGCTATCGCCGAGCGTATTCCGTCCATAGGTATGACTTTACCGAAATCCGCATCGACATCCGCCGCTGTCTGGTCGTTACGGCTCTTTGGACCTGGCCGTTGCTCACTTCTCTCGAGATCTGTCACCATAATCCTGCCACGTACCCCAGACCCCTGAACGCCATCAAGAGCAATATCCTCAGCCCGGGCCTTGCGGCCGGCCAAAGTCGATACCCTTTGAGCAGGTTTTCCTGCATCAGGTTTCTTATAATTTTGAACGTCTCTGTACGTTATGGTGCCTTCAGGACCAGTTGGCTGCACACTTTGCAGGTCAATACCATTGTCTTTTGCAAGTTTTCGTGCCGCCGGCACCACCTTTATCTGGCCAGGAGCGGAAATCGCCGCAGGACTGTCTGCTCTCCGGGCTTCACCCTCCTGAACAGCATCGGCTGTCGCCACATGAACCCCGCCGTCTCCTCTCTCCTGTAATTGCACATACTTGTCTGGAATGACTTCACCAGGATCGGTAATCACTGCCACCAGAGACAAGACAGGGACCTCTTGCCCTGCCGCTAACAGAATTTTTGCGAGTATGCCGGAGGCAGGGGACTCCACTTCCGTAGTCACCTTGTCCGCCTCCACGACAAAGATGGATTCACCCTTCTCAACCGGATCATTCTCCTGCTTGAGCCATTCGACTATCTTGCCATTTTCTACGGTCACGCCCAGCATGGGAATTACTACTTCTGTAGCCACAGCAATCTCCTTTTGTTAAGCGTATGCGATAATCTTTCTGACAGAATCGAGAACCTCATCCTTGCCGAACATGAAAGCTTTTTCCAGAGGCGGTGAAAAAGGAACCGGAACATCCGGTGAGGTGTTCCTGAGGACCGGTGCCTTGAGATACTCGATAGCCTCTTCAGCGGCGATGGCCGCAATCTCAGAAGCAAACCCACAGGTTCTGTTGTCTTCATCGGCAACGATAAGACGCCCGGTTTTCTTCACCGACGAAAGAATCGTGTCCGTATCGAGAGGCGCCAGGGTTCTGGGGTCGATCACCTCCACACTGATGCCTTCTCCGGCAGCGACCTCAGCTGCCTCAAGTGCGGCGCCGACCATCGCATGAGTTGCTACAATGGTGATATCCTCCCCCTTTCTCTTCACCTCAGCCTCGCCGAACCGGATACGGTAGCTCTCTTCTGGCACGTCTCCTTTGGTAATGTAGAGACGTTTGTGTTCGACAAAGATCACCGGATTGTCATTTTTGATCGCCTCGGTCAGCAGCCCTTTTGCCTCGTAGGGACCAGACGGTGCGGCCACAACCAGACCGGGAATATGGGCGAAAACCGAGTGAAAAGACTGGGAGTGCTGGGCCGCCGTGCCGCGACCGGCACCGATATTGGTCCGGAGGACGATCGGAACATTACCTTTTCCGCCGAACATATAGTGCATCTTGGCGGCTTGATTGATGATCATATCCATACAGACCGTAGTGAAATCGATGAACATGATCTCGACTACCGGTCTCATGCCGGTCAACGCCGCCCCGACAGCCGCCCCGACAAAACCTGCTTCGGCTATGGGGACATCAACTATCCGTTCGGACCCGAATTCATTCTGCAACCCTTTGGTTACCTGAAATATGCCACCATAACTTCCGATATCCTCACCCAGGACCACCACCCGATCGTCCTCTAGCAGGCAATCTCGAAGTGCCTCATTCAATGCATCACAATATGATATTGCTCTCATGGAAATTTCTCCTGTTATACGAGGATATCGTTGTACATTTCTTCAAGCGACGGGAATTCACTCTCCTGGGCAAAACGGACCGCCTCGTCCACCGCTGTCTGGGTTGCCTGAATTATGTCGTCGAGCTGTTTTCTTGTCGCTTTCTTTTCTTTGAGGAGCATTTTCTCAAATTGCAGAATCGGACACTTTTCCTTCCAGTCTTCGATCTCTTCTTTACTGCGGTAACGGGCACCTTGATTGGGGTCGCCTTCATGATGACCGCGCCAGCGGTATGTTTTACATTCGATAAGTGTCGGACCTTCGCCTGCCCGGGCCCGTTTTACCGCCTTTTCAGTCGCCTCATACACCTCGATGACATTGTTGCCATCAACCACCCCCCCCGGCATGTCATAAGCCACTGCCCGCGAGGCAATATCCTTTATCGGCGTACATTTGGCCTGTGATACAGAAATTCCGTACCCATTATTCTCGCAAACGAATACGACTGGGAGCTTATGGAGCGAAGCGAGATTCAAACTCTCATGAAAGGTGCCGTTAGATGAAGCGTCATCTCCGAAAAAACAGGCGGCAACCTGGGTGGTCTTCCGCCATTTCGCCGACCATCCCGCGCCAACGGCAATGGGCAGTCCTCCACCGGCAATACCGTTGGCCCCGAGAATACCGGCTTCCATATCGGCAATGTGCATGGAACCACCCTTCCCTTTGCAATACCCGGTGACTTTACCAAACAGTTCAGCCATCATAGGACCGAGTTCCGCACCCTTAGCAATGACGTGGCCATGTCCCCGGTGGGTACTGGTTATGTAGTCATCCTTGTTCAAAGCGGCACATACACCGGTCGCCACGGCCTCTTCACCAATATACAAATGGGCCAAACCAGGGACCTGTCCTCGAGCATACAGATCGACGACACGATCCTCGAAGATCCGGATCGTCTGCATTGTCCGATAAAGCGAACTCAAGTTTTCCCATGTATTTCTCATTAATTCCTCCAGAAATCAGAAATGTTTATGTGAAACACCTCGACACAGATATCGCTGTTATCGTGCCGGGGAATTTCATCGTTCGTTGTGGCTGAGGCGACCTGGTCCAGCCATGCTGGTTAGTGCCCAGCCAGAAACAGCTGTTTTATCCTAACTCTTCGTTGTGTTCGAAATTTTATCCTCGGAATATCAAATATATGCCTGGTAGAATTTTTCTTACGCCTCGATTGAGGAGAAATAATCTCGTTTCTGGATAGACACCAGCAGTGGACAAATGCTGCCAATTTTCTCAAAACGCCAGCAGACTCCATCAGTACGCTTGATCTATCACGCCAACGGATAGCAGATTGACAATCATTTCGCATAACAGGCTATTGCATTGCTGATGCCAGAAGAGGATCCACAGAGGATTCATCGCACTCATGTTTGACAACCAGCTAAATTCATGTTTCTTTTTCACTACTCTTTCCATGCCCCTACCGCAGTGCACATCATCTCATGATGTAGCGCCCTGCCTCGACACGGGACACCTGTCTCAAATTGGCACACATTAGCCAGAAACTTTCGTGGATATCGAAAATAACACATTGATTATACATGCTTTATTCACAACCCAGTGATTGGTACGGTTTTCGCAAGTCGTTCACCAGGTATTCGAGACACCGGCAGTGATGCCATCCAACAAGCCGACAGGGGAATTTTTATGCAGATGACGACAAAACCAGACTGGTTACGGGTGAAACTTCCTTCATCGGTACCAGACATGGGACCAATGCAACGCATACGAGAACGGTCTTTATGCACGGTATGTGTGGAAGCCCACTGCCCCAATCAGATGGAGTGTTTTCAAAAAGGTACAGCCACCTTTATGCTGCTCGGGCCATCCTGTACTCGGAACTGCACCTTCTGCGCAGTCGGAAAAGAAAGGGTGATACCAGCTGACCCGATGGAGCCTGATAGAATAGCCGGGGCCATCTCCAGGATGAAGATCAAGTACTGCGTACTTACCATGGTCACCCGCGATGATCTGCAAGATGGTGGGGCTTCACATATCCGCCAATGTGTCCAAGCCATACGAAAGAGAAAACCGGCAATCCTGCTGGAACTCCTTATCTCTGATCTTGCGGGGAAAAAAGAGAGTCTCGACACAGTCATGGCGACAACTCCGAACGTACTCAACCACAACATTGAAACGGTGGAGCGGCTCTATCCGCAGGTACGACCGCAGGCAGAATATGGTCGTTCCCTTGAGCTTCTCGACACCGCCTCCAGGTACGTTCAGAAGCCAGCTGTAATGAAGTCAGGGATGATGCTCGGTCTCGGTGAAACCAGAGAGGAGGTGCTCGGGACCATGGACGATCTGGCCAAAGCCAATTGCCAGATACTCACTTTGGGACAATACCTGGCACCGTCACCATCCCACTATCCCGTACATGACTATGTGCATCCCGACGAATTTGCCTTTTACGAAGAAGAGGCTCAACAGAGAGGCTTTCTGGCAGTGGCGAGTTCCCCGCTTGTGCGCAGTTCTTACAATGCAGAAGATCTGTATTACCAGGCACGACATGCAGGAGAACACTTTGACATTGATGATAAAAAAGCAAAAAAAGATAATGGCAATCGACCTTCCTTACGGAACAGATGATGCGTCTGGCTCTTGGCAAAATAACAGGCTCGAGCGACCACCAACCGGAGAGGGTTCTGTAATGCAGGAAAAGGTGCATACGAGCACGGCTTCAGAAATGGCCAAAGAAGAACAGGTGTATAGTGCTTGGAAAGATGTGGTTCTGGAGAGGAAAAATACCAACTATGCCGTTCAACACTACGTTGTTGCATCCTGGAAAAAGTGCCTGGCAATTGGTGTAGACCCCCTGTCTCCCCCTGTGCCAATTATTCTTGAAGCAGAAAAGCTTATCCTGCTGCGAGAGAAAAACAGCGAACTGATCGAATTCGCCAAACCTGTCTTGGAAATGCTGGAAATATCGGTAAGAGGTACTGGATTTATCACTATTCTTTCAGACAAAAGCGGCTATGTCCTGGAAGTGTTGGGAGATGATGACGTGATGCAAATGGCGGAAAAGAATTACTACATGCCAGGATGCCTGCGATCATCACGACATGCCGGCACCAATGCCATAAGCCTCTCCTTGGAGGAAGGCTTCCCTGTCCAGATCACTGGCGCCGAACATTTCAAATCAAATCATCACACCTGGACCTGTTCTTCCGCACCTATTCGTGACAGCAACGACTCGATAATCGGCGCAATCACCCTTTCAGGTTCCTCGAGCAAAAAGCACAAACATACCCTGGCGCTTGTAACAGCCGCCGCCGAAGACATCCAGGGAAAACTTCGGGAGAGAAGGCTGGTAGAACAAACTCAACGGTTGAACTATATCTTATCATCAATTTACAATTCCGTTTCGGACGGCATTCTTGCCTTGGATAACGAATTCAAAATAACCCATCTGAATGCAGCAGCTGAAAAAATGCTCGGAATGAACAGAGAAACAGCGATCAGGAGATATTTTCACACCCTGCTCCGCTCCGATTCCGAGACTATAGCAGCCATGAAAAATGGCGATGAAATGGAATCTGTTGAATTAACCTTCCGCCTGCCAAAAGGTTTTAAATCCTATATCTGTCATGTTGATCCGATCCACACCAGTACCTTTAAGTTTCTGGGAAGTATTGTCACCATCACAGAGCCCAGGAAAATGATCACTATTGCCAAGAAAATAGGAGGAAATTACGCAAAGTACGAATTTTCCGATATCATCGGTTCAAGTGACAATTTCAATGCACAAATAGAGCTCGCCAAAACAGCCGCCAAGACCAATTCCCGCGTTCTCATCATGGGCGAGAGCGGTACAGGTAAAGAGCTTTTCGCCCAGGCCATTCACAGTCACAGCTTCCGCAACCAGGGACCTTTCGTTGCTCTATCCTGTGCAGCTATACCGAGAGATCTGGTCGAGTCTGAATTATTCGGTTACAAGGGTGGCGCCTTCACCGGAGCAAGAAGCAAAGGAATGATAGGCAAATTTGAACTGGCCGACGGTGGAACCCTGTTCCTCGATGAAATTAATGGTCTGCCATTACAATTGCAGAGCAAACTCCTCAGGGTTCTGCAAATGAATGAGATCATGAGACTTGGTGATGATCGGAATATTCCCATAGATGTCCGGGTTGTCACCGCCAGCAACACTGATCTTATGGACGAGGTGGAGCAAGGAAATTTCAGGGAAGACCTCTACTATCGCCTGAACGTGATCGAAATTTTCATTCCCCCATTGCGAGACCGTCTAAATGATCTCAAACCATTGATCAACCATATACTGGATAGGCTGAGTCGTAAACGAGGGATTGTCAAACCAGATATGAAAGACGAAGCCTTTGAGGAGTTGACTCGCTATTATTTTCCAGGAAATGTCAGAGAACTCGAAAATCTCCTGGAGCGCGCGCTTATCCTTGCTCAAGGTGGTCCTATCGACACCAGCCACATCTTTATAAGGACACGTAAAACAACACCTTTACAGATCATGGCGGCAAACATGAGCGTCAAGGATCAATATAAAAACATCATCATCGAAACCATAAAAAAGTGCGAAGGGAATTATTCCCAGGTAGCACGAGAGCTGAAAATCGCTCGATCCACACTCTATCGCAAGATGCGGGAATTCGACATTCAAAAAGAGAAATCAGACTGATATTCAAGGAGGATTGTAAAATACACCCGCTTACCTTGTACCCGTCCAGAAACGGCTCTTTTGCCCTAACTTTTCGTTGTGTTCGAAAATTTGTCCTCGGAATATCAAATATATGCCTGTGGTAAAATTTCTCTCACGCCTCGATTTAGGCCAAAATATCTCGTTTCTGGATGGGCACTACCTTGCATCGAGATGAAGCTATAACCAAAACTCCCTCGACCAGTATAGCTGAACCAGGTCGCCTGCCAATGATGGACTCGTAAAAACCTAAAACATGCACTTAAGATGGCTCAGCACAAATGTCTAACATACAAGATGCAGTAGTATTGACCAAGAACAGGTGCACATGTGGTATTGATATGCTTGGCCAATCCCGCTGCAACGCAGGAGATCGGGCTTTTTACGACGCCATCGATGACTTGGGATCTGCCTTTACGGCGTATCGTATACGTAGTAGAGTATCGGGTCGACAGCAAACGTCGGTTCGTTGCTCTCTCATCACCATCACCGGCACAGATTATGACCACGTTTTTTCTCCACGGCCTCGACTCCTCCGCTCAAGGCACCAAGGGACGCTATTTTTCCTGGAATTTTCCTCAGGTGACCTGTGCCGATTTCTTCGGCAACCTTGCCGAACGGGTCGACCAGTTGACCGAGCTGACGAGCGATCAGGCCGAACTTACCCTGATAGGTTCGAGTTTCGGTGGTCTGATGGCCACCGTCTTCGCCATCGCCAACCCGAAACGCGTGAAGCGGCTGATCCTCTTGGCCCCGGCCTTGAACTTCGCCGGTTTCACTCCGCCGCAGGCCATGCTTGACACCCCCACCCTGCTGGTCATCGGTACCGGCGACCTGGTCACCCCGCCCGAGCTGGTGCTGCCCCAGGCTCGAAAAACCTTCGTCCAGCTGACCGAACAGCTTGTCGAAGACGACCATATGCTCCACAACACCTTTCAATTGTTGCCGTGGCACGATCTCATCATCGCTCCCTGACGGCCCGGGCCCATCAACCCTTGCCCTTTTTCGCGGATGTTGTCCTATGAAGAACAGAAAATCGTCTCCTTATCCCAGCACCAGAAAGACCAGCGACACCCTGATCGTCGCCGCCGACGGCCCGCTGCTGGCCTACCTGATTTCGGCCCTGCCCGGGCGCAGTCGCAACCGTCTGAAAGCGGTCTTGAAGGCACGGCAGATACTGGTGGATGGCCGGCCCATCGGTCAGTTCGACCACCCTCTGCGACAGGGACAGAAGGTGGAAGTGCAGTGGCAGCGCAACAGCCAACCGGTACCGATGCAGGGCCTGACGATTGTCCATGAAGACCCGGACATCATCGTGGTCAACAAACCGGCCAACCTGCTGACTGTCGCCACCGACAAGGAGAAACGCCGCACCGCTTATGCCATCCTCAGCAGTTACGTCAAGAGCGAACATCCAGACAACAGGATCTTCATCGTTCACCGGCTCGACCGGGAGACCTCGGGGCTGCTGCTGTTTGCCAGAAACGAGAAGACCAAGAGGCTGCTGCAGGAGAGCTGGGAAACGACCATCCGCCAGCGGAGCTATGTCGCGGTGGTGGTGGGCGAGATAACGGAAGAGGAAGGCACCGTAACCTCCTGGCTGACCGAAAGCAGGGCCTTGAAGGTCTATTCGTCACAAAACCCCGGGCAGGGGCAAAAGGCGATCACCCATTTCCGCAAGCTCCGGGCGAGTTCGGCCTACACCCTGCTGCAGCTCAATCTGGACACCGGCCGCAAGCATCAGATCAGGGTTCATATGCAGGACATCGGCCACCCGGTGGCAGGCGATAGGAAATACGGGACGAGCACCGAAAAGCCCATCAACCGGCTCGCCCTGCATGCCCAGACCCTGGTCTTCACCCACCCGGTCACCGACAGGCTCTGTCATTTTACCACCCCGGTGCCACCGCTCTTTGTAAAACTCTTCGCTTCGCCGTAAGGTGGATTTCTCAACCGGGTCCAGCGCTCACCGATCAGCACGGTTTCAGCCGTCTTCTCGCCCCCCCCCGCACCCGCGACTCGCGGACGTTCAGCGGCCCGAGAGCCGCACACCACCGCTTAACGCCTGACATAAACGTGATGCCACCCCGATATCGCTTTACAGGCATCCTGCCGGAGCGGACATCGCCTTGTACGCCCCAGTCAAGGAAAATGCAGTGGTTTTATTTCGAATATGGTATCGTTGGCGTAAACAGTGAATTGATTCGAGAGATATCCGCCCGCCTGTCCTGGACAATGGAATCCACTGCCCGCCATGAGAACGACATGCCGCTCATTGTTGCTGCCCTGCCTGATCATTTTCATGTTCCAGACATCAGCGCCGATCGCCGCCTTGGCCAGCACCGATATCCCAGTCTCCATCGGGGTGCTGGCCATCCGGGGCAAGGAGAGGTGCCGCACGGCCTGGGCCCCCACCGCCGCCTACCTCAGTGACCGGATACCCGGCACACGATTTACCATCGTGCCCCTGTCCCATGATGAAATTGTCGCCAGCGTCCGGGAGGGGCGAATCGATTTCATCCTCGCCAACCCGGCGATCTATGTCGAAATCGAACAACGCTATGGAGCCAGCCGCATCGCCACCATCAAGGAGGTACGGCTTGGCCGCATCTTTTCCGAGTACGGCGGAGTCATCTTCAGCCGGGCCGACCGGAGGGATATCCGCTCCTTTGCCGATCTCACCGGTAAATCGTTCATGGCGGTGGCCGAGTCTTCAATGGGCGGCTGGGAGATGGCCTGGCGTGAACTCGCGGTCCATCATATCGATCCACAGCGTGATTTTTCCAGCCTGCGCTTTGCCGGAACCCACGACGAGGTGGTCTACGCAGTTCGCGACGGCAAGGTCGATGCCGGCACGGTGCGGACCAATACCCTCGAACAGCTGGCGGCCGAAGGGGCAATCACCTTAAGCGACTTTTTCGCCCTGCCACCACCCGAGCCCACCCATCCCCCCCGCCCCTATCTGCTCTCCACCCGCGAATACCCGAGCTGGCCGATGGCCAGGGCTGCCGCGACACCGGTGGAGATGGCGGAGAAGGTCGAGATCGCCCTGCTGCAACTGACCCCGGATGCACCGGCTGCCAGAAGTTCGGCCAGTGCCGGCTGGACCATCCCCCTCAATTACCAGCCGGTGCGGGACCTGATGCGTGAGCTGCAGATCGGCCCGTACCAGGACAGTGGCAAGGTCAGCCTCTTCGAAGTGATGTCGAACTACGGCCCCTGGCTGCTGGTCGCACTGCTGATGTTTTTCAGCCATGCCGCCTTCACCCTCCTGACCGTCAGACTCAATCGCCGCCTCAAAAGCGTTCACATATCGTTGACCAGGGAAATCGAGCAGCACAGGAAACTCGACAAAGAGCTGGGCCAGGCCAAGGAGCAGGCCGAGGCCGCGACTCAGGCCAAGAGCCAGTTTCTGGCCAACATGAGCCATGAAATCCGCACCCCGATGAACGGGATCATCGCCGCCACCGATCTGGCGCTGGCCGAACCGTCCTCACGGGAGATCGAGCATTACCTGCAGATCGTCCAGAACTCGTCCTACACCCTGCTCGGCCTCATCAACGATATCCTCGATTTTTCGAAAATCGAGGCGGGTCAGCTCGAATTGCGGGAGGGGGTCTTCCGTCTCGACGAGATGATCGACCAGCTCATGGACGTCTTCGTCAATCAGACCGCGGAAAAGGGTATCGAACTGCTGGTGGACATCGACCACAACACTCCCCAGATCCTCTTTGGCGACGCCCAGCGGCTGCAGCAGATCCTCACCAATCTGATCGGCAACTCCATCAAGTTCACGGCCAGCGGCGGGGTGATTCTGGTCAGCGCCTGCGATGGCGCACCCGAGGCCGGCGAGTTGCAGCAGGAGCAGGTGATGCTGCGCTTCTCGGTGAAGGATACCGGCACCGGCATCTCCGCCGACTACCTGCCTTTTTTGTTTGAACCGTTCTCCCAGGGCGATTCCTCCACCACCAAGAAATACGAAGGGACCGGGCTCGGTCTGTCGATCTGTAAACGGTTTGTCACGATGATGAACGGAACCATCGGAGTGGAGAGCGAGCTGGGCGCGGGAGCCACCTTCACCTTTACCGTGCGGATGGTCAAAGTCGGCGACCTGCTCACCCGCTCGCTCGATCTGCCCGCCGATATCAGCGGCCTCAACGTGCTGGTGGTGGACGACTGCCGGGAGAACCGGACCATCATGGCCAGGATGCTCGCCGCCCTCGACTTCAAGGTCGAGACCGCCTCGTCCGGCGATGAGGCCCTCAGCCGGCTGAAGAATCCGGAACCTGGCCGGGACTCCGTCGACCTGGTGTTTATGGACTGGCGCATGCCGGAGATGGACGGGATCGAGACCGCACGTCAGATCCGCGAGGAACTGCACCTCCTGGTGCCCATCATCATGATGACCGCCTTCGCCCGGGTTGGCCGGCGCGCCGAGGCCAAGGCGGCCGGCACCAACGGCTTTCTCACCAAACCCATTCTCCAATCCACCCTCTTTGCGGCGATCATGGACGCCTTTGGCCGCCAGGATGCGGCAAGAGGCGGCGACAAGACCGACTTCACCACCCGGGCCTCGATCTATAAAAAACACCTCCGTGGCCGCCATCTGCTGGTGGTGGAAGACAACCACACCAATCAGCAGGTGGCCAGGGCCATTCTGGAAGGGGCCGGCCTCCGGGTCACGATCGCCGCCAACGGTGAGGAGGCGGTAGGACTGATGGCCAGCGAACGGTTTGATGGGGTGCTGATGGATGTGCAGATGCCGGTCATGAACGGGTATGAGGCGACCAGGGCCATCCGCGCCCTGCCCGAGCACCGTGATCTGCCCATTATCGCCATGACCGCCCATGCGATGAAAGGCGACCGGGAGCGGTGCCTCGAGGCCGGCATGAACGGATATGTGAGCAAACCGATCAAGCAGGATCGCCTCTTCTCCACCCTCTGGCACCACCTCGAACCCCGCAAAGACCTGGCAGAGCCCCCCGACGCCTCTATCCCGGCACCTCCTGCGCCGACAGCGGAGAAAAAGAGGCACCTCGACAGCCGGCTCGCAGAAGACGATGTCCCTCTGGCCATCCCCGGCATTGCCGTTGACGAGGTGCTACAGGCCACCGGGATCGACTGGCCGACATTCCGGCAGATTCTCGCCGGATTCTTCCTCGATAACCATCAGACGGTAAAAAAGCTGCAAACGGCATCTAACAATAAAGATATCAGCATGATATCTCAAATATCCCATAGCCTCAAGGGCAGCGGTGGCAATATCGGCGCCGGCGGCCTGCAGGCCGCCGCCACTCGCCTCGAAGCCGAATGCGACCAGGGGATCGACCCGAACCTCCTCCTTGACCGGGTCTCCCAGGTGCAGACCGAGCTGGAGCGACTGCTGGCCCTGATCGAGCCGCTGACCGCCGAAGGCGACCACACCATCGGGACCGTCAAGGCAGCGCCTGGCGGTCCGCTCGTCCCGATGCTGGCGGCCCTGGCCGAGGCCATCGACCGGGCCGACCCCGAGGAGGTCAGGGAAAAACTGGGCCAGCTGGAACGATTCAGCTCTGTTGCAGATTTCCTCGAACCTCAGCTGCTGGTCGAGTTACGAACGAAACTGAGCCGTTATGACTATGAAGAAGCCGGCCAGACCATCGACCGCATCATCGACGCCTTTACGGAGAGAGAACTATGAAGTCCGGGCCACTGGTACTGATCGTCGACGACAACGCCACCAATATCGATCTTTTGGTCAACACCCTCAAAGACGAGTACCGGCTCGGCATTGCCAAAAGGGGAGACACCAGCCTGGACTATGCGGCGAAATACCAGCCCGACCTGATCCTGCTCGACATCATGATGCCGGAAATGGATGGGTATGAGGTCTGTTCCCGGCTGAAAAGCGATCCGGCCACCAGCGCCATCCCGCTGATCTTCATCACCGCCAGAAGCGACACCGTCGACAAGACCAGGGCCTTTGCGCTGGGGGCCGTCGACTATATCACCAAGCCGTTTCACGCCGCCGAGGTCAGGGCCAGGGTCCGCACCCATATCGCCTTAAAGGAAAAGAAGTCCGAACTGATGGACTACAATGCCGAACTGGAGTTGAAGGTGCAGCAGCAGACCGTCGAGTTGAAAGAGATGCTCGACGCCGCCATCCACTCCATGGCCCTGATGGCGGAAATCCGCGACCCCTATACCGCCGGTCACCAGCAGCGCGTTGCCAGCCTGGCCCGGGCTATCGCCCAGAAAATGGGCCTCTCCAGCACCGTCATCAAGGGCATCCATATCGCCTCGATCCTGCACGATGTGGGCAAGACCCGGATTCCGGTCTCGATTCTCAACCGGACCGGCACGCTGCTGACCGCCGAGATCGAGGTGATCAAGATCCATCCTCAGATTGGTTTTGAGCTGTTGAAAAACATCCCCTTCCCCTGGCCTTGCGCCCAGATGGTCTTCCAGCATCATGAACGGCTCGATGGCTCCGGCTACCCGCTCGGTATCAAGGGGAAAGACATCCTGCTCGAATCGCGCATCCTGGCCGTGGCCGACGTCACCGAGGCGACCAGTTCCTTTCGTCCCTATCGTCCAGCCAGAGGGATAGAGGCGGCCCTGACGGAATTGAAAAAGTACAGGGAAATCTGTTATGATCCGGACGTCGTCGATAGTTGCGTCGAGTTGCTGGAGAGCGGCGACTTCACTTTCAGCGCCAGCGAAAATGACACCGCGCCCTTTCTCTGCGTCGCCGCGCCGGAAACCATCAGCTCCAGCCTGCCTTCCCAGCGACATCGCTGAAAGGGACCGGGTCGCGAGAAGCTTCACCCGACTGATTCCAGCCGGAAACCAATCTGCCGTGGTCGCCAGGCCTTTCCTGGTCGGCCAGTCGACCAGGCCAACCAGCGGCGGATGGGATGGAAACCGCAACAAGGAGATACCATGAAACCACGTCGCTCCAACCTCTCCGTTCCCGGCCATGTCGAAAAGATGCATGACAAGGCCGGCCAAAGCCCAGCCGATGTGCTGATGTTCGATTTAGAGGACAGCGTTCCCCTGGAACAGAAAGAGCGGGCCCGGGCCCAGGTCATCGCCAGCCTGCACCGGCTCGACCTCTCGACCAAAACGGTGACGGTCCGTATCAACGGTCTCGACACCCCCTTTGGCTACCGCGACCTGCTGGAGGTCGCCGAGGAGGCCGGCGCCACAATCGACGCCATCGTGGTCCCCAAAGTCAACGGCGCCGGCGACATCCACTTTGTCGACCGGCTACTCAGTGGTATCGAACTGCAGAAGGGCATCGACCGCACCATCGGCATCGAGGCCTCGATCGAAACGGCGGCTGGCCTGCTCCATGGGGCAGAGATCGCCGCCGCCAGCCCCCGGGTCCTGTCCCTGGTCTTCGGCATTGCCGACTACTCCGCTTCGGTGGGCGCCCGTCTGGTATCGATCTCGGGTCATGGCGAAGCCGAAGAACACCTCTACCCGGGCCACAGGTGGCATTATCCGCTGGCAAAAATAGTGATGACAGCCAAGGCCCATGGAATCATGGCCATCGATGCGCCCTACGGCAACTTCAAGGACAACGAAGGCCTGGCCAAAAGCGCAATGCTGGCCTGCGCGCTGGGCTGCGACGGCAAATGGGCCATTCACCCTGGCCAGATCGAGACAATCAATACGGTCTTCACTCCCGCAGCCGACGAGATCGCCCTGGCGGCAAAGATCCTGGCGGCCAATGACCAGGCCATTGCCGCAGGCAGGGGCGCGGTGGCCGTCGAAGGACGGATGGTGGACCAGGCCACGGTACGCCTGGCCCGACAGCTCCACTCCCAGGCCCGCCACCTCGGGCTGACCTGAAGAAACGGTAAATGTCTCAGATATTTCTCAGCCCAGCCGTTTCCGTATCGTTTTGTAGGTGTCGTCTGTGACTATACGCAGCGGCATCACATCGCTCTCGCCCCTGATGACCATCGACCGATCCGCCCTCACACAGGCGCCGGCAAAAAAACCTGCGACCGCGAAGGTACAGAGCTGAACATTGAGCCCTTTTATTTTCGGCAGACGAAACAGCTCCTGATAAATTCTCTTCTGGCGACCGAATCGTCCCTCGGTCCTATCCATCACCGCGCCTGTGCCGGCAATGATGATATTTTCCCCGCTCCGACCGACGATCGGTTTTTCCACATAGCCATTATGCAACAGGTCCGCCGTCAACTCGAATTGTGAATTGAGCAGATAGGGCCGATCGGCAAAGAGCTTCCACATCACCGGCAGGATAGCCTTGTTGCTTGGAATCAGTGTCCAGAACGGCTCGTTGACCACCACCGTCGGCCGCAGGAGAACATCGACCAGTCGAGGCGAGGCCGAGGCGTCGAGGCAACGTTCGACAGTATCGTGATCCTCCAGTTCGTCCCGTATCTGGTCGAGGGCGGTTTCCCAGGCCCAGGTCTTCCAGACCCGTTTGATCGGAACGCCTTGCGCATCGACGATAGTACCGTTGTGCCAGTGAAGATCGGCGACCCCGGTCAGAATCTTCACCGTGAGCCCCGCCTCCTCCATTGTCGACTTCATGAACAGCGCATGATAGGTCTCCTCAGCATCCTCATCCTGCATGATGTGCACGACATCGTTGATTCGTCGCGCCTTCCAGACCTCAACGAGACTGGCGAACAGCCTGTCTCCGGGGCTGCGACCGACCCGGCAGCCAAAATGGGCCGACCACTGGTCCTGTAAACAGGCGGTTTCAAAGTAACAGGAGGCGGAATCGGCGTTATATTCGTAGACCCGGAGCCCCTCTTCGCAGATGCTGAAATCAAAGCGTCCGGTGATCATCGAATTACGTCTGTTATTCCATGACGTTCTGATCTTTGGCCAGAGTGCTGTGGGAATGTTGAAATGCCCCAGCAACTGGTCATCGCCCAGGACATACTCGGTCGCCCGGAGAAAGAGATGGTGGAGTTCGTTTGTGGCTCTCTTCAGTTCGGAAAAGGCCGTTTCGGAAAGACAGAAGTATTGGCGGCAATCCTCCTTCTCCCTGGTCAGCCGGTGGCCAAACCCTTCGACATAGGCCGCCCCGGCCGGACAACCGGTATCGACCCATTCGGAATCGCAGGACACCTCCTTGTCCACAGCCGTCAGCAGGGGCGGAAAGAGGCTGAGATCGATATCGACGATATCTTCCGCCTCGGTCGCATCACTGGTTTGACTGACCCAACCCATAATGACATCACCCTCCTGACCCGGATCGATCAGATAGCCGCCGTCAGCAGTGATGCGTACGGTCAGCTGCCTCGAATAATTCCGACCTTGCGGCCAGCGGCTGTTTGCGACATTCTGCTCGGCGATTCGGATAAAATGCTCATCGACCTCGGTCACCACCGCCACATGACCGGTGAGATGAAATTCTCCCACAGCATCCCAGATCAGGAAGCTGCCCGGTTGCGGCTGACGTCGGGCGCCGTTTCTAAAGGAGTGGAGCGGCAGCCTGCTGTCATCGACCAGATTGCGGACACTGCGCAAACGGAAGATATCATAGGCCATAGAGACATCATCGAAGACGTGTTGCCGGTTACAATACAACCAGCGACGGACAAATTCGACGCACTGCCATTTGAAACCCATGAAGACGCCATCGACCAGAGAGCGATAGGCTTTGCGATTGGGGAATTCCTTGTCATCCGCCGATGCGTAATCGGAAGAATATACAGGGACATTTCCCGGAGCGAGACCGAGTATCGTGCCAAATTTTTCTGTATCCATAGAACCACTACATTGCCAGTATTTTCCTGTTGCGGCTGGCTCGCGCACATTGCACGACCATATTTTTCAGGGCAGAGCAACCAGCATCTCTTTGGTCAATCTGCAGGTCGGCTCTTTTCTCAACCCTTTCGACCATCAGCAATGTAAACATGTTGACTGAATATGCTGTAAAACAAACGATGATGGACTCGTAAAAACCCAGATTTCCTGCGTTGCAGTGGGATCGGTCAATGCTGGGCGTACCACATGTACGCCTGTGCTTGGTCGACACCACTGCGCCTTGTATATCGACCTTTTGTACTTAGCCATCTCACGTGCAGGTTTTAGGTTTTTTCTGCGTCCATCTCGGCGGGACATTCGACTTTTTACGAGAGCATCAATTGTGACAATATTGCAATTTTTTTGACATCTGTTGTTACATTTCTAAACAATCTCAAGGAAACGTTCTGCCAGAGAGGGACCGCAAGGTATCGAGAGGCTGGCCTGTCTGGACGGTATACCCTCCTGGGTCGCAATTGAAACTGGACTCTTGCGCGAAATAATAATCGTGGTACCATAACAAACATATACCGTCAAAAGTCGACTTCGTGTCTCTCCAGAAACGGCAAATTTCCTCCTCAATCGAGGCGTGCGAAAAATTTTACTCAGGGCATACCGCCAATATCGAAGTCTACGCTTACCAGAATTCTGCGCTTATCTCCGAGGAGAAAATTTCAACCACAACGATGCGTGAGGAGAAAGCAGCCGTTTCTGGCTGGGCACTCTGTATTGGCTGCCCCGCCTCCCTTCAGGAGCCTGGCATAAACATTGTCCATGGCACCGGACATTTTCTGTGCCGTGGATATTTTCAGCGGAAGGCACAACCATGAGAAAGACATTTCAATCATCTGGCAAAGCGTATATCACCGGGCTGCTCGCCAAGGCGGATATCACCGTCAACGGCTCACGCCCCCGGGACATCCAGGTCAGCAACGACCAGTTTTATGACCGCATCATCCAGCAGGGTTCACTTGCCCTGGGCGAATCGTATATGGACGGCTGGTGGAACTGTTCTGCCCTGGATCAGTTCTTTTTCGCCATTCTCCGGCGCGAAGTCGACAAGAGTTTCAAGAACTCTTTGCCCTTGCTGGTCAACCATTTGAAGTCACGCTTCACCAACAGACAGAGCCTGAGGCGATCGCCGGAGGTCGGGAAAGTTCATTACGATCTGGGCAACGAACTCTTTGCCAGAATGCTCGACTCGAGTATGTCGTATAGCTGCGGCTACTGGCGAGATGCCGAAAACCTCGAGCAGGCCCAGGCCGCCAAACTGGAGATGATCTGCCAGAAACTCAACCTCGGCCCGAAAATGCGCCTGCTCGACATCGGTTGCGGCTGGGGCGGGCTCGTCGAGTATGCCGCCAGGCACTATGGGGTCGAAGCGGTGGGCATCACCATCTCAAAAGAACAGGCCAAACTGGCACAGGAACGTTGCGCCGGCTTACCTGTCACCATCCGCCTGCAGGACTATCGTCATGTGGCCGAAACCTACGATGCCGTCGTCTCCGTGGGCATGTTCGAGCATGTGGGCGATAAAAATTATCGACAGTTCATGGAGACCGTCGAGCGTTGCCTGAACCCGGAAGGCCTCTTTCTGCTGCATACGATTGGCAACAACAGAACCAGCCACGGCTGCGATCCATGGTTTGACAAGTACATCTTCCCCAACGGCCAGCTCCCCTCCGTCAAACAGGTGGCCGCAGCCAGCGAAAACTTCTTTGTCATGGAAGACTGGCATAACTTCGGCGCCCACTACGACAAGACACTGATGGCCTGGCACCAGAACTTCCTGGCCGCCTGGCCGGAGCTCGCCGACCGTTACGACGAGCGGTTTTTCAGGATGTGGCAATACTACCTGCTTTCCATGGCCGGCAGCTTCAGGGCCAGATACATTCAGCTGTGGCAGGTGGTGTTTTCACCAGGCGGTAAAGAGCACGGCTACACCAGTATGCGCTGCCCTGCCTGCATGAAAAATGGCGTAACGCAGCCGTCAGCCGCCAGTTCCCGCGGCCCCGGAGTCATGGTCGAGACGCTCGAGGTAGAGTCGTAGGATATCGTCGACATACTGCCGCCCTTTACCCGATTCACGGATGTCCTTTATGGATGTCGCGCCACGGGACTTGGCCAGTTTTTTGCCATCCGGGCCATAGAGAAGCTCGTGATGAAAGACCCTTGCCCGGGGAAATTCGCTATACCCCAGCTCCCGGGCGAGATAGAGCTGCGCCACCGTTGAAGAGGTAAGATCCATCCCCCTGAAAATATGGGTGATCGCCGCCTCTTCATCCTCTACCAGGCTGACCAGTTGATAGGCTGGGGTATCATCTCTTGTCCAGAGCACGAAGTCACCCATCACCGGGCCAAGATCGACAGCGGCGCCGTACGCCTCGATGGGCCGATCGACGATCAGCCGCCTGGCGGTGCGGCCCCGGACAAAGGGGATCTGGCGATAGCGACAGCTGCCGCCATAGACCCCGTCGCCAAAAGCCTGGCGGATGGCCTTGCGACTGCATTCACAGCTATAGGTCCGTTCGATCTGCTCCATGACCGCAAAATATTTCTCTTTTTTCCTGTTCTGCGAGTAATGGGCGTAAAAATCGTCGACACCGGAAGGCCCGATATCCCAATCGATACCAAGCCAGTCCAGCGAGCGGAAGATATCTTCCACGAAGGCTTTGCGTGCCCTGGTAGCGTCGGCGTCATCTATCCTCAGTACCAGGCGACCCTTGTGTTTTCTGACAAACTCCCAGGTGATCATGCAGTTCAAGGCATTGCCCAGATGCAGATAGCCGCTGGGGGTCGGGGCAATACGGGAGACGACGTTCTCTTCATTCATCACGGATACCAGTTGGAGATGGCGGCCTTGGCCACTGACCTCCGTGGCCTGACCCGGAATTTTCATCCGGGACAGTTACCTTCGACGTAATCGTTCACCGGTCATACCGGGAATGTTCCGTAATCCGGATCTGTAAACGTTTATCCAGGACAACGGATGCGACCAGGCGGCCTGTGAGCACGACAACCGCCAATCATACCAGAACATCGAACCCGCCGCACCCGGTGAACGCCGGCAAAAACTGGCCAAGACCCTAAACATGGCCATCGGCCCTTGCGGAGTAGGGCGGTCATTGCTATTTCTCTCTTTCAACAGCGACGGCATTGTCAAAAGTCGAATGTTTATCCGAAACTCGTCAGTGCGGAAAGCTCTGTTACCGCACCGAGGAGTTTCATATTTCGTTGTGGCTGAGGCTCTATGGTCCAGCCATGCTGGTTTATATGAAACTATCAGCACGGAGAATTTTGTTGCCGTGCCGAGGCGCTTCATGCTTCGTTGTGGCTGAGGCTCTCTGGTCCAGCCATGCTGGTTAGACCAGGATGGGACGCTGGAAAAACTTTGCTAGGCGAGGCGTAGTATCTCAAACGAGAATATGGTAGTACAATGGTACACTAGCGAATTGTCGCCTGTGGCCGAGGCGAAGTAGATCGGCGTTTTACCAGGCCAGCAACAGTGATAGACTCGTAAAAACCTAAAACCTGCACGTAAGATGGCTCAGTACAA
>JBKEBZ010000007.1:0-22135 GCA_047973425.1 Desulfopila sp.
GTCTCGATCAGTTCATTGGGGATGGCGGCGCAGTTGATGCGGACAAAGGGATAGATTTTTCGGGGACTGCCATGGTGAATTGCCTGGGCAAACAGCTCCTTGCCCGTGCCGCTCTCGCCGGTGATGAGGACCGGGAGGCTGTTGGCTGTGGCCTGCAGGGCCTCCTTCTTGAGGGCGAGGCTGATATCGCTGACCCCGACGATGCTCTCGAAGGTGTAGCGGGTCGAGCGGATATCGATGAGCTCCTTTTCATAGAGGCGAATCTTTGATTCGAGTAGCTGCAGTTTATCGGCGAGTTTTTTAATATCGTTGAAATTGTTGAAAATTATTCTGCCGTAGACCCCGAGCACCTTGCCATTGGCAAAGAAGGGAAAACGTTGCACGATCACATCCTTGCCCATGATCCGCTGGGGAAAATTGATTTCCGGCCGCCCGGTTTTGGCGACGATGTGCATCCTGGTGTTTTCCAGAACGTCCAGGCAGTGCTTTCCTACCAGATCGCGGGGATCGGCGTGCAAAAACTTGCCATAGGCCGCGTTGACATAGACAATGATCCCCTCGGCATCGACGATGACCGCACCATCGAGGATGCTGTTAAAGGCCTTTTCCAGAAAGCGGCACTGCTCGTCTGCAGCTGCCGCGTTCCTGTTCTCTTCCGCGTTCTCTCCGCTCTTCCGCTTCATCGTCAAACCCTTGTGGCAGGTTTGCCACATGTAGAAGTACTGCTACATATTTGTCCCAGTGCTCCGTCGCCGGAATGTCGAGGATTTCCTCGATAGAGACAAGTGTACCACGCCTTACCGGTTTGTGCACAGGGTGGGTGTGCGGGCGGCACGAAAAATGCATCGCCGTTTGCGCGAGTATGGGGAAGATATTGGCTAGTGACCCGTTATCCTAAAATTTTCTTCATATTAATAAACCAGCATGGCTGGACCAGAGAGCCTCAGCCACAACGAGCGATCGAACTCCTCGGTGGGGTGACAGGGTTCTCGACGCTGGCGAGTTTGAGATAAATCAGTATGGCTGAACCAGAGAGCCTCAGCCGCAATCAACCATGAAACGCTTGGTCACGGTAACAGCGGTATCCGTGGTGAGAGCGTTTCATATGGAGGCCGGAGCAGAATGAGTGGAGATGTGAACGTAGTCTCAGCGGAGGAGGCCGTTGCCGTGATCAAGGACGGTGACACCGTAGCGACCGGCGGGTTTGTCGGTATCGGCGTTGCCGAGGAGATTCTGATCGCCATCGACGAGCGTTTTCAAAAGAGCCGGCACCCCCGGGACCTCACCCTGGTCTATGCCGCGGGCCAGGGTGATGGTGCAAACCGCGGTCTGAACCATTTTGGCCACGAACACCTGGTAAGACGAGTCATCGGCGGCCACTGGGGCCTTGTCCCCAAGGTGCAGCAGCTGGCGCTCGACAACAAGATAGACGCCTATAACTTTCCGCAGGGTGTCATTTCCCAGATGTTTCGTGATATCGCGGCAAAGCGACCACGGAGTATCAGCAAAATAGGGCTGCACACCTTTGTCGATCCCCGTTTGTCCGGCGGGAGGATCAATCAGAAGACCACTGACGAACTGGTCGAGGTGATCGAGTTCGACGGGGAGGAGTATCTGTCCTACCGGACCTTTCCCATCGATGTCGCCATCATCAGAGGGACCACCGCCGATGTCGATGGCAACATTTCCATGGAAAAAGAGGCTCTTGACATCGAGTCGCTGGCCATCGCCATGGCGGCGCACAACAGCGGCGGCACGGTGATCGTTCAGGTGGAGCGTATCGCCAGCCGCAACACCATCGGGCCTCGTACCGTGAAGATCCCTGGCATACTGGTGGACTATGTCGTCGTCTCTCGCCCGGAAAACCACTGTCAGACCTTTGCCGAGGCCTATAATCCGACCTACAGCGGCGAGGTCAAGGTCCCGCTGGATCGGCTGGCGCCGATGGCGATGGGGGCCAGGAAGATCATCGCCCGGCGGGCGGTCTTCGAGCTCAGCCGCGGCGACGTGGTCAATCTCGGTATCGGTATGCCGGAGGGTATCGCCCAGGTCGCAGCCGAAGAGAACATGCTCGACGATCTGACGCTGACCGCCGAGCCCGGGGTGATTGGCGGGGTTCCCTCCTCTGGCCTCAGCTTTGGCGCCGCCGCCAATGTCGTGGCGCTCATCGATCAGCCTTCCCAGTTCGATCTCTATGACGGCGGCGGGCTCGATATCGCCTTTCTCGGTCTGGCTCAGGCCGACAGGAACGGCAACCTCAATGTCAGTAAGTTCGGCTCGCGCTTTGCCGGCGCCGGCGGATTTATCAATATCAGTCAATGTGCCGGCAAGGTGGTCTTTGTCGGTACCTTTACCGCCGTCGGCCTGAAGATCTCGGTTTATGACGGTCAGCTCGTTATCGATCAGGAGGGCAGGGTGAAAAAGTTCGTCGACCAGGTCGAGCACACCACCTTCAGCGGCAGGTTCGCCCAGGCGGAGAATCGCTCTGTCCTCTATATTACCGAACGGTGCGTCTTTCGTCTCGGCGCCCAGGGACTGGAGTTGGTCGAGGTCGCCCCGGGTATCGACATCGAACGCCACATTCTCTCCCAGATGGGGTTTGAGCCGATTATCGCCGGGCCACCGGGGCTGATGCACCGGTCCATCTTTTCACCAGAAGTCATGAACAGTGGCGCAACGGCAGCTGTTTCTCACCATCAACACAAAGGAGTGACGCTATGAAAATGAGATCTATTGGAGCTGTTCTGATCACGATGCTGGTCGCCGCAGGACTGCCTGCCACGGTTTCCGGCAAGACCCTGAACTGGAAGATGACCTCGACCTGGCCGCCTTCCATTTCCCTCATCGAGGCCGATCAGGCCTTCGTCAAGGCCGTCAACCATCTGGCCAAGGACCAGTTGAAGATCAAGTTCTTCAACGGTGGCACCCTGATGCCGTCTTACGAGGTCTTCGATGCCGTGGCCAGCGGGGCGATCGAGGCCTCGGGCGACTGGGCCAACTACTGGTCAGGAAAGGACCGGGCCTTCGACGCTCTGGGCGCGTATCCCATGGGGCTTACGCCGATGGATTATCTCATCTGGATCTACGATGGCGGTGGTCTCGAGCTTTTTCAGGAGGTCTACGGCAAGTTCGGCATCTATTACCTGGTGACCGGCATTACCCCGATGGAGTGCGGTATCAGAAGCAACAAGCCGATCAACTCCCTTGACGATCTCAAGGGGATGAAGATCAGAATGTCCGGCAAGACGCAAGGGGCCATTCTCCAGGATCTGGGGGCGGCACAGATCGCCATGTCGGGACAGGAAATCTACCAGGCCATGCAGAAGGGAACCATCGATGGGGCCGAGTTTTCCAGTCCGTCTTCCGACTGGGGCATGGGGTTTGGCGAGGTGAGTAAATACTGGGCCGTTCCCGGCTGGCATCAGCCCGCCTCGGTGATGGGGGTGATGATCAACAAGAAGGTCTGGGATTCCCTCGATCCGGATCTGCAGGAGACCATCAAGGACGCCGCCAAGGTCGCCACCCTGGAATTCACCGCCAAGCAGTATTTTGACGTGATCGACTCGACCCAGAAATTCGTCGACAAAGGCGTCCAGATCACCAAGTATTCGGACGAGGATCTCGCCCGGGTCCAGCAGCTGGTGGACAAGCACACCATCGAGACCGCCAAGGAAAACCCGATGTTCAAAAAGATCATCGAATCCCAGAATCAGTTTCGCAAGAATTTTGCCAAATGGCGGGAGATGGAAGGGCCCTTTGGCTTTGGTTATACCCCGAAAGAGTTCCCGAATCTGGACCAGTAAGGTCAAACTTTTCCCTCTGCCCCGACCATCCCTGTGGCGCAGCTGAAGGCCGCGGGGGTGGTCCGCCCTATGGTGCAAGGCGATGGGCGCATCTTTGCAAGCATCCTTGGGAAACAGGAGAATAGCGTTATGAGCTTTCTTGGAAAAATTGCCAAGACATTCGACTCAATCAACAATTTCATCGGCACAGTCTTCGGCACGATCATTGTCGCCCTGGTGATTCTCACCGTCATGGAGGTGATCCTCAGAAAATTTCTCAACAGCCCGACCATCTGGAGTTTCGAGGTGCTCAAGCAGCTCTTTGCCGTCTATTTCATGATAACCGCTGGCTATGGGCTGCTTAAAGGCGCCCATGTTTCGGTGGATATCTTCACCCAGATGATGTCGGAAAAAGGTAAAGCGATCCTCTCCATTGTCAGCTATCTGATCTTTTTCTTTCCGTTCTGTTGCATCGGCGCCTGGTACGGTTATCAGTACGCGGCCACCTCCTGGCGGATGTCGGAACATTCCTGGAGCACGTTCGCCCCACCGCTCTACCCGATCAAGGCCGTGATCTGCATCACCTTTGCCCTGCTCATCATGCAGGGAATAGCGGAAGTCATCAAGGAAATATTCAAAATGAAAGGGTTGAGCTATGATGGATCTTAGTGGAGAAACCATTACGCTTTTAATGTTCGGCTGTCTCTTGATCGGTATTTTCATGGGGCATCCCCTGGCCTTCGTGCTCGGGGGACTTGCGGTGGTCTTCGGTTGGATCAGCTGGGGGCCGAGCATCTTCACCATGTTCATCAACCGGATCTATGGGGTGATGGACAACTATGTCCTCCTGGCCATCCCACTCTTTATCTTCATGGCCCAGTTTCTCGACACCTCGGGGGTGACCGTCGAGCTGTTCAAGGCCCTGCGCTATCTGCTGGGCCCCATCCGCGGCGGGGTCGGAGTGACGGTGGTCATCGTCTCCACTATCTTTGCCGCCTGCACCGGTATCGTCGGGGCCTCCATCGTCACCATGGGGCTGCTGGCCCTGCCGATGATGCTCAGTTACGGTTACCAGAAGGAGTTGAGTTGCGGGGCGATCTCGGCGGCGGGGACCCTGGGGATTCTCATCCCCCCCAGTATCATGCTGGTGCTGATGGCCAGCGAGGCCACCCTGTCGGTGGGCAAGCTGTTTGCCGGCGCGGTCTTTCCCGGGGTGGTCCTTTCCGTGTTGTATCTCGGCTATATCGCCGTCCGCTGCTGGCTCAATCCAGAACTCGGACCCGCTCTCAGCAAGGAGGAGCGGGGAGAGGTCACCACCGCCCAGATCTTTGCCATGGTCGTAAAATCGCTGGTGCCGCCGCTGATCCTCATCGTCGGGGTGCTCGGCTCGATCTTCTCCGGGATCGCCACTCCTACAGAGGCCTCGGGCGTCGGCGCCTTTCTGGCCTTCTGGATGGTGGTGGCCTATGGTAAATTCACCTGGCAGAGTTTCAAGGACGCCATTACCAAGACCGCCCAGACCAGCACCATGGTGGTCTTTCTGCTCTGTGGCGCGACCTGTTTTACCGGGGCCTTTCTCGGCGCAGGCGGTGAAGAGGTGGTAACGGATTTCATCATGGGGCTCGGTCTGGGTAAATGGGGAACCTTCTGGGTGATGATGGCCATCGTCTTCGTTCTCGGCATGTTTCTCGACTGGATCGGTATCGTTTTGATCTGTTTTCCGATCTTTCTGCCCCTGGCCAAGACCCTGGGCTTTGATCCGATCTGGTTCGTGGTGATGATCGCCGTCAATCTGCAGGCCTCGTTCCTCACCCCGCCCTTTGGCTACGCCCTGTTCTATATCAAGGGGGTCGCCCCCAAGGGAGTGGAGTTGGTGCACGTCTACAAGGGTATTATCCCCTTTGTTGGCTTGATGCTCATTGGCCTGTTGATCTGTGCCGCCTTCCCCCAACTGGTGCTCTGGTTGCCCAGTATGGTCGTGAGTTGATACCGGCAGGCGGCGCCCTGTCAACCGGGGTGCCGCCCGTCGCGTTTCATTGTCGGTCTCCGCTGCCCCCAGAGTTGGGTGGTGGCCTGTTGTCCACTGGCCCCTAACCAAAAAATCATCTCTTTAAATGTCCCGTAGCCTGGTGTGAAAATATTACCCGCTCCCAGAGGGGAGGTGGGGAGTAATGGGGCAGTCTGGGAAGAACCGGATCCTGGTTTCATGTAATAATATCTTGTAATACCAACATGATAATTTTCCCGTCGCTGATGGTGTGAAATTTGCTTGAAGTTTGTCGTTGTCCGTAATGGCCAGAGGCTTTGCTGCTTGTCGTCGGTACAGGCCGATCGGGCCGCGTAAAATTTTCTTTTCATGCCTGGCGCTATCGTTTATCGTGCTGGCTGTTTACAAATCTTCTTTACATACATTCACGAATGTAGGATTATGGCCTCTTTGTCAGAGGTGGGCGACCGGCTGCGGCTTGGTCGTGGTATGTCAAAGCGAATATCGGTGACATGATGGGGAAAAAAGAGACGATGAGATGGCTGATTCTGTCGATGGCCGGGGTGGTTCTGCTGCTCTCGGGATGTCAGCAGGAGCAGCAGGGAAAGCCGATGGCCCAGGGGCCTGTCGAGGTGGAGGTACAGACCCTCAAAGCCCAGGAGGCGCTCATCGAGGTCGAGCTGCCGGGGCGGACCATGGCCTATCGGGTTGCCGAGGTGCGGCCGCAGGTCAATGGTATTATCAAGAAACGGTTGTTCACCGAGGGCAGCGAGGTCAAGGCCGGTGAGTTGCTCTACCAGATCGATCCGGCGGTCTACCAGGCCAGATTCGATAGTGCCAAGGCGACGCTCGCCAAGGCCAAGGCCGTTGAAAACCTGGCCCGGATCAAGGCCGGCCGCTATGCCACCCTGGTCAAGACCAAATCGGTCAGCGAACTCGACCAGGTGGAAATCGACGCCCTGTGGAAGGAGGCCCAGGCCGATGTAGCCTCGGCTGAGGCGGCCGTCAACAGTGCCCGAATCGATCTGGATTATACCAAGATCACCGCGCCGATCAGTGGTCGAATCGGCAAGTCGATGTTCACCGAGGGGGCGCTGGTGGCCGCCCAGCAGAGTATGGCGTTGGCCGTCATCCAGGAGCTTGATCCGCTCTACGTCGATGTCACCCGCTCGAGTGCCGAACTGCTGCAGGTGAAAAAAAATCTGGCCACCGGGGTGTACACCAGGCCGGACGCGTTGAAATCTTCGGTGAAGATTCTCCTTGAAGATGGCTCGAGTTACGCCCAGCCCGGTTCCCTTGAATTTTCCGATGTCACGGTCGATCCGACCACCGGAGCCGTCACCCTGCGCATTCTGGTCGACAATCCCGGCGAGGTGCTGCTGCCGGGGATGTTTGTTCGGGCCCAGGTGGCGATAGGGGAGAAAGATGATGCCATTCTCATCCCTGCGGGCAGTGTAGCCAGGAACAGCAAGGGCGAGGCCACGGTCATGCTGGTCGGCGCCGATTCGAAGGTCGTCAGCAAGGTCATTCACAGCACCAGGAATATTGGTGACAAAGTGCTGGTGGAGTCGGGGTTGAAGGCGGGAGAGGTGCTGATCACCGCCGGCTTTCAGAAAATTCGACCGGGCGTTCAGGTCAAGGGTGTCGAGGCACATATCGCCGCGACCGGCCAGAACAACAACAGTAACCAGAAAACGGAGTAGACCATGGCGGCATTTTTCATAGATCGACCCATCTTCGCCTGGGTTATCGCCATCGTCATCATGTTGACGGGGCTGTTGTCCATCCTCCGGCTGCCGATTGCCCAGTATCCGGAAATCGCTCCGCCTTCGGTGACCGTTAACGCCAAATACCCTGGGGCCTCGGCCGCAACCGTCGAGGATAGCGTGGTGCAGGTTATCGAACAGAATATGACCGGTATCGATAATCTGCTCTATATGAGTTCGGAGAGTTCCTCCGCCGGTGAGGCGACCGTCACCCTGACCTTCGAGGCGGGGACCGATCCGGATATCGCCCAGGTCCAGGTGCAGAACAAGCTGCAGCAGGCCTTGAGCCAGATCCCCCAGGAGGTGCAGCAGCAGGGGGTGCAGGTGGTCAAGTCGAACTCGACCTTTCTGATGGTCGTCGCTCTGATTTCCACCGATGGCTCCATGGATAAGAACGACCTGGTCGATTTCATGGTCTCGACCTTACGCGACCCGCTGAGTCGGACCAAGGGGGTCGGCAGTATCAGGATCTTCGGCAGCCAGTACGCCATGCGTATCTGGCTCGACCCGAACAAGCTTTACAGTTATCAGCTGACGCCGGGCGATGTGCAGAACGCCATCAGTGCCCAGAACAATCAGGTCGCCGTCGGTGATCTCGGGGGCACCCCGGCCGTGGCCGGGCAGCAGGTCAGTGCCACCATGATGGCCCAGACGATGATGACTTCGCCCGAGGAGTTCGCCAATATTCTCCTCAAGGTCAACACCGACGGCTCCCAGGTCCGTCTCAAGGATGTGGCCCGCATCGAGATCGGTGGTGAGAATTATGCTACCGAGAGTAATTATAACGGCCAACCGGCTGGCGGTATGGCCATCATGCTATCCACCGGCGCCAACGCCCTGGACACCTCGCAGAGGGTTCAGGCCAAGCTCGATGAACTGCTGCCCTACTTCCCGGCAGGGGTCAAGATCGTCTACCCCTATGACACCACCACCTTTATCCGCATCTCGATTGAGGAGGTGGCCCAGACCCTGATCGAGGCGATTGTGCTGGTCTTTCTGGTCATGTTGCTGTTTCTCCAGAACTTCCGGGCAACGATCATCCCGACCATCGCCGTGCCGGTGGTGCTCCTCGGCACCTTCGGGGTCATGGCGGCCCTGGGCTTTTCCATCAACACCCTGACGATGTTCGGCCTGGTGCTGGCGATCGGGCTTTTGGTCGACGATGCCATCGTCGTGGTGGAACACGTCGAGCGGATCATGGCGACGGAAGGGTTGTCGCCACTCGAGGCGACCCGCAAATCGATGAAGCAGATCTCCAGCGCCCTGGTGGGCATTGCCCTGGTGCTCTCGGCGGTCTTTGTGCCCATGGCCTTTTTCGGCGGTTCGACCGGTGCCATCTACCGGCAGTTTTCGGTCACCATCGTTTCGGCCATGGCCCTCTCGGTGCTGGTGGCCCTGATCCTCACCCCGGCCCTCTGCGCCACGATTCTCAAGCCGGTCCCGGTTGGCGGTCATCTGGAGAGACGCGGTTTTTCCGGCTGGTTCAATCGGATGTTTGACCGTAATACCAACCGGTACAGCAGCAGTGTCGGTTACATTGTCAGGCGGGCCGGCCGGTTTGGCCTCATCTATCTGCTGCTGGTCGCTGGCATGGGCTATCTGTTCACCAAGTTGCCGACATCGTTTCTGCCCACTGAGGATCAGGGCGTCTTTCTGACCATGGTCCAGTTGCCCGCCGGTGCCAGCCAGGAGAGGACCCAGGAGGTGCTCAACAAGGTCTGTGACTATTACATCACCAAGGAGAAGGATACGGTCGAATCCACCCTTGCCGTTAACGGTTTCAGCTTCGCCGGTATGGGGCAGAATATGGGCATGATCTTTGTCCGCTTAAAAGACTGGAGTGAACGGACGCAGGCCGGTCAAGATGTTGACTCGATCGTCGGCCGGTCGATGGGCTATTTCATGACCGTCAAGGAGGCCCAGATCTTTGCCTTCAACCTTCCGGCGATCATGGGTCTTGGCACCTCGACCGGCTTCGATTTCTTTCTGGAGGATCGGGCCGGTCTCGGCCATGAGCGACTGATAGAGGCGAGAAACATGCTGCTGGGTATGGCGGCCCAGAGCCCCACGCTGACCCGAGTCCGTCCCAACGGCATGGAGGATACCCCCCAGTACAATGTCGATATCGATTATGAGAAGGCCATGGCGCTTGGGGTCACTGTCGCCGACATCAACACCACCCTGGCCACCGCCTGGGGGTCGAACTATGTCAATGATTTTATCAACAACGGCCGGGTCAAGAAGGTGTATGTCCAGGCCGATGCCCCCTACCGGATGCAGCCCGAGGACATTGCCGGCTGGTTCGTCCGCAACGCTGCCGGCGGCATGGTGCCCTTTGCCTCCATCGCTTCCGGTTCATGGACCTACGGTTCGCCGAGGCTGGAACGTTACAATGGCAATCCGGCGGTAGAGGTGGTCGGTGAGGCCGCCCCCGGGCTGTCGAGTGGTGACGCCATGGCGGCCATCTCCCAGTTGGTGAGCCAGCTTCCCTCCGGGATTGGCTATGAATGGACGGGAGCCTCGTTCCAGGAACAGGAATCGGGCAGTCAGGCCCCGGGTCTGTACGCCATCTCCATTCTGGTGGTCTTCCTCTGTCTGGCCGCTCTCTATGAGAGCTGGTCGGTGCCCTTTTCGGTGATGATGGCGGTACACTTGGGAGTACTCGGTGCGCTTGGCGACGCCTTTATACGCGGCATGGAAAACTATGTCTATTTCCAGGTCGGGCTGCTCACCACCATCGGTCTTTCCGCTAAAAACGCCATTTTGATCGTCGAGTTCGCCAAGTCGCTCTACGATCAGGGCGAGGATCTGATCACCGCCACCGTCGAGGCCTGCCGGATGCGGCTGCGACCGATTCTGATGACCTCGTTCGCCTTCATGCTCGGTGTTCTGCCGCTGGTCATCAGCACCGGGGCCGGGGCCAACAGCCGCCACGCCATCGGTACCGGTGTGTTTGGTGGCATGTTGTCGGCGACCGTTCTGGCCATCTTCTTTATTCCCCTGTTTTTTGTGATGGTCATGCGGGTTTTTGGTAAACGTCAGGCGGTTGAACCCGTCACTGAACTGGCCGAGGAGTGTTGAGCGATGAGGCGAAGTTATCTGAAACGATGTCTGGTGGTGATCGTGCTGACGATGTCGGCCGGCTGCAGTATGGCGCCGCAGTATCAGCGGCCGGAGGCGCCAGTGGCAAAGAGTTTTGCCGACCGCTACCTCGAGGAGTCGACAGACCTGCTGGCCGATGGCCAGACCGATGTCGCCGGACTCGGCTGGCGTGATGTCTTTGTCGATCCCTATCTGCAGCGGCTGATCGCCAAGGCGGTGGTCAATAACCGGGATCTGCGGATCGCTGCCTTAAACGTCGAGGAGTACCAGGCGCAGTACCGGATCCAGCGGGCCAATCAGCTGCCGACCGTCGCCGCCGATGGCACCGCCTCCAAGACCAGGACCCTGACCGGCATCGAGCACACCAATGTCAAGAACTACACCGTCAATGTCGGCACCACCGCCTTCGAACTCGATCTTTTCGGTCGACTGCAGAGTCTCAAAGATGCGGCCCTGGAGCAGTATATGGCCATGGAGGAGACCCAGCGGAGCGCGACCATCGCCCTGGTTTCGGAGGTGGCCCGGGCGTACCTGACCTGGATCGCCGATCTGGAGCAGTTGCGTATTGCCGAAGACACCGTGCGAATCGAGACCGAATCGGCCGGCCTGGTGGAAGAGCGGCTGAAGGCGGGGATCGCCAATGAGCTCGAGCTGGCCCAGGCCTATACCAGTCTGGAATCGGTGCGGGCCAGCCTGGTGAGCTACCGACGTCTGGTCGCCGAGGATTTCCATTACCTGCTGCTGCTCACCGGCGTCGCATCTCCTGCCGAGATCGCCGCGGACAACGGTGGTGTGCCATTCAGCGAGACCGAGCCGATCGCGGTGCTGCCCTCCTCGCTCTCTTCCGAGGTGCTGTTGCAGCGCCCCGATATCATGGCGGCCGAACATTCATTAAGAGCCGCCAACGCCAATATCGGCGCGGCCAGGGCGGCTTTTTTCCCGACACTTCGGCTCACCGCCACGGCCGGCTATATCAGCTCGAAATTATCCAATCTCATCGACAGTTCCTCGGGTTCCTATCTGCTCGCTCCGAGCGTGACTGTGCCGATCTTTACCGCCGGCCGATTGAAGGCCGAACTCGATGTGGCGAAAATTCGCACCGAGACCTCGGTCGCCACCTATGAGAAAACCATCCAGACAGCCTTTCGCGAGGTGACGGACGGGCTGGTCGGGGTCCAGACCTACCAGGAACAGTTGCAGGCGCAAAAGGCCAATCTCGAGGCCAGTCAGCAGTATTTCCAACATGCCGAGAGGCGGTATAACGAGGGGCTCGACAGCTTTCTCACCCTGCTCGACGCCCAGCGTTCCCTGTATATATCGCGGCAGGCCTATGTCAGTGTCAAACTCGGCCAGCTGGTCAACCAGGTCAACCTTTATGCGGTCCTTGGGGGAGGCTGGAAGGAAAACACCGTGGCGGCGGAGTAGGCATGGCCAAAAAGACCAGGGAAGAGGCGCTGCGGACCCGGGAGACGATCATCGATGCCGCCGTGCGGGTCTTTTCGGTGCAGGGGGTGGCGCAGACCACCCTGAAAGACATCGCCGAGGAGGCCGGGGTGACACGTGGGGCCATCTACTGGCATTTCAAAAACAAGGCCGATCTGTTTTCGGTGCTCTGGGACGATCTCTTCTCACCGTTCGATGTCGTGCGCGATGTCGCCGACAAGCCCGGCGAGCAGGATCCTCTTGGGGTTCTGCACAAGGCCTGCCTCGATCTTTTCGTCGGCCTGCAGAGGTATCCCCGGCGGCGGCAGATGTTCAATCTCCTGCTGTTGAGCGAGACCGCGGAAGACCCATCGTATCAGCTCCATTCCTGCCAGTTTCAGGAGGGGCTGGAAGTGGTCGGCAGGATGCTGGCCAGTGCCGTGCAAAGGGGACAGTTACCCAAATCGTTCGATGTGCGGCTCGGAGCCCTGGCGATTATCTCCTTTATCAGCGGGCTGGTGCGCAAGTGGCTGATGTATCCCGATCAGCTCCGTCTCACTCGGGAGATTCCCGCCCTCCTGGAGGGGATGATACAGATGCTCCACTGCGCCTTCAGCGAGTCTCCGACCCGCATGGCTGGACCAGGCAGGCGGACTTTTTGTAAGACTCCGGAGAACCTCGACCACAGCGACCAATGAGACGTATCGGCCCGGCAACCTAGCGGTGCTGGCCGGCCGGGTCGACAGACGGCTCAATAGATCTTGCGCTTGTTGAAGTTGGAGCCGATCACGTTGTAACTGTTTTCGACGATGAACAGGGCCTGGTTATCGATCTTGAACACCGCCTCCTCCAGCCGTTTGAGCTGGAGATTGTTGGTGATGGTCATCACGATCTCCTTGTCCTGGTCGGTATAGGCCCCCTTGGCCTGAATCTTGGTCGCGCCCAGCTTCAGCACGTCGACGATGTCTGCTGTTATCTCCTTTGATTTGTCGCTGATGATGTAGACGATCTTCTTCTGGTTGGAGAGGGTCAGCACATAGTTCAAGGCGTTGGTGGAGACGAAGACGAGAATGATCGAGGCGATGAAGATGTCGGCGTTGTACTGGGAAAGCACCAGGGAAAAGAGGATGACGTTGAAGACCATGTAGGTCTTGCCGACGCCGACGTTGAAATGGCGGAAGAGGATCACGGCGATGATGTCGAGCCCGCCGGCGGAGCCGATCGACCGGAGGATGAGGCCCGAACCGGTGCCGCAGATAACGCCGCCGGCAATGGCGGCATAGGTCGAGTTGACGATGCCGAAATCGACGGTGATGAATTCGGAGGCCAGATAGACCACCACCACCGAATAGACGGTGTAGAGCACGAACCGGTGGCTGATGTAGAGCCAGCCGAGGAGCAGCATCGGGATATTGAAGAGCAGGTAGAGGGTGCCCGGGGACAGTATCTCCACCTTGTAATAGATGAACAGGCAGAGACCGTACAGTCCGCCGGGGATGAAGTTCTGGTGGACGACCACCCCGTTCATGCCGACGATGAAGATGATCGATCCGGCAGTCAGCAGCAGCAGGTTCCAGGACACCGAAAAACGTAGGTCTTGAAAGTTGAATGGCATGGCGTTGGCAATGGATTGGTTGTTGTTCGTTGGCACAAAAGTACCCGCTCAATCGGCTCAGGCGGCGACCCGATGATGGCGTCGCCAGGCAACCGATCTTTCGTACAGTATCAGAAAAAAGTCGCTTCAATAAACCTATTTTGTCAGAAGGTCAACGTTTTTTTTAAAACAGCAAGGGCCCGGCCACAAGGAGGACACCATGATTCTGGAGCTATTGCGAAAGAGACGATCCATTCGCCGCTTCGCCCCGCGCGCGGTCGAACAGGAGAAAATCGATTACCTCATCGAAAGCGTGTTGCGCGTTCCGTCTTCTCGCAGCACCTCTCCCTGGGAATTTGTGGTAGTACAGGACAGTGTCATGCTGAAGGCGCTGGCCAAGGCCAAGCCGCATGGCGCGGGTTTTGTCGCCAACGCGCCGCTGGTGATCGTGGTCTGCGCCGACCCGCAAAAATGCGATGTCTGGGTCGAGGATGCGTCCATCGCCGCGCTCACCCTGCATCTGGCGGCAACAGACCTCGGCCTTGGCAGCTGCTGGGTACAGATCCGGCTACGCGAACATGATGGCGCGCACCTGGCCACCGACTATGTCGCCCGGCAACTGGCCTTACCGTCGGGACTGGAGGTGGAGGCCATGGTCGCCATCGGCTATTCCCAGGAGGACAAGAAGGGGCATCCGGGAGACACCCTGTTGCGCCAGCGGGTCCATTTCGAGCGATACGGCAGTCGCTGACCGGTCTCTTGCGGTGGGGCTGGCCCCTGCTCAGGCGCGGGGCACCGGGCCGTTGGCGCTGACAATGTCGGCGCCCATGGCGATGAGTGCTTGCCGCAGGCTGTCGAGTTCCTCCTCCAGCCTGGCGATCTGGGCCTGTTGACCGATGATGACCTGGTTGAGGGTTTCAACGGTATCGTCCTGGTATTCATATTTCTCTTCCAGGATGCGAAGTCTGTCTCTGATGTCGTTGGCGACCATGTTTCTCCCCTTACCGGTCCGAGGCGGAAGCGGCCAGGATCTGCCGACCAAGGGCCGGCAGGGTTGTGTCGAGGTCCCCGCCAAAAAAATAGTCGGTGAGCCCGGCTGGCAGGACCGGTTCCTTATTGAACTCGAAGATGGTGCCGCCGTTGCTTTTGACTGTGGCTGGCAGGCCGGCGGCTGGATAGACCTGGGCCGAGGTGCCGATGACCAGCAGCAGGTCGCAGTGGCCGATGAAAAACGAAATCTCCTCGAGGCCGCGGACCTCTTCGCCAAAGAGCACGACGTTGGGTTTGAGCGGAGTCCGACAGTCGGGGCAACTGGGGACGGTATTCTGCTGATAGTGCTTTTCCGTCACCGGTTCGAGGTGACCGCAGGAGAGGCACTGCAGTCGCTGATGGTCTCCATGGATCTCGAAGACGTACCGGTTGCCGGCGCGTTGATGGAGATTGTCGATATTCTGGGTGATGATGCCCTTCAGCCAGCCGCATCGTTCGAAGGTGGCCAGGGTCTCATGCGCCTTGCTGGGTTCTTTCCCCACCAGTTTTCTGCCCAACTCGCGAAACAGGAGCCAGGCCTTTGCCGGATTGCTTCGAAAGACCTCCAGGGTGGCATATTCTTCCGGAGCGAATCTGCTCCATAGCCCGCCAGGGCTGCGGAAATCAGGAATGCCGCTGGCAACGGAGATGCCGGCGCCGGTGAGGGCGGCGGCGCCACGGGCCGCGGTCAGCGCCCTGACCGCCTTCTGCAGGGAGCCCTTGTTCTCTGGGTCGATTGTTTTCATAAGCCTGTCCCAGGTTACGATAACCAGCATGGCTGGACCAGATAGCCTCAGCCACAACGAACCATGAAACTCCCCGGTGCGGCAACAGAGCTTTTCGCACTGGCGATTTTCGGATAAACAGAAAAGGAAGAGAAAAAATGTAACCGTTCAGCGGTATACACAAAAAAGAGAGCACTACCACGGCCTGTAACCATTCCTCCAGTGCACCAGGTTCGCTCAAACAGGGTTCATAGCTCGAGTTGGCTATGCGATGAGGCCTGATCGGGCGAAAATGGGGTGCTGGAAACGGTTACGAAAAAAGCCACTCGTTTTCCTATACCCCGGAACGCTCCTTCAGACAATACGACAATGGCTGCTGCCCCTGGTGTGGCCATCTGCCGACGGCTGACATCCTGCTTTGTACTCGGCAGGCTGCCGAACCTGTTGACAGGTGATGATGAATTGATTATGGGCAGGTTATATTCAGGTTATGCCGTTTGACGCCTAAAGAAAGCCGTTGATGGGAAAAGATCTTGATGCTAGGATTCTTGTTCGGACACATTGAATTGTCCTGCTAAATAGCCATGTTATGGTGAAAAAAATACCAGAAAAAGGCAGCGGATACCGTCGTTGCCCTGTGTGTCAGAACCTCGAAGAAGGAGACCTGCTATGAAAATGTCGTTCGCTCTCGCCCTGCTCGTTGGCCTGAGCCTGGCCATCCCGGTACAGGCTGCCGAGACCCTGAAGATTCTCACCTGGAAAGGATACGCCCCCGAGGCCCTGGTCAAGAAGTTCGAAGAGGAGACGGGGATGAAGGTGGAGCTGACCTATACCAACAACGAGGAGATGATCGCCAAGCTCCGGGCGACCCGCGGGGCCGGTTTCGATCTCGCCCAGCCGAGTCAGGATCGTATTTCCGCGGTGCAGGCCGAGTTCAGGATCTACCAGCCGATGGACTACGGTAAAATAGAGACCGGTCAGATCATCGCCTCCATGCTCGAGGCGGTGAGAACCAATACCAGGGTGGGCGAGGTCTCGTATGCCGTGCCCTTCTGTTATGGAACCTCGGGACTGATCGTCAACACCAGACTGGCCCCGGAGGCGAGGGACTATTCCGCCCTGCTCGATAAGGCCTACGCCGGTCGAATCAGCTACCGGCTCAAGCGTCCGGTGTTGATCGGTCTGGCCTTTGCCGCCGGGGATGACCCCTTTGCCAAATATGGCGATTTCGCCGCCTACACGACCTTGATGGAATCGATCGCCGACAAGATGATCGCCGCCAAGCCCTATGTGAAGAACTACTGGTCCAATGGCGATGCCCTGCTGGCGATGGTCAGGAGCGGCGAGGTCACCGTGGCCATGGGCTGGGACAATGGCGGCTGGAAACTCCATGCGGAAAATCCGGATATCGATTTCGTCGCCCCGAAAAGCGGGGCCCTCGGCTGGATCGACACCTTTGCCATTCCCGCCAAGGCGAAAAACGTCGAGGGGGCCTACAGGTGGATCAACTTCATGCTCAAACCCGAGAACGCCGCCCAGTTTTCCAACCAGGAAAAATATGCGACGGCCTCAAGGGATGCCGGTGAGTTTCTCGATCCCGAGGTCCGCGATAACATCGATCGTTCCTTTACCTCGGCGGATATCGACAATATCAGATGGTATCCACCGGTATCGGCGCAGATAGAACAACTCGAAGGCAAGATACTTGACAGGGTACAGGCGGCCCGCTAAGCCGGCTGAGAGCGTCGGGTCAACCGTTCTGCCCCTGGCGGAAATCGTTTGCCGTCCGTCGCTCGGCCTGTACGAGAGAGCGTGACGGCTCTTTTGCCGGGATGCGGTCACTCAGGACAATGTCATGGCAGCAGTACTGGAAATTCAGGACTTAAGAAAAGATTTCGGCAGCTTCACCGCCGTCTCCACCATGAGCTTTGAGGTGGAGGAGGGCAGTTTCTTCTCCATCCTCGGGCCTTCAGGATGCGGTAAGACCACGTTGCTGCGGATGATTGCCGGATTCCTTGCGCCCACGGCGGGCCGGTTGCTGATTCGCGGCAGGGACATGACCGCCGTGCCGCCCAACCGGAGGCCGGTCAACCTGGTCTTTCAGAATCTGGCGCTGTTTCCGATGATGAATGTTCATGACAACATCGCCTTTGGCTTGAAACGGCAAAAGGTTGCCGCCGCCGAACGAGAACGGCGGGTCGCTGCCATGCTCGAGCGGGTTCATCTGACCGGCTTTGGCGCCAAGGCCATCGACCAGCTTTCTGGTGGTCAGAAGCAGCGGGTGGCCATCGCCAGGGCCCTGGTGCTGGAGCCCTCGCTGCTGCTGCTCGACGAGCCGCTCGGCGCCCTCGATCTCAAGCTGCGGGAGCAGATGAAGATCGAGTTGAAAAAGCTGCAGTCGGAAGTCGGCACCACCTTTCTCTACATTACCCACGACCAGTCGGAGGCCCTGGTGATGTCGGACAAGGTGGCGGTAATGAACCGGGGACGGTTCGAGCAGATCGACAGCCCGAGAAACCTCTACAGCAATCCGGCGACCCGGTTTGTGGCTGGTTTTGTCGGTGAAACCAATGTCTTTCCCGTGCAAATGGTGGCAGAGTCACCCCTGGTGGTACAAACCCCATTCGGGCAGCAATTTGCGGCGTTGGCGGCGGAAAAGCTCGCTGGTGTCGACCTCGATCTCTGCATCCGTCCCGAGTCGATCGTTCTCGATCCGCCCGAGAACGCAAACAGTGGCAACCGCCTGCGGCTGAAAGTCAGAAATATCCTCTTTGACGGATCCAACACCAAGATTTGCGCCGGTATTGGCGAAAGTGACCAGGAAATTACCGTTGCCCTGCCGCAGAACCAGCAGTTTGCCCATATCGGTCCGGGAGATGTGATCGAAGCCGCGGTGCCTGCCGGCAGCTGTCGCTGCTACCAGAGAGAGCTGTCATGAATCGCCGGTCTCGGCTTGGCCTGCTGATCTTTCTCACTCCGGTGCTGCTCTGGCTGGTCCTGCTGATCGTCGTGCCCCATGTCGAACTGCTGCTCATGTCGCTTGCGGGCAGGGACGAGATGGGCAACACCATCTGGACCCTGGCCAATTACCGCAGCTTCTTCCACGAGGAGATATACTGGTTCACCTTTGTCCGGACCGCGCTCTATGCCCTGCTGGTTACCGTGCTCACCTTTGTCGTCACCTTGCCGATAGCCTTTTATATCACCAAGGTTGTTTCCGTGAAGTATTCCGGTTTTCTGACGATTCTGTTGCTCATGCCGTTCTGGGTCAGTGAGCTGGTCCGGGTCTATGGCTGGATGATTCTGCTCAGGGAGAGTGGGGTGATCAATCATTTTCTTCGATATCTCGGAGTGATCGACGTTCCGGTGGAAATGCTCTACAACGATGTCAGCATGGTCATGGGATTGGTCTATACCTCGATGCTCTTCATGGTGGTACCGCTCATTTCGTCGCTCGAAGGGCTCGATGACAGTCTGATCGAGGCGGCCCACGATCTGGGCGCCTCGCCGCTGACCATCTTTGGCCGCATCGTCATTCCCTATGCCGCCCCGGGGATCACCTCCGGTTCCATCGTGGTCTTCATGCTGGCGCTCGGCAACTATCTCACCCCGAAGCTGATGGGCGGTAAAAATGCCCTGTGGTTCACCGAACAGATCTACAACGAGTTCATCGCCAGCTTCAACTGGAACCAGGGGGCGGCCTTTGGCTTTCTGCTGCTTTTGCTCAGCTCGGTGATGATCTGGACCGGGCTCAGAATTGGCAGGCAGTCGCTGGGGAGGGCACTGTCATGATTAGGACCCTGCCGCAGCCGAGAGGATATACCCTGTTTTTCCGTTGTTATACCGTGGCCTTCTACATCTTTCTCTTTGCTCCCCTGGTGGTTACCTGTGTTCTGGCCTTCAACGATTCGAACTTTCCGGCCCTGCCATGGAAGGGGTTTACCCTCGACTGGTTCTTTGCCGATGGGCCGGAGCGCACGGGTCTGTTCCATGACCGCGCCAATCTCAGGTCGATCCTGGTGAGTGCCCAGACCGCCTTCTGGGTGTCGATTCTTTCGGTGGTGGTCGGCACCATGGCGGCCTTTCTCTTTGAACAGGAAGATTTTCCAGGTAAGCAGGGTCTGTATTTTCTGGCGCTTACTCCACTGGTCATTCCCGGCGTTATCCTGGGCATCTCCCTGTTGCTGACCGCCAACGGCGTCGGTCTTATGGTCGAAGAGCGGTTCGGGCTCGACATCCCCCTGTTGCGGCCGAGCTTCTGGCTGGTCGTGCTCGGTCAGTTTTCGTTCATCACCACTTTCGTGCTGCTGGTGGTGTCCGCCCGGTTGAAAAAGTTCGATCGTGTCCTGGAAGAGGCCGCGCTCAATCTCGGCTCCAGCCGGTTTGCGGTGATCCGCCATATCACCCTGCCATTCCTGCGTCCGGCTCTTATCGGCAGTGGCGCGGTGGCCTTTTTGATGAGTTTTGAGAATTTCAACACCACGCTCTTTCTCGTGGGTTCGGAGACCACCCTGCCGATCAATCTGTACCTGCAGGTACGGGACGGGTCCACCCCGATCATCAATGCCGTCTCCTTTCTGTTGATCGTCACGACCTCGACGATAGCTGTAATCAATCTGCTGTTGACCAAGGGACAGCGCCATGTATCCGAAACCCGTTAGCGCGAAAGGCTCTGTTGCCGCGCCTGGGAGTTTCATTGTTCGTCGTGGCTGAGGCTACCTGGTCCAGCCATGCTGGTTTATGAGGAAAACGTATGGACACAATGTTCGAGCAGGTTGGCAAGCAGGGTTTTATGGGGCATAGCGGTGGCTTTGAGTTCCGACGGGTCTCCACCGCTGAATTCGCATTTCGGGCCGCGGTTCGGGAGATTCATCTCAATGCCGGCGGTATCTGCCATGGCGGATATCTGATGACCCTGCTCGATTCCGGCATGGGCTCCGCCGTCTATCGGGCACTTGGTGGCGACAAACGCATTGCCACCATCTCCCTTGACGTGAAATTTGTCGCCGCCGCCAGAATTGGCAATCCCCTCGCCGGTTCCGCGACAATTATCCGCATCACCCGTTCGCTGGTATTCGTGCGTGGCGAGTTGCAGCAACAGGGTAAGGTGGTGGCCACGGCCGAGGGCGTCTGGAAAATTCTTTCGCGATAGCTCCACTGCTGACGAGTCCCGCTTCTCATCAGCAGAAATCCGCATTAGAATACAGATAATGGATACCAATACCTTGCAGGCCTTTCTCGCGGTAGCCGAGAGCGGTACCTTTTCGCGGGCGGCAGAGCGTCTGCTGTTGACCCAGCCGGCGGTCAGCAAGAGGATATCCGCGTTGGAGGAGGAGCTGTCGGCAAAGCTCTTCGAGCGGTTGGGACGGAAGGTGATGCTGACCGAGGCGGGGCGGGTCCTGCTGCCGAAGGCCCGTCATATCCTCGAGGAGATGGCCGACAGCAGGCTGCTTATCGCCAACCTCGCCAGCGAGGTGACCGGGGTTCTGCAGCTTGCCACCAGTCATCATATCGGGCTGCGTCGGCTTCCCGGGGTACTCCGCAGTTATCGCCGGCGCTACCCGCAGGTGGATTTCGATCTCCATTTCATGAACTCGGAGGCGGGGTATGGTGCAGTGGCGGCAGGCGACGTGGAACTGGCGCTGGTCACCCTGCCGGAAGCCCTTCAGGAACACCTCGAGATCACCCCTGTGTGGGAGGATCCGTTGCTGCTGATGGTTGGCAGAGAATACGTTCTCGCCAGCGAGCGGGGCAATGTTGCCGTGCTCATGGACCATGCGGCGATCCTGCCGGAGAGAGGTACCGTGACCAGACGGCTGATCGACGAGGGGCTCGCGATCCTGGGGATTGTCCCGCGGGTGGGGGTGGAAACCAACTACCTGGAGACCATCCGCATGCTGGTGGCGGCGGGATTCGGCTGGAGCGTGCTGCCTCTGGCGATGCTCGATTCGGATCTGCGGGTCATCGAGCTTGCCGGTGTTCGCTTTCATCGTCGCCTTGGTCTTGTCCATCGCCGCAACCGCACGATTTCCAAGGCGGCCCGGGCCTTTTGCGATATGCTGGTTGTGGCTTGACTGACCGCTGGCTCGCTGGTTGACGCGACGGGTGACGACCGTGATCAGACGGTGCGCGAAGAGCCTGGACAAACACTGAACCTGGAGCTGGGGCAAGCCGGCATGGCACAGACCACAGAGGAATTCAAGACCAGTGAAGTGACGCTCTTCCATGTCCGTAATGCGGCCTGCGTGCTGCTGTTGTTTTTCGGCCTCCTCGTCGCCTTCTTTCTGTTGGTCGATCACCAGTATTCGATGAATGTCACGCATCGCCACCAGATACTGCGGCAGGGGTTCAATGTCCATGCCGGCCAGCTCGACGACCTGCTTCGCCGGGTCACCACCTGGGTGGAGGGGATACGCATCCAGGCGGAGTTCAACCTGCTGGAGAGCCGCCAGGGTGGGGATCCGCCCGCATCCAGCGCAGGGTGAATTTACCTACTCCCCAATCAGATAGAAATTCAGTTGGTTATCATTGATACTGGACAACCTCTCTCAAGCACGATATAATGGCGCCAGATTGTATCTATTACGAGAGGGACATGTTGAACTTATCACAGGTAGTCGTCCGGCCGGTCTTTTCATCAGAAGAATCAGCTTTTCAGGAATTGATGCAGCAACATCACTACCTTGGATCTCTGCCGAAGATCGGCAACACCATCTGGTATGTGGCCA
>JBKEBZ010000106.1:0-3112 GCA_047973425.1 Desulfopila sp.
CCACCAGGATGGGCTCAGGAAAAACCCAGATCTCCGAGGCGTAGTGACTCAACCCGCAAATTGGAAGTACAACTGGTACAGCGAATTGCCGATTGCGACCAACACCGAAATCGATCTGGGTTTTTACGAGCTCATCAATACTACTGCGGTCACAGAACGCGTTGTGCTAAAAGAGTGGTGTTGCTGCAGAGAAGAAGAGGGCGGAGAGGGGGAATTTTCTCTTCATATCATTTGTTTTTTTACCGGCAATACGGATATCATGGGAGGTGTCTGCGAAGAGGGGAGATGGGTGAGGTGAACTGAAACGATCGGGAGAAAGAAGGGGACCATGAGTTCATTGCGCTGGAACACGAGGTTTGCCATGGAACAGGTGGTGGGAGATCGCCAGCTGCTGCTGGAATTGCTGGCGATCTTCAAGACATCGTTTGCCGAGGATATGGCCGCTATCCGCTATGGTTTGAGCGGTGACGACATATCGAAGGCGGTCTCCGCCGCTCATTCGATCAAGGGGGCGTCCGCCAGCATCGGCTTGGATGGTATTACCGAAGCCGCCAGAAAGCTCGAAGACGAGGGAAAGGCCGGGCATCTGACAGAGGCCCGGCGCTGTCTGCGGCAACTGGAAACGATGTTACGAGAGCTGGAGGCACTTTAGTATCCTGTCACGTCTCATCTGTCGCATCTCGCTTGCTCTTTTGCTTTCCTGGCCTCGTTACTCCTTCGGTTACATCGTGCTGCCATGCGTCATCAGTCGTGCCTTGCGGGAAACCAAAACCGAGGCGCGACAGGGCCTTTCGAGAGGTGATGGACGTGCAAAGACTCCGATCTCCTTCGCCCTCGGTCACCAACGACACTTTGCTGTGATCTACCTGGTCAGCTGCCGGTACTTGATGCGGTGTGGCTGGTCGGCTTCGGCACCCAGGCGAGCCTTGCGATCCTTTTCGTAATCGGAATAGTTGCCCTCGAACCAGACCACCTCGGAATTTCCTTCAAAGGCCAGGATATGGGTGGCCAGTCGATCGAGGAACCAGCGATCATGGCTGATGATTACCGCGCAGCCGCCAAAATTTTCCAGCGCTTCTTCCAGGGCCCGAAGGGTGTTGACGTCCAGGTCGTTGGTCGGTTCATCCAGGAGCAGGACGTTACCACCCTCTTTTAACATCTTGGCCAGATGGACCCGATTGCGTTGTCCCCCTGAGAGCTGTGCGACCTTTTTCTGTTGATCCGAGCCGGAAAAGTTGAATTTACCGACATAGGCCCGGCTGTTGATCTCCCGCTTGCCGAGCCAGATGGTCTCCTGGCCATCGGCGATGGCCTGCCAGATGGTCTGCTCCGGATCGAGGGTCTCCCGGGACTGATCGACATAGGAGAGCTTGACCGTCTCACCGATCCGGATGGTTCCAGCGTCTGGCTCCTCCTGGCCGGTGATCATTCTGAAAAGGGTGGTCTTGCCGGCGCCATTGGGGCCGATTACCCCGACAATGCCGCCGGGCGGCAGGGTGAAGTTCATCTTCTCGACCAGCAGCCGGTCGCCATACCTCTTGCCCACACCACTGGCCTCGATCACGACCTTGCCAAGACGCGGCCCGGGGGGAATGAACAGTTCGAGATCCCGCTCCAGCTTCTCGGTTTCCTGATCGAGCAGCTTTTCGTAGGCGCTGATGCGAGCCTTCGATTTGGACCGTCGCCCCTTGGGTGACATCTTGATCCACTCGAGCTCCCGCTGCAATGTTCTTCTCCGGCTGCTCTCCTTTTTCTCCTCGGTGGCCAGACGTTTCTCTTTCTGTTCAAGCCAGGAGGAATAGTTCCCTTTCCAGGGAATACCGACTCCTCGGTCCAACTCCAGAATCCAGCCGGCGACGTTGTCGAGAAAATACCGGTCATGGGTGACGGCAATCACCGTCCCGGCGTACCCCTGCAGATGGTGTTCGAGCCAGGAGACCGACTCGGCATCGAGGTGGTTGGTTGGCTCGTCGAGTAACAGGATGTCCGGTTTCTTCAAAAGAATACGGCACAACGCCACTCTCCGTTTCTCACCACCCGAGAGCACTCCGCACAGGGTATCGGCCGGTGGACACCGCAGGGCATCCATCGCCATGTCGAGCCGGCTGTCGAGATCCCAGGCATTGAGTGTATCCAGCTTCTCCTGGACCTGGGCCTGACGTTCGATCAGTTCGTTCATTTCGTCGTCGCTCATCGGCAAGGCGAACTGCTCATTGATTTCGTTGAACTGGGCCAGCAGGTCGACCGTTTCCTGCACTCCCTCTTCGACGATTTCCCGGACGGTCCTTTCCGCTGCCAGCTGCGGCTCCTGTTCGAGATAACCGACGGTAAGACCCGGGCTGAGCACGGTCTTGCCGTTGAATTCCGTGTCGATACCGGCCAGAATACGCAGCAGGGTGCTCTTGCCGGATCCGTTGAGACCGAGCACCCCTATTTTCGCCCCGTAAAAGTAGGAGAGAGAGATATCTTTCAATACCGGTTTGTTATCGTAATATTTCGATACCTTGATCATCGAATAGATGATCTTTTTGTCGTCGGACATGTTTTTTTCCAATGAATGGTTGGTGTTTGGCGTTGCCGGTGAAAAAGTAAAGCAACCGTCTCTCTACTTTTTTTTACCGGAATTTTCTAGACTGGTGTCTATCCAGAAACAGGATATTTTCTTCTTCATCGAGGCGTGAGAGAGGTTTTGTCACAGGCACATATCTGATATTACGATGAAAAAATTCAAATACAACAAAGAGTGAGTATAAAAAGACGTTTTTGGCTGGGCATTCGACTGACTTTCATTTGCCTTCTCACTCTTTCATGCGAGTTTTCATCCACCCCATTCCGCCTGGCGAACAGGGCAACGGCCAGGGGTAACCGTTCAGTGCGGCCGGGCAAGGTCGCATATTCTAGCGGGTGTGATTCCCGCCTCAGAAGGGCTAGCCACCCACTGAGTAGTGAGTCCTTGGATTCGAGGGGGTGACCCCGAGGATTAAGCGTAGGACAGCAAGCCGGCAGGCCGTAAGCCATATGGCTGAAGTGATTGAGCCCCGAAATTACCAATGGGAAGGATGACGCCTTTGAACGAGCGGAAATCAATATGGTCCAGGCGTTATATTGGCGA
>JBKEBZ010000099.1:0-23836 GCA_047973425.1 Desulfopila sp.
ACCCTACTCTTCAATTATCGTTTCTTTATGAACCCCGGATCCATCTCCCTCAATCGGCTCGGCACAAGTCAGGCTGGCCGGACAGATGACCGGAACGTTCGCCGAGTTTTCGGCGGTCATAGCGAAGAGGACCCACCCGTTCCCATTCCGAACACGGAAGTTAAGCTCTTCTGCGCCGATGGTACTGCATGGGAGACTGTGTGGGAGAGTAGGTCGCCGCCGATTCTTTTTTTCACCAATAACAGCCCCGGCCAGCGAAAGCTGGTCGGGGCTGTTGGCGTTTGTGTCGGCGTTTGTCACCGCCGCCTGCAGACACCAGAGTGAAAAGTCATAAAGACTTCTTTTTCTGCGCCACGGAACGCGTTATCCTGCTCGTGAAGGCCAGACGGGTTGAACGCACGATTCGATAGGCGGGTCTGGCCCGCTACTCCGCCTCATCTACAGATTCCGCTCTTTGAGGTCATCGCTTGCCCCGATTTTTTCATCCGGCGGGTTGTCTCCTCCGGAGCAAGCGGAAATCAAGCACATCTTCGTCATGGAGGAACAGCGCAGTGGATACGTTTGCCAGTCATGCCTTTACTGTCTTTATGGGATTTTTTGCCATCATGAACCCGATTGCCAACACTCCTGTCTTTCTCGGACTCACCGCTGAAGACGACCAGGCCACCAAGAAAAGGATAGCCGCCAAGGCATTACTTATCAGTTTTCTGATCATTGTGGTTTTTTCCGTGGCCGGCAAATTCATTTTCGAGCTCTTCGGGATCACCCTGGCAGCTTTTCGGATCATGGGCGGAATTCTGGTCGCCCTGGTTGGTTACCAGATGCTGCATGGCGGCGGACATTCTCCGGTCCAGCACCCCACCGGAGAGGACAGACAGAAAAGCCTGGACGCCGAACTGGAAATTTCCATCACCCCGCTGGCCATGCCCATCCTGGCGGGACCGGGAACCATCGCCACCGCCATGAACTTCGCCACGGACGATGGTATCGTCGATCTCCTGATCACCATAGGCGCCTTCTTCCTGCTCTGCCTGATCAGCTATGTCTTCTTTATCTCTGGCGAACGTTTTGTCCGATATATCGGCCAGAACGGTATAAAGGTGATTACCCGCCTGATGGGCCTGATCCTGGCGGTCATTGGCGTCCAGATGCTCATTTCCGGTATTGGCGGCGCTATCACCCCATACCTGAAGTGAGTGGACACAAGGGAAATGCAACACACTCTGGCATCCCCCTGCCCTTTTCGCTCACTGTTTTATCCGAAACTCGTCAGTACGGAAAACGCTGTTACCGCGCCAAGGAGTTTCATGGTGCGCTGTGGCTGAGGATACCTGGTCCAGCCATGCTGGGTTGTCGATAGATCGCCACCTTCAGTCGATCATTGCCACCACCCTTGCAGGTGCACCATCCGCCCCTGCAAGGGCCAGGGGGAAACACTGCAACAGGCAGCCATCGCCGGGTAATCTGGTAACACCTCGAAGATTTTCGATAATCAAGCAGTCGCTGGCCAGCAGCAGTCGATGAATGTGACAGTCATCGGTATCGATGGGGTCAGCGGAAATGGTGTCAAGACCTATGCCTTTGAGCGAAAACTGTCTGAGCCAGCCTGCCGCAGCCTGGTCAAGTACCGGAAAATTTCTCAGGTACCTGACCGTTCCCCAGTAACTGTCCCACCCGGTGACAATCAACAGAAAGTCAGCCAACTCCAACAGATTCTCGATCGTCTGCAGGTCCCCCACCCCAATCACCGGAGATCGTGAATAGAGGTGGCGATAGATACAGGCCTTGCCATAAAATTTATCGATGGGGTACCCGTCCAAGGTCCTCCCGTCGCTCAGCATATGGGCGGGCGCATCGAGATGGGTTCCGCAATGGGAGGTGATAGTCATCCTGCTTTCGCGAAAGCCATCTTGTGCCAAGGTGCTGACCACAACGATCTCCGGACGCTCCGACCCCGGAAAGACCGTCATCGACGGCATGATTGGCTGAGTCAAATCAAAGAGACGCATAATGGCTCTCGATAAACGATTTACTACAAAGCTCCTGCCGACGTCTCCGGCCCCCCTCTTTTCTAGTCAAAAGAAAGAGAAAGAGACAACCTGACTACTGAGGAAAATAATCACGAAGTTTCAGCAAGAGCTCGTGAACACCCCGACAGGACAGCTTGTGCATGATTTTGGTTCGGTGCACTCGCACGGTCTGGGGGCTGATAAGCAGTACCTCACCGATCTGCGCAGTGTTCAGCCCCTGGGAAATAAGAGTCGCCACCTCATACTCACGGGGCGTCAGGGTCGCCGAGCCGCTCAGTTCAGCCATGTTTCGTCCGCGCAGCAAATCGGTCATGATCGAGGCGGAAAGGCTCTTGCTCAGATACACCCTGTCGGCCATGATTTCATGGATGGCCGTCACCAGCAACTCGGTCTTGTCGCTTTTGAGAAAATAGCCGAGGGCACCGGCCTGAAACGAGCGGGTGATGTAATCCCGGCTGCTGTGCATGGTATACATCATGATACGCGTTTTCAGACCACTATCCCGCATTCTGGTGATCAACGACACCCCGTCGATCCCTTTCAAGGTGATATCGAGAATAACGACATCCGGCTGCAGCGATTCGATTGCCTCCAGGGCGTCTTTCCAGTTCGCTGCCTCACCGACAATGACCAGATCATCCTGTTTTTCCAGCACGCGTCTTAAGCCATGGCAGATGGCCGGATGATCGTCAACAATAAGTAGAGATACCGACATGAGATTCCAGTGTTCCTCGTGGACAACGTTGAGTCGAAAATCACCACAAAGGGCAATGCCCCTTCGTTGGGATCTTCATGGTTCGCCGTGGCCGAGACCTCTGGTCCTGCCATGCTTTGGCTATCAACCGGCATGGAATTGACGGGCCAGTGAAAGATCGTCGTCTTTCCCTTGTCTTACCACACCTTTCAAGATTGCCACAAAATCTCCATCGAAGTCAAATGCTGGTTGAATGGGTTGATTTATCCGAAAATCGCCGACAAGGAGTCGTTGGCACTTCCTCGGGATTTTCATGGTTTGTTGTGGCTGCGGTACCTGGTCCAGCCATGCTGGTTAGAACAGATTCATCTCCGCCACTCGAAAATAGTCCCAATAGGCAGCGCCCAGCCCCTCGTGCATAACCACCAGTTCTGCCTGCTGCACCCCAAACAGCGCACCGCTCTGTGAACCGGTGGTGAAAAAGCTGACACCACCATCCTGTGATACCACAATGGCCACCGCACCGGGATTGGCATGGGCGAACATGACCGCCGACTGATGCCTGGTACCGCCCACATCCATCAGGCTGACGACCTCTCCGGTGTGGCCTTCATAGGGTTTGAGCACCTTGAAAACGGTCGGCACCTCCTGTCCTTCCGCCCGGACAATCTTTGCGCCGAAACAGTAGACGAAACGATCGAAGGTCATCACCAGAGCTCCATCCACCGCAGTCAGTCGAGCGATACGTTGGCACTGCTGATCGATCTGGGCGATGACCCGGGAGAACTTGTCTCGCTGACTACTCTGCTTCTTCTTTATCAGGGCAGAAAAAAAATCCGTTACCGGACCCAGCAGCGTCGGTTTCTGGGCGACATCGTAGTCGCTCTCCAGGAAACTGGCTCCACCGGTGTACGGTACGGGGACTGCGATCGACCGAAGCCATCCGTCGCTGTTGCCTGGGACGATCAGCAGCGTACCTCCCCGCCCGTGGGCCCGCATCGCCCGGGCTATGGTGAGGAGCGAGGTGTACCGGACCATTTCCAGCAGGCCGTCCGATCCACCCGCCTGGGGCAGGGAAAGTTGAGGGATCACCGTCTGCATCAGGTTGGCATGATCGACAAAAACCCCCTGGTTATCGATAATAGCGCCCAGACTCTTGCCGCCAAAGGTGACCAGAACCCGGCCCGGCTCGAGGGCCTGGATCCAGAGGTCGGCAATCAGGACATCCTCGGCGCGGGTCTTGAACCCCCAGATCTGCAGTTGGCCATCGTCGTCCGGCCAGACCCCGATATCGGCACGGGGATTTTCCAGAGCGGCCCCGAGTTTGACCAGGTTCCGCACATCAAAGAGAATGGGGTGGTCGAAGAGGAAGGTATCAAACGATTTCTCACTCTCGGTAAAAATAAGGGAGACCGTTATCTCGTTGTCTTCTTCCCGATAAAAGCTGGTCCAGAACGCCCCGTCGATGATAGCGGCCAGATGTTCGCTGGAAGGAATGGCTCCGACATGCTGGAGAATGCTGTCGAGTATTTCCACCGTGTTCACTGACTTGCCCAGCCGCTCCATCCGCAGCCTCAGTTCGTTGATATACTCTGTGCTCAAATGATAGGCGTTATAGGTCATACCATCTCACTCCAGTACCAGGATTGGAAAAAACATCGGTTGATAGGGAAAAAGTCGACTGTTCGGCCCATAAGGGCTCTGGAAAACTTTGCTAGACGAGGCATGGCGCCCAAACCTACAACGTGGTGGTACAGAAGAGACAGCGAGACGGGTCGTCTGTGGCCGAGAGCGACAGAGACCGAAAGCTTTACGAGTTTCTCATCAGGGAACATGGTGCCGTTGGCGCCAGTAGAACATCAGCGCATTCAACACCAGACCGTGATTGAGTCGTCCGGAATCGATCATCTCCCGGATCTCGTTCTCGCTGCAAAGGAGACTGTCGATATCCTCCATCTCGTCAAAGGCGGGCGGCGCCAGGTGCACCGCCTCTTCCACCAGGACCGTATAGCAGGTATTACGCTGGATAGCAGGATTCGGACAGACCTTACCCAGTATCCGTCCATTCCGTCCGGCATAGCCTGTCTCCTCCAGCAGCTCGCGACACCCGGCAGCAACCGGATCCTCCCCGGGGTTGATCATCCCACCCGGGATCTCTATCTCCAGCCGTTCCGTGCCATAGCGGAACTGGCGAATAAGCACCAGTTGCCGATCAGGGGTCCGGGCGATGACATTGACCCAGTCAGGAAAATCGAGGGAATAAAACTCTTTTTCCCTGCCGCTTCGCTTGCAGAGCGCAGGTCCGGCACTGATGGTCACCACCGGTGTCTTCAGCACGACCCGACGGGCCCGTACCTCCCAGCCATCCGTCTCCTGTACAGTTCTATCATCAGTCATGATTTTACCGAGTTATCTAAAATAATACTGCTCATTTTCTTTGCGAAACACCACTGCCTCAAAAGAAAGTGCGGCAACAACCGCCAGCATGAGCCACTTTGGTCGACCTGCGCCAAAAGGCTCCGCTCGCGCCACCGGCTACGCCTCTCCGTTTTGTCAGGGCATGTGCAGCACCAACCAACCACCAGACTCAGGGCAGCTTCAGCACCTGTAAACTGTTAAGACGGGTCTGCCGGGCGATCCGCACATACCCCTCACTCCGGATCTCGACCAGCGCAGCCAGGATTTCGGGCAGATACTCCGGCTGGTTACGCTCGCCACGGTGTCTGGCGGGCGGAATATCCGGGGCATCGGTTTCCAGCACCAGGGCCGCAAGCGGCAGAGCCTGGGCGACGCTCCGGATTTTTCTCGATCGTTCATAGGTGATCGTGCCGCAGATGCCGATTTTAAATCCCATGTTTATGAAATGACTGGCCTGCTGGTAACTGCCATTAAAGGCGTGGACGATCCCGCCAGCGCTGAACCGCTTGCGCCTCAGGGTTGCCAACACCACATCATGGGCTTTGCGTACATGTAGAAGCAGCGGCAGTCGCCGTCGCCGGGCAAGATCCACCTGGGCTTCGAAAAGTTCCTGCTGTACGCCGCGGTCACTGTTTGGCACAGAGTAATCGAGCCCGACCTCGCCAATGGCCACCACCTCACCGGTCTCGGTTATCTCCTCAAGCGCCTCGAGATCTTCCGGCCGATGCCCGTCGAGATACATCGGATGCATCCCGGGAGCCGCATGGACTCCGGGAAAACGACGGCTCAGTTCGAGCATCCGTGCCCAGCCACTGCGGTCGACTCCGGCAATCACCAGATGATGCACCCCTGCCGCCCTCGACCGGCGTACTGTCGCCTCGCAATCGGGAAAATACCGCTCTATATCCAGATGACAATGGGTATCTATCAACGGCCAGTTGCCAGAATCATTTACAGGCGCCCCCAAGCCGGTCCCCTCTTCCCGCTGGCACACCCTTGCTGTATGGTCATATCCTGCCATATCCTCTACCGTTCATGGTGCTATCGGTAAAAATCGTTTATCCGAAACTCGTCAGTACGGAAAACGCTGTTACCGGGCCAACGATCTTCATGACAGCGTGGCGAGGTCATCGCTGTAGCTGCGTCATACATGATGGGCTCGTAAAAACCCAGATCTACTTCGTTGTAGGTCGCAAACGGCACTTCGCTGTACCATATGTACTACCAAATTGCCGTTTGAGATACTACGCCTCGTATATCAGGGTTTTTTCTGAGCCCATCCTGGTGGAACGTTCGACTTTTTACGACGCCATCATACATGATTAGAACATAAAGGGCCGCTTTATGCGACCAGGGAGACAACGGCCGCCCCCACACCGACAGAGCGTTCCGGTGGCCAACCGACAGGAAGTGAAGGAAATATGTAACCGAATATTGACCTCTACATCGGCTCGTTGTATAACGCCATAAAGTCGCCCCATGGAACCTTTCCCGCCGGTCCGGGCCACTGCTCGACTGCCGCTGAAACCTTCTACACCCTTAAAAAGTCAACACAAATCAGGAGTATCTTGCCAGATGCCGACTCCCGGCTCTGCCAGGTTCACCTGCATTGCCATGGAGGAACGCTCTCAAGGAAAGGGGATATCGGACCGCCTGGACAAGGTGGTGGCAGACTGTGAACGCGACCCGCCCGCAACAGTGTGTGAGACGATACAACAGGCCCTGACATATCAGAGCATACTATGAATTCGGTTCTCGTCATTGTCGATTCCCACACCCAGTGGGCCCCCTACTACCAGACAGAAAGCATCGTCACCGTTCTGGATTATCTGCAAAGCAAGGGCCAGGAGCATCAGACCCATTTGGTCATCAACCTCTGTTCCGATCTTTCCTACCATTCATTGGGATATTACTGCTCGCTTCTCGCCCAGGCCCGCAAACACAGGGTCATCCCCACGATCGAGACCCTGAATCGACTCGACAGCGATACCTCGGTAAAGCTTGACAGTTCGCTGCTGCGACTCTGCCGCTGCCATGACAATCTGCCAACCGAATCGACCGACGGCGAGTTTCATCTCGACATTTTCTTTGGTAAATGTGAAGACCCCAGGCTCGAACGGCTGGCCCGCTTCATCTTCGATCAGTATCCCGCACCGATGTTGCGTGCCACCTTCAACGGCAGCGAACAGGCCAAGATTACCCAGATCCGCCCCCTGACCCTCGACGAACTCAGTGACGCCCAAGAGGACATTTTCGCCAACACCCTCGACCAGTTCAACCGCAAAATCTGGCGACAGCCCCGCAGTAAAAAGGCCGCCCGCTATGATCTGGCCATTCTGCACGATCCCGAGGAACTCTTTCCGCCAAGCAATAAGACGGCCCTGAACATCTTCGTCAACGAAGCGAAAAAAATGAACATCCACGCCGAAATGATCACCGAGATGGATTCGTCCCGGCTGATGGAGTTCGACGCCCTCTTCATCCGTCAGACGACCGCCGTCAACCACATCACCTACCGACTGGCCCAGGCGGCCAAACAGGCCGACATGGTGGTCATCGATGATCCCTCCTCGATTATCCGCTGCTCCAACAAGGTGTTTTTAAAGGAATTGATGGACCGCACCTCGATTGCCGCGCCGGAGTCGAGATTGCTCTTTAAAACGAGCTACCCCGACTATGAGCAGCTCGCAGCGGAGATCGGTCCCACCATGGTGATCAAGATTCCCGACGGCTCCTTTTCGGTGGGCGTCAGCAAGGTGGCCAATGCCAGGGAGTATGAAGACCTTCTTGCGGCACTGTTCCAGCGAACCTCCATCCTGCTGGCCCAGAAATTCATGCCGACCGAGTTCGACTGGCGTATCGGGGTATTGAACGGTGACTGCATCTATGCCTGCAAATATTTCATGGCCCACGGCCACTGGCAGATTTACCAGCATAAGGCGGGGGCGGCGGTCCGCTCGGGCAAGGCGGAGACCATGCCGGTGCACACCGTGCCCAAGCAGGTGACTCGGTTAGCCACCAAGGTCTCGGGAGCTGTCGGCAAGGGGCTCTATGGTGTCGATATCAAGTTGATCGACAACAACGCGATGGTCATCGAGGTGAACGACAACCCCTCGATCGACCATGGGATCGAAGACAAGATCCTCGGCAATGAGCTCTACCGGATCATCCTCCGGGAGTTCGCCGACAGACTCGGTCAGAAAAACCGGTCGTAACCGCCGTATGAACATGATTGTGCCGGCAACGCTGGCCGACCTCGACGACCTGGTCGGCCTGGAAAATGAAGTGTTTGCCTCCGACCGGATACCACGTCGCCAGTTCCGCTACCTGCTGACAAAAGCCCACTCCATCGTGGTGAAAATCGACGACGCCGACCAGCTGGCCGGTTATCTCATCCTGCTGCTGCGTCGCAACAGCCGCCGGCTGCGGATCTACTCCATCGGCATCAGTGCCGGAGCCCGCAATCGCGGCTATGGTCGGCGACTCGTCCAGTTTGCCGAGGATGTCGCCCGGCTAAGAGGCCTTACCCGGCTCACCCTGGAGGTGTGCGAACACAACGTCGCCGCACTTTCGCTCTATCGCAGAACCGGATTTCTTGCCTATGGGATCCGGCCGGACTACTACCAGGACGGCTGCACCGCCCTGCTGCTCGCCAAAGAAATCATCTAACCAGCATGGCTGGACCAGGAAGCCTCAGCCACAACGAACCATGAAACTCCTCGGCGCGGCAATAGAGCTCTCCGTGCTGATGAGTTTCATATAAACCCAGCATGGCTGGACCAGACAGCCTCAGCCACAACGATGACACCGCTCCGCTGTTATGAAACTCCTCGGCGCGGTAACAGATGCAACCGCACTGATGAGTTTCATATAAACCAGCATGGCTGGACCAGGAAGCCTCAGCCACAACGATGACACCGCTCCGCTGTTATGAAACTCCTCGGCGCGGCAATAGCGTTTTCCGTACTGACGAGTTTCGGATAAAAAGAACAACGAAGGCACCAGCGCCATGATTCATCCCCATACCGCCGTAACCTACATCAACGATGACAAAGGATATGGGCTCATAGCGACCCGGCCCATCCCCCGCGGCACCATCACCTGGACCCTCGATCGTCTCGACCGGGTGATCAGCCAGGCGGAGATGGCCCGCCAGGACCCTCGCTACCATGAAATCCTCATGAAATATTCCTTTCGCAACAGCCGCGGGGAATACATTTTCTGCTGGGACAACGGCCGCTACATCAATCACAGCTTCAACGCCAACTGCTGCCTCACCCCTTACAACTTCGAGATCGCCATCCGGGACATCGACAGGGGCGAAGAGCTGACCGACGATTACGGCTACCTCAATATCATCGAGCCCTTTGCGGCCTCACCCGAGGGTGGCGAACGCACCGTGGTCTACCCCGATGACCTGCTGAAATATGCAGAGATATGGGACCGGCAGCTGGCCGCCGCCTTCCCCGAGGTACCCCGGCGCAAACAGCCGCTCGCCCCCTTTCTCGAGCCAGAGATAGTACGCACTCTTCGCGACATCGCTGAAGGTCGTATTGCACTCCCATCGATCCGCACCTGTTATTATGACGGGAACGCCTCACAAACCAAGGACAGCCCCCGATGAAACTGGGGACAGTCCCTGGTTTGCTACACATTGTACGAATGACGCAACACTAGGGCGTAAGCGAGGGTTATGCCATTTTATCCTGTACGCTCTTCACCTTGTCGGCCATGGTCTGGACCCTGTCGGTCCTGGTGCCAAGCTTGATGGTGGTGGTGATGCGCGGCGCCCCCATGGCATGGATGGTTTCGTGACATTTCCTGACCGCCGCCATCACCTGATCCCATTCCCCCTCGATATTGGTGCCGTAGGCGTGCAGGCTGCTTTTCAGACCGGCGTCGGCAATGATCCGCTCACAGGCCACCACATATTTTGACACGGACACGCCGACACCAAGAGGGACGACACAGAGATCGAGTATTACCTGCATAGGACTCTCCAGCTTCTATAAATTTTATCCGAAACTCGTCAGTACGAAAAACGCTGTTACCGCGCCAAGGAGTTTCATGCTTCGCTGTGGCTGAGGCACTACCTGGTCCAGCCATGCCGGTTCCGTCGGAGTTTGCCACCCTTTGCTCACGACCTGATGAATGACCTGGAAAGTGAGGAATATACCTCGTTTCCGGCAGAACCGCCAGTTTTGTCCAAGCCGGGAATTTTTGCTGGGCAATTCTGGCCGAGTTGATTATATTTGGCCCTCTGCCAATGGGGCCCTGCCGTACTGAACTGCCGTACTGAAGTTGTGGCCACACCGCTTGATACCGGCGCCGACACCCCGGTAACAACGACATCTGGCAGCCAGGGACCACCGTGACGAAAGCGTCCTCACCGCCCACCCTGCAAGAGCACTGCTGCGCAATTCATCTTACGAGATACAGGGATACTTTCAGACCACGGTGGAGTAACCATTCGCCACAGAGCCACAATTTCTGGCCAGGACCAATCTTCCACACCGGCAACAAGGAGCAACAATGGAAGAACTATTGACAGCAGACCGGGAAGTATACAATCTGATCCGTCTTGAAGAGCGGCGTCAGGCCGACAAAATTCGGCTCATTGCCTCTGAAAATTACGTCTCGACCCCCGTGCTGCAGGCCAGTGGTTCTGTCTTGACCAACAAATATTCGGAAGGGTACGCAGGAAAACGCTATTACGAGGGGCAGCAGATCATCGACCAGATAGAGCGGCTGGCCATTGCCCGAGCCAAGGAGCTGTTTGGCGCCGAACACGTCAACGTTCAGCCCTACTCTGGCTCACCCGCCAATCTGGCAGTCTATCTCGCCTTTCTCATGCCAGGCGATACCATCCTCGGTATGGCCCTGCCCCATGGCGGCCACTTGACCCACGGCTCCCCGGTCTCCATTTCCGGAAAGTTCTTCAACGCCCACTCCTACAGCCTCGACCGGCAGACGGGGCTGCTCAACTACAGTGCCATCCGCAAGAGCGCCAGGGATTGCCGGCCCAAAATCATCATCGCCGGGCACTCCGCCTATCCCCGGATTCCCGACTTCGGTAAATTCCGGGAAATAGCCGATGAAGTGGGGGCCATCCTCATGGTCGACATGGCCCACTTCGCCGGGCTGGTCGCCGGCGGCGCCCACCCCTCGCCGGTACCCTTTGCCGATGTGGTGACAACGACCACCCACAAATCGCTGCGCGGACCGCGAGGCGCGATGATACTCTGCAAGGAACAACACGCCGCCGCCATCGACAAGGCGGTCTTTCCCGGTATTCAGGGCGGACCACACGACAGTACCACCGCCGCCATTGCCGTGGCCATGCGCGAGGCGGCCAGCGACGCGTTCAAAGTCTACGCCGCCCAGGTCACCAAAAACGCCAGGAAGCTGGCCGAAACGCTGGTGCAAAAGGGCTTTGACCTGGTCACCGGCGGGACCGACAACCACCTGATGCTGGTCGATCTGACCAGTAAAGGCATCACCGGCAAAAAGGCGGCCAAGGCCCTCGATTCGGCCGGGCTGGTGCTCAATTCCAACGCGGTTCCCTTCGATACCAGAAAACCGTTCGACCCCAGCGGTATCCGCTTGGGTGTCTGTGCGGTGACCACCCGCGGCTTTACGGAAAACGAGATGGTCTTTATCGGCGAAACCATCGACAGAATCATCAGCGACCCCGACAACGTGAAACTGCAGGAACAGACAGCCAGGGAAGTGAAAAACCTCTGTGCCGGATTTCCCGCCCCGGGACTGGAGCATCTTTCCTGAAGGTTGATGGCGTCGTAAAAAGCCCGATCTCCTGCGTTGCAGCGGGATCGGCCACCACTCGACGTACTGCATGTACGCCTGTGCTTGGCCGACACCACTGCGCCGTGTATATCAGGCTTTTGTACTTAGCCATCTTACGTGCAGGTTTTAGGTTTTTACGAGCCCATCAAGGTTGTCCAAAGCCATTTTTGCCTCAACCAGTGCTTTCGGACCAAAACCAATCCGACAGCGGTTTCTGGCCTACGGCCCATTGGTACCGGTACCTGCCACTGCCTGCAGAGCATGACCACGGCTCTGCCCAGGTTTTCGGCTAAAGAGAGACCCGGCAGGCAGACATCGCCCCCTGCCGGGACAAGCGGACCGGTAATCCATGCGGATCTCCACTCATTCCAACATCTATTACCTCTACCTGATCAAGCTGTCGAAATGGTTCATGGTCATCATGCCGGTAGTCGCGCTTTTCTATGCCGAAAACGGGCTCGACGAGTTTGACATCTACCTGCTGCAGGCCATCTATTCACTCGGGGTGGCGGTGATGGAAATCCCTTCGGGATACATGGCCGACGTCATCGGCCGCAAGACCTCGCTCGTTCTCGGCTCGATCCTCGGCACCCTGGGCTTTGTCATCTACACCGTTTCCACCGACTTTGGCCATTTTCTCAGCGCCGAGATCGTTCTCGGCCTGGGGGCCAGTTTCATCTCCGGCTCCGATTCCGCTCTGCTCTATGACTCCCTGGCCGAAGCGGAGAACCAGCAGCTCTATCTGCGCTACGAGGGCAGGATCACTGCCCTTGGCAATCTCGCCGAGACCACTGCGGCGATCTGTGGCGGCGTTATCGCCGCACTCATCGGCTACCGAGCGGTCTACCTCTGCCAGGCGATAATCGCGGCTGTCGCCATTCCCGCATCGCTTCTGCTGGTGGAACCCAGGCAGGAGACAGCCCGCCGCAACCCTTCGTTTACCGAAGTGATAGCTATCTGCCGCCACGCCCTCATCGAGAACCTGCGACTCAGCAGTGCCATTCTGCTCTCCGCCGTCACCGGCACCGCCACCCTCTGCATGGCCTGGACCTGTCAGGTCTATTTCATCGCCAACGGTCTTGACGAAGCGACCATCACCCCGCTCTGGGTCATCCTCAACCTGACAGTGGCCATCGCCTCTGCAGCCTCACAGCGAATCGTCTCTTTCCTGGGAATGCGTCAGGCGATCGGGCTGATCATCCTGTTCGTTCCCGCAAGCTACCTGCTCCTCGGGCTCACCCCGCTGATCTCCGGACTCATCACCCTCTGTCTCTTTTATATGATCCGTGGCTACGCCACCCCGCTGCTCAAGGATCTCACCAACCACTATTGCAGTTCGGCCAATCGGGCAACCGTCCTCTCCATCCGCAGCCTGATCATTCGCCTGGGCTTTGCGATCCTCGGCCCCTTTATCGGCCTTATCTCCCGTCATTTCAATCTCGCCATTGCCCTGGTCCTGGCCGGAACCATCCTTCTTGGCCTGGCGATCGGCGCTGGACTGTTCTGCCGTCGTACGGCCCCGGATATCTTCTCCCAGCACACCCGGCAAAAAGAGGGGTGAGAGCGAGAGCACATCACCCCTGCCCCGCAAGACAGTGAAATCCGCCTTACCTGGTGCGGCGACAACGAATTTTCGATTGACGCCCACAGCCCGGATACGGTAACCTGCCGCCAGCATTTGCCGACAATATCCTGGCTGAGATTGACATCTTAGCCCAGATTGCTCATGAGCACTGTGGACAGCTGTTTCGTTGCGGTATGAACATAACACCTGGCAAAAAAGAGCGAGACGCCAAAGAGGCACAGTATTCACCACAGGTCAGCTCAGGCGACGTCACCTGAGCTGATGAGCAATCCGGGCGAGGTCGCAATCCGGTTTTGTATCTCAATGATCCAGCAGCCCATGCCAGCACTCCACGAGGATAACACCAGGGCCTTACGCGAACAGCTTGCCAGCGCCCAGGCCCGCATCGCCGAACTGGAAGAACGGTTGCGCCAGCGACCAACGACCGATCTCCCCAACGACGTCGTCTCGGCAATCCCCCGTGATCATGGCGAATCTTCCAATATCCTCCGCAAGAGCAAGAACCGGTACCGAAAATACTTCAATTACGCCACCGATGCCATGTTCGTCGTCCTCCCCGACCGGCACGACCCGGTGGCCGGTCGTATTGTCGATATCAACAAAGAGGCCAGCAGGCGGCTCGGCTACTCTCGCAAGGAGTTCTTTGCCATGAGTCTGGAGGATCTCCATCCACCAGAGGAACTGACCGGGATTGTCGAACAGCTCGCCAGGCTCCATGACACCGGCAGGACCACGTTCGAGACCAGGCACCAGGCCCGGGACGGCGGGCCGATTCCTGTAGAAATCAACGCCTTGCTGCTGGAGGTCGACGGCGACGAGCTGATCCTCATCGGAGCCCGGGATATCACCCCCCGGAAAAAGGCGGAAAAGAACCTGCGGGAAGGCGAGAGGCGCTATCGTCTTCTCGCCGACAACGTCCATGATGTGATCTGGACTACCGATATCACCTTGAAACCGGTGTTCATCAGCCCCTCGATCCACACCTTGAGCGGCTATCATGTCCATGAGGCACTGCCCATCCTCTACCGCTCAATTATCCTCGAGTCACCGCTTTGCGAACATTTTCGTCGCAGCCCGAGCAAGGATGAGAGCGATCAGGAGCAACTCATCCACTGGGAAATGGAGCTTGCCAGAAAAGATGGCGCCACGATCTGGATCGAGAGTATCGCCTCGCCCATCTGGGCCGCCTCGGGCCGTTTCTCGGGCATCATCGGCGTAACCCGCGACGTTACCCGCCGTAAAGAGATCATGCTCGAGCTGGAAACCGCCAAGGAGCAGGCCAACAGGGCCAACCAGGCCAAATCCGAGTTCCTGGCCAACATGAGCCATGAGATCCGCACCCCGATGAACGGCATACTCGGCACCCTGCAACTGCTGGGGATGACCGAATTGTCCGAAGAACAGCGGCAACACGTGGATACGGCGCTGAAATCGGGGCGAAGCCTACTGACGATCATCAACGACATCCTCGATTTCTCCAAGATCGAGGCGGGAAAGATCGAGATCCGCGCCGAGAGTTTCTCCCCGCGGGAAGTCATCACCTCGCTCATCTCCTCCTTTACCGCCATGATGCAGAATCCGGACGTCGCCATCGTCAGCCAGATCGCCGCTGAGGTACCGGATATGGTCGTCGGTGACCAGATCCGCTTCCGTCAGATACTGACCAATCTGGTGGGCAATGCGGTAAAGTTCACCGACAACGGCAAAATCACCATCCGCCTCTGTCCTGTCGGCCCGGCAGAAAAGGAGCAGGTTCGTCTGCAATGCAGTGTGACCGACACCGGCATCGGCCTGTCCGAACAGACAATCCCCGAACTCTTCGAACCCTTCTCCCAGGGCGAGAGCAGCTTCCGCAAAAAATACAAGGGAACCGGGCTGGGATTGAGTATCGTCAGGCACCTGGTCAAGCTGATGGGCGGCACCGTCACCATCTCCGGCAGGCGGTACCAGGGGACCAGGGTCGTTTTCGATATCCGGACGGGCATTGCCGCCCCCCAGCTCCAGGCCCGGCCGGCAACGGTGCCTACCGCCGCGGCGCCCGGCGCCGCCAGCCGTCAGGATATTCTCCTGGTCGAAGATGACGTGATCAACCAGCAGATCCTGCGCTCTGTGCTGGAAAAGCTCGGGCACAACGTCATCATCGCCCACAATGGCCGGCAGGCGCTGAGTACCCTGCTCGCCCGGAAGTTCGACTGTGTGCTGATGGATATCCAGATGCCGGAAATGGACGGTTTCGAAACAACCCGCCGCATCCGTTCACAAAAGCAGTACAGCACCATCGCCAAGATTCCCATCATCGCCCTCACCGCCTTCGCGATGACTGGTGACCGTGAACAGTGCCTGGCCGCCGGCATGGATTATTATCTTTCGAAACCGGTGGATATCAACGCCCTGGCAGAGATTCTCCATCACCACGTCTCGTGCTAGGCCAAGCCATTGCCCGCCACTGTCCTTGCCCGCTATCGATTGCAGAATATCCACATTTCCCTGTGATACGTTCTATCCGGCAGGGGCAAACGTCGATCGATGGCCCCGCGGGGCAAGCAGCCGGCGGCCCTTTTCCGGCAACCCGACCAAACTGCGCATGGACACCCTGAAAAGCTTTCGCCCCCTCGTCGACCAGCGGACCACAACCCTCATCCTCGGCAGCATGCCAGGTCACCAGTCGCTTATGGCGAACCAGTACTACGCTCACCCCCGCAACGGGTTCTGGCACATCATGGGCCACCTCTTCGGGGCGGGCCCCAACCTCTCCTACGCTGCGCGCCTGCAGATCCTTCTTGCCCATGGCATAGGGCTCTGGGACGTTATCGACAGCTGCCGGAGACCATCGAGTCTGGATGCCGATATCGTCGACGCATCGATCACCACCAATGATTTTCCTCGACTGCTGGCCAGATTCCCCGCCATTGACCGGATCTTTTTCAATGGCGCCAAGGCCGAACAGACCTTCAATCGTCGGATCAGACCCCACCTGCCGGAGACAGCAGAAAAGATCCAGATGACCCGCCTCATCTCCACCAGCCCCGCCAACGCCAGATACTCCCTGGCCGATAAGATCGAGATCTGGCAGGCCCATCTCGGCCAGGGAAAAAAGAGCCCGGACCACCTCTGACCGGTGCCCGCCTGAGATATCCCGAAGGGAAATACCGTCTGCAGGAGACGGGTACAATCGAACCGTTGGTACTGGCGTCGCCTCATTCTCCTTTTTATCCATCGCTTTTTCTTTGACAGATCGGCCAACATCTCCTACATTATTTAACCATTCAATTAAATACAACCATTCCTGGATGCTCATGGTTTCAGCTCTTTCCCGATTTTCTGCACGTGTGCCGCTCTTTGCCGGCCTGCTGCTTTTGATGACAATGCTGGTTTCGGCGGCCGCTTTCGCCCGGCCTCCCACGAACTGGAGCCTGGCCCAGGCGGTGGACTACGCCATCGACAACAACCCGGAGATTCAGCTGACCCTGGAGCGGATGGCTGCCGCCAGGGCAATGACCGAGGTTGCCAGTAGCGCCACGCTGCCGACCATTTCCCTGCAAAGTGAATACAGCCAGACCGACAATCCCATGCACTCCTTTGGCAACCTGCTCAACCAGGGCGCCTTCGACAACAGCATCGATTTCAACGATCCCGGCCGCACCGACGACCTCGCCCTGCAGACCATGCTGGCTTACCGCCTCTACGACGGCGGCAGGCGCACGGCGGGCGTAGCCCAGGCCAGGGCCGAAAAGCAGGCGGCGGAACACCGGCTGGCGGCCGCGCACCAGCAACTGGCCTACGAGGTGGTCCGCAGCTATTACGCCATTCTCAAGGCAGAGGAGATGGTCAAGGTACACAACGGAGCTCTCGCGGCAATCGAGGCCTCTTTAGCGGTCGGCAAGGCCCGCTATGCCGAGGGCGATCTGCTTAAGGCGGACCTGCTCAACCTCGAGCTGCAACAGGCCAGAGCGGTGGAAAACAGCCTCAACGGCCAGCACCGCCGTGACCTGGCCGAGAAGGTGTTCTGGAATCTGTTGGGCAGTGTCGCCAACCAGCCAAGCTCCCTGCCGCACCTCGTGGAAAAACAGGCCCCACCCACCCGCCTCGACCACAGTGCCAGGACAGAACTGGCGGTGGCCGATGACAGCATTGCCGCCGCCAGGGCCGGACTGGTCATCGCCCAAGGGGCCAAGCGACCTGTCGTCGACACCTATGCCAGCTACAGATACGACTATGGGACGGTCCTGGGAGAATCGGGAGATTCCTGGCAGGCCGGGGTACGGCTCAACTATGACCTCTACGACGGCCACCGTACCGAGGCCGGGATAGCGGCGGCCCGGGCCCGTCTCGCCGAGATGCGGGCGGCAAAGGCCAAGCTGGAACTCGATCTTGACCTCGAACTGCAGCAGGCGAAAATCCGCTACAGCCAATCAGTGGAGCGACTGCAGGTCACAGCCAGGATGGTGCGGGTCGCACAAGAGAGCGCCAGATTGAGCCGACAACGCTTCCGGGAGGGAACGCTTCTCGCCGCCGAGTTGATCGATCGGGAAATGCGGCTCACCGATGCCCTGGCCCGCCAGGCCACAGCCGGAACGGACAACCGGATCGCCATCGCCAACCTGCGCCGCGCCACCGGCAGCGGACAGTTCGAACGGATGGAAAAGGAACGACTACGCCAGGAGACGCCACGATGAGAAGAGTCCAGTGGATCGCCGCCATCCTGTTCCTCGCCCTGCTGACGGCAAGTTGCCGGAAGGAGGAAGACAGGGAACAGACCGCCGCCACCGCCCTGCCCAGTCACAGTGTCACCGTCTGCGAGGTGCAATCGCGGCCTATCCCCCATCGAATGGAACTGGCCGCCACCGTCGTCAGTACATATCGGGCCGAGATGGCGAGTAAAATCAGCGGCAGAATCACCGCCATGGCGGTGGTTCTGGGTTCGACGGTGCGCCGTGGCGACCTCCTGCTTCAGCTTGACGCCGAGGAGACCTCCGCCCGCCTGGCCCGGGCAGAGGTCGAACTCGACCAGGCCCGGCGCAATCTGCAACGAGAAAAGAAACTGCTCAGTAAAAAGGCCTCGACCCCGGAGACGGTCAAAACACTGACCGAGGGGCTGGCCATGGCCGAGGCGAGCCACCGGGAAGCGCGTATCCTTAAGAGCTACACCCGCCTTGTCGCCCCTTTTGACGGGCAGGTGACGGAGAAGGTCGCCGGCCTGGGCGACCTGGCGACCCCTGGCAGGCTGTTGTTGGTGATAGAGGACCACAGCCGGCTCCAGGTGATGACCGAGATTCCCGAACGGCCTCTGCTGCAGGTCAAACCGGGTGACAGGCTCCCGGTCGAACTGCCTGCGGCCGGCCTGACCCTTGTCGGCACCGTCGCCGAAGTCGCTCCCGGCGTCGATCCCGCCACCCGCAGCGGCACGGTCAAGCTCGACATCGTGGCCCAGCCAGCCCTCAGGCCAGGTCAGTTCGCCCGGGTACTGGTCGGCCAGCCCGACATCGACACCCTGGCGGTGCCACAGCGGGCGCTGGTGAGAAACGGGCAGATGGAGCTGCTGTTCGTGGTAGACAACGACATCGCCAGACTGCGGCTGGTCCGCACCGGTGATCGCTTTGGCGAAGACATCGAGATACTCGCCGGGGTCGAGCGAGGGGAGTGGATCGTTGTCCAGGGCCAGCACCAGCTGGTGGACAGCCAGCCGGTGATCGTCCACCAGGAAGAGTCGTTTTCAAATGGCCACTGACCAGACCAGATCATTGGAGACCATATGCATAAACCGGGCTTTGCCGGCAAACTGGCCGCCGCCTTTATCGACTCCAGGCTGACGGCGCTGGCCGTCGTCACCTCGATTCTGCTGGGCGCCCTCGCCGTCGTCTTTCTTCCCCGGGAAGAGGAGCCGCAGATCAAGGTGCCGATGATCGATGTGCTGGTCTCCATGCCCGGGGCTACCCCAAAGGAGGTGGAGCAGCGGCTGACCATCCCGATGGAGAAACTCCTCTACGAGTTGCCCGGAGTCGAATACATCTACTCGACCTCCATGCCTGGCCACAGCCTGCTGGTGGTCCGTTTCTACGTCGGCCAGAACCTGGAGGACGCCATCGTTCGCCTCAACCAGAAGCTGGCGACCAATTACGACCGGATCCCCCATAGCGTCACCAGGCCGCTGATCAAGCCGCACACCATCGATGACGTCCCCATCCTCGCGCTCACCTTTCACGGCAACCGCTACGATCACTCCACCCTGCGGCGACTGGTGGCGCAGGTGGACGATTCGATCAAGGCGATAGCCAATGTCGCGGAGACCACCCTGATCGGTGGCACCAGACGCCAGGTCACCATCCATTTCGATCCGCTGCGGCTGGCGGCGTACGGCCAGAACGTCACCGACCTGCCACTCGCCATCCGCCAGGCCAACCTGCAATCCTCTGCCGGCACCCTGAAGGCCGCAAACCAGGAGATGCAACTGCAGACCGGCACCTTTTTAAAAGACAGCAGCGAACTGCGCCGGGTCGTCATCGGAGTCCACGGCTCCGTACCGGTCTATCTCGGCGACGTCGCCACCATCAGCGACGGCCCCGAAGAGCCCGACAATTACGTCCTGTTCGGCAGCCCCTCCATCCCGCTGCAGCCAGCGGTAACCCTTGCCATAGCCAAGCGACCCGGCGCCAATGCCGTGACCGTTGTCGAGGAGGTGCTCGCCAGGGTCGAACAGTTGCGGCCGACCCTCATCGGCGCCGATATCGAGGTGAGCGTCACCAGGAATTACGGGGAAACGGCCGGAGACAAGGCCAACGAACTGCTGCTGCACATGGCCATCGCCGTCTTCGGGGTCGCCCTGCTGATCCTGCTCTTTCTCGGCTGGCGGGAATCGTTGGTGGTGATGCTGGCCATTCCCTCCACCCTGGCCTTGACCCTGCTGGTCTTCTATCTCTACGGGTATACCTTAAACCGGATCACCCTCTTCGCTCTTATTTTCTCTATCGGTATTTTGGTCGACGATGCGATCGTGGTGGTGGAAAATATCGTCCGTCACCTGCGCCTTGCGGCCAACCGCGGACGTCCCCGCACCGAGGTGGCCATCGAGGCGGTCGCCGAGGTCGGCAGCCCGACCATCCTGGCCACCTGGGCGGTCATCGCCGCCATCCTGCCCATGGCCTTTGTCGGCGGGCTGATGGGGCCATACATGCGACCCATCCCGGTGGGTTCCTCCGCGGCAATGCTCTTTTCGCTCGTCATCGCCTTTTCCGTCACCCCCTGGGCCGCGGTCCATCTCTTACGAAAAGATGGCGTCTCCCCCGCCAGTCAGCAGGAAGCGACCCCGGACGACTGGCTGACCAGAGGGTATCACCGGCTGATGGAACCACTGCTGGCCCATCCCGCCTGGCGACTGCTGTTCTTTCTCACCATCACTCTTCTTCTCGCCGGGGCCTGCGCCCTGGTCTATTTCGGCCAGGTCAAGCTGAAGATGCTGCCGTTTGACAACAAGAGCGAGGTACAGCTCATCCTCAATATGCCCGAAGGGTCAACCCTGGAACAGACCAGCCGGGTAGCGATGGAGATGGCCGCGGCAATCCGCCAGGACCCGACGGTGGCCGACTACCAGCTCTATCTGGGAACCGCCGCACCCTATAACTTTAACGGGCTGGTCCGCCACTATTTCATGCGCCGGGGGCCAACGGTGGCCGACATCCAGGTCAACCTGCGGCCAAAGGACCAGCGGAGCCTGCAGAGCCACGACATTGCCCGCCGTCTGCGCCCGATGGTGGCGGTGATCGCCGAAAAATACGGGGCCGCGGTGGCGGTGGCCGAGGTTCCGCCGGGCCCGCCGGTTCTGCAGACCCTGGTCGCGGAAATCTATGGGCCAACCGAGAGGATCAGAACAGAGCTCGCCACCAGGATCAAGGAGATCTTCCAGACGACGGAGGGGGTCGTCGATGTCGACTGGTTCAGGGAAAAGGACAGGGAAAAGGCCGTTATCACCGTCGACAAGGAAAAGGCGGCGATCAACGGCATCTCCGAGGCCCAGATAACCCGCACCATCGATATCGGGGTGGGCGGCCTGTCCTTTGACCTCTTCCACCAGCCCAGGGACAACGAAGAGGTCAACATGGTTCTCCAACTGCCGCCGGCCTCCCGGGCCCGGGTCGATGACGTCCTCGATATCTCCCTTCGCGCGGGCAATGGGGAAACGGGCAGGATGGTGCCGTTGCGCGAACTGGTCCGGGTCGATACGGTTGCGGTGGAACAGCCGATCTATCGCAAAAACCTCAAACCGGTGATCTATGTCACCGGCGATGTCGCCGGCAGTGTGGAGAGCCCGGTCTACGCGATACTGGCCATGAACCAGCGGATTGCAGCGCTCGATGCTGCCGATTACGGCGGCAGGCCCGGCACGCTCGAGATTGGCAACCTCAAGCCGCCCTTTGCCGACATGCAGCCGGCGATAAAGTGGGATGGCGAGTGGCATATCACCCTGGAGGTTTTCCGGGATCTGGGCCTGGCCTTCTGTGTGGTGATGCTGCTGATCTACATGCTGATGGTCGGCTGGTTCAAGAACTACCTGACACCCTTTGTGGTGATGGCGGCGATCCCCTTTTCTCTGATCGGCATCCTCCCGGCCCACTGGGGATTCGGGGCCTTTTTCACCGCCACCTCGATGATCGGCTTCATGGCCGGAGCAGGGATCGTGGTGCGCAACTCGATCATCCTCGTCGACTTCATCGAGCAGCGGCTCGATACCGGTCAGCCGCTGGCCCAGGCGGTGGTCGATGCCGGGGCTATCCGTTTCAGGCCGATGCTGCTGACCGCACTGGCGGTGGTAGTCGGCGCCTCGGTCATTCTGGCCGACCCGATCTTCCAGGGACTCGCCATCTCGTTGATGTTTGGCGAAATCGCCTCACTGCTGATCAGCCGGATGGCGGTACCGGTACTGTACTACATGCTGAAAAAGCATCAGCATCGACCGCCCGTCCCGCTGGTGACACCGCCATAATCAGCATGGCAAAAAAAATCCCCATGCAGCGCATGGGGAAAAGACTGCCGCAAGGCCGCAGCGCATCACTGGGGAGGCGGCACCATGATCGGCAGCGCAGAGGAAGAACCCGTCGCCGGGGTCGCGGGACCCGTCGCGGTATCGAACGCATCGACCTCCTGCACCCCGGCGGGGATGGGTCGGCCCTCGAGTCGTGGCAGCATGGTCGGATCGAGACTGTTCATCTCCTGCTCGACCCGCTGGATGTTGCCCCGGACCTTGGCGGCGATATCCACGTCAGGATATTTGACGAGGATATCCTTGAGCAGAGCCCGTGACTCGACCAGAAGCTTTTTGCGGCTCTCCAGATCGGTGGTCTTGGTATACCGGATAAAGAGCTCAGCCGCCTTTCTCCGGTCATCACGGGCTGCCAGTTCGGAAATCTCGACAATCTTCTCCTTGGCCTTGGTGCCATATTCGCTGGCAAGCAGCCCGGTGAACACGGTGATCGCTTCATCGTAGCGTCCGTCGTTGACTAGCAGCATGCCGTTGTTCCATCTCTGCTGCAGTTCCTGGACATTGGCGAGTCTGGTCGACTCCTGGGCCACCGCCTCCGCCATCGCGAAATCGTCCTTTTTGGCCTTTAAGGCCTGGCGCTGCCCTTCATCCATGAGATCGACCGGGGCATTGTCGACCATCGTCACCGCCTCCTGATACCGCTTATCGGCAATGAGCTGATCGAGCCTGGCCATGAAGCCGTTCATCCAGGCGTCGGCCTTTTCCTGGGCCCTTGCCTTGATCAGATCGACATTGGACGATACCGCGGAGTATGGATAGTTTTTCAAGAACTCATCGGCCTGCCAGACGACCTTGTAGCCGTCTTTATCGGGGATAAAGCTCAGATAATTGCGGAGCAATCCGGAGTACTCGGTGAGCTCGGGGCTGCCGCTGCCACTCCGTTCGAGGATGGAGAGCTGCAACTTCGACCACTCGTCGATTGCGGCAAGCGAGGTGTAGTCCTTGGCGATCTCCTGGTACTGCTGCTGCGCGGCGGGATAGTTGCCGCTGGCAGTATAGAGATCGGCCAGCACCTTGCGCAGGGAAACCAGATCGGTGGCCTGCTGCCCGGAACCAGACATCGTATCGACGATCTGCTGATACACCTTGGCCGCTTGGTCCTGCTGGCGCAGATACATCAGGGCATTGCCGTAGCGGAGCCGGGTGGCAAGTGACAGCCCGGCGGTCTGTTCGGATGGCAGCTGCAGCCAGGCCTGGACGATCTCTTCATACTGGCCGTCGGCAGAATACCTTTCGATAACCGATTCCAACTGCGACAAATCACTCACGGT
>JBKEBZ010000131.1:0-30330 GCA_047973425.1 Desulfopila sp.
TGCCGAAGCGGGCCATTTCCAGGGAATCGGCGACGCAGCCGCCGGTCTCTTCCGCCAGATCCTGCAGGGCCCCTGAGGTGTAATAATGGGCCACCAGCACCCCGTTCTGTTCAGTCAGCAGCTGTTTGATCTCCTCTGTGAGGAGCCGCTCTTCCTCTGGACTGAGTTCGGCCGAAACAGGGCTGTCTGGGACATGGACGGTGGGAATCTCGACCGGGGCGAAACTATTGGGGCACATGGTTTACCTTTTGGCTGGGGCAACTGCGGGGCGACAGCGAACGGGCTGTGACCATCGGCAGGTGTCTCTGGGAAAAACAACATATTGACCAGCACGGCCAGAGCAGATAACTCGAGCCATAACGACGACACCGCTATACCGTCATGAAACTCTTTGACGCGATAGCAGAGCTTTCGGTGCTGGTGAGTTTTGGCTAAACCAGCATGGCTGGACCAGATAGCCTCAGCCACAACGAAGCATGAAACGCCTCGGCACGGCAACAAAAGTCTCCGTGCTGATGAGTTTCATATAAAATGAATGAAATTTTCTCAGTAAAGTGCGGCCTTTTCCCGGCGTTGTCAAGCCCTGCCGGTTGCGGCGACTACACCTTTTGCCATACTACAGAAAAAGGTAATCGTCCGGCATGGTGTCGGTACTGGCCAGGCCGTCGACCGAACTCTGCAGGTGTTCCCGTATCGCCGCCTCGGCGGCGGAGCCGGCATGCTGGGCGAGGGCATCGATAATTTTCTGGTGGGCGGCCGCCGACGGACTGTATTCGAGTTTTAAAAACGGATCGAAGAGGATGAGGTATATCCTGGTACGGTCGAGCAACTCCTTGACATAGCGGTAGAGGATGTTGTTTCCTGAAAATTCGGCAATTTTCAGATGAAGGTGGGCGTTGATCAGCTCAAATTCGTCGATATTGGTCTGGGCGAAGATCTGTTGCTCGTTGATGACGATACCATTCAATTCCGCAACCTGGGCTTTCGTGATGGTTACGGCGGTGAGTCGGGCGGCCATGCATTCCAGTTCCGTGCGGACCGCAAAGGTCTCTTCGATTTCCCGGGAAGTGGGGGTGATGACAAAGGCGCCTCGATTGGGAATGGCGTTGACCAGCCCTTCGGCCTCGAGCCGCTTGATCGCGCTGCGAACCGGGGTTCTGCTCACCCCGAGCTGTTGGGCCAGAGCGACCTCCACCAGTTGGCTTCCCTGCTTGATATAGCGCTTGCGGATCGCCTGTTTCAGCTTGTCGTACACTTCTTCTTCGGAATTTTTACGGGGAGCGTGCATCTGTCACCAGAACCATCGGAGGCGTAATATCGTGGCAGGCCGCGTCAACCTGGTCGCAGCCGCCTGCTTTGAGAATTTATCTATTTGAACCCTCTATATACCATGGCCAGGAGTGAAAGACATCAATTGTGTGCAATGAACGTACACCACAACATATTACAAAAATGTAGAAAAATTGGCTTTATGGGCGAGGGGAATGACGCAATTGCCATAGAAGTTCAATGTGGGACAACTCTCTGGTATATCTATAAATATGAGCCCGAAAAAGATTGACATGCCGCTGGGAACACGATATGAGGGAATTTGAATGCGAAGACTGTATACAATGTTCCGGTCGAGCGAAGGTCATCTTTTCTCCGCTTCCCGCAGCAGGTGGCAAAGGGATGATGGAAGCTGTACCGGTATTGGCTCAAACGTTGTGTGAAGATCTCAAGAGTGCGTGTGTTTTGGTAAAACCACATACGGGGAGAAAAAGGAAACGGGGCGGGACGTGTCCGTTGAGAAACGGTTATGGCAAGGCAAATACTCAAGAAGATAGAAATTAATGATGACTGGTGCAAGGGTTGTGCAATCTGTGTCACGTTCTGTCCCAAACAGGTGCTCGAACTGAACCAGGTGGGAAAGGCGATCGCCGCCCGTCCAGAGGACTGTATCGTTTGCAAGATGTGTGAACTGCGGTGCCCGGATCTCGCAATTACCGTGCTGACAACCCAGGAAGAGGATAATGGAGAAAACGATTAAGTTTGTTCAGGGCAACGAGGCCTGTGTCGAGGGAGCCCTGTATGCAGGAGTGGAATTTTTTGCCGGCTATCCGATTACTCCATCGACGGAGATTGCCGAGAAATTGTCAGAGCGGCTTCCCCAGACGGGTGGAAAGTTCATCCAGATGGAGGACGAAATCGCCTCTATGTGCGCGATAGTCGGCGCGTCACTTACCGGCCACAAGGTCATGACGGCCACCAGCGGCCCGGGATTCTCCCTGAAGCAGGAGGCGATCGGCTATGCCTGCATGGCGGAGATTCCCTGTGTCATCGTCAATGTTCAGCGAGGCGGGCCCTCGACCGGCAATCCCACCCATGTCGGTCAGGGCGACATCAACCAGGCCCGCTGGGGAACCCACGGCGATCACAGTATCATCGCACTCACCGCCTCCAATCATCAGGAGGTCTTCGCCATGACGGTGGAGGCTTTCAACATGGCTGAGACCTATCGAACTCCGGTCATTCTGCTCTTTGACGAGGCCATCGGTCATATGCGGGAAAAGCTGGTGGTTCCGGAGCGAGGCGAACTCGAGATCGTCGATCGGCTGCGCACCTCGGTTCCCAAAGGGGTGGACTATCGGCCCTACCTGCCGCGGGAGGATGGCCGCCTGCCGATGTCCGATTTCGGTGGCGAACACCGGTACAATGTCACTGGTCTCTATCACGATATGTGGGGATTTCCCTCGGCCAATCCCAAGGTCGTCAACGAACTGCTGCGCCATCTCGTCGATAAGATAGAGAACAATGTCAACTCCATCACTCGCTACAAGGAGTATTTTCTCGATGATGCCCAGTACGTTTTCGTTACCTATGGCGCCTCGGCCCGCTCGGCTCTGCATCTGGCGAAAAACCGGCGGGAGAAGAACGAGAAGATCGGGGTTCTCGAACTGCAGTCGCTCTGGCCGTTCCCCGCGGAGCTGATCCGGGAAAAATGTGCCAGGGCCCGATCGGTGATCGTGGTGGAAATGAACATGGGCCAGATCCTTTCGCAGGTGAAGGCGGCGGTGGACCAACCGGAAAAGGTTTTTCTGGCCAATCGGATAGATGGCAAACTGATTACGCCGACAGACATCAAGGGGCTGTTGCGGGTCATTCAGGGGAGGGGGATATAGGTCATGGCGGTGCAAGATTATCTGCGAACACGGTTTTTCCCGCATATGTGGTGTCCCGGTTGTGGTCATGGCATCGTTCTCAATGCCTTGCTGCGGGCGGTGGAAGAGCTGGGCTTGAAAAAGAACGATATCGTGATGACCTCGGGGATCGGCTGCTCGGCGAGGATCTCCGGCTATGTCGATTTTCATTCGCTCCACACCCTGCATGGTCGGGCCCTGGCCTTTGCCACCGGGGTCAAGCTGAGTAAACCCGAATTGACCCTACTGGTGCCGATGGGCGATGGCGATGCCCTGGCTATCGGCGGCAATCATTTCATCCATGCCGCCCGGCGTAATATCGATATTACCGCCATCGTGATGAACAACAGAATCTATGGCATGACCGGCGGCCAGTTTTCGCCCCTGTCCGGCTATGGGATAAAAGCGACTACCGCCCCGTACGCCACCATCGACAACAATTTCGATGTGGTGGAACTGGCAAGCGCGGCGGGGGCGACCTTTGTGGCCAGAAGCACTGCCTATCATGTCAAGGAGGCGACCGCCCTGCTGAAGAAGGCCATCCTGCACAAGGGCTTTTCGGTGGTGGAGATTCTCTCGCAGTGCCCCACCCATTTCGGCCGTAAGAACAAGGTTGGCGATGCCGCCCAGATGCTGGAAAGCTATAAGAGCGGTACGGCACCGCTCGGGTCCAAGAGCCTCGAGGAGAATCCCGGGCTCATCGGTCGGGGTATTTTCGTCGAAAAAGACAGGCCGGAATATTGCGACGAATATGAAAAAATCGTCAAACGGGCGACAGAGGAGATATAATTCATGACACGAGCGCGACTTGTCTTTTCCGGTTCAGGCGGCCAGGGGGTGATAACGGCTGCCATCATCCTTGCCGAGGCGGCGGTGATCCATGAGGGGAAGAATGCCACCCAGTCCCAGAGCTATGGTGCCGCCGCCCGGGGAGGGGCCACCCGAAGCGATATCATCATTTCCGAAAAAGAGATCGATTTCCCGTTGGTTACCCAGCCCAATTACCTGGTCTGCCTCACCCAGGAGGCCTATAACAGTTTCGGCCCGGAGATCAGGCCGGCCGGCGTCCTGCTGACCGACAGCCGTTTTGTCAAGACCACCAAGAAGGTCGATGCCCGGCAGATCGAGTTACCGATGTTCGAGCGGGTGATGGCCGAGATCGGCAAACCCATCGTCTTCAATATCTGCGTCCTGGGAGCGCTGATCGGTCTTGCGGAGCTGGTGCGGCCTGAATCGGTGATGAAGGTTATCGGCGACCGGGTGCCCAGGGATTTCATCGCCATGAATCAGAAGGCCCTCGAGGTGGGAATCGAACTGGGGCGCCCCCATGCCATGTAACCGCTGATGGGACCCATCCGGACGGATACGGCTATTTTAGCCTGAATCTTCGCTGTGTTTGGTATCATGGGGTGAGAGAGGTGCTGCCGTCGTTATTTTTTCAGATCGTCTCGATAAGAGGTGCATAACTATAAAAGGCAGATCCCGAGCAGGACCGCTGCAGGTGGACGCCGGATGTGGCGCTCACCGCCTCTGGCATTGGGGTCCCATGGAGTTTGACACTACTCTTGACAGGAGAAGAATATGGAAAAGTTGCTGCCCGCCGCCACGCCGATAGCGCATGGTGCCGATATCATCGAGAAGGCTGAGGGCGTTGGCCTTGATCCGCGCCTGTTGTATGAAACCGTTATCGATCTTTCCACCGAAGGTCTGTTGACCGCCAACTGCATCAACATCGCCGCCGGGATCATTCTGCAGGATCTCGGACTTCCTCGGTACTTTTTTGAACATATCCAGAAGGATTCCCTCGAACATCTGCTCAAGTCGATTGCCAACGCCATCAACGTCATCGATGGCAATGTCACCCTGTACGGCAAGGTGGCCAACATCGACTTCGATGTATCCTACGGCAACCAGGTCGGCAAGATCCGTATCGCCACCGAGGAGACCCAGGAGAGCATGGAGACGATGCTCGAGGATCAGATATCCGGGCACCGGCGAGAGTATTATTACAGCGCGGTATCCAAATATTCCACCTATATCATTCGTCCGGAAACGGTGGCCGACTTCTCTCGAGAGTCGTTTGCCGACTCCCGCTTTCTTTTCTCCCTGGCCGGCGATTATGCGGTCACCCCGGAGCCGACCAGACAGCGTTACGAGAAGTTTTTACAGCGGTCGGAACAGGCGATCGTGCCGCATATCGAGGTGTTCAACCTGCCGGTAACCGGGGAAACCCGGATCATGTTCAACAGCGATTTCGAAAAACCCCAGCTGCCGCTCTTGCGGAAGCTGCTCCACGAAAATGGCCTCACCCTGGTCCGCGCCTACTGGGAGCCGTATCTTACCAAGGCCCAGGTTCCTTCGTCGGTCTGCGCCCTCTATGTCCAGGGTGAGCTGGATCGCAAGCAGGAAGACCGGATTCAGGCCAGTCTGCGCTCCTTTCTCTCCTATGCCCTCAACAGGACGAAGAATCTTTATCTCCAGGATGAACTGACCTTCGAGGAGATGCTGTTTGCCGGTAATGCGATCGACTTCACCCATCTCTTCATCTACAAGGAGAGTGAGAACGTCACCGACCTGCACATCCTCAAAAGCCTGGGGAGCAAGGACCTGCAGGATGTCTTCGCCAAGAGGCTGTACAGTTCCAACAAGTCAATCTACGGGGTACGGCTGATCACCGACCTGGTCGAGCAGCATCTCGATCTCATCAAACTGCTCTACACGATGTTCAACGACCGCTTCAACCCCGAGGTATCGGTGCGGTTGACCGAGGACGATCTCGAAGGGAAGTGGCGGGAATTCGACAAGGTGATCTCCTCACGCTTTATCGATTTCAGCCTCGGTTACGACATCTTCAAGTTCATGTTCAAGATCGTTGGCTCCACCCTCAAGACCAATTTTTACAAGGAGGAAAAACGGTCCTTTTCCTTCCGTTTCGACAACTCGATCCTTGACCCGCTGGTCTTTGGCCAGTTTGTCCACGGCATCTTCTTTGTCAACGGTCACTATGCCTGCGGCACCCATATGCGGGCGGCCGACATCGCCCGAGGCGGGCTGCGGCTGTTGCGAGTGACCCGGTCCAATCACAGTTCTGAGCTCGACAACGCCGTACTGCTCAACTATGCCCTTGGCCCCAAGGCCCAGCGCCTCAAACACAAGGATATCTGTGAAAGTGGCTCCAAGGGTGTAGTCATTCCCCACCCCCAGTATGCGACCTATGCCAGAGAGGCCCTGTTCGATTATACCGAAGGGATCATGGATCTGATGCTGCTCGATGACTCGATCGTCGATTATTTAGGTCGGCCCGAACTGATCTTTTTCGGCCCGGACGAAGGTACCGCTCCGCTGATGGACGGCATCGCCTTTCGGGCCAAAGAGCGGGGATATCGGCACTGGCGGACCATCACCACCGGCAAGTCCTTCGGGATTCCTCATGACACCTACGGCCTGCTGGAAGACGGTGAACTGTTTGGCCTGTTCAATCAACAGGAGCGGGGGGTCGATCTGCAGATAGAGGGCAAATCGGTCCTGGTCAGCAACGACATGGAGAAAATTTACGATGCCATTGGTGACCGGATCCATCTGAGCGGCATGACCACCACCTCGATCATGAGCACCTTCAGAACTCTCATTGGCCATCGGCAGCAGGCGGAAGAGGATCTCAACCTGATGATTACCGGCGGGCCGGATGGGGACCTGGGGGCCAACGAAATCCAGTGTTTCAAGGGGAAGATCTGCCTGGTCATCGATGGGGGCTCGATCCTCTTTGACCCGGCGGGGCTGGATCGCAGGGAGCTGATGAAGCTGGCTTTTATGCGCAACAGCGATCCCCGGGCCAACTCCATCGCTTTTCCTCTAGAAAAGCTCGGACCCAAAGGCTTCAGGGTGCCCCTGAAGGGCAGGAACGTCACGCTGCCCGATGGGACGATGGTGGAAGACGGAGCACTGTTTCATAAGACCTTCCTCTATAACGGCGACAATCGCCGGTATATCGAGGAGGCCGGTATCACGGCGTTTATCCCCTGCGGCGGCTTCAAGGACACGATCCACCAGGGCAATGTCAAGCCGTTCCTTGAGCTGTTCAAAGAGCTGAAATTCATCGTCGAGGGGGCCAACGTGTTCTTTGACGATGTCGCCCGGCGACATATCGCGCTCTCGACCGATATCCTTCAGATCAAGGACTCGACCGCCAACAAGGGCGGGGTCTTCAGCAGTTCGGTCTCCGAGGTGCTGACCGCGTTTCTGCTGGAGAACCAGTATGAAAAGCAGCTCCTCGACAATGTTGGCAATCGCTGGAGCCTGATCCACAATATCATGACCATGGTCGCCAGGTACGCCGAGTTGGAGACCACTATGCTCCTCAAGGTCCATGCCGCCGAACCGACGGTGCCGCTCTTTGCTCTCTCGGAGCAGACCAGTGAGAAGATTTTTTCTTTCCAGGACCTGTTGCTTGGCCGGCAACAGGAGATCATGGCCGACAGGGATCTGGTCTGGAAGACCCTGGAACACTATATTCCGCCGCTGCTGGTGGGAATTCTTGGCCGGGACGCCATCTGCCAGACGCTCTATTCCCAGGAATTGAAAGGCTACCTCGAGGCGATCCTCAGCAAGAAGCTGGCTTCGATGGCCTATTACCGGTTCTGCCTCGACTGGCAGAACTACCTGCAGCGGGTGGAGACCTCTCTGCTGGCCAGTCTCAACGAGATATTCGCTGCCGAAGTCTGACCTGAACGGAGAGGGGGAAAGGGAGCCGATCGGGTGGTGTGATGGTCTCCTGGAGGAAGAACGCCAAACGGCGGGTGGAGACAATTCCACCCGCCGTTTGGCGTTTGCCCGACATGGCGGGCAAACCCAGCCGCGTTAAGCAGGCGTCATCCCGGCCAGGGGGAAGACAATCCGAATCACAGGTAAAAGCGCAGACTCCGAGGGCGTTGCTGGCAACGGCAGGGTCTGGGGGAAGCGATAGGAGGTGCGCGGTACATAGCGCAAACGAACCTGATTCGGCGATGCGGGGGGAGAACGTGCGCAATAGCGTGAAGCCCTATAGCTGGTCAGCCCCGTAGCGTGCTTGAGAGGTGGCTCAGAACCGGTGATCCCATCTCTCATTAAGGCAGAATATGTCATTGTATGATGGACTCGTAAAAACCTAAAACCTGCACATAAGATGGCTCAGTACAAAAGCCTGATATACCAGGCGCAGTGGTGTCGGCCAAGCACAGGCGTACATGTGGCACGCCGAGCAGTGGCCGATCCCGCTGCAACGCAGGAGATCGGGCTTTTTACGACGCCATCATTGTCTGAATGCGAGAAAAATTCAGGGCAGACATCTTACCCTAAGCGGGTCACAAATGACCCAGGTGGGGATGCGTGGCATTGCATGCAATTTTACATTCTGCTATAATAGCGAAACATGGTCAGCGCAAGGCAGTGCTGGTGAGCCTTGGTATTCGACGATTATCTGTTCCGGCCGATACGTGTCGAGGAAAAAATGGCTGCGAGGAGAGTGGATATGACTGAAGCTCGAGACGGTGCGGCCGTGGTAGAGCGGTTGCAGCAACAGCTCGAGGAGATGCGGACGAAGTGCAATCGTCTAGCTCAACGCCTTGAGGAAAGCGACGACCGCTATTTGCGGATGCTCAGCAACCTTAAAGAAGAATTTCTGTTTTATCGGCATGATACTCAGGGGCGATTTACTTATATCAGTCCCTCCTATAACGATATACTTGGGTTCGCCCCTGAAGAGTATATGGGCCTCAAGTCGTCCGAACTCTGGACGCCCAACCCTATCAACACGAACGCTGAGCGCTCGACGCAGCTCTCCTGTCAGGGAATCAAGCAGCCAGCCTATGAATTGGAGATATATCACAAGAGCGGTGCCATACGCCGTTTTATTACCATAGAAACTCCAATATTTGATGAAGAAGGGCGAGTCATAGCAGTCGAAGGCACTGCCAGAGACATCACGGAAAAGCGAAAAGTTGAGGAGCAACTCGACAAGTATCGGATGATGCTTGAAGACCTCGTTGCACAGCGAACCAAAGAACTCGAAGTGTCCCGCAAGCAACTGGCGGACATCATCAATTTTCTCCCCTATCCGATCTGGGTTGTAGATACCAATGAACGTGTCATTACCTGGAATCGAGCTATGGTGGAACTAACCGGAATCGCGACGGAGTCGGTTGTTGGCGAAAGGTACCAAGGCTGGTTGGACCAGCTATACGATCCGGAAGAGCCGGACCTCGTTCGGCTGGTGCTGGACGGACTTTACCAGGCAGGAAAGCAAGCAAAGGATAATGTTGAGCGACTGGCAGCGCGGCACAACATCAGGTTCGAGGGGAAAAAGGTGCTTGCGGAACGTACTGCTGCCGCTCTTCGTGATGGAATGGGCGCTGATTTGTGGATTACGGCAGGGCCCATTCTCGATCATGATGAGACCATTATCGGAGCCATTGAATCGATCCGGGATGTAACCCTGATAAAGGAGGCGGAACGGCGGCTTGTCCGGAGTGAGCGGCGACTCTCCACCCTGATGAGTAATCTGCCAGGCATGGCCTATCGGGCGTCATTGACCGCTTCTGGCTGGCAGATCGATTTTGTCAGCGAGGGTTGTCAACAGATCTTTGGCTATGAACCAGAATTTTTTATTAATCGTGCACTGCACGAGCTGAAGGCACTGATTCATTCGGATGATCTCCGGCGGGTGCAGGATAAGGTCACTGCGGCGGTGCGGGCCGGCGCATCGTTTGAATGCGAGTACCGGATCGTGACCGCCACGAACCAGACAAAATGGGTATTCGATAAGGCGGAGGTGTTGACGAAAAATATTGATGATCGGATCTCAGTGGAAGGGTTCATGGCGGATTTTACCCTTTTCAAAAAAAAGGAGGAACGACTGCTTACCGAAAATCTGTTACTGAGGTCGACCATCCGCGATCATTACAAGTTCAACAAGATTGTTGGGAATTGTCAAGCCATGCAGGATGTCTATGAGCTCATCGTCAAGGCAGCGACCAGCGAGGACAATGTTTTTATCTACGGTGAGTCGGGTACTGGCAAGGAACTCGTGGCTCAGGCGATTCATGAGGTGAGCGAAAGAAAGAACAAGAGATTTGTCGCGGTCAACTGCGCCGCGATCCCGGAAAGCCTTATCGAAAGTGAATTTTTTGGCACGGCTAAGGGGGCATATACGGGCGCGCATGTCGATAAAGCTGGATATTTGGAAACTGCCGACAGCGGCACGCTATTTCTCGATGAAATCGGTGATATCAGTCCCAACCTGCAGGTCAAGTTGCTCCGGGCCATTGATGGTGGCGGCTTTTCCCCTGTCGGCAGCCGGCGTACCATCTTTCCAGATTTGCGCATTGTTGCTGCCTCTAACAGGGATCTGCGGGAACTGGTGGCCAAGGGTAGCATCCGACAAGACTTTTTTTTCCGAATCCATGTTATTCCCATTCACCTGCCACCGCTTCGGGAGAGAGGAACAGACCTGTTGCTACTCATCAACCACTTCTTAAAACTCTATGGAGTAGATCAGGGTATAGAGACGCTTTCACCGCATGAGATCGAGATTCTCAAGCGTCATCGTTGGCCTGGTAACGTGCGGGAGTTGCAGAATACCTTGCGGCGATTTCTTACCATGCACAATCTGAAGTTCATGGAGCAGCCAAGTATACTGCCGAAGGTGGAAGAGGTACCAGTCAATCCCGTGACGGGAGTCGGAGACCAGGATCTGCGCGGTACCGTCATGGATGTGGAGAAACAGGTCATTCTCAAGGCCCTTGAACGCGTGCGCTGGAATAGGACCAAGGCAGCGGCTGAGTTGGGCGTGTCGCGTAAGACTCTGTTTCGCAAAATGAAAATATGCGGAATTTCCTGATAATTCTCTATTACCACCCATAGCTTACTGGCTCCACAATAGTACATTTCTCTCTTATGAAGCCCCGATTGGGTCGTATTTGACCCAATCGGGGCTTTGTGTATATTTCTCTTTATATCCAATGGTTATTTCAGAAAAGTGGGCGCATGTGACCCGCTCGTTGGTTGATCTTGGCTGTTGATCGTCTACTTCCTTTTCTATTCCTCTGCTTTTCGCTTCCAATTGTTTGGCCTGCTACACGAACGATAAAAGACAATTGTTCATATATGTATTTGATATTATATGAAATGTATATATGGTTTTGCTCCAGATAATTTCATTATTGTCTACTTTTGGGATGCAGAATCAAACCTGGCATTCAAATTGCCTTAAAAGATATGAAAATGTTTTTCATGAGACGATGGCCTTGCGTGGTATCAGAGAGAAAGAAATGCATGTTGAATATCACGGATCACAGGGTTGAGCCAGTAGAAGGGGTCTATCGCAATCCGGGCGAACGCGGATTGCCATCAAGAATTATAGCCCAGGAAGTTCCTCCGGATTGTGATCCGCGGGGGAAGGCCAATACGCTGATCATGGCTTCCGGTGTTCTTGCCGGCAGCAGCGTTCCCAACAACTGCAGATTGTCTCCTGGCTCTAACCAGCATGGCTGGACCAGATAGCCTCAGCCACAACGAACCATGAAACTCGTCGCCCCGGTAAAGGAATTTTCCGTGCTGATGAGTTTCATATAAAACAACAAGGAGGATAGTCATGATAACTGAACAGGAATTGGCAAAGCTTTCGTATGAAGATGCTCCGAAAATCGTCACGTCGACTGTCCCGGGGCCCAAGGGGCAGGAGTATCTGGAAAACTCTTATAAATACGAATCAATGGCCCGAGGCGGCGGCAAATTCCCTTTTGTTTTTTCTGAAGGGAAAGGCGCAACGGTAAAGGATCCCGACGGTAATGTCATGCTTGACATCACGGCTGGTGTGGCGGTTAACTCCGTCGGCCGCTGTAACCCACGTGTCGTTGAGGCGATGCATAAGCAGATGAACAATCTCATGCATGCCAGTGACATCTCCAATGTCCGCAGGACCGAGCTTGCCAAAATGGTATCGGAGATTTCCCCTCCGGGGTTACGTGACAACTGCATCACTTACTTTACCCAGGATGGTTCCGGCGCGGTGGAGACCGCACTGAAATTTGCTCGAAAGATTACAGGCCGCACCCAAGTTGTTGCCTTTCATGGCGCCTATCACGGGGTGTGGATGGGCGGAAACTCCCTGACCACGGGTGACCAGTATCGTAAAGGATATGGGCCGTTCATTCCCGGGGTTATCCATCTGCCCTACCCGTATTGCTATCGGTGCTGCTTCGGTCTGGAATACCCGAGTTGCAAGCTGCAATGCGCCAAATATGTGGATTATGTGCTCAACACCCCATACACCGGCGCAGACGATGTCGGTGCGCTTATCGTTGAAGCCCAGCAGGGTGAGGGGGGGTATCTGCCGCCTCCTCCAGGTTATCTCGAGGCAGTAAAGGCGGCATGTGCAAGGCATGGCGCACTCTATATCTCGGATGAAGTACAGTCGGGCGCAGGAAGAACTGGCAAGATGTGGTGCATTGAACATACCGAGGTGGAACCGGATATGATTACCTGGGGAAAAGGTATGGGTGGCGATGTGCCCATGGCTGGTCTGACGCTTCGGAAAGACCTTGCAGCCAGAATAGAGGATCACTCCCAGCCCAATACCTGGGCCGGCAATGCGGTTGCCGCCGCGGCATGCATGACCAACATTGAGATCCTCACCGAAAACGACCGGGCGCTGATTAAACGGGCCGGCGAGTTGGGTAGACATATCCGCTCGATGATCAGGGACGGCGCCGGTGAGACCCGGGTTATCGGTGATGTTCGCGGCAGGGGGCTGATGATCGGTATCGAGATGGTGGAGGACAAGGAAAGCAGGGAGCCGCTCAATTGCGACGCTGTTGGCGGCATTATCATGGGTATGCTCAATCGCGGCATGCTGATGGTACCCTGCGGTCGATTCGGCAATGTATTCCGTTTTATGCCGCCATTAATCCTAACACAGGCTCATGCGGAGAAAGCGGTTGAAATTCTCCTAGATGTTGCCAAAGAGGTAGGAAAAAAATAAGCCAACAATGATGGGCTCGTAAAAACCCAAATCTACTTCGTTGTAGGTCGCAAACGACAATTCGCTGTACCATATGTACTACCAAATTGTCGTTTACGACGCTACGCCTCGTATATCAGGGTTTTTCCTGAGCCCATCCTGGTGGAACATTCGACCTTTTACGAGAACATCAACAATGAAAGAGAGTATGATTTTCCCAAAGGGCGGCAAGCCCTTTGGGGAAAGACCCTGTCCGAAACACGGGGCAGAGAAGAGGCAATCGTTCACCGGTGATACCGGGAATGTTCCGTAACCTGGATCTGTAAACGTTTATCCAGTACTCCAGATTCGTTCAAGCGGGCCGTTGCACAAGAGTTTGCTCTGTGAGGAGGCCTGATCGGACGAAAATGGGGTGCTGGTGAACGTTTACGAGAAGAGGCAACCACAGTTGTCGATAACAGGTGTTTTTTGAATCATGCAATCAACAGGAGAAGACAGAATGGGGATACGTGGTCGAAAACAAATCTTCACCGTCATAGCTGTTTGCGTTGCATTTATTTTCGGTTTGATCGGCTTATCAGCTCAATCCGGCAGTGCTGCCGATAAGGTGTATCGTATGAAAATCCAGTCGCTCTATCCGCGCGGCGATCTTTCTATGGAGACCTTGAGGGTGTTTGCCAATTCGGCTGGCACCAACAGCAACGGGAAACTCAAAATCAAGATTTTTGGCGAGCCTGAGATTATTCCCGGCGATCAGCTCTTTGAGGCAACCAGGCAGGGGGTTGTCGACATGCTGCAGGGTATGGGCGGAATGTGGGGTGGCATCGTCCCGATAGGTTATATCGAGTTCAACCTGCCCATGGCCTTCCGTATTCCTGAAGCAAAGACCTTCAAGGACAAGGCACAGGCGATACGGGAATTTTATGTCAAAAATGGTTTTATTGATCTGCTCCGTGAAGAATATGCCAGGCACAGCATGTACCTGCTTGATATTCACACCTATGGCCCGGTACCGTTCGTCCTGTCCTCCAAGCCGGTGAATACCTGTGAGGACCTGAAGGGTATGAAGATCAAGGCTGATGGCAGCAATATCGCCTACCATACCGGTGTCGGTATGCAGGGCGTGCAGATATCTCCCACTGAAACGTATATGGCGTTAAAGCTCGGTACCGTCGATGCCGCAGAATGGGACGTCAGCGCGGTTACCGGAATGAAGTGGAATGAGGTAGCCCCGTATTGGGTCCAGGGCATGGAGTGCGATCATGCGATTGGCCACATCTTGGTCAGCATGGAGAAATGGAATGCGCTTCCTGATGACCTCAAGGTAGCCATGCAGAAGGCTGGTGAGGAGTATTGGTATGCGACTGTCGATGCCTACGGGAAAGAGATGGAAGCCGTCCAGAAGCAGGTGGACGAGGGTAAGTTGAAGGTCAACGTTCTCGATCAGGCCTGCCAGCAGAAGTATGCCGATGTGGCCCATAAGATCTGGGATCAGTTGGCGACCCAGGATCAGGCAAGTGCGAAAGCGATTCAGATGATCAAGGATTGGCGAGGTGTGAAATACTCTCTTTACGAGCAGCCGGCCGATACTCGAGCTGGCCGGCTACTGACGGATGGTCGTGATGAAGACAATCGTTGAATTTTTCACTCATAGTATTCGATTGATTGGTGATGTCTGCAGTCTGTTGATCCTGGTTGTCATGGGTATCATCACCTATGAAGTTGTTGCCCGTTATGGGTTCAACTCCCCGACATCCTGGGCCTGGCTGATCAATAAGCAACTCTTTGGCGTGTTCGTGATGATCGCCGGCAGTTACGCGCTGGTGCACGGCAGCCATATTCGTATCGAAATGGCCTATCAGCATTTTCCGAAGACGATAAAAAAACTGATCGGATTGTTCACCTTTCTCTGCGCCTGCTGTTTCCTTGGCGCTCTGGTCTGGAAAAGCGCTGTCATGGGTGAGCAGGCATGGGCTAACAAAGAGTTGGCAGTTGGGGTGTTTAAACTGCCCCTGTATCCACTCAAATTGTTTATGCCCGTGACAGCCTTGATTTTTCTGCTGGGTTGTGTGCTAGAACTCGTTCGAAAGAGGTAGTGTCGGACAGTTTTGTTGGCGTGTCCCGGATCAGGTATGCAGCAAATCCTCTCCTGGCTGGTCAACAATGATGGGCTCGTAAAAACTCCGATCTACGTCGTTGTAGGTCACAAACGACACTTCGCTGTACCATATGTACTACCAAATTGTCGTTTGAGAAACTACGCCTCGTATATCAGAGTTTTTCCAGAACCCATCCTGGTGGAACATTCGACTTTTTGCGAGTCCACCAACAGTACTACATGACCAAAGAGACTTGTCTGTGCCACTGATTCATACGTCTTTTATCAATCTGAGCACGAACATATGAGTATTGAACTGATTACGGTAACACTTTTCGGCAGCCTGCTGGTGTTATTGATCCTGGGCATCCCGGTGACCTTTGCCCTCGGCGGCTTGACCGTTGTCTTTATGTTTCTGCTGGATGGCCCTGCCGCCCTCTATACAGTGGCGACGACCACCTATCAGCAGATAACCAACACCACGCTGATGACAATACCGCTTTTTCTCATCATGGGGAATTTCCTCGTAAAGTCGGGAATTTCTGAAGGGATGTACAAGGGGTTGAGCTACTGGCTTTCAGAGGTACGTGGGGGACTGGCCATAGTTTCGATTGGGGTCTGTGTGGCCTTGGCGATGTGCGGCGGCTTTGGTCCCGGTATTCTGACCATGGGGCTGGTAGCTGTACCTGCGATGCTCAAGCATAACTACAGCAAAAGCGCAGCGTTGGGTTCGGTTATGGCGGGCGGGGTGCTGGGCGAAATCATACCGCCAGCCATTATCATGATTATCTTTGCCTTTATCGGCCGCATATCTATTGGCAAGCTGTTTTTCGGTGGTATGGTTCCCGGTTTTCTGCTTGCTTTCATGTACATTGCCTACATCATCCTTCTGGGGATCCTCAAGCCGGAATCATTACCCAAGATAAAGGAAGAGGTAACATGGGGTATGCGGTTTGCCGCTCTACGGGAAATTTTTCTTCCGGCCATGCTGGTCGTCCTGGTACTGGGCTCCATTTTTCTGGGAATTGCCACACCGACCGAAGCCGCCGGGGTCGGTGCCCTTGGCGCCATGATGATCTGCGCACTGCATGGCAAACTGACGGTGGGGGTTGTACGGGAATCTTGCATGGAGACCCTGAAGATTACCGGCATGGCCCTATGGATTCTCATTCCGGCGACGCTGTTTGGGGTCTTCTATTCCAGCGCCGGTGCTCAGGACATGCTCATGGATTTCATCGACTCGCTGGAAGTGAGTCGATGGGTGGTTCTCATCTGTATGCAGCTCATCCTGATGATTTTCGGTATGTTCATGGATGATTATGCCGTGGTGACCATTTGTGCCCCCATCATGCTTCCCATTGCCCAAATGCTTGGCTTCGACCCCATCTGGTTTTCTATCCTGTTTATCCTGAATATGCAGATAGCGTATCTCTCGCCACCGTTCGGCTGGGCCTTGATCATGATGAAAGGCGTGGCGCCGGCCAGTATTTCCACCAAGGATATCTGGCGTTCTGTACCACCCTTTCTACTCATGCAGTTTCTGATGCTTGTTGTGGTCATGCTCTTTCCGGAGTTGGCGACCTGGCTGCCTAACAAAGTGTTTTGAATGAAATAGTTTGAAAAGCGAGACTGCCTCTGCCTGTAATGATCATATCGGATCTTCATGTTCGAGAGCCTACTGTGGCATATGGATGTTTCAATTCTCGTATACCCTGGCAATTCCCGAAGGATTACCAGATCTGATCCGGCGTTAAGGAATTGTGTAACCATAGTAGGCCGTAATTGCTGGCAGACATGACCCTACTCGTCGTCATTGTCCCGGAAGTTCTCTATCATCATCTTGCCTAACTCTCTGGAGCGGTTGGTAGCCGCCTCGACCGCGTCCATAATGGTGGTGCGCAGGCCCCCCTGTTCGAGGGTGTGGATCCCGGCGATAGAGGTGCCGCCGGGGGAGGTGACCCTATCTTTCAATTGGCCCGGGTGTTCCTTGCTCTCTAACAGCAGTTTGGCCGAACCCAGCACGGTCTGGGTCGACAGCAGCAGCGAATCCTTGCGGGAAAGCCCCATCTTCACCCCAGCATCGGCCATGGCGTCGATGATGAGAAAGACATAGGCCGGGCCGCTGCCGCTCAGTCCGGTAAAGGCGTCCATCAGGGTGTTTTCCTGGATGAAGACGCTGATGCCGACAGAATCGAAAATTGCCTTGGCCAGTTCGACGTCGCCTTTTTCCACCCGCTTGCCGGCGGCGATGGCGGTGGCGCTCTCCTTGACGAAGGCGCAGATATTGGGCATGACCCGGATGAGCCGAAGTTCCTTGCCGAGGCCGGCCTGGATTGCCGCCAGGGGGACCCCGGCGGCAATCGAGATGATGAGTTTGGATCTGTCCAGGACCATCGCGGTCTCTTTTAATACCGAAGCGAGAATCTGCGGCTTGGTGGCATAGATGATGATCTCGGACTCCCTGGCCACCTCGACGTTGTCGGTGGTGGTATTGATACCGTATTTGCGCTTGAGTTCTGTGAGTGGTTCCTCACGGACATCGGAGCAGATGATGTTTGCGGCCGGGGCGGCAGCCGATTGCACCAGGCCGCTGACCAGGGCTTCGCCCATATTACCGCCACCGATGAACCCGATCTTTTTGTTTTTCAGCATGACAGAGATACTCCTTTATTGATGGGAAGAGATATGATGGACTCGTAAAAACCCAGATCTACTTCGTTGTAGGTCACAAACGACAATCCGCTGTACCCTATGTACTACCAGATTGCCATTTGAGACGCTACGCCTCGTATATCAGGGTTTTTCCTGAGTCCATCTCGGCGGAACATTCGAATTTTTACGAGAGCATCAAATGTGGACAAGAACCCGCCTGGACCGTTACTGGCGATGAAGGATGGTGAACGATGTCTCTTGCCGACCGGCGCGCCAGAACCCGCTTGGCCAGAATCATCACCCGGGGTGGTTGGACCCCGCAGAATCTGGAGGTTACATCACCCGTGAGTTCTCGGGATAATAGGTCCCCTTCGTGGTGGTGTTGGGCATGAGCAGACAACGCCTGCCAAAGATCGTCCCGGGGTTGGTTACCGAATTACAACCGGTCTGGCTGCCGTCACCGAGAATCGCCCCGAACTTGCGACGTCCGGTGTCATGTCGTGCGCCGTCACAGTGAATAATGACGTTGCCGGGCACCATTTTCAGATTGGCGAACTTGGTGCCTGCGCCCAGGTTGACATTGGTGCCTAAAATCGAATCGCCGAGATAGGCGAAGTGGCCGGCCTTGGCATCGTTGAGGAAGATCGAATGTTTGACCTCGGTGGCGTGGCCGATGACGCAGCGCTTGCCGGCAAGACAGTGCCCGCGCAGATAGGCGGCCTGACGGATTTCAGTGCAGTCGCCGATAATCGCCGGCGATTTGATCATCGCCCCGGACTCGATCAGCACTCCCTTACCCAGCGCCACCCGCTCACCAAGGAGCAGGGCCCCGGCCATTATCACGGTCGCCCCGGGTAGCGGAGTGGTGCCGTGGCTGACCCTCAGCTTCCCCTTGGTCACGTCATCGTAGTCGATAGTCAGATCCGTCGCCTGGTAAAAGCGTCCTTCATGGAGGATAACGGTCTCGGCCAGTGGCCGGGCGTCGCTGATGAGTGCGCGATCGATTGGCGGGTAGTCATAGCTGTCCATATACGCCTTGAGACGGTTCAGAGCCGACCAGGAAAATGAGGAATCGGCAAAGATATCGGCGTGGTCGAAGTCGGTAAGATCAAAGAGCGACGCTGCGTCGAGCATGGCGGAATCTCCATGGTTGCTGGGGTAAACTACGCATCTGAGGACAAGGCTACAACTATCGTCAAATTTGTCGACATCTTCAAGGAAAAAGGGTTGCAAATGAAACGTTGACAAAGGGTCGGTGTCAATGTGATGATCACCTGTCAGGGGAAAAAGTCGGAGAGATCGGTCAAAGCGGCGCATGTGTTCAGCCGGAGATGGCCGTTTTCTCCTTATTTCTCGTGGCGTTCGAACTCGGAATGTGTAAGCGTTTACCGGGTCGTAAGTGAAGGGTTAGACCCAGAGAACCTACCGGCTCGTAAGTGAAGGAGGTTTATCCGAAAATTGCCGACAAGGAGTCGTTGACACTTCCTCGGGATTTTCATGGTTTGTTGTGGCTGCGGTACCTGGTCCAGCCATGCTGGTTTATATGAAACTCATCAGCACGGAGAGATCTGTCACCGAGCCAAGGAGTTTCATGTTTCGTTGTGGCTGAGGCTATCTGGTCCAGCCATGCTGGTTTATATGAAACTCATCAGCACGGAGAGATCTGTCACCGAGCCAAGGAATTTCATGTTGCGTTGTGGCTGAGGCTATCTGGTCCAGCCATGCTGGTTAGACCCAGAACCGTAACCGGTCCCCAGTGCTCCATCTCTTTGAGTTTGACGGGTTGCATATCGGGTAAACGGGAGCTGGCCTGGCCGATAGCCGAATGCGTTCTTGACGACGATGGCATCGGTGTTTAAGTTGTGCCGGGTTTGCCAGCAGTCCCCTAAGGATCTGGAAACTTGAGCTGTTGTAACTGACGGACAGGCAGGGGGGCCTGCCTTTTTTATAGAGCGTGAACCAGCCTTTTCCGATATATCGATCGGGCAATTCTTCCAGGAGGTAGGAGTGGAATTCAACGATTCTCTGAGCATCAGCATGGACGATTTCTCCAACAATGAGGAGATGGAGATCCCCGAGGTGCTCCCCATGATGGCAGTACGGGATGTCGTGATCTTCAATTATATGATCATCCCGCTCTTCGTTGGCCGTCCTGGCTCGATCGAAGCCGTCAATGAAGCCTTGGCCGGTAACAAGCTGATCATGCTTGTCACCCAGAAGGATGCCACCAAGGATAATCCGCAAAAGGAAGATCTCTACGAGGTGGGCATGGTCTGTATGGTCATGCGGACCCTGAAGATGCCCGATGGCCGGCTCAAGGTTCTGGTACAGGCCATGTCCAAGGCCCGAATCAAAGAGTTCACTCGTCTGGAACCCTCCTATGAGGTGGGGATAGAGGTCATCGAAGAGGCTGAGGTCGAGGTGATCAGTGTCGAGGTCGAGGCGATGATCCGCACGGTCCGCGAGCAGACCGAAAAGATCATGTCGCTCAGAGGCATTCTCTCGGCCGATCTGATGATGATCATCAACAACATCGACGAGCCGGGCCGACTCGCCGACCTGGTCGGCTCCAACCTACGGTTGAAGATCGTCGAGTCCCAGGCCATCCTCGAAGAGATCGATCCGGTCAAGCGGTTGATGCTGGTCAACAAGCTGCTCTCCAAGGAACTCGAGGTCTCTACCGTGCAGGCGAAGATCCAGAACGACGCCAAGGAAGAGATGAGCAAATCCCAGCGCGAGTATTTTCTGCGCGAACAGATGCATGCCCTGCAAAAAGAGCTGGGAGATACCGACGAGCGCACCCAGGAGATCGAAGAACTCGAGGCCAAGCTGAAAAAGACCAGGATGCCAAAGGATGTCCGCAAGGAGGCCAAAAAACAGCTGAGCAGGATGGAGATGATGCATCCCGACTCGTCGGAGGCCACCATCATCCGCACCTACATCGACTGGATCCTCGACGTGCCCTGGCTGAAATCTTCGCGAGACCGGCTCGATCTGGTCGAGGCGAAAACCGTGCTCGATGACGATCATTATGGGCTGGAGAAGGTCAAGGAGCGGATTCTCGAATATCTCGCCGTTCGTAAACTCAATCCATCGACCAAGGGCCCGATTCTCTGCTTTGTCGGTCCGCCAGGGGTCGGCAAGACCTCTCTTGGCCAGTCGATTGCCCGGGCGATGGGCCGAAAATTCCATCGTATCTCCCTTGGCGGCATGCGGGATGAAGCCGAAATCCGCGGCCATCGCCGCACCTATATCGGGGCTATGCCGGGGCGGATCGTCCAGGGCTTGAAGACCGTCGGTTCCAACAACCCGATCTTCATGATGGACGAGATCGACAAGATCGGCTCCGACTATCGCGGCGATCCCTCATCGGCGTTGCTCGAGGTGCTGGATCCTGAACAGAACTTTGAATTTTCCGATCACTACCTCAATCTGCCGCTCGACCTCTCCAAGGTCATGTTCATTACCACCGCCAATATGACCGACACCATCCCCGGCCCTCTGCTCGACCGGATGGAGGTCATCCGACTTTCCGGTTACACCTTAGAGGAGAAGACGGTCATCGCCCGCAGGTATCTGTTGCCGAGACAGCAGAAAGAGAATGGCTTAAAACCGGCAAACCTGAAGGTGAGCGACGACACCCTGCAGCAGATCATCACCCATTACACCTACGAGGCGGGTCTGCGAAACCTCGAAAGGGAGATTGGCAAGGTCTGTCGTAAAATCGCCAGAAAGGTGGCGGAAGGTGGCAAGGGACCGTATACGGTGAGCAAGAACACCATCGATACCTATCTCGGACCGCCCAAAGCCATCCCGGAATCGGAGATCGAACAACTCCAGCAGCCCGGTCTGGTCACCGGTCTGGCCTGGACCGAGATCGGCGGCGAGATCCTGCAGATCGAGGTCAACCTGATGCCGGGCAAGGGCAAGTTGACCTTGACCGGTCAGTTGGGGGAGGTGATGAAGGAGTCGGCCCAGGCGGCACTGACCTATTGCCGCAGTCGTTCCTTGGAACTGAAGGTCGAAGAGGACTATTTCGAAAAAATCGATATCCATATCCATGTGCCGGCCGGCGCCATTCCCAAGGATGGCCCATCCGCCGGGATCACCATGGCCACGGCCCTCTATTCGGCCATCGTAAAAAAAGAGGTGGTCGGCAGACTGGCGATGACCGGAGAGGTGACCTTGAGAGGTCGGGTCCTGCCCATTGGTGGTCTGAAGGAAAAGGCCCTGGCAGCGCTGCGGGCAGAGATCACCAAGGTGATCATCCCCTTTCATAACAAAAAGGATCTTGCCGATATCCCGAAGGATATTCGCGATAAAATGGAGTTCTTCCCGGTCAAGAGCATGGATGAGGTCGTCAAAATCGCCTTTGGTCGAGCAGGAAAAAAGGCAAGCGGTACCGTCGGTCAGACCAAAGGCCGAGCCAAAACGGCGGGAAGCAGCGTCGATAAATAAAGATACCTGTCGCTACACTCCATCGAACATGCGTATGACAACGGTATTTCGGTCCACCGCCAGCAACTGACCGAGCTATCTTCTCGACTTTTTTACCTATTGAATCGTGTCGGAACAACAAGCTCCATCCACGCCCAATCGCAAACGTCTGGGGACGAGGGTCGCTGTTGCGGTGATCCTTGTTCTCTGTCTCATCCCTTTGGCCCTCTATGGCTGGCTGATGCAGTATGGCCACGGTCGCAGCCCTGTAGATGGCCCAGAGCGGGTGGTCGTCGAAATTCCCAAAGGCAGTTCGGTGCGGCAGATCGGCAGGATACTGGGGGATAGCGGTCTGATTGACGATGATTTTCGTTTCCTGTTACTGGCCAGATGGGAAAAGGTGGCCACCAGGTTGCGGGCCGGGGAATTCCAATTGCCCTATGGCAAAACCCCTATCGAAATTCTCCATCTGCTGGCCACTGCCAAACCCTATCACTACGCGATAACTGTACCGGAGGGGCTGCGTGGGACCCAGATCGCCGAGATTTTCGCGGCAAACGGCTGGTGCGATCCTACCGTGTTCCAACGGCTGATGACCGACAGCCAGTTGCTGACGGATCTTGGCCTCGGCGCAGTGCCATCGGTGGAAGGATACCTGTACCCCGACACCTATTTTCTGACCAGGGATATGCGTGGCGCCAGAACGATCATTACCCTGCTGGTCCGCAGGTTCCAACAGGTATGGTCTGAGATAACACGTGATCTCGATGAGCTGCCAGATGAACGGGAGACCGTGATTCTGGCATCGATCGTTGAAAAGGAGACCGGGGCGGCAGCCGAGCGGCCACTGATCGCTTCGGTTTTCATGAACAGGTTGCGGACCGGGATGAAATTACAGTCCGATCCTACGGTCATGTACGGTTCAGGCGATTTTGTCGGGCCGATTACCAAGGCCCAACTCCAGGCGGCCACCCCCTATAACACCTATGTCATTCCGGCCCTGCCCACCGGGCCAATTGCCAATCCCGGGAAGGACGCCCTGCTGGCGGTTCTCCATCCGGCCCGGGCGGATTATCTCTATTTTGTTTCGAAAAATGACGGAACGCATTATTTTTCCACCACCCTGCGTGAGCATATCAACGCCGTCAACACCTACCAGCGGCCAAAGGGTCACAGCGACGAGAGCCAGTGACAGCAAATCCGCCCCCATGCTGTCTGGCCGGAAGCGGCAGAGTGGTTGGCCGTGTCCGACAGCAGGCGAAAGGTGGGCAGAGCCTCAGCCGCAACGAAAGATGCAACCCTTCGGCGCGGTAAGAGAGGTATCCGTGCTGACGAGTTGTATACAAACCAGCAGGCTGGACCAGATAGCCTCAGCCACAACGAAAAATGAAACTCTTCGGCGCGGTAAGAGAGGTATTCGTGCTGACGAGTTGTATACAAACACGGTGCCGGCTTACGACCGGTCAATGGAGACGACGAGGCGATACGTGAGAATTTCTCTGGTACAGATCAACCCGATTATTGGCGATTTTGATGGGAATTGTAAGAAAATACAGCGTTTTGCCGAAGAGGCCCAGCGTGATGGTTGCCAGCTGGTGATCTTTCCGGAGCTGGCGATTTCGGGTTATCCTCCCCAGGATCTGCTCGAAAGAACGTCGTTTCTGGCAGCTCACGATCAGGCCATGGCCAAACTCGTCGCCTGCTTGCCACCTGTCGATGTGATGTTTGGTTGCGTCGAACGGTGTGAAGACGAGGGGGGGAAACCGCTCTTTAATTCCGCGGTGGTCGCCCGGGATGGCGAGATCGTCTTTCGCGCCAGAAAACGGCTGTTGCCTTCCTACGATGTCTTTGACGAGATCCGTTATTTCGAGCCGGGACCAGCGGCGGAGCTCTACCAGGCAGGAGAGCTGACCTTCGGAGTCACCGTCTGTGAGGATGTCTGGCACTATGCCGTGCACGAGTACGATGTGATCCCGGTCGAGGATCTGCACCGTCTGGCCGAGCGCAGGGGAAAGCGGCTGGCCGGCATGATCAACATCTCCGCTTCGCCGTACCAGCGGCAAAAAGAAGATTTGCGCAAGTCGATCTTCAGTCGCTACTGTCGGCAGTTTGCCACTCCATTTCTTTATTGTAATCAGGTGGGGGGACAGGATTCACTGATCTTTGACGGCCGCAGTCTGGTGATGGACGAAAAGGGTCGGGTGGTTGCCCAGGCCCCTGGTTTCGTCGAGGACCGGATCGTAGTCGATACCGACACCTGGCAAGGAGAGATGCATGGCCCGGTCGACCCGCCAGTGATCGAAACCGTCTACCAGGGGCTGGTCTGCGGGGTGGGCGATTATGTGAGAAAATGCGGTTTTTCCCAGGTGGTGGTCGGGCTCTCCGGAGGGATAGACTCCGCCTTGACGGCCGCGATTGCGGTAGCGGCCCTGGGGGCGGAAAATGTTCTCGGGGTGGCCATGCCCTCACCCTATTCGTCGAAGGCCTCGGTGGAAGACGCCGAGCGATTGGCGATAAATCTGGGCTGTCGCTTTGAAGTGATTCCCATTGGCGAAATATTCGCGCTCTTTCGCACCAGCCTGGCCCCGTTGTTTAGAGGCCGCGAGGAAGATCTGGCCGAACAGAACCTCCAGGCCAGAATTCGCGGCAACCTGCTGATGGCGCTCTCCAACAAGCTTGGTCACCTGCTGCTTACCACCGGCAACAAGAGTGAGATGGCCGTCGGTTACTGCACCCTGTACGGGGATATGAGCGGGGGGCTGGCGGTCATATCCGATGTGCCGAAACAGCTGGTGTATGAACTTTCCCGCTATGTCAATCGCGAGAAAGAGCTGATTCCGAGGCGAACCCTTGAAAAACCTCCCTCCGCCGAGTTGAAACCCGATCAACTCGACCAGGACGACTTACCCCCCTACGAGGTGCTCGATGCGATCCTGGAACTGTATCTCGAAAAGGGCCAGGGGGTCGAGGAGATTGTCGCCCAGGGGTTTGCCGCCTCCATAGTCCAGGATATCGTCGCCAGGATACGGGTGAACGAGTACAAGCGGAAACAGGCCCCTCTCGGTCTGAAGGTGACCAGCAAGGCCTTTGGCAGCGGTCGACGCTATCCCATTACCCAGAAGTATCGCGGTTGAGCGATCATGGCCGGAAATTCGAGATAATGGCGGCAGACAAAAAGCTCTCCCGGCGGACCTGGACCGCGGCGGCGGGTGTGGCCCTGTTCATCGTCTTTCTGCTGCTGGTCGGCGATCGGGAGACGGGGGAAGAACGGCCGCGGCAGCTGTTCATGACCGCATCAGGTTCCGTGGATATGTGCCTTTCCTGCCACCGTGAAGAACAACTCGATCTCGCCCATAACGTGGAGATACTCGGTTGCGCCTCCTGCCATCTCGGTGACCCGCTGGCCACAGGCAAAGAGAAGGCCCATGCCGGTATGGTCGTCAATCCCGGTGATCTCCGCCATGTCGATCGTACCTGTTCGACCGAGGGGTGCCATCCGCTGGATATCCACAAGGTCAAAAACTCGCTGATGGCGACCAACCGTGGTATCCTGGGGACTCTGCTCTATTACTGGGGAGAGGCCGACTCCCAGGACACCTCGTTGACGGTGGAGCAACTGATCGACAGCGGCGATACCTCCTTTGCCCTCGACTATTATCGAAAACTCTGTGCCACCTGCCATCTGTGGAAACAGAAAAACGATCTGCCCGGCGCGCCGGAATTCTTCAACGAGAAGGGCGGTGGCTGCTCGGCCTGCCATCTCCATCGTCCAGCGGCCGCGCAGAACGGGGTCGCCGGCCTGGTGGCTGACGCAGTGGAAAAAAAGGGCAGCGGCTCTGGCAAGCCACATCCCGTTCTCAGTGCCAAAGTCGATCAGACCAACTGTATCCGCTGCCATAATCGCTCAGGCCGCATAGGTCTGTCGTACATCGGTATTCTGGAATCGGAGGGCTACGGTACGCCGTACGAGAAGGGCGGGTTGAGCACCAAACAGTTGCCAGGTGCCAGATTTTATCTCGAGTTAGCCGATGACATCCATCACCGGCAGGGGATGCAGTGTATCGATTGCCATACCCGCAATGAAATCATGGGCGATGGGACCAGCTATGCCCATTACGAGGAGCAGCTGGAAATCTCCTGTGTGGTCTGCCACTCGTCAGAGCCTGGGGTGACCCGTAAGGGCAATGCCTTGACCAATGTCGAAAAAGCGGCAGACAGGATGCTGCTGACGGGCAAGGTCGCTGACCGCCGGTGGCCGCTCAGACCGCCACGGCCGGGGGTTTGCGACTTCGCGCCCCATAAGCGTATTTCCTGTGAGGCCTGTCATTCCAGTTGGGTGCCCCAGTGTTATGGCTGTCATGTCAAACGGGATCAGCGCGGCAGCCATCTCGATAAGCTGAGTCTTAAGGAGACGCCGGGTCTCTGGTCAGAGGGTCGTTCGTACATCCGTTACGAGCGGCCGATGCTCGGGGTCTGGGCCGATGAGATCGTGGTCGTCACCCCTGGTTGTCAGGATATGGTAACCATCGTCGATGGCGAGGGTGAGGATGGGGGTGGGTTCAACCGCTTCACCATGGCCGCGATCAACCCCCACACCACCCAGGCCAGCGGCCGGAGTTGTACAGATTGCCATGCTGCGCCGAAAACGGTGGGGCTGGGGGAGGGGACGGTGTTTCTGCAAGACGGCGAGCTGGCCTTTCGGCCAACCGGCAGGGGCGTGCAGACCGCCGAAGGCGAAACCGTGCCGCTCGACGCCTGGGTGGATCTCTCCGGTACGCCATTGCAGCACGGTTCCCGTGCCGATCTCCGCCCCTTCAACAGTGACGAACTGGAGAGGATTCTTCGGGTGGGGCGCTGTGTAGGGTGCCATGACAGCTATCAGGACACGCTCTGGCAGACCTATTCATCAGCGTCGATCTGCCCCGCGGCAGGGACAACGGATACAGGACGGGCGATGGAACCTGCCGATCAACCATAACAGCATGGCTGGACCAAAACACCTCAGCCACAACGCGTGATGAAACTTCTCGGCGCGGTAAAAGGGTTTTCCGTACTGATGCGTTTGCTAGAAACCAGCATGGCTGGACCAAAACACCTCAGCCACAACGCATGATGAAACTTCTCGGCGTGGTAAAAGGGTTTTCCGTACTGATGCGTTTGATAAAAACCAGCATGGCTGGACCAAAACACTTCAGCCGCAACGCATGATGAAACTTCTCGGCACGGTAAAAGGGTTTTCCGTACTGATGCGTTTGATAGAAACCAGCATGGCTGGACCAAAACACTTCAGCCACAACGCATGATGAAACTTCTCGGCACGGTAAAAGAGCTTTCCGCGCTGACGAGTGTCTCTCCAGAAACACGTTCCATATAAACTCTGTCAGGAGGCTGCTATAGCAACCATAACCGGATATATCGAAGGGTTGAAGACCAATCAGCGCAAAGCGCTGGAGAGGCTCGGCGCGAAAAAGGTGCCACGCGAGCTGATCATCGCCCCGGAGATGGCCAGGACCCTGTGCGAACTGTCCACTGCGCTGAACCGTCAGCTTGGGCTGCTGATTCACCGTTCCGGCAAGGTCGAGATGATCATTGTCGGTGACTACTCGGGCATCATGATTCCTCAGCTCAGCTCGGTTCGAGCCTCAGGGGGCCGGCTGCGTGGTCTCCGGCTGGTGCACACCCATCTCGCCGGTGAGGACATCAGTGATGAAGATCTGATGGATCTGCTATTTCTTCGGCTCGATCTGTTGTCTGTCGTGAAGATCACCACCGAAGGCCTGCCGGAAAGGATCTATTCCGTCCATCTTGTTCCGACCCCGGTCGCCGGCAAAAGCTGGAATTTCCTCGCCCCCGTGCACCCCGCCGGCCAGCGGGAATCGCTGGAAAGTCTGGTGACTGCCCTGGAAGCGGAATTCAGCCGGGCCCACGCTATCCGTGAAGTCGACCAGGGGCGAGACCGAGCCATTTTGATCAGTGTCTCCACCGAGCCCAGACATCTTGCCGAAGAGGAGATGGCCGAACTGGTCGAACTTGCCGGAACCGACGAGGTCGAGGTGCTCGCCACCGTTCTGCAGCGGCGGCAGAAGGTGAATCCGCGCTTGATTCTCGGCAAGGGCAAGCTCAGCGAGATCATGATCCAGGCCCTGCAACTCGACGCCAACCTGCTCATTTTCAATCAGGAGCTCAATCCATCCCAGATCAGGTCCATCACTGACTTCACCGATCTGCGGGTCATCGACCGTACCCAGCTGATTCTCGATATCTTCGCCCATCGGGCCATGAGCAGAGAGGGCAAGCTGCAGGTGGAAATGGCCCAGCTCAAATACATGCTGCCGCGATTGTCGTCGCGTGATGACGCTCTGTCCCGACTGACCGGCGGTATCGGTGCAAGGGGGCCGGGAGAGACACGACTGGAGATCGATCGACGGCGGATCAATGACCGGCTGGCCCGGCTGGCCCAGGAATTGAAAAAAGTCGGCAGAGAGCGTTACAGAAGACGCAGTCAGCGACGGAAGAAGGACGTGCCGGTGATCTCGCTGGTTGGCTATACCAATGCCGGTAAGTCGACCTTGCTCAACACCTTGACCAACAGCGATATCGTGGCGGAAAACAAGCTCTTTGCCACCCTCGATCCGACCAGCAGACGCCTCAGGTTCCCCACGGAGATGGAGGTGATCATAACCGACACCGTCGGCTTTATCCGTAACCTGCCGGCTGATCTGCTGCAGGCGTTTATGGCTACGCTGGAAGAGTTGCAGGAGGCCGATCTGCTGGTCCATGTGATCGATGTCTCCAACCCCTGCCACCGGGATCATATCCAGGTGGTCGAGAGCCTGTTGGCCGAACTCGATCTCGACGGCATTCCGGTGCTGAAGGTCTTCAACAAGATCGACAGGGTGGCGAATGCCCAGCAGATCCGCGGGGAAGTCGAACGCGATGGCGTGGTGATAAGCGCCATAGAAAGCTCCACCCTCAATCCATTTCTCGTTCGGGCGGAGCGGATGATGGGCAAGGTTCTGCGGGATCAGGATCAGGGGCCGAAACGGAGATAGAAACCGAGATCCGGTTCGAAGGCCGACTCCTCGGCAAATTTACAGCCGATGGTGTTGCCTGATACCGTCATCACGACAAATCTGCGTTTCAGTTGCGTCCGCTTACGATTATCGAGGGTGAATTCGATCACACCCCTCTGGCCGACCTGCAGTCGCTGCCCGCCGCCCGTCTCGAAGCAGAGCCCGTCAAGAGAGAGATCGCTGACCTTCACCATGCCACTGCCGGCGGCCGGCGGAGTCATCTGGAAACGCCCCTCGAGGGAGGTGGGTTTACGAAAACATTTGCGAAAATCGAGATTGATCTTGAAGGTATGTGAACATGTGCAGCGAATTTTCACCAGATGCTGCCTCTCGCGCAGCTGGCCAACGGAGAGGGTCGTCACCGTACTGCAATTCGGACAGATTACCGTTGCCTTGCCCTCTTCGTTGACGAAGGCTTTGCGCAGAGTGGTCTCATCATGAGCGGTGCGGTGCTGTTTTTTCACTGTCGAACAATTGCCGTTGAAATAGAGGGAAAAGGGATACCGGGCCAGGCGAGAAATCGAAAAAAAAGAGCGTGCTCTGAAAACGGCGAGGTACGCTCATCTCTTCTTTGTACATCAGATTCTCTCATTTATACAAGAAACCGGCAGAAAAATTTCGCCGTGGGCCTTCTGGCAGTAATGATCAGGGTGAATTTACCTACTCCCCAATCAGATAGAAATTCAGTTGGTTATCATTGATACTGGACAACCTCTCTCAAGCACGATATAATGGCGCCAGATTGTATCTATTACGAGAGGGACATGTTGAACTTATCACAGGTAGTCGTCCGGCCGGTCTTTTCATCAGAAGAATCAGCTTTTCAGGAATTGATGCAGCAACATCACTACCTTGGATCTCTGCCGAAGATCGGCAACACCATCTGGTATGTGGCCA
>JBKEBZ010000097.1:0-42593 GCA_047973425.1 Desulfopila sp.
CAAACTCTGCTTCGGCTCTCAGTCCGACACCGGTGAGCGGTTTACCGAACGGCTGCTGTCCGTCATTACCACCTGCCGCCTGCACGGCGTCAATTCTTTCGACTTTCTGACCGAGGTCGTCAGCTCTGCATTCTCCGGCAAGGCTGCTTTGCCGGCCCTGCCTTACCTACCCCAAGAATAGTTCTGCCGTTGTTTTTTCCCTCAGGTTATCAGCCGCTGTACTGGGTGTTTTGGCCCCGCTGAACGGTTACTTCATATGAAGCTGTCTCGAAACACCCCTCGGTGATCTGCCAGCGGGTTGCCGAATCACCCGGCGAGAGAGGGCTGTCTCAACGTTTCCAGCTATCAATTATTTCTGTTTTTTCAATAAAGTATGAGGAGAGGGAGTTTGTTCTCGCTTCAACGAGTTTTCGTCTGCCAAGCGGATTCCTGGTAGAGTACATCTCAGATTTCCCCATAAGTTTATTCCAATGAGCATGAAATAGGGCAGCTCGCTCTTTATTTGTTGCAAAGATTGATGGTACGTTATGGAAATCGATAGTGTTCAGAATATATCTACCTTTTCTTGTAATGAGATATTTCGGGTTGGTGATTTGCCCTAATACCTCTTCAAGAGATTTGAGAAAGAGTGATTCTTTGTAGGAATTGCTATTGCGCAAAGAACAGAGTAGCAGCCCGTCCTTTGAGACGCTGGTTTCCACAGTGACATCGTCTGGATTTTCAAATATATCTAAATCTTTCATTGTATTTAAGATCACATTACCCAGCTGTTTGAAGCTCGAAGAAACTGGTCCATGCTTTATCGCTAACCCCAATAACTTAATTGTTTTTGGCAGCAGTGCGGCAATGCCAAGAAGTAGCAGTATGCCAATTATGTTCAGTAATCGTTCAGTAGAAATGCTCCTTCTGAAGTGTTTTACGAATGATTCGATAATATGAAGATGAAAATAGAATTCTGATAGAATGAAATTATAGAAAATATATTTTAAAGTCTTCCAGAAGATGAAATTTCTGCGGATGCTGCTTTTGTCAGTTTTTATTTCTTTGACGAGTGAATAATCAGTATTTTCACCGATGGAAACGTTCCATTTGTCGATAAGTTCTTTTCTTCCTGCAGATAAAAGAATCATGTGCCGATTTATTCTCTCTACTTCTGTACTTTTTATTCGACTTTCAGGGATCTCCAATCGCTCTATCCCGCTGATCAGAGTGTTGTCTGTTATATGTGGGCCAATAAAACATTTAAATCTTCTACGCAGCAATTCATAGTCAGAGTTGTTTGCTGGATTTTCAGGGTCAGCACACATCAAATGCCATATGTTCGCTGTTTTGAATTTGTCATTCTTCAACGCTCGTATCGCTCTTCCCCTCATCTGGTTCGAGAGCATATAAGAACCGACGAATGTTGCCAGAATAAGGGCATTTATTTCCTGGCAATCCCATCCTTCGCCCAAGAGAGATTTTGTGCCAATGAGTATATTTATTTTCCCTTGAGAAAATAATGTGGTAACTATTCGAACGTAGAGGGATTTGTTGTTGCCAGAGAGGAGGATTTCCGAGAAATTTAAACCTTCGATTCTCTTGAATTCAATTTCTGGTCTTCCCTTTGAGTACTGTTTTGCCAGACGTAGATAATCATCTTTCAGGTTGTCTGGAATAATTGCAATGCTTCCACTTAACACTGCAATTTTGTTTGAATAATCAAAAGTGGATTGATGATTGGTGTTTACCAGGTACCTGAATATGGAAACAACACCGAATTTGTTTATCTCTGAAGGCTTGTTCAGATATTCTTTCCTCACGTAATCTGAGAGAATGACCAGGCGCAAATTGTCTTTTGACGAGCTATATTCAGCATCAACTATACGTGAAATACTGGCAAATTTGGAGATGCTGCTGATGAGCATTTTGTTTAATGATTCTTTTTTTGAAATTATAATTTTCCTTCTTTCGACCAATCCCGCCTTTTTGAATTGATCGAAAAGTGCAATAGCATCAGCTTTGTCTTTCAAAAAATCATCTTTGATGAGTGAATATGTCAATAAATATTCCAGCCAGTCATTGTCGAGGATGGGGATTTTCTTTTTTGATAAGCCGAGATAATCGAGTACGCCTGCGTAGTGTTCTTTGTTGACATACTTCAAAAAAATGATAATGCTTGAAAAATACTCGACATTGTCATATATGAAATCCGCATGTTCACTCGGATTCAGAACTGCAGGATGGTGCACTAAGAGGTTGATGTATTTGTTATTTGAGATAACCTCTTTCTTGAGAATTTTTCCGTTGTTGTAAAAGGTGTTTATGCTGCTCAGTTCCTTTTTGTCTGGCATGGAGATGTACACCAGATCCTGATGGGCGCATAAATCTTTTTCTTTCACCAATTCCGGCACTGCAATTTCTGCATCGATAGGGCCGCATAGGGCAATATATCTGTTCCATTCGCTTATCGTACTGTCGTATGGTGGTGTTGCCGTTAAGGAAATTACGGTCGGGTTGTCAAGTTTTTCAATGAGGGTGGTGAGCGTCTTCCACCAGGCTGTTTTGAGATGGTGCGCCTCGTCTAAGACGACAACTTGTATTGTATGCTCAATGAGCGATTGTATGACGTCAGCATCAGTATCCGCTCTGACATCAGTATCGTTTGGCTTGTCGGTGGGTTGAGTTGTATCGAGGCAACAGGAGTGAAGAGATTGGTATGTCGAAGAGTTGAAGAAAGAGAGAGTATTCAGGTCGCTAGAATAATTTTCAAACTCTTCTGCATTGAATAACGTTTGAAATATTTCGATCCATTGGTTTCTGATTGTCAACGTCGGAGATAAAATCAGAGTCGGTTTGTTAAGTCTCCGAACGACCTCGAGTCCAAGTACGGTTTTCCCCGATCCTGGCGGTGCAATGATATGTAGTTTGTCATTGTCGAGATGTGCTGCTATTTCATTTAAAACTCTTTGCTGATATCCCCTCCAGGGATATATAAAGTGTATTTTTTCAGTAAACATGACTCCCTTTTATGATATGCATGACCGCCTGGTCTCAGCGTAATCGTTTACCGGTGATACCGGAATGTTCCGCAACCCGGATCTGTAAACGTTTAGCTAGTACTCCAGATTCGTTCAAGCGGGCCGTTGCCCAAGAGTTTGCTCTGTGAGGAGGCCTGATCGACGAAAATGAGGTGCTGGTGAACGTTTGATGGCGTCGTAAAAAGATCGATCTCCTGCGTTGCAGCGGGATCGGCCAATGCTCGGCGTACCACATGTACGCCTGTGCTTGGCCGACACCACTGCGCCTTGTATATCGACCTTTTGTACTTAGCCATCCTGTATGCACGCTTGAGGTTTTTACGAGTCCATCAACGTTTACGTCTCAGCGATGAGGTCACTCTCGGCCCGCACCAGGGTGGGGGCGACCTGATTCAGGTAGATATCTTCCTGTTCGTCCAGAATGGTATCGAGAATGTCTGGAGTGGTGCGTTGGTTCATCAGGACCACCCGTAAAACCACGACCTCGGCTCGACCCGAGCGCCGTAAAGTGGTTCGGGACACAAAGCTTTTGCCGGCCTCACGCTGTATGCGCTGAACCTTGATATTGATGCTGTTGAGCAGGCGTAAACGGGCGTCGTTATCGATTGTGGCCGCTGAAGTCTCGGGCTGGGCATCGCCCAATCCCTCGGGTACCAGGCGATAGGTGAGAATATTGAGTGCGGGGGGGGTGATCAGTTCGAACATGGGGCGACGGCTGATCTTCCGGGCGAAGATACGGGCGATTTCTATGCCATGATCGATGAGCAGGGCATAGCCGCCGGCCCCCATGATATCCAGAGCGCTTCCCAGCACCAGGCAGGTGGCGGCCCGCGAGCCCACCAACGAGCGGATGCCGAGGTCGACCGAACCCGGTCGATTGATGTACGTAGCGTTGTAGGCGACGCCATCCATGGCCTGCGGATCCCTGAAGTAGACCATGCCGTTGCTCATGGGCAGATAGAACTGTTTGTGACCGTCAATGGTCACCGAATCGGCCGATTCGATCCCCTGGAGCAGGCCGCGATAGCGTTCGGACAAGAGCACGGCCCCGCCCCAGGCCGCATCGACATGGAAGTGCACGGCGTATTCATCACAGAGTCGGGCGATGGCCGGCAGAGGGTCCACCGCGCCTGTTTCCGTGGTGCCGGCAATGCCGATAACGGCCATTACCGCTGTCTCCGGGTCCCGACGATATTTCATTAAGGCATGTTCAAGCATCTGCAGATCGATACGGTTGGCGCTGTCCACTGGTATCGGCGTTACCGCCTCGTGGCCCAGACCCAGCACCCCCACCGATTTGCGAATCGAGTAGTGACCCAACTCGGATACCAGGATCTTCAAGCCGGTGAGACCGCGATCACGCATGGCCCGGGCCACCCCGTCACGTTCGGCGCCGGCCAGTTTTTCCGTGGCGGGCAACAGGCGGTTTCGCGCCACCCAGAGCGCGGTGAGGTTGGCCAGCGTACCATCCTCCACAAAGGCCCCCAGGGTGCTCTCCGGCCGCTGGATATGGGTGGTGTAAAAGCTGTCGTCAAGATCGAACAACAGACGGTGGACCTTGGCCAGCACCTGGCGTTCGTAGACACTCACCACCTTGGAGGTCTCGATCTTTACTGGATTTTGATTGAGGGCGGCGACGATAGTGCTCAGATGCACCATGAAAAACGGAATGGCGGAGGTCATATGGCCGATAAAGTAGGGAGAGGAGACGTTGACGGCCTGGGGGGCGATCTCCTCGATGATTTCCGTGATGACGTCAGCCAGTTTTTTTATTGGGGTGCGGGCAATCTTTGATTCGGTAAACCTCAAGGCAAGTTCTTTTAAGGGGATCTCTTCGGTGATTCCCACGTGTTTTTGCAGAAAATCATGCAGACCGAACAGGATCTGCTCCATGTATTTGGTGAGTACATCTCGTGACTGTTCGTCTTCGGGTCTGTGGAAGATACGCTCGAGAGCATTCTGATCGGCAACTAACGGCGAGCCACTTTTTTTCTCGTTCATCCAAAACGCCTTGGGTAGGTATTTATGTTATTTCAGGAGAGTATCGACAACAATCCGACTGGGCTGCAACCTCGTGTCATCCTTTTCAGGTTGTGGCCAGAAAGAAAAGAGAAACGCTCCACCGTCGTTGCCCTGCGAGCATGAGGCCATATCGTTGGACGTGTACCACCTGTGTCGCATTTATTCAACCGCCTCCTGCCCGGAATGCCAGTAGCCCGTACTTCTCATCAGTTCAGGCGGCCTCGCCGGCTTATCGCACTTTTTTCCGTAGTGCCTTGAGTTTGCCTCGACGGGTTTTGCCATCCATCCGCCTGGCCCTGGCGGTCCGGCTGGGCCGGGTCGGCTTGCGTCTTCTTGGCGTGCTGGTGACGCTGCGGATCAGGGCGACCAGTCGCTGGATCGCGTCATCCCGGTTCTGTTCCTGGTGACGGAACCGCTGGGCCTTGATCACGATGGAGCCGTCGTCGGTGCGTCTCTTGTCCCGCAGCTGCAACAGCCGGTTCTTGATCTCTGTTGGCAGTGACGAGGCCTGGATATCAAATCGCAGGTGAATGGCGCTGGCCACCTTGTTGACGTTCTGGCCGCCAGCCCCCTGGGCTCGGATGGGAGTGAAGGTGATCTCTGAGATGGCAATGAAGATTGTGCTGGTGATCTCGATCATCGGTCCATTCGGCGTTCTTGTTCCTCTTTTGCTTTATCTGAAACTCGCCAGTGCGAAAAGCTCTGTTGCCGGGCCGAGGAGTTTCATGGTTCGTTGTGGCTGAGGCTCTCCGGTGGTCGTCACCGCCTGTTTTCTTTGCTTTTCTTCTGGGCAACACTATACTTCGACTAGGCAAGAGGCGAAAGAAAAGAGTTGAAGCGCCGGGAGGGAAGATGGCTGGCAAGACAATTCGCTGTCCAAAATGTGGCCATGAGCAGAACAGTCAGCCCGAATGCGAGGCCTGTGGGCTTATCTTCTCGCGATACAAAAAGGTGGAGGAGCGGAGACAGGAGCGGCTGGCGAGGAGGGCCGAGATCGACAGGCACCGGAAGCGTCGCTGGGGGAGTGTCGGCCGGTCTCTGCTGTTGATGCTGGCAACAGCCGCCGCAACCTGGTATTACCTGGACGATTCCCGACAACACGACAGTGTCGGCACCCCTCACACGGCGATCGTTCCGGTCACCACGGCCGCGACCACAACGCCGGTCCCAGCCCCACCACCGGTGTCGATCGTGGAGAAGCCGATCCCCCCTCCGCGGGGTGACGGTTCGGATCAGGGCAGAGCCTCGACGATCGAGGAGGCCCGGCAGGCGACGGTGTCGATCGAGACGCCCTGGGGCTCGGGTTCGGGATTTTTCGTCAGTGAAAACTTCATTGTCACCAATCGTCATGTGGTGCAGGTGGACGAGAAGGTTGTCGCCGAGTACCGCCACAAAGTGGAGACTACCCGGCGACTGGTGGAACTGGAGAGGCAGAAGATCCAGGACTTGCGGGCACGGTATCGGGCCAGCCGCTCCGAGCCCACCCGGCGGCAACTGGAGATCATCATCGCCGAGAACGAGCGCAACCTCGCCCGTATCGTACCCCGGCTCGAAGAGGCGGAACTGCAACTGGCCAGCTTTGCAGAAAAACTGCGGCCAGACGACATCGCGATCGTGCTGGCCGATGGCTCTCGCCATGCCGTCAATTTTTTCCTGCTCAGCGACGGCCACGACCTGGCCCTGCTGTCGCTCTATATCAATGATATTGGTTATCTCAGCCCCCCGCCCGCCGGGACCCGTCTGCAGCAGGGCGACAGGGTCTATACCATTGGCAGCCCGGCTGGACTGCGTAACACCGTGACGGCCGGTGTCTTCTCCGGTTACCGCAAGGACCCGGAGAACGGCCATCTTTTTCTGCAGACCGACGCCCCCATCAACCCTGGCAACAGCGGTGGCCCGCTCATCGACGAAAAAGGGTATGTGCAGGGGGTGAATACCATGATTCTGCGGGATACCCAGGGGATCGGTTTCGCGATCCCCATCGCCACCGTGTTCGAGGAGTTTGGCTCTTCGCTCTATTGATTCCGGGAAGAGGGCGCCGCCAGCGCAGGGAAACGGTTGCAGTTCGGGGGGGCGCACCGTGTGGTGCAAGACATGGTGAACGCCTGCCTGCTCCGACCATGGTGGTTTAGCGGAGGCCATTTTCGGCCCGGTGCCTACCTGTCCCGTTGACTGCCGTAGCAGATCTGGCCGGTGGCCCCGTCGATGGTGACTGTCTGGCCGTTTTCAAAGATCCGGGTGGCGTTGGTAACGTTGCAGATTACCGGGATGTCCAGTTCCCTGCCGAGGATGGCGGCATGTGAGGTCAGACCCGGCTGCTCGGCAATGATCCCCCGGACCCGGGCGAGATGGTCGAGCATGCTGTGATCGGTACCGTTCAATACCACAATGGCGTTGTGTGGCAGATGGGTCCAGTCTTCCTCGCTCTGGATAATCCGGATCTCTCCGTCGACGGCAGTGACACCGATACCCTGGCCGGTGAAGCAGACGTCGGCCACCGTATGCACCTTCAGCATATTGGTGGTGCCCTTGGTCTTTATCGGAAAGCCGGCGGTGATGACGATCAGGTCGCCGTTTTTCACGAACTCGGCCTGGGTCGCGGCGTGGATCGACATGTCGAGCTGTTCGTCCATATTGTTGGCTGGGGCCGAAAGCAGCGGGATGACGCCACGTACCAGCTGGAGCTGGCGGACGGTGGCGATATCGGTGCTGACGGCGATAACCGGCGCTTTCGGCCGATAGCGGGCCACCATCCTGGCGGTCGAACCTGAACTGGTGGCGGCGATGATTGCCGCCGCCTCGAGTTCGGCGGCGGTGGTGCAGCTGGCATAGGAGATGGCATCGGTCACCACCGGGCGGCGATGGCGCAGGCCGTCTGCCAGGATGCTGTCATAGTCGAGACTGTTCTCGGCGGTGGCGGCGCAGCGGGCGAGGAAGTGGATTGCTGCCAGGGGGTTCTTGCCCACCGCCGATTCTGCCGAGAGCATCACCGCATCGGTGCCGTCGAAGATGGCATTGGTCACGTCACTGGCCTCGGCCCGGGTGGGGGTAGGGCTCTCGATCATCGACTCGAGCATCTGGGTGGCGGTAATGACCGGCTTGCCTGCCAGGTTGGCGGCATGAATGAATCGCTTCTGCAGGATGGGCACCTCCTCGGCCGGCACCTCCACGCCAAGGTCACCACGGGCCACCATCAGCCCGTCGGCCGCGGTGAGAATTTGCTCGAGATTGTCGACCCCCTGACGATTTTCAATTTTGGCGATGATGGCCTGGCTGCCCTTGCCCTCCTCGATGATCTTGCGCACCGCCCAGACATCGTTGGCCTGGCGGACGAAAGAGGCGGCGATGAAGTCGACCCCCTGTTTGACCCCAAAGGCGATATCGGCCTCGTCTTCGGCTGTCAGTGGCGGGAGGTTGATGAGCATCCCGGGCAGGGCGACCCGTTTGCGGCTGGTCAGCCGGCCGCCGTGCACCACCCGGGTCCTGACCTCATCGCCCTCTATCTTGAGAACTTCGAGCAGCATCTTGCCGTCGTCGAGCAGCACCTGACAGCCCACCTCGACGTCGCCGGCGAACGCGGGGTAGTTGACACCGATCCGGCCAGTGGCGGGGTCGGCGAAGGTGGGGCAGATGGTCAGCTCCTGCCCGCCGATCAGTTCTACGGCCGCCTCGAGTTCCTGAACCCGTATTTCCGGTCCCCGGGTGTCGAGCAGAATGGCGGTATCGGTACCCGCCTGCTGCCGGGCATCCTTGACCAGCTGAATGAGTTGCCGGTGGCTTTCGCGACTGCCATGGGAGAGGTTGATCCGGGCTACGTTCATGCCCGCCCTGATGAACTCCACCATCTGTTCGGTGGTCTGGCTGTTGGGCCCGAGGGTGACGACGATTTTAGTCTTGCTCATGATGTCTGCCTGTGTGGTTGAAGAGAGCAGGGAGTGCTGGCCCGAAAATGGCGGATGCCGCGATGCCGCAACGGTCTCTGATCACGACGGGTTGTGTTCTGGCGTTACCAGGGCGTGGATGGTTGAAGCGGACCCTCTGACGGAAACAGCCATCAACGTTACTACAGCATCCGCAAAAGAAAAAGGGGAAATATCGTCTGATCCGGTTTGGTGAGGGAACGGTGCGGTTTACTCGTTTCTGGCGGTGAATTCGGCCAGAAAATAAGGAGATCTGTTTACAGACGTCTCGTAAGTCAATATGGTGAGGGGGCGCGGTCGAAGGGGCCGCGAAAGGAAAGGGTCTGCCAGTTGCCTGTCATCGATTGCGAAATGAGCGGTGGTTCATGGTGGGTGGTGTCAGAGGTCGGGGTCTCGGCGAGGCCCCACATGTATGAGATGTCGGCCAGAGTCCGACAGAGGAAATGACGATGACAGAGGCAAAACGTGGTGACACGGTGAAGGTGCACTATCGGGGTACGCTCGCGGACGGTACTCTCTTTGACAGTTCGGAAGGTCGGGAGCCGCTGCAGTTTACCATCGGTGGCGGCCAGGTGATTGTCGGCTTTGAGGAGGCGGTTGCCGGCATGACGGTCGGTGAACGAAAAACGGTGGTGATTCCGTGCGATAAGGCCTATGGGCAGTTGCAGGATGATCTGGTGATGACGGTTCCCCGGGACCAGGTACCAGCCGATCTCAACGTCGAGGTGGGGACCCGCCTCGAGGTCGGTGGCACCAATGGAGAGGTGCTGCGGGTTACCGTGATCGAGGTCAACGAGCAGAATGTCGTGCTCGATGCCAATCCGCCTCTGGCCGGCAGGGATCTGAACTTCGACCTCGAACTGGTGGCGGTCGGCTGAGCCCCGGTTGCAGTTGACGGTTTGCCAGCCTCTGCTTGCGTTCAGGCCGTGGGGGCGGGGGAGTACCCCGCCACGAAAAACGGCGCATGGTTGGAGGTGAAGAGGGGCGGGTCGTTGAGTAAAATCTCATGGATGGCCGGTTCCCGCTTGAACTCATGATCGAGGAAGCGGCGGATTTCCTGTCTGTGCCAGCCCTTGGGGTGGTGAAAGTCGCGATAGATGGCGAGGTCGCCCAGATAGAAGTCGCGGGTGACGAGCCTGGCGGTTTCCGGGCTGCCGACCGGCAGGTTGAAGATGGCGAGGTTGAGAAAATCGATCTCGTTGTGGTGGCTGCGGACGAAGTCGAGGGTCAGTCGGGCCTCGCTCAGGGTTTCTGCCGGGGTGCCGAACAGCAGGTAGATGTAGGTTGCAATCCCGGCCTGACGGAGTGCAGCCAAGACCCGGGCCACCAGCTGCAACTCGATACCCTTGCCCATCTGGTCGAGCACGGTCTGACTGCCCGATTCAAGGCCAAGCTTCAACATCACGCAGCCGGCCCGCCGCAGCTGCCGGCAGAATGCCGGGTCGGCCAGTTCGGCGCTGAAGCGGACGAAGCCGTACCAGGGTACTGGCAGGGGCCTGTGGACGAGTCGCGCCAGAAGCGCCGGGCTGACGGCGTTGTCGAGCAGGTGGAGCAGCGAAGGCCTGTTCTGGCGGATCAGTGCCTCGATTTCCGTTATCGCGGTCTGTGGCGGAACCGGCCGATAGCTGTTGCCTTCGCTGGTCTCGGGGCAAAAGGAGCAGTTGCGCCAGAAACAGCCGGTCGAGGCGGCATAGGGCAGGATGAAGCCCGGGGCGAGATAGCGATAGTCTCGAAAATCCGAATAGTCGGGAGCTACCCGCCGGCCGGGGGGGTTGGCGGTCAGCAACTCGAGCAGACGGTCCTCTCCCGGTCCCGACACCAGGTGATCGATGAGTCCGGCAAAGGGGCGCTGCCAGCTTGGGTTGTGCAGCCAGGTGGTGACCAGTCCTCCTCCCAGGATGAGCGTGAGGTGCGGGAATTCCTCCTTGAGAAAACCGGCGATGGCAAAGGTGCACAGGGCCTGGCTCAGATAGTTGAGAGAGAGGCCGACATGGCTGGCGGAGGTCCGGGCAATCAGTTGCCGCAGCCTTCTGGCAAAGAATGGATAGAAGATGTTGTGCCGGTACTGGTCGGCGCTGGCCAGCAGATCTTCACTTTGCAATGGCGAGAGGCCGGGATCCTGGTAGTTGGCGAGGCTGAGCTGAATGCCGTTCTGCCGGCCGCAGTTGTCGAGATAGCGATTGAGGTCGGTGACAGCCCGTCGGTACTGGGACCGTCGGTGGTAGCCGGGAGGGCCGGTCAGTGCTGCCAGGTGGTGAAATCTGTTCTTTGTGGCCCGGTGCGACCAGGTGTCGTCGGCATTCACGGCGGTGTCGAGGAGAAAAGAGAGCCCTTCGATGTTGAGATCGCAACATGTGCAGGATACGTCATGGGCCCGTAGTGCGGCCGCAAGCAGTGGAATCCCCGCAGGTGGTTCGGCCGGCTTGGCCTGGGGTGGGTGGAGAAGCAGGATATGCATGGCGGTTGACCGAGTTGGTCGATGACGGGTTGGCAACGGTGCAAGGATCCGATGCGGCCTCTCGCCGCACCGGCTGATCTGCGACGCACGAGGGGTATGGGTAACATTGTGTGGTGAGAAGTGCAAGCGAATTGGCCAAGAACTCGCCTAACGCGTTCATGGGGCGGCACCGGTTTTCCTTCGTTTCCTGCTGTCGATTGACATGGACGGGAATTGGCGGATATACTCTCACTATACACCCGGTGAGAGTAAACGGTCTTTTCCGGCCAGACTGGCCTCGCGCTCATCTGCCGATCGGCGTCCTGACCAGCATGACCGGACCAGATCAGCGAGTGCGGCGAGAACTCCGGAGAGCCTCGGCCGCAAGGGAGCAGGAGAACATGAGACTCCTCGGCGCGGCTACAGTGTCTGCCGTGCTGACGCGTTTCTCCAAATACCGGGTGACTCAGGTGCCGGGGGCGGGTAGGACAGCAGGGGGCAACGCAGCGATAACCGATGAACGAGAAGAGGTGGGCGGCATGGAGAAGACCCGGCCGGTACTCCTGACCATTCTGACAGACCCCTTGATTCGCCGGGACGTCGGCAATTGTCTTGAAGAGGGCGGATACACCGTGTTGGAGGCCAAAAGTGGCCGAGAGGGTCTGCGGCTCTGGCGGGAAACGGATGTGCGGCTTCTGCTGGTCGATCTGCAGCTGGCCGATATCGACGGACTCGCCATACTGACCGAGGTGCGTGGCAAAGATGGTGATCTGCCGGTCATCGTGCTCTCTGGTGACGATGGCGCGGGTGTGGTCGAGGCGTTGCGTCTTGGCGCCACCGACTACCTCCTGACTCCCATACCGAAGATGTGGATGTTGCTCTATGCCGTTGAAAGAGGGCTGGAGCGGGCTCGCCTGGTGGACGAGGGAAAGACCTGCCAGGGCCTGGAAGAGGAGGTCGCCGCAAAGACCGAGGAACTGAGCAGCCTGTACCGACGCTTGCAGAAGGTGATCGATTCGACCATGAAACTCATCGGCTGTGGTGAGATAGATGAGAGCGGGCCGATGATCCTGGCTGAATTTGGCCGTCACCTCGGGGCCAATGGCGGCTCGCTTTACGAGGTGGGGGAGAACGAGCTGCGGTGGATCTGCAGCCTCGAAGGTGGCCATGCGGCCAAAAAACTGCAGCAGCCCCTCGATGACGGCACCGTCTTCTCCCGGGCCTTGACCTCCGATGAGCCGTTTATCATCGACAATATCGATCGGCAGGATTGGCTGACCAGTGGCTGGTCAGGCTATACCAGCCCCTCCTGTATCGTCTTCCCGCTCTGGGACCGGCAGGACAGGATCTTTGCTGTCATCAGCCTGCACAATCCCAGCCATGACCGTTTCGCCCCGCATGATCGGGAGATCGGTGCCATCCTGGCCTCGTATGTTGCCGAGGCCTTGCAGACGGCCGCGGCGGTGGCGGCCATGAAGCGGCATGAAGAGCGGATGCTGCAATCGCAAAAGCTCGAGGCCATGGGGACTCTGGCAGGAGGCATCGCGCATGATTTCAACAACATTCTCTCAGCTATCGTTGGCTATACCGATCTGAGCCTGCTGGCTCGAGGGCTGCCGGGGGCAGTGAAGAAAAACCTCGAGCAGATCATGGTCGCCAGTCAGCGGGCGCGGGAGCTGGTCAGCCAGATCGTCTCCTTTTCCCGGGTCGAGGCCTCACTCGCGGCGGTGATCGATATGGTGCCGATCGTCACCGAGGTACTGAAACTGCTGCGCTCGTCGATTCCGTCCTCGATCAAGATTAAAAAGGAGGGGGCCGTCGATAGCTGCTGGATCGAAGCCGACCCGAGCCGAATCCACCAGGTGGTGATGAATCTCTGCACCAATGGCGCCCAGGCCATGCGGAAAAGAGGAGGGACCTTAACCATCGATATCGCCAGGGTTGAGGCGGCTGCGGCTGGGGAGGAAGGGCCTGGCCGGTTGCGGGGGCGAGACTGCATCCGGCTGCGAGTCGCCGACACCGGTGAGGGGATTCCGGCCGAGGCCCTGTCCCGTATTTTCGACCCCTACTTCACCACCAAGAACAAGGAGGAGGGCACGGGCCTGGGTCTGGCGGTGGTGCAGGGCATCGTCCATGGTGCGGGCGGGGAGGTGGTCGTGGAGAGCCAGGTCGGCAGGGGCAGCCGTTTTTCCGTCTATTTTCCCTTGGCGAACAGTGACACGCAGCGTACCTCACAGGCGCCGGTCGGTAAAGCGGTGATGCCTGTGGGCAGCGAGCGGATCCTGTTCGTCGACGATGAGGAGACCCTGGCGGAGATGGCGGGAGAGATGCTCAAAAAGCTCGGCTATACGGTGAAGACCATGACGAACAGCGTCGAGACCCTGCAACTGCTGGAAACCTCGATGGACCAGTACGATTTGATCATCACCGATCAGACCATGCCGGGACTTTCCGGTGTCGAGTTGGCTCGTCGCATCGGTGAACTGGGCTCACTCCTGCCGGTCATCCTCTATTCCGGCTACTCCAGCGCTGTCACTGACGAGGATGCCCGCAAGGCCGGTATCTGCAAGGTTCTGATGAAGCCGCTCAGCATGGCCCTGCTCAGTCAGACGGTCCGCCAGATTCTCGATCGGCAACGACGGCAATGAAAGTGTAAAGATCGATCTCGCTGGCCTTGTCTGGCCGGTATTCATACTTACAGTGAATGACACTGTATAATGTCCGGAAAGCTTCTGCCGCAGAACGTGGGGTGTCCGTCTGCCGGGGTCTGCGGTCCCGGTCGGTTACTCGCCTCGAGCCTTGGCTGTTTGGTGGGCGCCCATCCAGAAACGGCTGTTTTAACCTGATTATTCGCTGTGCTCGAAATTTTATCATTGAAATATCAGCTATATGTCTGTGGTAAAATTTCTCTCAGGTCTTGATTGCGGAGAAAATAGCTCATTTCTGGAGAGGTACGAGTGGGCGGTCCGGTACACAGGTCGCGGCGCCATCCGGCCTCCGGGGTCATCTCGGAGGCCGGATGGCGTCAACCGTCTCCCCATTGAGGGCGCAGCCGCAGGGTTGCGGCCGGTGGCGAGGCGCAATATCAACGTACACTGGATTATGAAAACACTTTACCAACGAATCGCCCCTGTTGTTCTTGTTATGGTCGCTCTGCTGTTTGTCGGAGTGAGCGTGTTGTCCTCCACGCCTGCCGATGCCAGATCGATGAGTGGTGGCAAATCGTTTCGCTCGACGCCCTACAGGTCCGCGCCGACCACCACCTCCCGGCCGAATACGGTCAATCAGGGAAGTGGTGGTTTCGGCAGAGGTCTTGCCGGCGGCCTGTTGGGCGGCGCCCTGGGCAGCATGTTGTTTGGCTCGATGTATGGTCAGGGCGGCGGTATGGGGATTCTCCCCCTGTTGCTGCTGGCCGGAGTGGGATATATTCTCTACCGTAAGTTCAGCGGCAGCAGGCGATCGGGATACAACCAGGGGGGCGGCCCGGCCGGTTTCCCTCGAGGAGCGGCAGGCCCCGCGCCGATGGATACCGATCTGATGCGTGACGTCCCATCCCCGTCGTCGTCACCCGGCCCCTCCATGGCGGTGGAGGAGGGGATCGACCAGATCCGCCGAACCGATCCCGGCTTTGATCCGGGCCATTTCAAGGAGGTGGCCTCCGACGTCTTCTTCCAGGTGCAGGCCGGCTGGATGCGGCGCGATCTCGAGGCCTACCGCCACCTGCTGGGCGACCAGCTGGCGAGCGAATATGCGGGCCATTTTGCCAGGATGCGTGAGAAGGGTGTGATCAACAAGCTGGAGTCGATCGCGATCCGCGGGGTGGAGATCCGTGCGGCGGGGAGTACCGGCACCGAGGATTTCGTCACGGTGCTGTTCACCGCCAATCTGCTGGATTATACAGTCAGCGACACCAGCGGAGAACTGATAGAGGGCAGTATGACCATACCGGTGAAGTTTGCCGAAGAGTGGACCTGGGCTCGTCCGGCAGGCACCCAGGACTGGAAGCTGGAAGGTATCAAGGTGGTCCAGGGGTGAGGTCGTCGTGGCCCGCCGGATCGTTCTGGAGTTTCATGTTTCGTTGTGGCTGAGGCTACCTGGTCCAGCCATGCTGGTTAGGCGCTTTACGTTTATGGGTGAGAAGTGTGGATCTAAGCCAATTTCGCAGGGAATATCTATTGGGAGGGATGGAGAAAAAGGATCTCGATCCCGATCCCCAGAGACAGTTCAGTATCTGGTTCGAACAGGCGAGAAAGACCAGCATCGCCGATCCCACGGCGATGATTCTGGCGACGGTGGGCCCGGATGGCCGGCCGAGTCAGCGTACCGTACTGCTCAAGTACTATGATGAAAACGGGTACGTGTTCTTCACCAACTTCGAGAGTCGCAAGGCCGGTGAGATTGCCGGCAACAACGAGGTGAGCCTGCTGTTCGTCTGGCTCGAGCTCGAGCGGCAGGTGCGGATAAGCGGTACGGCCGAAAAGATATCCACTGCCGAATCCGCCAGGTATTTCATGACCCGGCCCAAGGAGAGCCAGATCGCCGCCTGGGTCTCCAGCCAGAGCCATACCCTCTCTTCGAGGCAGGTTCTGCTGCAGAAATTTCAGGAGATGAAGAGCAAGATCGGAGCTGGCAAGGTTCCCTTGCCTTCGTTCTGGGGCGGCTACCGGGTCACCCCCAGGGAGATCGAGTTCTGGCAGGGGCGGCGGAGCCGGCTGCACGACCGCTTTCTCTACAGCCGTTCGGATGACGCCCGAAGGCAATGGGATATCGCCCGGCTGGCTCCCTGACGGCAGCGGTAGAGCTCAGCTGTTACATCAGCGCCGTGCCTTCAGTTTCCGCAGGATGGTCTCCTGCTGTGCATGGCAGCTGGCGGTGTGGCAGCCGGAGCAGGCGCAGTCGCACCTGGACGTTTTATTGGAATTGATCGCGCTGTGCAGCTGTCGGTAAAACCGGCGGAGAACCACCACGGCGCAGCCGCCGATGATTGCCCAGATAAGTATGGATTCCCACATATGGAGTGTCCCGTATCGTCCTCTTCGCCAGTTCGGAGCGCTGTCTGCTCCCTGTTTGCCCCCCGTGGCGCCTCCCGTCTCTGTTGAGCGGTACTGCCACGGTGTGCTACTTCAAACAGTAAGACCTGTCGGCAGCCGGGGCAATGGGTACGGCGCGGTCGCTGGGCTTGCCGCGCAGGCGCGGCTTGAGCCCGATGAGAAATCCAGGCTGGCAGACAGAGGTTGGCTCGAGATCGCCCGCATCCCTCGTCGGACCAAGGCGATCCGCTCCATGAATGTTGGCAGTGCGGCCAGTGTCGACGACAGGGGTGGTGGCTTCAGCTTCTGGCCTGTTCCTTGGCCCAGGAGTCGCGCAGGGTGACGATACGGTTGAAGACCGGCCGGCCGGGGCGAGACTCGACCTGATCGGCGCAGAAATAGCCGGTCCGCTCGAACTGGACCCGGCTACCGGCTGCCAGTTCGGCCAGGGCCGGCTCGGCCTTGGCCCTCTCAAGCACCACCTTGGAGTGTGGATTGATGTATTCCTTGAAATCCACCCCCTTTTCCGCATCGGGATACTCGGCGGTGAACAGCCGGTCATACAGACGCACCTGGCAGTCGACGGCCCGGGATGCGCAGACCCAGTGGATTGTGCCCTTGACCTTGCGGCCATCGGGGGCCGTTCCCCCCCTGGTGGCTGGATCGTAGCTGCAGTGAATGGTGGTGATCTTTCCTGTCGCCGCGTCCTTTTCAAACGAGGTGCAGGTGATGAGATAGCCGTACCGCAGGCGAACCTCCCGACCGGGCCCAAGCCGGTGAAATTTTCTCGACGGCTCCTCCATGAAGTCGTCCCGCTCGATATACAGTTCTCTGCCAAAGGGCAGAAGCCGGCTGCCCATTGCCGGATCTTTGGGGTGATTCCAGGCCTCGACCTCCTCGAACTGGCCTTCCGGGTAGTTGTCGATGACCAGTTTGACCGGGTCGAGAACGCACATCATCCGTGGCGCCTGCGGATCGAGATCGTCCCTGATGGCCTTTTCGAGCACGCTCATGTCGATCCAGCTGGCCTTTTTGCCAAGGCCGATGGTCTGGCAGAAGCTGCGGATTGACTCCGGAGTGTAGCCCCTGCGCCTGAGCCCCGAGATGGTCAGCATCCGCGGGTCGTCCCAGCCATCGACATGGTTTTCTGCGACCAGTTGCAACAGCTTGCGCTTGCTCATCACGGTGTAGGTGAGATTGAGCCGGGCGAACTCGATCTGGCGGGGATGGCAGGGGGTGTGCAACTCGTCGAGCACCCAGTCGTAGAGGGGCCGGTGATCCTCGAACTCGAGGGTACACAGGGAGTGGGTAATGCTCTCGAGCATGTCCGAGAGACAGTGGGTATAGTCGTACATCGGGTAGATGCACCAGGTGTCACCGGTACGATGGTGCGAGGTCTTCATGATCCGGTAGATCACCGGGTCACGCATGTTGAGGTTGCCTGAAGACATGTCGATTTTCGCTCTCAGCACCCGGCTGCCGTCCGGGAATTCGCCATCCTTCATACGGGTGAAGAGGTCGATGTTTTCCTCGATGCTCCGGTTGCGGTAGGGGCTCTCCTGACCTGGTTCGGTGAGGGTGCCCCTGAAATCGCGGATCTGCTCCGCTGACAGGTCGCAGACATAGGCCTTGCCCAGCCTGATCAGCTGAAGAGCAAATTCGTAGAGTCTGGCGAAATAGTCGGAGGCGAAAAACAGCCGGTCGTCCCAGCTGTAGCCAAGCCATTCCACGTCTTTTTTTATGGACTCGACGTAGATGTTCTCTTCCTTTGACGGGTTGGTGTCATCAAAGCGCAGGTGACAGCGAGCGCCCCGTTCGTGGTTTTCCACCGCCAGGCCGAAATTGAGGCAGATCGATTTGGCGTGGCCGATATGCAGAAAACCGTTGGGCTCCGGAGGGAAGCGGGTGATGATGGTGTCATGCTTGCCACTCTTGAGATCGTCAGCGATGATCTGCCGGATAAAGTCGAGGGGTTTTTCTTCTAGATTGTTTTTGGGGTCCATTGTCGCTGATTCTACGGTTGTTGGTTGATGCGGACTGTTGTCGGTATGGGAACCACAGTGGCAGTTGTCGTGCCCCGCCTGGCCCTGCCGCCCAGCCGGGGCAGTGGTCGCCGGATGGCCGCCGGGTCAGGGGGTGGCCGGGTAGAGCGCGTCGATGTTGTTGAGTCGTTGCACCACCTTTTCCCGACCGATCGTCACCAGGATATCGAACATCGAAGGCCCGGCCAACTGCCCGGTCACCACGGTGCGCATGCCGTTGATGAGGGTGCCGGGTCGAACGCCCAGCTCTTCGGCCAGTTCCCTCGCCACCCGCTCGGTCTCGGCCAGGGTGAAGTCCGGCAGCCCCTCGTAACGCTCGGCCAGCATTGGCAGCCACTGTCTCAGGCCTTCGTGGGCGAGGACGTTTTTCTGCAGCGGTTTGTCCTCCACTACGAAATCATCGCCGAAATAGGCCCTGCCCAGACTGGTGAAGTCCTTTAAGGTATGAAATCTGTCGCGGATGAGATCGAGGGTGTGGTGGTACCAGTGGCGACGTTCGCCTTCGTAACTTTCGTTCCAGAGTCCCTCCTGCAGCAGTTCGATCTTCACCAGCCTGCCCAGCTGTTGAATGTCCATGGTCCGCAGGTAATGCTCGTTGATGGCGATGGCCTTGGGGTCGGTGAAAAATTTCGTATCGCCCTTGTGATAATTGAAAATCGAGCTTGACCTGTTGATGCGTTCCAGGGTGAAGGCCTCGATCAGCTCCTGGCGGGAAAAGATCTCCCGGTCATCGCCTGGCGACCAGCCGAGCAGGGCGAGAAAATTGCAAAGCGCCCAAGGCAGAAACCCCTTCTCCTGGTAGAACTGAACGGCGACCACCTCACCGTGACTGCGTTTGGAGATCTTGGCCTTTTTACTGTCGAGGGTCAGCGGCATGTGGGCGAAAACGGGCACCGGCGCCGCCAGCGCTTCGTAAAGCAGGACCTGACGGATGGTGTTGGTCATGTGGTCCTGGCCGCGGATGATGTGGGTGATGCGGTCACGGATATCATCAACCACGTTGCAGAGCAGGTAGAGCGGTTTGCCGTTGGAGCGGACGATGACAAAATCGTCCACCTCCCTGATGTTACATTCGATCCGGCCGAGAATCCTGTCGTCGTAACCGATCAGCCGACCTGTTTCGTCAGGTACCTTGAAGCGGATCACGTAGGGAAGACCGGCCGCCTCCTTGGCGGCCACTTCCGCAGCGCCGAGCTGAAGGCAGGTGCGGTCGTAGCCGAGCTGCTGTTTGGCGGCCAGCGCCGCCTCGCGCTTGGCGTCGAGCTCTTCCTTGCTGCAGAAACATTTATAAGCCTTGCCACTGGCCAGAAGCCTGGCGGCGGCGGCCCGGTGATCGTCACTGAAATCGGTCTGAAAATATGGGCCCTCGTCAAAGTCGATACCGAGCCAGTCGAGTCCGTCGATGATCCCCTTGATCGACTCCTCGCTGGAGCGTTCGGTATCGGTATCTTCGATGCGCAGGATGAGTTTTCCCCCTGTTTTCTTGGCGTACAGCCAGTTGTACAGGGCTGTGCGAGCCCCGCCGATATGCAGATAGCCCGTCGGGCTCGGCGGAAAACGTAAGCGTGTCTCGGTCATGAACAGTGCTCCTTTTGCTGGTGCTCAACTCGCGCCTTCCAACATGCCGCGGCCAGGATGGGCCGGCAACGGCACCTGGCTGAAAAGAGGGAACAGAAGTGTTGGTGGTAGAGACGAAATACTGTGATTTGCTCGATAGAAGTAACCACTTTTCGGCATCTTGGCACGAATTCCCGTAAAGAAAAGAAAAAAAATGGCTGCCGTGGCGGAGAATGGTTGACATTGTCGGTGTTGCCGGCAACTGTATGATCCATGGCTGGTGCCTGTCGCTACAGTGACAGTGTGCATGCTATATATCCGGAATGGAACCGGCCTTCAACCTCTATGTCGGTTTTGTGGGTGACCCGCCCTGATCCCTGACCGGTGGCTGGTCCTGGTTTTCGGTTGTTCTCTTGGCGTGAAATGAGTATGTTCGGGCGACTTCGGTGCTCCGGCAATGGGTTGGTTGCGCCTCCCATGCCGATGGGCCGGCAACACCAGGATGCTGTCGCGGACCTGTTGAGGGTCGTCGTCGTTTGCCGTGGCCCTTCTGCCGGGGAGGTTTGGGTGGTAAGAAGGTCCAGCGATGGGGCATACGGTTTTGCCGGACAATGTCTTGGGGGAAGAGATGAGGGCTGGCAGCAGCCAGGCCGCGAAAGGAGTGGAGATGAAAGTACTGGTCAGTGACAACTTATCCCAGGTGGGAATAACGGTTCTAGAAGAAGCGGGGCTCAAGGTCGATGTGAAAACCGGCCTGGCCCCCGACGAGTTGAAAAGAATAATCGGTGAGTATCATGGCCTGGTGATTCGCAGCGCCACCAGGGTGACCGCCGACTTGCTGTCGGCCGCCACGAAGCTGAAGGTCGTAGGCCGGGCCGGTATCGGTCTTGACAATGTGGATCTAGCCGCCGCCAGCGAGAAGGGGGTGGTGGTGATGAATGCGCCGGACGGCAATGCCGTTACCACCGCCGAGCATGCGATTTCGATGATGCTGGCCCTCTCCCGCAACATCCCCCAGGCAACCGCCTCGATGAAGGCCGGCAGATGGGAGAAAAAGAAATTCATGGGTCGAGAGGTGACAGGTAAGACCCTGGGCATTGTCGGTATCGGCCGAATAGGTTCTATCGCCGCCAATCGCGCCCAGGGGCTGAAGATGAAGACCATCGCCTACGACCCCTATCTACCCAAGGAGATGGCCGAGAAGATGGGCATCGAACTGGTGAGTCTGGAGGATCTGGCCCGGCGGTCCGATTACATCACGGTCCATGTGCCAAAAACCAAGGAGACGGCCAATCTTCTCTCAACCGAATTCTTTGCGGCGATGAAGCCGGACGGGATGTTCATCGACTGCGCCAGAGGCGGGGTCTGTGACGAGGAGGCGCTCTACCTGGCGCTGAAAGAGAAGCGTATTGCCGGGGCGGCGCTCGACGTCTTCGCCTCCGAGCCGGCCACGGCCGAGAACTGCCGGTTGATGGAGCTTGACAGCTTTATCTGTACCCCTCACCTCGGGGCCTCGACCAGCGAGGCCCAGGACAATGTCGCCACGATCATCGGCCGGCAGATCAGCGATTTTCTGCTGCATGGGTCGGTGACAAACGCGGTGAATGTCCCCTCGGTGACAGGCGATGTGCTCTCTCAGGTCGGCCCCTACATGACCCTGGGGGAGATGCTGGGGTCGATGCAGATGCAGCTCTCTCGTGGCGGGATCGAGGAGGTGAGTGTCGAATACAGCGGGGTGCTCGCCGAGATGAACACCAGTCCGATCACGGTGGCGTTTTTAAAGGGCATGTTCGCCCCTATCTTAAAAGATGCGGTGAACTATGTGAATGCGCCGATCGTGGCCCGTGACCGCGGGATCCGGGTGGTGGAATCCCGCACCGACAAGGCCGGCGACTTCACCAATACCCTGACCGCGACGGTGAAGACCAACGAAGGCGAGAATGTGTTGGTCGGTACGGTTTTTGGCCGGCATGAACCGCGTCTGGTACGGTTGAACGGTTTCCGGCTCGAGGCGCTGCCCAGCGGACCGATGCTGCTGGTGGTCAACCGGGATGTGCCCGGAGTGATCGGCAATCTGGGCACGACCCTGGGCAATTCCGGGGTCAACATATCGCGGATGACCGTGGGGCGGGAGGAGACGAACAACCAGAACATCATTCTTCTCAGCACCGATCAGCTCATTTCCAGAGAGCTCTTGACCGAGGTCCAGGCTCTTGACAATATCGATGCCGCGCAGGTTCTCGATCTCAACGGCTTTTGAGTCCTGCGGTGGCGATGATCCCGGCTGCAAGGCCGACCGATGGGCTCTTTTTTGATGGACTCGTAAAAACTCCGATCTACTTCGCTCTCGATCACAAACGACACGTGTACTACCAAATTGCCGTTTGAGATGCTACGCCTCGTATATTAAAGTTTTTCCTGAGCCCATCTTGGTGATACATTCGACTTTTTACGAGAGTATCTTTTTTAGCAAGGACTGGATATGGCGGAAGAACATGATACAAAACCCGGCGTGAAGTCGGCAGAGGATTGTCTGTGCGGAGAGGGCAAGGTGCCGAACAAAGAAGGCCGATGCGTGATGCCGGAGGTGACCTTTTCCACCTTCATCATGTCGCTCAACACCTCGGCTCTCTACCATATGGGAGAGATCAAAGACCCCCATACCGGTCGGTCTGACGTTGACTTCAGCCTCGCCCGGCATGCCATCGATACCCTGGTCATGCTGCAACAGAAGACCAAGGGGAACCTGACCCGCGAAGAGGAGGAGATGTTGAGAAATATCCTCTACGATGTCAAGCTGCGCTTTGTCAAGGCCAGGAAGTAGGTGTTTCCCCAAGGTGTGAGCCCTGCCTGGCTGAAACGATGAGGGTGTGCGGCCGGTCGGGGCAAACCGAGATGCTGCGTCTTGAGGCCCCGTGTAAGATCAATCTGTTGCTGCAGGTCACAGGGCGAAGGGCTGATGGCTACCATGAGCTGGTGACCTGGATGCAGAAGCTCGACCTCTGCGACGAGCTGCTGCTGCAGTTACGGCCCGTCCCCGGGATTGCCCTCCATTGCGATACTCCCTCCACTCCTGCGGCTGGCGACAATCTGGCCTGGCGGGCGGCCCGGCTTTTTTTTGAGAGAAGCCGCAGAGGGCGGGGGATGGGGGTCGAGATCGGGCTGGTAAAACGGATCCCGGTCGGCGCCGGGCTTGGTGGCGGCAGCAGTGATGCCGGCACCGTGCTGCGCGGACTCAATGCCCTCTTCGATCAGGAGTTCACCGAGACAGAGCTGGTGAAGTTGGCGACCGGCTTGGGGGCTGACGTGCCGTTTTTCGCGGTGGCACACAGTGCGGTTCTGGCCACCGGCATCGGCGAGGTGATGACGCCCGTCGCCCCTCTGGCCGACTGCACCTTCCTGCTGGTCAATCCCGGTTTTGCGGTTTCCACCAAATGGGTGTTCGATAATTTTACATTGACAAGCAAAGGCGAACATTCTACATTGTTTCCTTCCCGAAATCATGGTGCTCCGATACTCTCGCTGAGCGATATGCGAAATGATCTGGAGTTCGTTACCAGCAGGGCTTTCCCGGAGATCGAGCAGATGAAGGAACGCGCGCTCGAGGCTGGGGCGTGTACGGCTATGATGTCGGGGAGTGGACCGACGGTGTTCGGTGTTTTTCCAGATGACAGCTATGGCCAGGTAACTGTATCAGACGTAACCAGGCGGTTCCGTCTGCAAAAGAGAGAACGGATATTTGTCGTACGGGCACATGTTGGGGCGTAGCCAAGTGGTAAAGGCACCGGGTTTTGATCCCGGCATACCTAGGTTCGAATCCTAGCGCCCCAGCCATTGTCCGGGTGACGAGATCCCTTCCAGCAAGACAAGAGAAGTGGAAAAATGCCGAAAGTGATGAAGGTCGTAGGCGGTAACGCCCATCCGCTGTTAACCCGTGAGATCTGTGAACATCTCGGGCTGGCCCCAACCGGCTCGGAAGTCCGGAAGTTCAGTGACGGGGAAATCTTTGTTGAGATACAGGAAAATGTTCGCGGGGCCGATGTCTTCGTGGTCCAGCCGACCTGTAGTCCGGTGAATGATCATCTGATGGAACTGGTGCTGATGGTGGATGCCCTGCGCCGGGCCTCGGCCCGGAGGATCACCGCCGTCGTTCCCTATTACGGCTACTCCCGACAGGACAGGAAAAACGCTCCCCGGGTGCCGATATCGGCCAAGGTCGTGGCGGAAATGTTCATGGTGGTCGGGGTGCGGCGGATGCTCTGTATGGATCTTCACGCCGGGCAGATTCAGGGTTTTTTCAACATCCCCGTAGACAACCTCTACGCCGCTCCCGTCATTCTCAAATATATAAAGGAAAATTTCAACGACGTGGTGATGGTCTCTCCGGACGCTGGTGGCGTCGAACGGACCAGGGCCTTTGCCAAGCGGATGAATGCCGGCCTGGCCATTATCGATAAACGCCGTGATCGGCCCAACGAGTGCGAAGCGGTGCATGTGATTGGTGATGTCAAGGGACGAGTCGCCATATTGATGGATGACATGGTCGATACCGCCGGTACCCTGTGCAATGGTGCGGCGACCCTGCTGAAAAACGGGGCCAAGGAAGTTCATGCCTGCTGCAGTCATCCGGTGCTGTCCGGTCCGGCAGTCGACCGCATCCGCCAATCGGAGTTGAAGTCGCTGGTGGTGACCAACTCCATCCCGCTGCGGCCTGAGGCCGCGGCCTGCGACAAGATGAAGGTGCTTTCCATCTCCGCCCTGCTGGCGGATGCGATCAAGCGTATTCACAACGAGGACTCTGTCAGCTCGTTGTTCGTCTGATGGTTTGAAGAGCTGTACTGTTAACGCGTGTCTGACCAGCATGGCTGGACCAAGGAGCCTCAGCCACAACGAAACATGAAACTCCTCGACACGGTAACAGCGTTCACCATGCTGACGAGTTTCATATAAACCAGAGTTTGCTTTCTGTAGACACTTCGGTCGCCGAAAGTATCTATCGTCGATGGAGATGATAGGCGAACCAAGGAGGAATTATGCTTCAGGTAGAAATGGCCGCTGCCGTGAGAACGGTAACCGGTAAAGGCGCAATGCGTCGCCTTCGTAGTCAGGGGCTCACCCCGGCTGTTGTCTATGGCGCCGGCAGTGATGCCCTGGCGCTGGAGATGGATACCAAAACGGTGACGACCACCCTGCTCGAAATTTATCGCCGCAATGCGGTGATCACCCTCAATATCGCCGAGGGTGGCGCGAAAAACGTGGTTGTGAAGGAGGTCCAGACCGATCCGGTCGAAGATACCCTGATCCATGCCGATTTCTGTGAGATCGACCTGGAAAAAACGGCGGTTTTCAGTGTGCCGCTGAAATTCAAAGGTACGGCCAAAGGCGTTGATCTCGGTGGACGATTCGAGATCTATGCCACAGCCCTTCTGCTGGAAGGCAAGCCGTTGGATATCCCCAACGAGGTGACACTCGATGTGAGTGGCGTCAATATCGGTGAATATCTCACCTTTTCCGCCGTTACCACCCCTCAGAACGTGAAAATGGTGTCCAAGGCCGATGACTTCTGCGTCGGCGTCGTCAAATAAGACGGCACGCCTCTCGTCTCTTCCCGGTATTTCCGCATAAACAGACAGTTGACGCGGCGATGCCGATGAACAGTATATCCGGAGAATGTGTTCACTTCTCCGGATTTTTCGTTGCACCTCTCATCTTATGGTTGATACGGACTATCTGGTGGTCGGCCTGGGCAATCCCGGGGAACGGTATCTGGATACCAGGCATAATATCGGCTTTCTGGTCGTCGATGAGCTTGCCCGTCTCTGGGACGAGTCAATTGGCTCGCGCAAGGGAAACGGCTTGTTCTGCCGCCTTAAGCGGTGGGGCGCGCGCTTGACCATGGTCAAGCCCATGACCTACATGAACCGCAGCGGTCTGACCGTGGCCGAATTTGTCCGTTTTTATCGGATTCCTCTCGAGCATGTCATCGTTATCCATGACGATCTCGATATGCATCCCGGTCGCCTGAAGCTGGTGTCAGGTGGAGGGGATGGCGGCCATAACGGTATCCGCTCCATAACCCAGCATCTTGGTACCAACTCCTTTTTTCGGCTGAAGATCGGTATCGGCAGGCCAGGCAAGGATGGTGTCCACCCCCGGTTTCCCGTTGAGCAATATGTGCTCAGTACGCTGTCCGGGGAGGATGCCATGCTGTTGACAGAGCGAATGCCCGTCATCGAGATGGGGCTCAGATCCTTTGTCGAGGATGGTCCGGCTCGGGCCATGGGCCATATCAACAGCGTAAAATAGTGTCACATGTGCGCGAGAGTCGTGCACTTTCCCGCCGCCTGAATGCTTTCCGTGGAAAAGTGAGGGCACCTTTGTGCTAAATATGGTATATTACGTCTTAACGAATATGGATGTACGAGCGGTACGCCACCGTGTGCCGCGGTTCAATGTATGCCCGGGATGGGCCGATACGGCCATTGCTCAACCGGGCTCTCATCTGAATGACATATGTGATCTCTTGCAGATGTCAAGGCGTGCGCGCCTGTCTACTCGTAAAAATGGTATATCCGACAGAGGAGAACGTAGTGTTTGCTGAAGGTGATATGGCTGTCTATCCGGCCCATGGCGTAGGTGTGATTAAAGCGATTGAAAAGCAGTCTGTTGCAGGTGTCGACCATACATTTTATGTGCTGGAGATCCTGGATAATGGCATGACGATCATGATTCCGACCGCCAGCAGCAAGAATGTAGGGCTCAGAGCTATTGTCAGCAAGCAGGAGGTCGCCGAGGTGATCGATATTCTGGAAAATAGAAATATCGAGCTTGGCAGTCAGACCTGGAACAGAAGGTATCGCGATTATATGGAGAAGATAAAGACCGGCTCCGTCTATGAGGTGGCGGAGGTGTTGCGCGATCTTTTCCTGCTCAGTGTCGATAAAGACCTCTCCTATGGTGAGAGGAAAATGCTCGATACCGCCAAAAGTCTCCTGGTCAAGGAGCTGTCACTGGCCCAGCAGATAGAAGAGGCCACTGTTTCCGAACGGATAGAGACGATATTCGCCTGATTTGCAGGCTGGAAAAGGGGCAAGCGTTCGCGTGGAGAACCGTATTTTCCTGTGCCGAAAGCTGTTGTGTCAAGCGATGGCCAGGGTACGGTACGGCTTGCGCCCTGAGACCGGATGACGACGGTCGGTGAGCAAGGGTTACTGTCTGCGCCAGGTCGATAGAGTCGGAATGGATGAATGTGATCAGGGCCCGGGGGAGGGCGATAGGACCGAGGGCGACACGGTGTCTGTGGTCATCGACGCTCCGCGGGCGGGCCTTCGGCTCGACCAGTTGCTTGTCGGATTGCTGCCTGAAAGTTCCCGTTCGCGCATTGCCGCAGCCATTCGTGCAGGAGATATTCGCGTCGATGGCGAGCGGCGCAAGGCAGGATACCGAGTGAAGCAGGGCGAAGCGGTGCAGGGCTCGCTCGTCTCCCCGCCCCCTTTGGCGGTCAAACCGGAACCTCTCGAATTCCCAGTTCTCTACGAAGACGAGGTCCTCGTGGTTTTATCCAAGCCGCCGGGGCTGGTTGTCCATCCGGGAAGTGGCAACTTTACGGGCACTCTGGTCAATGGTCTCGTCTACTACTGTAACGCTATTGCCGGGGTCGGTGATGCGATCCGGCCCGGACTTGTCCATCGGCTCGACAAGGACACCTCGGGGGTGATGGTGGTCGCCAAGGACCAGATGGTGCACAGATTGCTGGTTGCGGCCTTTGCCGATCGCCAGGTCAAGAAGGAATATCTCGCTTTGCTCCATGGTGTTCCAGTCGGGTCTCAAGGACGCATCGTTGCGCCGATCGGCCGTCATCCAGGCAACAGGCAGAAGATGGCGGTGCAGGAGTGGTCTGGTCGGTATGCAGTCAGTAACTGGCGGGTGGTGAGGCAGTATGGTGACAGGTTCTGCCAGGTACGGGTTGGCATTGAAACCGGTAGAACCCACCAGATCCGGGTGCATATGGCTCATCTCGGCCATCCTGTCGCCGGGGACACCCTCTATGGCGCAGGACGGAACAATCGAGCGTTTCCCCGGCAGATGCTGCACGCCTGGCGGCTGGGTTTCGCTCATCCCCTTACCGGGGAAGCGCTGCACTTTCAGGCCCCACTGTGGGACGATATGGCCCGAGTCTGTGCACGTCTTGCCGAAGAAGAGGAGCCGCAGTCATGATTGTCGCCGTGACGGGTACCGTGGGTTCGGGCAAGAGCAGGGTGAGCGCCATGCTCGCCGCAGCCCTTGGCTGTGAGAGTGTCGACACCGATACGATCTGCCGGCAGCTGATGCTGCCGGGTATGCCTGGCTGGGATGAGATGCAAAAACGTTGGGAAACCAGGTTTATCGGTGCGGATGGCCAGGTGGACAGGTCCATGCTCAGGGAGGCGGTCTTCACCGATCTTGCGGTGCGCCGGGAGCTTGAGGCGATTCTCCATCCCCTGGTCAAGCAACGGGTCACAGCGGAGATTGGTTTGGCCAGGGAGCGAAAGCAGAACCTGTTGCTCGAAATCCCGTTGCTTTACGAGGTGGGCTGGCAGGATGGAATGGATGGTGTGGTTGCGGTCTACGTGCCGCGCCGTGTCAGCGTTGCCAGGACGAGTCGCCGCGACGACGTCGATCGACAGCAGGTCGAATCGATCCTGGCGGCGCAACTTTCGGCTCTGCAAAAAGCCGAGCGGGCCGACTGGGTCATAGACAATAGTGGTCTGTGGGCGGCGACCGCGCTTCAGGTGGCCCATTTAGCCTGGCAGTGGCATGTGCGGCAGAGCTCGGGAAATGCCTGGTGTATTCATCTGTAAAAAGCTTGACAGCCCATCGCCGAGCACGTATAAGAGAATGGCGGTGAGGAGAGCATCCCCGCCTTCTGATGAACCTATTGTACAATCTCGAAAAACCAATCCTGCGTCTCATAGTGCACTCTCAGGATATCCTGAGTTCAGTGATCAGCTGGAAAATATTGATTCCGCGTGAGTCGTCTCAATAATTCCATTCTATTATCAATCCGGATACTCTCGTAAAAAGTCGAATGTTTCACCAAGATGGGCTCAGGAAAAACTTTGATATACGAGGCGTAGCATCTCAAACGGCAATTTGGTAGTACATATGGTACAGCGAAGTGTCGTTTGTGATCTACAACGAAGTAGATCGGAGTTTTTACGAGCCCATCAATCCGAAGAGAATAGAAAAACTCATCGTGGTGCAGCCCTCATGCCGGTGACGCTGTTGTCGGATCGCTTTGTTACGACAGACATAAGCTTTTATTTGACAGATGCCCTGGCCCCAAAAATTCCACAGAAAAATCGTAACTGCTGACCATCATTTCGTTTTCCTCTCGCTACGCCATGCTGTCGAGCCGGCTCATGCGGAAAGCGTCTGCGGAACGGATCTGGAGTGCTGATCACTGGTTACAGGTTGGGGAGTCTCTGCATGAGGTTAATAGATGGTTGCAATATCCGTAAACGTTCACCAGCACCCCATTTTCGTCCGATCAGGCCTCCTCACAGAGCAAACTCTTGTGCAACGGCCCGCTTGAACGAATCTGGAGTACTGGATAAACGTTTACACGGATCCGGGTTACGGAACATTCCCGGTATCATCGGTGAACGATTACCAATATCCCAGCTTGAGGGCATCTAGCACCTGATGACGGTTTTCGAATAAACGGGCGTGGCTCGACCAGGCTGCCGCAGTTCCAACGAACCATGAAAATTCCAGATGAGGCCAATGACTCCTTGCTGGTGATTTTCGGATACACATATCGATACATTCTTTCAGTTGGTTTCCACATTCGCGATGGAAGACCAGAATCGGCCCCAAAGGAGATAGGTAGTAATGAATCTGGCGGAATTAAAGTTGATGAAGATCGGTGAGCTGGTCAAGCTCGCCCGTGAATTTAACGTAGAAGGTTTTTCCAGCATGCGGAAGCAGGAGCTGATCTTTGCTCTGCTGCAGGCTCAGGCCGATAAAGATGGCAAGATGCGGGGAAGCGGTGTTCTGGAAATTCTTCCCGACGGTTTTGGCTTTCTCCGGGCGCCGGATTATAACTATCTGCCCGGTCCTGACGATATCTACGTTTCACCTTCGCAGATCCGCCGACTCAACCTGCGCACCGGAGATGTGGTGGACGGTCTCGTCCGCGCACCGAAAGAGGGAGAACGGTATTTTGCCCTGTTAAAAGTTGAAAGTGTCAACTTCGATCCGCCGGAAGCCTCTAAACAGAAGACCCTCTTTGGCAACCTGACCCCCCTGCACCCCAATGAGAAGTTTCTGCTGGAGTGGCAGCCTGACAACTATTCGACCCGCGTAATCGATATGTTCGCACCCGTCGGCAAAGGGCAGCGCGGGCTTATCGTCGCCCCGCCTCGCACGGGTAAGACCGTCTTGATGCAGAAGATCGCCAATTCCATCGTCAGAAATCACAAGGAGGTCTACCTGATCGTTTTGCTGATCGACGAGAGGCCGGAAGAGGTGACGGAGATGACCCGTTCGGTCAAGACCGCGGAGGTGGTCAGTTCAACCTTTGACGAGCCACCCCAGCGGCATATCCAGGTGGCCGAGATGGTCATCGAAAAGGCCAAGCGACTGGTCGAACACAAAAAAGACGTAGTGATCCTGCTGGATAGCATTACCCGATTGGCTCGCGCCTACAACACCGTCACCCCGGCCAGTGGCAAGATCCTCTCCGGTGGTGTCGAGGCCAATGCCCTGCATCGTCCCAAGCGGTTCTTCGGTTCGGCCAGAAACATCGAGGAGGGCGGCAGTCTGACCATTCTGGCCACCGCGCTCATCGAGACCGGCAGCCGGATGGATGAGGTCATCTTCGAGGAGTTCAAGGGCACGGGTAACATGGAACTGGTGCTCGATCGCAAGATGGCGGATAAACGTATCTTTCCGGCTATCGATATCAAGCGTTCCGGCACCAGAAAAGAGGACTTGCTGCTCAAGCCCGAGGTGCTCAACCGTATCTGGATACTGCGCAAGCTCCTCAATTCGATGAATCCCGCCGACTGTATGGACTTTTTAATCGACAAGTTAAAGCACCAGAAGAGCAACAAGGATTTTCTCGACTCGATGAGCGGCTGATCTTTTGTCCAAAGCGCGGGGTATGCTGACTGCTGCCAAGGGAGATTATTTTGGTTGAAATACTGTTTTGCCAGGTTATAATGTTGGGCTTACGTTTTGGAATGAGATAGGCCAGCATGACTGGACCAGGTATCACAGCCACAACGAGCAAGCAAACTCCCCGATGGGGGAAATTGCTCCTTGCTGGCAGATTTTGGATATGATGCGTTTTAACAGACCACAGCATATGTGGTGGAGGAAGAGGCAACGATGAAAAACGGTATACATCCTGAATATCACAATATAACGGCAACATGTGCTTGCGGTGCGACCTTTGAGATGGGTTCTGTTCTCGACGAGATCAAGGTCGAGATCTGTTCCGAGTGTCATCCCTTTTTTACTGGCAAGCAGAAGTTGATCGACACCGCGGGACGAATTGAAAAATTCAAACAGCGTTACGCCAAGCATTTTGCCCAGAAGAAATAGGAAACGCAGCGAAGGCGTTCCATTTTTCTGGTAGAACAGGCGGCGAGGTTGCCAGGCCTGGAGTATGCTGTTGTCTTCAGTCCACAGTTATGGTTTCTCATGGCTGTGGATTTTTTGTTCATCCGTCGTAACCGTTCACTGGTACCCCATTTTCGTTCGATCAGACCGTTTCATCGAGCGGTTATCTTCGATGAGAAATCCGGGTTCGGGCGAAAAGGCGGTGCCGGAAAGCGATGGCCGAGCCCATTGACTGGGGTGCTACGAGAATATCATGCTATCTAGGTTTGCAGAACTACAGGATAAACTGGCGGATCTCGAAGGACGCCTCTCTGACCCCGAACTGGTAGGTAATCAGAAGGAATATCAAGCTGTTGTTCGCGAGCATGCCCATCTTGGCAAGCTCCACGCGCTCTACCTGCAGTACCGGCAGGTGGAGGGTGACATCGCCGATAACAGGCTGATCGCCCGTGATGAGGACGAGGACCCTGAACTGCGGGAGATGGCCAGGGCCGAACTGGTGGAGTTGGCGGAGAAAGAACGACAACTCGATAGCGACATCAAGGTGCTGCTGCTGCCCAAAGATCCCAACGATGACAAGAATATCTTTCTTGAGATCCGCGCCGGTACCGGCGGTGACGAGGCGGCCCTGTTTGCCGCCGATCTCTTTCGCATGTACTGCCGGTTCGCCGAATCCATGGGCTGGCGGGTCGAAACCATCAGTTCGAACGCCTTGGGCATAGGCGGCTTTAAAGAGATCATCGCTCTTGTCAGTGGTGAACAGGTCTATTCCAAACTCAAGTACGAGAGTGGTGTCCATCGGGTGCAACGGGTTCCCGATACCGAAACCCAGGGACGCATTCATACCTCCACTGTCACCGTGGCCATCCTGCCAGAGGCCGAGGAGGTGGAGTTGGATATCGACATGAATGAACTGAAGTTCGACGTGTACCGCTCCTCTGGTCCCGGCGGTCAGAGCGTCAATACCACCGACTCCGCCGTTCGGGTGACTCACCTGCCGACCGGACTTGTCGTCACCTGCCAGGATGAGAAGTCGCAGCACAAGAACAAGGCCAAGGCATTGACGGTGCTCCGGGCCCGGCTGTTTGACCAGATGCAGCAGGAGCAGCAGGACAGAATCTCCAAAGACCGCAAGAGCCAGGTGGGTTCCGGTGATCGAAGCGAGCGGATCAGAACCTACAATTTTCCCCAAGGGCGTTTGACCGATCATCGTATCAACCTCACGCTCTACAAGTTGGAGACGATCATGAACGGCAGACTGGACGAAGTGATCTTTCCGCTCATTGCCGAGGATCAGGCCAAAAAACTCAGCAAGATAAAATAGCGTACGTGTACCGTTGTTCTCCCCGCCGTATTCCGGATTTCTCATGAATACTGTGTGCATCTGTCCGCGTTGTGGTACGGACGAGATATCCCGCAAGAAATAATGCAGCTCTCTGAACTTGTCCAGCAGGCGATAGCCGAGCTCCAGGCTGCAGGGGTCACGGAATGTGAAAACGAGGTGTACTGGTTGCTCGGACACTGTCTGGGAATGAGCCGGACGCAGCTGTTGCTGGCGGCGGGCGATGTGGTGCAGGCCGGGGGCGAGCGCATGTTTCTGCAGCTTGTCGCCAGGCGCAAGAAGCGGGAGCCGCTGGCCTATATCATACAAGAGCAGGAATTCTGGTCCTTGCCTTTTTTTGTCGATCCCGCCGTTCTCATTCCTCGCCCGGAGACCGAGTTTCTGCTGGAATCGGCCCTTGCCGCCCAGCGCCACCAGCCTGGCCCCCCCGGCCTGGCCCTTGATCTCTGCTGTGGCAGCGGTGTCATTGCCGTCGTCCTCGCCCGCGAACTGGGCCAGCGGATTGTAGCTGTCGATGTTTCGGCCAAGGCGCTGGCGGTCACCCGGATAAATTGTCGTCGCCATGGGGTTGAGAATCTGGTGATGCCGATCCGGGGCGACCTGTTGACCGCGTTCCTGCCCAACCGATCGTTGTCGCTGGTGGTCGCCAATCCGCCCTATGTGGCGACCTCGGCTCTGCTGAGCGCAGTGGCGCCTGAGGTGCGCGATTATGAGCCTCATCTTGCCCTTGATGGTGGCGAGCATGGGCTCGATCTCATTTACCGGATCAGGCAGAGTCTGCCGCGGGTCCTGGCGCCGGGCGGGCAGGTGTTTATGGAGATTGGTTATGATCAGGGAGAGAGGGTGGCCGGGATGTTTGCCATGGCTGAAGACAGTTCCCCTGCTTTTACCGAGATACGGATTTTACCGGATTATGCGGGCCGGGACCGGGTACTGGCGGCCAGAATTCGCTAACCAGCATGGCTGGACCAGATGGCCTTAGCCAACGGGACATGAAACTCCTTGGTGCGGCAACAGAGCTTTCCGTGCTGACGCGTTTCATATAAACCAGCATGGCTGGACCAGGTACCGCAGCCACAACAAACCATGAAAATCCCGAAGAAGTGCCAACGACTCCTTGTCGGCGATTTTCGGATAAAGGAATAACGACGGAGAGGCAATGGAAAAACTTATTATAGAAGGAGGCCGCAGGCTGAAGGGAGAGGTGCGGATCAGTGGCGCCAAAAACGCGGCGTTGCCGCTTATCTGTGCGACGCTTCTGGCCCCCGGGGCGCATGTGCTGCGGAATGTTCCTGATCTCAGGGATACCCGGACCATGTTGCGGCTGATGGAAAATCTTGGGGTCAGGCACAGCCGGGACGAGGATATCCTGCATATCGACACGACCGATCTGGTCTATTCCGAGGCGTCCTATGACCTGGTCAAGACCATGCGTGCTTCGGTGCTGGTCCTCGGGCCTCTGCTGGCCCGGCTGGGCCGAGCCCGGGTGTCGTTGCCGGGTGGTTGCGCCATTGGCGCAAGACCGATCAACTTCCACATCAACGGCCTGGAGCGGCTGGGGGTCAACTGTCTGCTCGAGGGGGGCTATGTCGATGCATTCATAGAGGGCCGGATGAAGGGTGATGTGATCTACTTTGACATCCCTTCGGTTACCGGGACCGAGAACCTCTTGATGGCCGCGGTCCAGGCGGAGGGGACAACGGTGTTGAAAAATGCGGCCCGGGAGCCGGAGGTCGGCAATCTGATCGATATGCTCACCGGCATGGGCGCGAAGATAGAAGGCCGCGACACGGACCGCCTGACGATCGAGGGCGTGGAGCACCTCTCTCCTGCCGACTGTGCGATCATCCCCGACCGGATCGAGGCGGGAACCTACCTCATCGCCATTGCGGCCAGTGGTGGCGAAGGCATGGTGACACACTGCAATCCCGCCCATTTGCCGTCATTGCTCGAGAAACTGCGGGCTGCAGGTCTGCGTATCGAGGAAACGTCGACGACCATCGCCATTGGGCAGCCTGTCGACGGGATATTAAAGAGCGTCGACATCACCACCATGCCCTATCCCGGTTATCCCACCGATCTGCAGGCGCAGTTCATGGCGCTCATGTCGCTTGCAACCGGGGTGGCGATGATCCACGAGACTATCTTCGAGAACCGTTTCATGCATGTGGCCGAACTGCAGCGTCTCGGCGCCGAGATTAAAATCGATGGGCATACGGCCATGATCAAGGGTCGTGGTGGCGCCAGTCTTTCCGGAGCCCGGGTGATGGCGACCGATTTACGGGCCAGCTCATCTCTGGTTATCGGTGCCCTCAACGCCACAGGCCGCACCGAGGTTTCCCGGATCTATCATCTCGAGCGCGGATACGAGAAACTGGTGGAGAAGTTGCGAGGACTGGGCGCATCGGTCTGGAAGGAGCGGGAGTAGCCCCTCTCCTCGTTCTCTTTTTTTCCACCCTGCCATCGCCAGCCCACTGGCCTGAGCCTGCAGGGCGTTTGGTGTGGTGTTTTGGCGTTTGCCCATAAGCCTGGGGTTGTGATAGCATCCTTTTATCCACGACCAGCCGGCGCGAAAAGCTCTGTTGCCTGGCCGACGGGTTGGCTGGCGGGGGCGCTTTGAAAGAAAATCTGTTCAGGTCGATCGGTGTTCGGGGCGGGTCGGAGAACAGTCTGCATGGTGAGTAACGAGATGGCTACGACAGATTTTATCGAGCAACTGCGTAAAAAACGCGATGTCATCATCGTCGTATTGATCAACCTGCTGGTCCTGGTGCTCATTATCGTCGGCCTGAAAATGCAGAAACATTATGGGGCGTCCCAGCAGCCGGAAGAGGGGAGCGGGCCGCCACCCGAGAAGGTGACGCTCTCTGCCGCCAGGTCAGCGGCTGATAAAGAGCAGCAGGCCAGCCCGGCGGAGGCGACGGCCTATTTCCTCAAGCCCACTCCGGCCGAGATACTGCAGCTTGTCCGGGAGTCAGGTCAGGCCCAGCTGCCCAAGGACAGCCAGAAATATATACGCTTCAAGGTGATCTGGCCCTGCTATTTTTTCCAGGTGCTGAAGCAGGAGGACGATCGGGCAACCGTCCTCCTGGATGTGGACGAGAATGGCTTCGGGCCGACCATCGTCACTGATGTCGATATCCAGCATTTTCCCGAAATACTGTCGGTGTCACAGGGGCAGAAGGTATGGGTTGGCGGAGAGATTATCGATATCGACCCGACCGGGACCGGAACCATCCATATCGTCAGCGACGAAATACGCCTGCAGGACGAGTTGCCCGAGGTGACCGCCGCGACCGCAAGTGAGAAAGAGCAGGACCTGTAGCCTGATTGTTTTTCCCTGCTCTCCTCTGGTTGCGGCTTCCTCCTGTTTCCCCCCGCTCTTGACGCCTCTGGTCGCAGCCAGGGCTCTACTCTCTCTTGGTGGTCCGGGGCTGGAGAGTGGCAGACAGCGCCCAGGCCGCACTTGACAGATGTTGACGATCAGGAGGGTATGGGAAGCAGGATGTTGAACCGGGTTCCGCCAAGAGGCGTCTGTTCTACCGTGATCGCCCCCTCATGCTCCTCGATGATCTGCCTGACAATCGCCAGTCCCAGGCCGGTGCCGTCGGCGCGGGTGGTAAAAAACGGATCGAATATCTTCTCCTCGTTGCCGGTGGGAATCCCCGAGCCGTTGTCACTGATGCTGAGATGGACCGTCTCCTCTGTGCTCCCCTCCCTCCTCTCGTCTGCGTCTATCTCAATCTTTTCATGGCCTGGCGGACAGAAGGAGAGACCATTCTGGATCAGATGGTTGAGGACGGTAGAGATCATTTTACGGTCGGCCCAGATATCGATGGATTCGGCAAAGCGCACCGTGATATTGGCTGTGGGCGGCCAGGCCGGGTCGGCCTTGGTGACCTGGATCACCTCGCTGAGGCAGTTACGCAGGGAAAACCACTCCTTGTTGGGCAGTTCCGGTCTGGAGAATTTCAGAAAATCGGCAATGGTATGGACCATCCGATTCGATTCACGGAGAATGATGTTGCAGAGTTCGTAGTTGATGAGGTTGGCGCTGCTGCCCTGAGAGAATTCATGAGCCAGCACCTGGGCGGAACCGGAGATGGCGGTGAGGGGGTTACGGAAGTCATGGGCGATGCTGGCGCTCATCATCCCGATGGCCGCCAGTTTTTCGGCCTGACGCATCTGCCGTTCCATCTGCTCTATTTCACTGATGTCCTGCAGGGTGACAATCTGCTGGTTTTCGGGGTCGCCGGGCCGATTGCCATCTGCCGGATGCAGATTCACATGGGAATAGCCAAGGCGAATCTTCTGATCGTTTTGGCAGACAAAGTCTGTGGACTGGCGCATTCGGGGGGCCGCCAGGTTGAGATCGGGAAAGAAGGCGGAGAAATCCTTGCCGACAATGGTTTTCGCCGCATATCCGGTAATTTCCATGGTGGCATTGTTGGCCGAGGTGATTTTGCCATTTTGGTCGATGGTGACGATCCCGGTGGCGATGCTGTCGAAGATCTGTTTGTAGAGTGTCGACAAATTGTCATATTTTTTCAACGACTTCGACAGGGCCAGTTCTGTTCGTCGCACCCGTAAACTAAACAGTGCACTGAGGATGGCCACCAGGAAAAAGGTGAGCCCGAGTACGGAAAACTGATTGAGGGCGGTCAGGGGAGCTGGACTGCCGGCGTAGTTGAAATGTTCCAGGTACGCCGGCATAATTCCCAGTGATTCCGTAACGAGAACGAGACCGTAGCAGAGGGTGCAGGTGGCAGCGGCAACCAGGCCGCCTCGTTTGGGCAGCAGCAGGCTCGAGGAGATGATCGGAAAAAAATAGACAGAGGTGAAAATGGAGTGTGAGGCCCCGGTGGCATAGATCAGCGCAGTGGCGAACAGGGTGTCGAGAAAGGTTTGCACAAAGCCGAAGACGATCAGCGAACCCTGGCCGGTGAGCAGGCGAATGGCGGAAAAGATCGAGGTGAGGTAGACGATGAGCAGAAAGACGATCATCAGCTCACGGGGCATCATGATGATGTCCAGACTGGCACCACCGACGACATAACTGACTATCGACAGGAGGGTGTAGAGGATGACTCTCAGCGCCAGCAACCACAGCAGCTGGTTGCCAAAAAGTCGACCGACGTTGTCCTGCTGGTCCGTGCGGGGGGGAGACTGGCTTGCGATGTTCATGGGCCGTCGTTACTTGATATCGTATTTTTTGACTTTGTAGCGGAAGGAACGAAAGCTCATCCCCAGGAGTTCAGCGGCCCGCATCTTGGAATGGCTGGTTGCCTGCAGGGCATGGTTGATGAACTCTTTCTCCAGGTTGACAATGACCTGCTCCAGACCGATCTTGTACAGCTCCTGCTCGGTCACCACGATTTTGAGGGTCGAGTCTTCCTCGCTCCGGTGGTAGGCTGGCTCTTCCTGCTCCTGGGCGATGGTGGAACCCGGCAGGGTGAGATTTTCCGGCAGGATGATATTGGAGTTCTCCAGGGCCACGCCGCGTTCAATGATATTTTCCAGCTCTCTGACATTGCCGGGAAAGTCATAATTCATCAGGACCTGCATGGCATACGAGGAGATCTCCCCCACCTCCTTGTCTAAAAGTCTGGAGTATTTTTTCAGGAAGTGATTGACGAGAAGCGGTACATCCTTTTTGCGTTCCCGCAGCGACGGCACCCTGATCGGCACCACCGCCAGTCGATAGAACAGGTCTTCTCTGAATCTTCCGGCGGTGATCTCCTCTTCGAGAATGCGGTTGGTGGCGGCGATGATCCGCACGTTTATGCGGTGAATTTTATTGCCCCCCACCGGCTTGATTTCCCGTTCCTGCAGAACTCTGAGCAGCTTGGTCTGGATAATCGGGGTCAGCTCGCCGATCTCGTCGAGAAAGGCGGTGCCGTTGTCGGCCACCTGAAACAACCCTGGTTTGTCGCTGATCGCCCCGGTAAACGAACCCTTGACATGACCGAAGAGTTCGCTCTCCATCAACTCCTCAGGAATGGCGCTGCAGGTTATCGGTACGAACGGGTTGTCGGCGACCTTGCTGTTGGCATGGATGGCCTGGGCGACCAGTTCTTTGCCCGTTCCGGATTCGCCATAAATGAGCACGTTGGCCGGAGTCGGTGCCACTCGCCTGATCATCTCGAAAATCTTCAGCATTTCTTTGCTCTGGCCGATGATTCCGGGAAAGGAGTCACTGGCCCTGGCAGCGGTGTTGTCGCTGTTGCCCCGCCTGATCGCCGAACTGATGACCGATTTGATCTCGTCGACATTGAACGGTTTGCTGATATAATCGAATGCCCCGTATTTCATGGCCTGAACCGCGTCATTGGGCGAGGCGAAGGCGGTGATCATAATCATTGGCAGGTCGGAAAACTCATCTTTGACCGTCTCCAGCAGGTCCAGCCCGCTCATTCCCGGCATCCGGATGTCGGAGATCACCAGATCGCAGTCGTTATCGCGAAGATAGTCCAGTCCGTCGTTGCCATTGGCGGCGGTGGCCACCTGGTGCCCTTCCTTGGTGAGGAGTATCTTGAGAAAGTCGCGCATACCGCGCTCATCATCGACGACCAATATCTGAACCATAGTGTATTACCTCGAAGGAAATCCATCACATTTAACGGGCCGGAGAGGGGTGGAAACGCGTGCCATGCGGCGCATTATGGGGCGCCTCAAAGGGGAAATGGGACCTTCTCTCCGGCGGCAAGACGTTGCAACAGATCGAACAGTTGTGCTAGCGCAGTGATACTATTTGATATTGTTCACAGCGTAGCCTTTTCGTCAAGTGATGAAAATGGCTCGTCATGTCGTTGCAGCAGTTTTTCCTTGGCTGCTCTGGTCATTCTCTTCAACTGGTATTCGCGGCGGCAGGCCGCACTGCGGTTGGCTGCCGGTTCCAGGTGAACGACCTGAACCGGGCGGCGTGCTCTGGTATAGCGGGCGCCGTGGCGTGAGCAGTTATGTTCGTGCAAGCGGCGGCAAAGGTCTGTGGTCACTCCAGTGTAGAGCGAACCGTCCGCACAGCGGAGCATGTAGACGAGCCATTGTGGTTCGGCATCTGGGGCCATTTTTTTCCTTGTCGTCACTGTCGCCTGAAGCGATGGTGAGCGTTGCAAATTCATCTTGCAGATGGTATTGAGTGGGTGTCGCTTTTTCTTCGCTTGAATTCTGGCATCTTTTTATCCGGAATTGCCAGTACGGAGGAGTCGATGGCGTCGTAAGAACTCCGATCTGCATCGCCCTCGGTCGCAAACGGCACTTCGCTGTACCATATGGACTGTCAAATTGCCGTTTGAGACGCTACGCCTCGTATCTCAGGTTTTTTTCTGGTCCCAGCCTGCTGGATAATCGCCTTATGGAACAACAGCATACTTCAGAAAATTTTGAAAGTCAGGCCCTCACCGAGCACCTGAGAGATCTGCGGAGTTGCCTGATTATTTCTCTGGTTGCGGTGTTTATAGGCTTCTGCCTGTCGTACGCCTTCATCCAGCCGATTGGCCACTGGTTTTTCAAGCCGCTGACTGCGGTGTTACCCGAGGGAACATCGCTTATCTTCACCTCATACCAGGAAGGGTTTTTTTTTATCTGAAGCTCGCGGTGGTCTGCGGAGTCTTGCTGGCCAGTCCGGTCATCTTCTCCCAGATCTGGCGTTTTATCGCCCCCGGCCTCTACAGGCATGAGCAGCGGGTTCTGATCCCGTTCTGTCTGCTGTCGACCTGCTGTTTCCTCGCCGGTTCAGCCTTTGGTTATCTTGTCGTGTTCCCCCCGGCATTTCGCTTTCTGGTTGGCTATAACAACGAATTTCTCACCTCGCTACCCGCCGTCAGCGAATACTTTTCCCTGGCCTTGCGGCTCCTGCTGGCCTTTGGGGCGATCTTCGAGATGCCGATCCTGATGGTCTTTCTGGCCAAGGCGGGTCTTATCAATACCGCTTTTCTCCATAAAAACCGCAAATACGCAATCCTGATCAACTTCATCATCGCCGCTCTTCTCACCCCAACGCCGGATGTGGTCAATCAACTGATGATGGCGATTCCCCTGGTCCTGCTCTACGAGGTCAGCGTGGTCGCGGTCTGGATGTTCGGTCGCTCCCGTTTTTCCGGCTTTGACGAAAGCTGAACCGCTGTGGGGAGTCCTGGTGTTCCTCCTGAAGAGAGTATATCATATGGGTTCTGGATTTATCGATGGGGGTACTGTATAAGAAGATAACGTCTGTGCCATAACCAAATGAAATAGAAGTGTATTGAGAGAAATGACGGCATGAGCAGGTGCGTTTGTGGCTGGAACGACCTGGTCGTGCGTGCAAATGGAGAAACTCGGGATACAACATGATGAAAAAGATATTGATAACGGGTGCCGCCGGTTTTATCGGTGCGCATTTGAGCCGAAAACTGCTCGATGGCGGTGCCGAAGTGTACGGTATCGACAATCTCAACGATTACTACGATCCACAGCTGAAACGGAACCGAATGGCCGCATTGGCCGAAGGCAAGGGGTTCACCCATATCAATGTGGATATTGCCGACCGTGAAGGCATGGCCGAACTCTTTCGCCAGCATCGCTTCGATGCGGTGGTCAACCTTGCCGCTCAGGCAGGTGTGCGCTATTCACTGATCAATCCGCATTCCTATGTCGATACCAATCTTGTCGGTTTTGTCAACCTGCTGGAAGGATGTCGCCATTCAGGGGTCAAGCACTTCGTCTATGCCTCTTCCAGTTCGGTGTACGGCGCCAATACCAACATGCCGTTTTCGGTCCACGACAACGTCGATCACCCGGTCTCTTTGTATGCAGCTTCAAAGAAGGCCAACGAACTGATGGCGCACACCTACAGCCACCTCTTTGGCCTGCCGACCACCGGGTTGCGGTTCTTTACCGTCTACGGGCCGTGGGGCCGGCCCGATATGGCGCTCTTTCTCTTTACCAGGGCGATTCTGGCCGGTCAGCCCATCGACGTGTTCAACAACGGGAATATGGAGCGGGACTTCACCTACATCGACGACATCGTCGAAGGGGTGTACCGGGTGATCTTCAAGGTCGCCGAACCCAATGACCAGTGGAGCGGCGATACCCCCGATTCCGCCACGTCCTACTGTCCCTGGCGGCTCTACAATATCGGCAACAACAACAAGGAGCAACTGCTGCACTATATCGAAGTGCTGGAAAACTGCCTTGGCAGAAGGGCCGATAAAAATTTCCTGCCCCTGCAGCCAGGAGATGTGCCGGCGACCTATGCCGATGTCGAGGACCTGGTGAGAGATTTTGATTACAAACCTGGCACGACCCTCGAATACGGCATTGGTAAGTTCGTCGACTGGTATAAGGAGTACTATCAGGTCAGCTGAAGGTTGATGGCGTCGTAAAAAGCCCGATCTCCTGCGTTGCAGCGGGATCGGCCACTGCTCGGCGTACCACATGTACACCTGTGCTTGACCGACACCACTGCGCCTTGTATATCGACCTTTTGTACTGAGCCATCCTGTATGCACGCTTGAGGTTTTTACGAGTCTATCAAGGTTGATGGCGTCGTAAAAACCTAAACAGCGAATTCCGGTCGTTTCGTCACTCTCGACTGGAAGATTTCCAAGATTGCGGCAAATGTCCTCATTTGCCGTTC
>JBKEBZ010000036.1:0-2366 GCA_047973425.1 Desulfopila sp.
GGATGGCACATGGTTTTATCCGAAACTCGTCAGTATGGAAAACGCTGTTACCGCGCCAAGGAGTTTCATGCTTCGTTGTGGTTGAGGCTATCTGGTCCAGCCATGCTGGTTTATCCGAAAATCGCCACAAGGAGTCGTTGGCGCTTCCTCGGGATTTTCATGGTTTGTTGTGGCTGCGGTACCTGGTCCAGCCATGCTGGTTTATCCGAAACTCGTCAGCACGGAAAGCTCTGTTACCGCGCCGAGGGGGTTCATGCTTCGTTGTGGCTGAGGCTTCCTGGTCCAGCCATGCTGGTTTATCCGAAACTCGTCAGCACGGAAAGCTCTGTTACCGCGCCGAGGGGGTTCATGCTTCGTTGTGGCTGAGGCTATCTGGTCCAGCCATGCTGGTTTATATGAAACTCCTCAGCACGGAGATTTTTGTCACCGCACCGAGGAGTTTCATGTTTCGTTGTGGCTGAGGCTCTATGGTCCAGCCATGCTGGTTAAACAAAAAAACGTGTTTCTGGACGGATACTACCTTGCCCGGTAGAATTCTCGACTGCGGTCGCCAGAGCGCTGCCGTTCTGTGGTCGAGGTCACCCGTGTGGTGGTCGTTACCCGTTTATTGTCCCAACTCTTCTTTTGGCTGTAGGTTCTTTTTTCCTGGTAGGTGGTGACGCCTCTTTTCGGGACCCGATGATCGATATACCTTTTGTCTGGCCTGTAGTGTGGTCGGGGTGGATTGTGCCACGCTCCCCGGTTCCTGTTGTAAGAGGGGTTGTCATGGTGTGGCCTGCCGTAGCGGTACACGGTACGGTGGGAATGCTCCAGACTGTCGCCGATCGCATACCCGACAACACCGCCAACAGCGGTTCCCAGCAGTATCGCATTGGTGTTCTGACCCGTCATGCCGATCATTGCCCCGCTACCGGCCCCGATAATCAAGCCGGTGACGGCCTTGTCGCCGGCGACGCCATTGGCCATTGACGCAGAGACCAGAACAATTCCAAGCACCACGATTTGCAGTTTTTTCAGTTTCATTCGCTTCCTCCTTTCTTGTGCCGATCTTCTCGCATGCGCCGAGGCCGGCGGGTTGGTGTTGTGTTTCGCAGTTTGCCGGCACCAACGATGCCGTTCTACTGGCTGATGGCATACCTTTACTCCCTGGAGCCATCTCTCACCTAGAGGACATCAGGAGAAACGGGGTGTTGTTGGGGCGACATGGGCTAGATGTCGGGTGGTAAGTAGTAGAAAATTCAATCTTTTTATTTTACTGGGAACGGACCAGTACGGATATCTCTGGCCCGGCCATACTGGTCAGCTGAGCTTGCTTTTTTTCAGTTCAGTTATCTCGGCGAGCTGTTCCATCTGTATTTCCTGAATCTGGACCAGCCGTTCCCATTGGTTGGAGAGCAGGTGGTCGAGCTTTTCATGGATTTGTCTGATCTCCAATTCCGCTTTGAGATTCACCTGGTAGTCATACTTGGCTCGCGCCCGGTCTTTTGCCTCCTGGCGGTTCTGGCTCATCATGATGATCGGCGCCTGAATGGCGGCCAGGCAGGAGAGCAGCAGGTTGAGAAGAATGAAGGGGTAGGGGTCAATGGGCCGCCAGAACAGAACCATCGCGTTGCCGACGATCCAGATTGCCAGAAAGAGAGAAAACAGAATGAGAAAGGTCCAGCTCCCACCAAAGGTGGCGATTCTGTCGGTCAAACGTTCGCCAAACGTCCATTCGTCTTCGGAGTCGTCTTCGGTATTCTGGGAAATCAGGTCGTGTTGCTGCAGGCTGTCGATAACTTCTCTTTCCAACTCGGTCAGCTCGCCCTTTTCCGACTCCAGCAGCGCGTGCACGTATTTGCTGCGGTAGATGGAAAGGTCCTTGTGGCAGACATGGCTCTCCTCGGTGCATTCCGGGTGATCCTGACAGATCAACGCATAGATCGATTCACGGATCAAATGAGCCGATACAATGCCCTTGGCAGGGAACGTCTTTTTACAGACCACACATTCAAGGGAGGTCTTTCTGGTCAAGGCGGCTTTCATGATTGGTATTCTCAAAGTAAGCGTTCAGTGCGGCCGGGCAAGGTCGCATATTCTAGCGGGTGTGATTCCCGCCTCAGAAGGGCTAGCCATCCACTGAGTAGTGAGTCCTTGGATTCGAGGGGGTGACCCCGAGGATTAAGCGTAGGACAGCAAGCCGGCAGGCCGTAAGCCATATGGCTGAAGTGATTGAGCCCCGAAATTACCAATGGGAAGGATGACGCCTTTGAACGAGCGGAAATCAATATGGTCCAGGCGTTATATTGGCGAGTCTGGTACCGCCTCCCCGGGGTCGGAGAGCATGGCATGTTGGACATGGCGAATATGTGGCAACCCGGGAGACC
>JBKEBZ010000146.1:0-20672 GCA_047973425.1 Desulfopila sp.
GCTGTTTGCGGAAGAAGAATGGCGAAAACTGATTGAAATAAGACAAAAAACGGCGAGCAGCGCCCGCCAGAGTGGGAGTGCTGTCATGGCTTGATTCCTTTTGATTTTTCTGCGTTTTTCTGATGGCTGTCATGGTATTCGACCGCCATCAGAAAAACCTCATTTACAGCCTCAATATACATCATTTATTATATTATTTCAATACGTTAAGTTTAACAAAGTAGAAGTAATGGTCGGTCAAAATATCCCTTTTCTGACTTGTCTTCGCCGATGGAGTTGCCAGTCGTCTTCTCAGATCGTTCGGTCAAACAGCGCCAGCTTTTTCGCCGGCTTGATACGGTGCAGTCGGGCCGGGCGATGGATGCCTTTGCGGGTTTCGCTGGTTGGCTCGAGGAAATCGAGTTCGGAAATCTTTCGCCTAAATGAGGACTTGTCGAGCTTCTGGTCGAGAATCTGTTCGTAGGTATGCTGGAGTTCGGAGAGGGTGAACAGCTCCGGCAACAGGTGGCAGGGCAGGGCCGAGTAGGTGGACTTGTCGCGCAGTCGCTTGACCGCGGTGTCGATGACACGGTTGTGGTCGAAGGGGAGCTGGGGCAGCCCGTCGGCGGGCAAAAAGAGCAGGCCTGCCGGGTCCTGGCCGGCGATGGCCTCATAGGGCAGCAGGGCGTAGTAGCTGATGCTGGCCGACCAGCCGCGGGGGTCACGGGAGGCGCTGGCAAAGGTGTAGAGCTGTTCGAGGTAGGGTGAAACCAGGCCCAGCTTTTCTTGCAGCACCCGATAGGCTGCCGCCTGACTGTCGATATCCTCGTTGGTATGCACGTAGCCGCCAGGCAGAGCTGGCTGGTCGAGATACGGTTCCTTGTCCCGTTTTTGCAGGGCAATCTGGAGCTGGCCTTCCGCCAGGGTGAGGAGCACCACGTCCACGGTGAGAATAACCTGTTGGTCCATGCCGACCTCTTTTACATAGTTGATTAATAAATAAAACTAACTTTTCATTTGATGGACTCGTAAAAAACCAGATCTACTTCGTTGTAGGTCACAAACGACAATTCGCTGTACCATATGTACTACCAAATTGTCGTTTGAGACGCTACGCCTCGTATATCAGGTTTTTTCCTGAGTCCATCTCGGCGGAACATTCGACTTTTTACGAGAACATCTTCATTTGATGCTCTCGTAAAAACCTCAAGCGTGCATACAGGATGGCTAAGTACAAAAGGTCGATATACAAGGCGCAGTGGTGTCGGTCAAGCACAGGCGTACATGTGGTACGCCGAGCAGTGGCCGATCCCGCTGCAACGCAGGAGATCGGGCTTTTTACGACGCCATCTTCATTTAATACGATATGAAAACAGTGCAATGAAAAAATCAGTGAATAGATAGTTGCAAAATAAAACTAAGTCGATTATGGTGTATTCAGACAGGGCGAGTAGGGCCCGCATCCTTGAATACCAAAAATGGAGGACACCATGTTCGGCTTCAGATTCGGCAAATTTCAACCGACAGACTATGTGCTGCAATACCGCAAAGGCAAGCTGGTGCGCGAGGGGGTCGGCCAGGCTTTTTTCTACTTTTCTCCCACCACGGCCCTGGTTCGTATCCCGATGGCCAGTGTCGACGTTCCCTTTATTTTCCGTGAGGTGACGGCGGATTACCAGGAGGTCACCGTCCAGGGACAGCTCACCTACAGGGTAGTCGACCCCCAGAAACTCTCCCGGCTGATGAACTTCAGCCTGACGGCCAATGGCGCTGGTTTCGCCTCCGAGGATCCGGGCAATCTGCCCCAACGGCTGATCGACTCGGCCCAGGTCCTGACCCGGGCTGTTTTGCAGAAAATGGAGCTGCGCCAGGTTCTGGCCAGCTCCGACATCCTGGTGCAGGCCCTTCGCCAGGGCATGGTCGAGGCGGAGGTCACCGACTCCCTGGGGATCGAGGTTCTGGGGCTGTCGATTCTGGCCATCAAGCCAAACCCGGAAACGGCTCGGGCCCTGGAGGCGGAGGCGCGGGAGAAGATCCTGCGCGAGTCTGACGAGGCGATCTATGCCCGGCGCAATGCGGCAGTGGAGCAGGAACGGGCGATAAAGGAAAACGAGCTCAATACCGAGATCGCCGTCGAAAACAAGAAGCGCCAGATCAAGGAGGCGCAGATGGAGGCGGAGAAGTCGGTACAGGAGAAGAAACGGCAGCTCGAGGAGGCGGAGATGGCCACCCGCGTCGCCTTGGAGCAGAAGAATCGCGAACTGGTGGAACTTGCCACCGGCAATGAGCGGCAGCAGGCCGATGCCAGGGCATATGGCATTTCCGCCACCCTGCGGGCCCTGGAGGGTACCGACTCGAAGGTGCTGCAGACCCTGGCCAGTGTGGGCATGGACCCGGGACGGCTGCTGGCCCTGGCCTTCAAGGACCTGGCGGAGAATACCGACAAGATCGGCCAGCTCAACATTTCGCCGGATCTGCTGCGCGAACTGATGGCAGGGGAGTGAAGACCATGGCACCGCAAACCGAGAACAAGATCGTGCTCATCGTCCGCGCCACCCGGCTCGACGAGCTGGTGGCCCGCTACAACACCGAGGCCCAGGCCCGTTTTTACATCGAGCATCTGGGCGCGGATTTCTCCGACTATCAGCAGGAGGATGCCCGCTACAAGGCGGCGGTGCGCGCGGCCCGGCGCACCCTTCAGGAGATGGGCCGGGTGCAGGTGGTGGATCGCTCGTTCGTATCGAACTTCATCTTCGGCGCCGACGACACGGTGGTGGTGCTTGGTCAGGACGGCCTGGTCGCCAATACCCTCAAATATCTCGCTGGCCAGCCGGTGATCGGGGTCAACCCCGATCCGGCCCGTTGGGAAGGCGCGCTCCTGCCCTTTGGCGTCCGGGACCTGGGCAGGCTGCTGCCCGAGGTGTTCCGGGGGCGCCGGCGCATAACCGAGGTGACCATGGCCCGGGTGGAGTTGGGTGACGGTCAGGTGCTGCATGCGGTCAACGACCTGTTCATCGGCGCCCGCACACATATCTCGGCGCGATATGCGATCGAATCCTGCGGCGTAAAGGAGCAGCACTCCTCTTCCGGAGTCATTGTCTCCACCGGGCTGGGGGCCACCGGCTGGTTTCGCAGTCTGATGGCCGGGGCGCTGACCATCGCCGCCACGGTGGGGGGGGAGACCTCGGTGGCGCCGGTTCTGCCGGTCTTTCCCCGGGATGCGGACTATCTGTACTTCACCGTCCGGGAGCCTTTTCCCAGCACCACCTCCCAGGCCAGCCTCGTTTTTGGCAGGGTGAGTAAAAATGACCCTCTGCTGCTGGTCTCGCAGATGGCGGAATCTGGCGTGATCTTCAGCGATGGCATGGAGCAGGACTATCTCGAATTCAATTCCGGCAGCCAGGCCACGGTGCGGCCGGCGACACGGAAAGGACACCTGGTGGTTTGAGCGCGGCGCCTGACATGGCTGTGGTGCATATGTGGATTTTTACGAGGCCATCCTCTATGCTATACTTCGGTATGGAACCATCTGTGCCGGACTCGTGAAAACCTCAAGGCTGCCCCCGCCGCAACGCAGGCGATCGGACTCTTGACGACGACGCCATCATCCGTGGGGCGCGGTGCAGGCCCTGCGCTTGAGCTATCATCGTTTTCCCGCGCCATCCTGGCGGGGAATCTCGGGTGTTGTACCGAAACTCGCTCGGAGCGAAAGGCTTTTCTGGCGGAGTAGGCACTGCATGCGAAATGTACCTTAACCAAAAGACACGGTGACGACAATGAAAGAGCTGACTGTTTGGGCGCCAAACGCCGCGCGCGTTGAACTGGTCAAGGGGGACCGGAGTTCTTTTGCGCCGCCCTTGGAACTCGTGCCGACAACGGTGGATTTTAAAGGCGTCTCCATGGCCGGGTTCTGGGCCTTGGCCGATGCGGTGCCGTTTCCTTTACGGGACGGGGATGGTTATTGGTTCAAAATTGAATTCACACCGGGAGCACCGCCGAGGTACCGTATCGACCCCTATGCCCGGGCCATGCAGCACAGTGCTTCCTATTCCATCTACAAGGACCCGGCCCGTTTTGCCTGGACCGATGCCGGATTTCGCCCCCCGGAATTCGACGCCATGGTGATCTACCAGGTTTTTCAGGGCGGCTACTGCGGCAGGGGCGACGCTGACTGGAAGGACCCGGAGGGCAACAACTACCATTTCACCTGGAAGGAAGGGCGAAAGGGCGATTTCAGGCAGCTCCGGCACAAGCTCGATTACATTGAGTCCCTTGGGGTCAACGCCATCGAACTGCTACCGATCAACGAATTCAACGGCGATAACTATATCGGCTACTCGCCGGTCAGTTATTTTGCCGTCGAATCCTCCTACGGCAGCACCAAGGGCGACGGTACCGCATATGATGAACTGAAGGCGTTCATCAACGAGGCCCACGTCCGGAGCATTGCCGTCATTGCCGACGTGGTCTACAATCATATCGGTAAAGTCGGTGATTCCGGCCCATTGTGGAACTATGACTCGACGGAGCACAACATCTATTTCAGTGGTGAAGAGGCCAGCAACCAGAGTGGCGGGACTTTTGGCATGGCTCCCGACTGGGCCAAATACGAGGTCCAGAAATATATCGAGGACAGCTGCGTCTATTTTCTCGACGAACTGCATTTCGACGGTCTCCGCTTCGATTTCACCTCGCAGATCGTCAACAAGAACGCGCATGCCGGTGAAAACTGCGGCAGAGAGGTGCTGCGCGGGATGCTCTGGAGGCTCAAACGGCGATTTGCCGGCAAGATGCTCATCTGCGAGCATTGGGGCGAGTTCACCGGTGAGTATGAGGGCTGGATGATCCAGTACCAGAACTTCGATGCCGGCTGGTTCAACTTCCACCGCCGGCTGCAGGAGGCCCTCTGGCCCTTTTCCTCGGGCAATGAGCAGGCCATCGCCGAGGCCATCAACGGCGGTGAGTATGGCGAGGCGCACAACCGGATCATCTATGCCAACAGCCACGACGAATGCTGGTGGGATGGCAATGGTCAGCCCCATAAATATTACCCGGTCAGTGAATTCCTCGGTTGGCGGGGTGATTACTGGTCGCAGCGGAAGGCGCGGATGATGTATGCCTTGAGCTTTTTCGTGCCTGGGATTCCGATGTTCTTTATGGGCGATGAGTTTGCCATGGATGGCACCTTCAACGATGCCAGGTACGACTATATCCTGGACTGGAATCTTGAAAAGCTCACTCCGGGGCCCCAATTCAAAAGGATGTTTCAGACCCTGATTGCCATCAAGAAGAGCTATCATCCCCTGATGAAACGGGGCAGCTCGTTCGAATGGCTGCACTACCCGGCATCCGGCTGGTTTGCCTTCAAACGGAAATGGCATGCCGATGTTCTGGTTATCGCCGGAAACTACAGTGGTGATCACATCTTTGCCTGTCCGGTGCCCACCAATGGCGAGACAGGCGGCTGGCGACAGATATTCAACAGCGACGGTCAGGAATTCGGTGGTGACGGGATAGGTAACTATGGCAACGATCCCAATACCGTTGCTGGCGCCATCACCATCAATATCCCCAGAAACGGGGTGGTCGCCGTGTCCCGGAGGTGTATCTAACCAGCATGGCTGGACCAGGTAGCCTCAGCCACAACGAAACATGAAACTCCTCGGCACGGTAACAAAAATCTCCGTATTGATGAGTTTCATATAAACCAGCATGGCTGGACCAGATAACCTCAGCCACAACAAACGACGAAACTCCCCGGTGCGGCAACAGAGCTTTCCGCACCGGCGATTTTCATATAAATGTCCTGTCATGCCCCATCTTTTGCATCTCGATTGCTCTGCACTGATTTCACTTCTTGACAAAAGCGGGGTATTGCAGGTAGAGAAAAAGCAATGAGTGCACAATATGAAACTGGGGTGCATAGAGTGAAACCAGATGGTGAGAGACGGAAGACACATGGTTCGCTTGACAAGGGTTTGCGTCTGTTATCCGCATTCCTGCCAGATAACCGTGAAATGGGAACGGTCGAGATAGCAAACAGCTTTGCCATGAACAGGTCGACGGTCAGCAGGATGTTGCGCGTTCTGAAGCGACAGGGCTTCGTTCGGCAGAACCCAGAGAATAAAAAGTACGCCCTGGGGCCGAAGATCAACAGCCTCGCCCTGGCCTATCGCAGTTCCTTTATCTCGACGGTCACGGAAGTCGCCCGTCCTGTCCTCGATGCGCTGCGGCTGACACTTGACCAGACGGTGGTGCTGGAGACCCCGGCCACTGATCACGCCATGGTGGCGTATGTATCTGAAGGGCTTGGGCCGATCCGGATATCGGCCCGGGTCGGTGATCGTCATGCTTACCATAGCGCGGCGGGCGGCAAGTGCCTCCTTGCCTTTTCGGCCGAGGATCGTTTGCAAACTGTCCTGAGCAGAGATCTTCCCAGGCTCACGGCAAACACCATCACCGAACCGACCGAGATACAACGAGAGCTGGAGAAGATTCGCACCGCTGGCTTTGCCTTTGACAATGAAGAGAACAACGAGGGGATCTGTGCCTTTGCCGTCCCGCTCGTTGATGCAGAGGGCCTGCCTGTGGCGGCAATCGTCGCGGCGGGCCCGTCTCATGGCGTAACCTGGGAGAAGCGGACTGTTTTTCTGAAAGAACTCCGGTGGGCCGCGGAAAAAATATCACGCATGCTGTCCGGGGAGTCTGCCGATCATTTCTGATCATCACTGTACTCTTTAACCAAAGGAGGGCGACGGCAATGAGTTATCCAAGTATCTATCCAACCGGCACGACAATTTACAAACCAGAGAAATGCTGCGGAGGCTATACCATTTTCCAGGCCAAAGAGGTGGGAGCGCTGCTCATCGATATGAACGGTGCCGAGGTCAATCTCTGGAGCAATCTGCACGGCTTTCCCAACAAGATCCTTCCTGGTGGTTATGTCATGGGGCATCTCGCCGAGCGCAACAACAAATATGGCATGCAGGATCAGACAGATCTCGTTCAGGTTGACTGGGACGGCAATGTCGTCTGGAAATTCGATCAGTACGAGTATATCGAGGATCCAGGTGAAGAACCGCAATGGATGGCCCGGCAACACCACGACTACCAGCGCGAGGGCAACCCGGTCGGCTACTATGTGCCGGGAATGGAGCCGAAAACAGACAGCGGCAACACACTTGTCCTGGCCCATAAGAACCTCTACAACCATGCCATTACGGACAAACAGTTGCTCGACGATGTCTTTATCGAGGTGGACTGGAACGGCGATATCATCTGGGAGTGGGTCTTAAGCGAGCACTTTGACGAGTTCAACTTCTCGGAAGAGGCGAAGAACATCATGTCCCGCGATCCCAACTTCAGGACGGCCGGCGGTGGAATGGGTGACTGGATGCACATCAACTCGATGTCCGTTCTCGGGCCAAACCGTTTCTATGATGCCGGCGACGAGCGTTTCCATCCGGACAATATCATCTGGGATGCGCGCGAAACCAACATCATCGCCATAACGGCAAAAGAGAGTGGCAAGATCGTCTGGTCGATCGGCCCCGATTACTCCCTGACCCCTGAGCTGAAAGAGCTTGGCTGGATAATCGGTCAACACCATGCCCATATGATTCCACGTGGCTTGCCGGGTGAGGGCAATATCCTGGTTTTCGATAACGGCGGCTGGGCTGGCTACGGTGCTCCGAATCCGGGTGCTCCGACCGGTGCCAAGAATGCCCTCAGGGATTATTCCCGAATACTCGAGTTCGACCCCCTCACACTGAAGATCGTCTGGCAGTATACTCCCACTGAAGCGGGCTATCTGCAGCCGGTCGATGCGGCGCGCTTCTACAGCCCGTTTATCAGCTCGGCCCAGCGTTTACCAAACGGCAATACCCTGATTACCGAAGGTTCGGGCGGACGTATTATCGAGGTAACCGCCGACCATGAGATCGTCTGGGAATACATCAGCCCCTATTGGGGCAGGCAGATGAACATCAACATGGTCTATCGCGCCTACCGAGTGCCGTACGAATGGATACCGCAACTGGCAAAACCGCAGGAGGTCGCCATCGAGCCGATCGATGTCACCACCTTCAGAATGCCCGGTGCGGCCGCGCCTGGCCCGAAAAGGACGGTTGCTGTCGAGGGCACCAAGGCGTACCAGGGTGACGCCGCACTCTGCGTCGCGGCGGATATCGATGACGAATAGCCGGTCAGTGTTGCCGGTGGTATCAACGGGAAATACCCGGTGAGGTGTTTCATGGCTCGTTGTGGCTGAGGCTATCTGGTCCAGCATGCTGGTTTATCCGAAAACGCGGCATTGGTGTGTGCGCGGCGGTTTTTGCCGCGGGATTGGAGCGGCTGGGACAACGATACGAGGTACAATATGACATATACAATCTATTCTGCAACGGGCTGTGCACGCTGCAAGATCACCAAGAACTATATGCAGGAAAACGGTATCGACTTTGAAGAGTTCGATATCAAAGCCGAAGGAAAAGACGCCTTTGCCCAGTTTTATCGTGAGCACAGAAAGGACATCTTCCGCGACAAGGATGGTGTTGAATTTCCAGTCCTTACCGATGGGGCGATTATCCGGCAGGGGGTCTCGGTGATTATCGGCTATCTGCTTGCCGGCGACAAGCTGCAGGGGTATATCGGCAGGAGTGAACTGCACGGTGAGTGGCTGAGCGGCATCACTGTTTCCGGTGGCGAGAGTGCCCACGTGGCCGAGTTGATGGCGGTGCTTGGCCATCTCAAGGCAAATAACCTGAAAATTCAGGCGGTCACTTCCGGCAAAAACAGCAATGTACTTGCGGCTCTGCTCGACAAGGGGTTGCTTGATCGCCTCATCGTGGAGGTGAAGGGTCCTGCCGAATTGTATGAAAAGATTGACGGTACAACAGTCGGGGAAGAGGACCTCCGCCAGTCTGTCAAACTCGCCGTTACCGCTCCGGAATGCAGCTTCTTCACGACGATTGCCCCGGTGCGCCGCTCTGCGACGGAAATAGCCTATCTTTCCCCGGAAGAGGTGGCTGCCGTGGCCCAACTCATTGCCGAGGCGACTGGCAGTAAAAAAAACAGCTATACGCTCTGCCCGTTTGTGCCACAGGAGAATGAGAATGCCGAGCTCAGGGGACTTGAAAAACTGCCGTCGTCAGCCCTGTTCAAATATCGGACGGCAGCGCGCAGGTATCAGGTTTTGACGGAACTGAAGAAATAAGCCAATGCCGATGTGTTCTATGGCGAGAGGAATACGCTGACCCTGGTTGGGCTCTTCTGGCAACGGACTCGATAGAGCAGCAGGTACTGCTCTATCGGCCTTTGTCGTATTTCGTATAAACCAGCATGGCTGGACCAGGTAGCCTCAGCCACAACGAACCATGAAACTCCTCGGCGCGGTAACAGCGTTTTCCGTGCTGATGAGTTTCGGATAAAGGGTCAGCGGCAAAGACGTCGAACCTGACGCCGTCTGAACTGATGAGAAATCCGGGTCAAAAAGGAAAATCCTCCTTGTAGTCGACATCCTGCTCGATCGCCTCGACTACCGGTTTTCGGGCGAGTTTATGCAGCGGGTTGCCGTCGACAAAGATCGCCTTGTAGGGCCTGGTGGGGCAGGCATGCTCACAGCCGCCGCAGCCAACGCAGATCTCGGTCTTGACTTCGGGAATGACCAGAGGTTTACCCAGCGGGTTGGCATAGGGCACCATGTTGACGGCCTTGGTGGGGCAGTGTTCGGAGCAGGCCCCGCAGGCGGTGTTGTCGGTGAAGACCACGCAGTTTTCCTTGATGAATCTGGCAATGCCGGTCTGGGTCAGTTTTTTCCGCTCCACCCCCAGTGGCTGGATCGCCCCGGTCGGGCAGACCTCGCCGCAAATCGTGCATTCATAGGTGCAGTGACCGGTCTGGAAGTGCATCCGGGGCTGCATGACTCCCGCCAGGCCGTATTCCAGCAGGGCGGGCAGCAGGATCTGTGGGGGGCAGGCGCTGACGCAGAGATGGCAGGCGGTGCAGGTGCTGGTAAAATGATCGATGCCGAGCGATCCCGGCGGCGAGACTGGGCTCGTTCTGATGACGGGTATGGTCGTCGGTTTGGCCTGGATGATTTTTCTGGGCTGGTCACCGCCGGTCGCTTGGCTGGTGAGCCCGCTGAGGGCCAGCAGGTAACCTCCTGAGTGTACCAGAAGCTCTCTTTTCTTCAGGTCGATTGTCCGCCGGGTGGACCCCAGGGGAAATCGGCTTCTTGCGGCAAAGCCGAGCGCGCTGGTCGGACAACGACTCAAGCAGGTATAGCAGCCGACACAGCGGCTCATGTCCACCCTCTTGCTGACCAGATCGATGCAGCCGGCCTTGCAGGCAGCGGCGCAGCGACCACAGTCGGTACAGGAGAGCGCATCCACTACCTGCAGCTTGAACAGCGAAAATCTGGCCACCAGTCCCAGCAGGGTGCCGACCGGGCAGATCGTGTTGCAGTAGAGCCGGCCGTGGTGGGTGGCCAACCAGGTGACGACTAAAAGCGTGGCCGCCGTCACCCCGACTGAAACGCTGGTCAGCGCCGCCCAGTGCTCGCGAACCAGGGTATAGAGACCGAACCTCTCCAGGAGCATCGCTCCGCCGTTATTGACGGCGATACCGATCGGTCGGACAATGTTGGTGACAATGCGACCAAAGATGCTGAAAGGGTCGAGAAAAACGACCAGCAGGTTGGAGCCGGCCAGAAAACTGAGGAGGGTGGCGGCAAGGATCGAGTAGCGCAGAACGGTGTGTGGCGGTCGCCAGCCGCCTGATCGCCGATTTCGTCTACGAAAGAGACGGCCGGCCAGATCCTGCAGTGTCCCCAGCGGGCAGATGGTCGAGCAGTACAACCGACCGCAGAGTATCGTTACCAGCAGGACCACCGCAAATCCCGTCGCGGCCAGGGAGGCCGCGTGCAGAAACTGCAGCAGCGCTGGCGCGAACTGCGGGTAGAGGACGACCCTGCCGACCTCGGTCGCGAACCAGTTGCCGAAATCGAGAAAGAGCAGGGTGGTGGCCACGAAAAAGGCCAGCGATAGGCCGACCCGCAGTCGCTTGAGGTGCCGAAGACCCATCGCTACATCTTGATCCGGTCAATCGACAGCCTCTGCAGATCCATCTGGCCCAGGCCCATGTCGGCAGCCAGCTGAATATGACGGATATCGGCAGGATTGGTGCCGAAAATCAGGGCCGCCGCGGCATCGGCGGCCACCGGATCGGTGGAGACCACGAGCGATTTCATCTTCACCACGTCGCCGATCGACACCCCGCGCGGGCCATTCTGTTTCATCACGGTATAGGCGTCGACCACGGTGAGCGTCGGTTTACTGCAGGAAACGAAATCGGCGATGCACTGGTGCAGGTCGTTACGATGCCAGTACCAGCGGTCCCAGACGATGCCCATCAGGTTCTTCATGCCGATGGTGACCATCGACGAGGTATGGTGTTTGAGCACGGGCACATTGATAAAGACGTCGGCATCGAGAATCAGTTCATGGACCTTGGCCTCGCGAAGACGTTTTCCCCGATCCACGGTCACTGTCTGATAATACCCCTCGTTATTGGCGGGCACCATCTTGCCGCCGGCGTCTTTTACCGCCTGTTCGATCCCGCTGTTGGTATAGCAGCGCTGCCATGCGTCACAGGTGTGATCGAAGACCGAAACTTCTCTGGCTCCGGCCGCAAGGCACTGGTCGATGATTCGCCTGACGAGCCGCGGGTTGGTGTTGCCGCCCCGATCCGGCTCCACGTCCCAGCCGATATTGGGTTTGACCACGACCTTGCTGCCCTTGGCGATGAACTGCTCGATGCCGCCAAGTGAGGTCATTGCCCGATCGAACATCTGTTCGGGCTCGCCGCCTTTGACGGCCACCAGGTCATAGGCGGGCGGCTCGATGGCCGCGGCCAGGAGTCGTGAAGAGTTGCCGGAGGCAAGAGACGTGCCGACAACGACGGTACCGCCCACAATAGTTTTTATAAATTTACGCCTGTCCATAGGATCCTCACTCGTTGCCATTGTTGTGGAGATTCTATCGTCTTCGATTACGGCCGCAGGGTGGCGAGCTGCTGGTCGACCCGCTCTGCCAGCGCTGTGCCGTCGGCCCGGTTTCTGCCGATTACCGCCACGATATTCTGTCCTTTTCTGCTGAGAATAATAACATTGTCATCTCGGTCTGTCATGGTGCAGACCTCGCCGGCGATGGTTGTTTGCTGAAACCTGTCGCCCGCTGCCATCCTGGTGGTGGCGGTGGCGAAGAGACGCTTGCTTTCAGCGTTATCCGGATATCTGAAAACGAAGATTCGATTGTCGCCGACAGTACCGATCATGCCCTCTTGGACCCGAAAGATATCTTCGGTGTCGAATACGTAACTGTTCATGACGCCAATGCTGCCGCGAACGTATATCCCGCTTGCAAGGGAGAGCGGAGGCGAAAGCAGACGCTGTGCCAAAGGCGGAATCTCGCCCTGCTGGCTGTAACGCTGGTCGATAAACCTGGCGAAGGCGGTCAGCGCCTCGATGGTTTCGGGCGTGGTGTCCGGGCCGGCGATGGTCACCAGCAGGTTCCCTTGCCAGAAATGCAAATAGTAGTCAGCCAGCGAGGCGGCCTGGCCGACAGCCAACGGCTGGCCATCTGTACCGATTTTAAAGGTATACACGCCATATGCGGCTGCCGGATCTGTCATTTCATACAATTCCAGCCTGAGGAGTTGGCCCTTTTCATTGTGGTAATCACCTGCCAGCGCCTGGGAGAAGCCATATTCGAAATAGATATCGGCGCCGCCATCGATCATCAGGAAAAGCTCGTCACCATGATACGGTTGCGGTGGCTCGAGCCGCGACCAGCCGGCAATTTCCTCTTTGGGAAAAAGCCTGGACAGGTCGGTCTGGGCCATGCCGGTCACCGGCCAGAGGAGAAGAAGCAGGAAAAAGACACTTTTCTGCATACCAGGCACCATCAGCTGAGAAGAGACGACGTATCAACCTTGATGAGCTCGTAAAAACCCAGATCTACTTCGTTGTAGGTCGCAAACGGCACTTCGCTGTACCATATGTACTACCAAATTGCCGTTTGAGACACTACGCCTCGTATATCAGGGTTTTTCCTGAGCCCATCCTGGTGGAACGTTGGACTTTTTACGAGTCTATCAACCTTGACCCGGCTGAGATCGATTTCTCCCAGGCCATGTTCATGAGCCATCTTTACAGTAAGAATATCGTCGGGGCGCAGCCCAAGCAGGCTCGCGCCATACCCGTCCAGGGCGACCCGGTCGGTTCCAGCGAGCACGGTTCGCGGCTTGCGCAACTCACCGGGCCCGCTGGGACCGTTTGTCTTGAGGATTTCCGTACCATCGAGGATGCACAGGCTGGGCGCTCGCACCAGATTGACATCGGCTATGCATTGCGAAAGGAACCTGGCGTTCTCGTACCAGCCGGAATTCTGCCCCGAGCCGAAATGGAAAAAACGATTGGTGCTGCTGGCGAGGGCTCCCATCATATTTTTCATGATACCAGAAAAACGGGTGCCGGTGTGATCTTTGGCAATAGAGACATTGATGAACACCTCGCATTCGAGCAGGCTGCGGGGCACTTCGGCCGTTGGCAGCGAGCGACCCTGGGGGATGCTGATTTGCCGGAAATTGCCGCTGAAGTCAGCCAATCCCCGAACCTCGTCTTTAGCCCGGTCGGCAACCGAGCCGCGTCGCCAGTATGCGGCGCTGAGGTCTTTGAACACCCCGATTTCTTTGGCGCCGGCCGCAAGACAGAGGTGGATGACGGCCAGGGTGATCTCTGGTTTGACAAAGCTGCCCGGGTGGCGAAATGGCGAATTGACCAGTAGACCGACCGTGGTCTGGCGGGGCACGTACCGTCTGATGCCGCCGATAAGTTCCACCGCCGAGAGTGTGTCCTGATACGGATCATCCCCTGTTACCGCGGCCATCTCGGGCTGTTCACCCGCCAGGGCCAGCTGTTCCATGACCCCCAGGGTGTTGGTGGAAAAGAGGGCGGACGCACCCAGAACGGTCCCGGTCTTGATGAATGTTCGGCGATCGATCGCGTCAGACATGTTTTTTCTCCCTGTATGGATTGCGTCGTGTTGACCGTATAGCGGATGAGCATTTGCAGCCGAAGTGATGCAGGGCGAAGGTTTTACAGTCCATCAATATACCAGGTGAGAAAATGCATGGGTAGCCAGATCCTCCGCAATTCTTGCCTGATTGTCCAGTTGGTAATGAGGTGAAGGAGATCACCGCGTGGGCCGCTCGAAAGAAATTGGCCGATCTTCTTGATTGCGCGCTTTCCTGTTGCATGCATCCGATCTACTGTCTATTTTTGGGGAAGATCAGAGCGAAATATTTGCGATACAGCACCTCTTCGAAAGAGGTAACAGTACGATTCCTTGCCTATCTCGTGCCCATCCAGAAACGAGATATTTTGGCCTGAATCGAGGCGTGAAAGAAATTTTACCACAGACATATATTTGATATTCCGAGGATGAAATTTCGAACACAACGAAGAGTTAGGACAAAAGAGCCGTTTCTGGACGGGCACTATCTCGATGAGGAGAAAAATGGAAACCACACTTGCAAATTTGCGAGCACGTATTGCGCGATTGACCGAGAAAGACGAACTTCACACAACCGCTATCGCCGGCCTGTCGCTGTATCGACGTGACAAAGAGAGCGAACCGGTAAGTGGCATGTATGAGCCGAGTCTCTGCATGGTCGTCCAGGGGGCCAAGGAGGTCAACCTGGGAAAAGAGCGGTATGTATATGACGCAGAGCACTATCTTATCACCTCGGTGCACCTCCCCACCGTGGTGCGGGTGACGGAGGCCAGCGCCGAAAAGCCGTATCTCGGTCTGAAACTGAAGATCGATCAACGGGAGATCGGCCAACTGATGGCCGACAGCCAGCTGCCTCCACCGCGTACCCAGAAGAGCGACCGCGGCATGGCGACTGGGGAAGTCACTCTGCCGTTGCTCCGGGCCATTGAGCGGCTGATCGAGCTATTGGCCGAGGAGCGGGACATTCCCATTCTCTCGCCGGTGATTCAGCGGGAGATCGTCTATCGTCTGCTTGTGGGCGAACAGGGCGGACGCCTGCGGAAGATTGCCGTGGCCGGGCATCAGAGCTTCCAGATCGCCAGGGCCATCGAGTGGCTGAAAAACAATTACACCCAGCCACTGCGGATCGAAGATCTGGCGGCACAGGTCAATATGAGCACCTCGACCTTTCATCATCATTTCCGGGCGATGACGACGCTCAGCCCCCTGCAGTTCCAGAAACAGCTGCGGCTGCAACAGGCCCGACAACTCATGCTGGCCGAACATCTCGATGCGACCTCGGCCTCGTTTTCTGTGGGCTATGAGAGCCCCTCCCAGTTCAGTCGGGAATATAGCCGACTCTTCGGTGCGCCGCCGCTAAAGGATATTTCTCGACTTCGAGAGGCAATGGCCAATTAAAAAGAAAAGTCGCTCCAGAACTCCGTTGAGATGTTAAAAATCAAGAGGGCTTTTTGCTTCTTTTTTCGTTATGCTTTTTACGGTGTGGGTGTATATCATGGTTGTCTTTACATCCGAGTGTCCCAGCAACTCTTGAATGGTTCGAATATCGTAATTTGCCTGCAGAAGATGGCTGGCGAAAGAATGGCGAAATGTGTGTGAGGTAACTCTTTTGGAAATTCTTGCCTTCTTTACAGCGGTTTTGAGAGATTTCTGCAAAAGTGACTCATGGACATGATAGCGTCTTTGCTCGTTGTCTTTTTTTACCAGAGTAAGTTGTTTTGCCGGGAAAAACCACTGCCAGGCAAGTTCTCGTGCCGCGTTTTTGTATTTCACTTCAAGTCGGTCTGGAAGGAACACTCCGGAATATCCTGCCAGACAATCTCTTTCATGTAAAGTTATAACTCTATCTAACTGCGTTGTAAGCTGATGGCGTAGAGATTCGGGGATGGGAAGCGTTCTGTCCTTTTTCCCTTTCCCATCATGGATGGTGAGAACGTTCATATCGAAATTGAAATTACCGACTCGAAGGGAAAGACATTCGGAGATTCGGAGGCCGCATCCATACATAAGACTGATAATCAAACGGTAGGGCATTTTGAGATTGTCGACAATACGATCAATTTCTTCTCTACTGAGTACAACAGGTATATATGGCTTGCGCTTTGCCCGAACTATACCGTCAATTTTGCTAAATTCCTTGCCAAGCACATGGCGAAAAAAGAATAGCAAGGCATTGAAGGCCTGGTTCTGAGTGGAAGCTGCCACGTGTTTTTGCACGGCCAGTGATGTGAGAAATCTCTTCACATCTTCATTGTCGAGTAATGTTGGGTCTTTACTTTCTGTAAATGTTTGGAATTTCCTGAGCCATCCGGTATATGTCCTGAGTGTTGACTGTGAATAATGGCGAACACGAATACAGTTTTGCAATTCTGTAAATACTTGCCGCCAGTCCGCACCTTTTCTTTTTGGTATTGCTTGTTCCACTTCTGATTCTATTGGTGTTTGTCGAGAAACAGATTGCGAAGACTGATTTTTCTGGAAATTGTCCCTGTATATGTCAGGTGAAACAGTGTTGGCAGAGAGTTTGCTTGTACGCATTTTGCAATCTTGTTGTTTTAAGGGCGGTCGAGTGAAAGAAAAATACAACCGAATGGCATGTTCGGCCTGTTTTTGCAATCGCTCTGGTTGGTTCTTCTGGTTGAGCTTCTTCAGAAAGGCGGACAAACTCACCGATGTTCCCTGGTTGAACTGATATTTATGACAAAAATCAAGATAGTATCGCATCCATTTGAGGTAGTGCCCGTGTTGTTCAGATGGAAGACCCTTTTGGCCGAGATAGACTGTGAATTGGTTGACGAGTCGTCCAGGGATCTGCAGCATCGATGTTATCCTTTTAACTTGATATCTTACAAAAATTCATGATATAGTGCATAAAACATGATAACTTACTGTTTTTGCGTTGTCAATATTTCATGTTTTATAGGGCTATAAGGAAACCAGAGAATAACTTGTTATGTGTAAAAGGTTGCGAAGTGTAACGTAATGGGTTACGCTTCGCGCATGATTCAGAGTTTCAATCACAAAGGTCTGGAGCGCTTCTTCAAAACTGGGAAGAAGTCCGGAATTCAAGCGAAACATGCCAATCGGTTGCGGCTGATTTTGGGCCGCTTGAATGCCTCCACGTCACCAGCAGATATGGATCTTCCTGGGTTGTATTTGCATCAACTCACGGGAAATCGCAAAGAAACTTGGTCTGTTCGAGTTAGTGGCAACTGGCGCGTTACCTTTCAGTTCAATGGGGTACATGCAGAGGTTGTTGATTACGAAGATTACCACTGAGGCAAAATCATGCTCATGCACAATCCTCCTCACCCTGGCGAAATTCTCAAAGAGCTTTGCCTTGAGCCTCTTGGGGTATCAATTACCGAGGCAGCACAAGCTCTTGGCGTTAGCCGAAAAACGCTTTCCAGCATTATCAATGGCAAAGCGGGAATTAGCCCTGAAATGGCTGTTCGGCTGTCTATCGCGTTCAATACCTCTTCCGAAAGCTGGCTAAATCAGCAAACCCAGTATGATCTTTGGCAAGCTGAGCAGCATCGGAAAGAATTACACGTTAAGCGCCTATCAGCAGCGTGAGAACACATAACAAGGCCGTTAACATCGTTCGCTTCGCTCACTGGGACGTCGGCTTCGCCGCCGCCCGTTACGGCTGGCGTTATGTGTTTTTTAGTAACAGCTTTCGGCCCTAGATTTTAGTGCAGAGTTTCCTATGAATAATGACCAAAATAAAGCATGGCCACGAGTGCTGGCGTTTCAGTTACCCATCATCATGTTGGGAATTCCGGCGGTGTTTCCAGCGCTGATCAAAGTCTCTGTAAAATTAGGCTTGTTCGGTGATGAGTTGACGTCCCACATCGATAGTGTTAGCTACTTCCAGTTCTTCACCTTGAGTCTGTTTGCCCTGGGACCAGTAGTGGCCGCGTTCGGAACCGAGCTCAGATTTTCAATCACCCGGTATATAGCGGGTTTCGTTGTTCTTGGGTTGCTTGCATTTCTTACCGTTGCGCAGGCACTGAGTTCCGGAACTGGAATCTCGTTTCCCGTTGTACCGGCTGGAGCAGGACTACTCGGTATCGCAGTGGCCGCTGGCCTGGGTTATACAGGGCTGGCGCTGTACAACGCATACTGCACCGACCTGGGGCGCAGAATTATGATAGGAGCCGTATCGTTAATGGTTGCAGGGGGCATCGTTATTGGCGGGCATGAGCTTTACCAGACACAACGGCAGGAAGCAAAAAGGCAAGTCCGCATATTCGATGAACGCAAACTAGCCAATGAATTCTGGATTGGCACACTAGAGGAACTAGGCCGGCAAGGCTCGTCACTGCCACTGGAAAAAAGGCTAAAAACGCGTAGGGAACGGGGGGAGAGATACTGGCGTGAAAATCAGTACTGGAAGCTGAGCAAAACCATCAGCTTGAGCAGCAAGTATCCGCGATCGCCATGCGTGGAGCTGCGCTTTGAAAGTATCAAGCGTAAACCGAATCCCTACTACATGCGACTTGAAAGGGAAAAACAGAAAATCGAGAAGCAGTTTAACAGTACGCTTATCTGGACCAAACCAAAAAGACAAAAGGTACATGCCGGTAAATATGCCAACGAGAGAGGCATGGCCAGCCTGACATCGATAAGCGATGGAATTATCAGAACCTGCATGGAAACCGCTAATGGTGAGCGCCATCCACCAATACAGGACCAGGAGGATTGGCCCTCACGGCAACGCTGGCTGGCTCAGCAGCTGATCGCGATGCACAATATTATAACGTCACGCTGGGGTTTCGAGAACTCAGCCAAGCGCTGAGTGATAAACGATGAGCACACATAACAAGACGCTGTTGTCGCAACCTTTGGTTGCTGGGACGGCCTGCTGCGCAGCCCGCCCCGAAGCTTGGCGTTATGTGCACAGGGCGTGAGCTATGAAACTGACTGGATTGCAATATTATTGGATAATTGCTGTGGGCTTATTGCTTCAGTTATTGCTAGCTTTTCCTATGCAAATTTACTTCACTGAGATTGAGCAGAGCACATTCTTGAAAGTGTTAGTTCTGGCAGTGATGGTACCTGTAGGTATCTGTTACCTAACAGTCTTGTTGGAAATGTGGTCGGTTTTCCGTTTTAGGGCCATAGTATGCTTGCTCATACTTGGTTTGCTAGCGAAGTACCTACACCCAGCTTTTTTGTTTATTGCTTTTGTCAGCCCACATTTATATTGGCTTTATCGCATTAAGGGAATACCTGCGCAACATGAAAGCACATAACAAGGCAATTAAATTCGTTCCGGCCTTCGGCCTCCACCGGACTGCGCTAACGCGCAGCCGTTCATCGCGGCGTTAGATGAAATATTAAATGAAAGTATTGAAAACAATCTTTGCCTATATCCTTCTTAGCTTATTCTCATCTACTTCTTTTGCTGATGTTGATTTTGATGTACTAAGCGAATTGATTCTAAACCAAGCTCCTGCATACATAATCAATAAAGAAGGTGAGTTCAGTGCAAGGTATCGTTTGGTCCCAGTAAGGACATTGGGCCAAAAAGATCCATTCATTGTTCCTGTTAGTGAAGGCTTTCTAATTGAAGTTGTTAAAAGCAATCAAGCATATGAGGTATCAAGTGCTTATAAAAGAATTACAGAAAGCAGAGGTGTCAATTTTATATCAAAATCATTACCGCTAAGTAGCGATGCTGGATATATGGTATTTAAATTTCTTTACGGTAAAGACGTGCCAGGAGAGTTTGTTAATAGAGTAATCGAGCTACTAGAAACGCATCTAACAATCACATCCACACAGACAGGCAAAACTAAGCGCCTTTTTGTGCTCTCGCTATCGCTCGATAATTGCACAAAAAGGCGCTTAGTTTTGCCTGCCAGTGATGTTTAGCGTTCCCGCCGACTGCGTCGGCGGGAATCGCGGCGCTGACTTCGTCCAGCACCTTGCCCCGACGCCTTGCGTCGGAACAAGCCACTGGACCGGACAGCCGCATCCGCACAACCAAGCTGCGCTTGCTTGCACGGCTACCGCTGCCGGTCAGCGCCGCGATTATAAGGCATAGTCGAAGAATGTTGAAAACGGATAGATTACTGCTTCGTCAATGGACAGAGGATGACTTCCTTCCTTTTGCTGAAATGTGCAGCGATAAAGAGGTAATGGAGTATTTTCCAAAGCCCCAGACTAAAGATGAAAGCTATGAAATGGGGAAAAAGATCATATCCCTTATAAATGAGCGTGGTTGGGGATTTTGGGCCGTCGAAATACCTGACCAGCATAAATTCATTGGCTTTGTTGGTTTGCATACTCCAACAGACAAAATGCCGTTTTCGCCTTGTGTAGAAATTGGCTGGCGATTGTCAAAGCAACACTGGGGTAAGGTCAGGGTGACTTTACCTACTCCCCAATCAGATAGAAATTCAGTTGGTTATCATTGATACTGGACAACCTCTCTCAAGCACGATATAATGGCGCCAGATTGTATCTATTACGAGAGGGACATGTTGAACTTATCACAGGTAGTCGTCCGGCCGGTCTTTTCATCAGAAGAATCAGCTTTTCAGGAATTGATGCAGCAACATCACTACCTTGGATCTCTGCCGAAGATCGGCAACACCATCTGGTATGTGGCCA
>JBKEBZ010000032.1:0-1962 GCA_047973425.1 Desulfopila sp.
AAGAAGGTTCTTCCGGCCTCCGGATAGCCTTCGTCTATCGCATAATTCTCATCAAAGAGGTTTTTTATCCCGGCTTCGGCGACAAAGCCCCGGTTAAAGTTGTAACCGAGCTTGACGTTGGTCACGGTAAAATCTCCGGCGACTCGTGAGCCATCGGTTGCGCTGTAACGTTTCGAGTTATATTCGACGTCGACCTGGGCTGACAGGCTGTCGGTGGGGGTGTATTGTAAATAGGCAAAGATCTTGTGTTTGGGAACATCGGTCAGCTTGTTTGAATCCGACCGGTTGTGCGCCTTGATATAAGTATAATTGCCGCCAACCAGCAATGAGGAAGTCAGATAGCTGAGACCCTCCAACTCGAGACCGTAGAGGTCGACTTTACCGATATTCTGATTCTGGTCGATGGTTTTGCCTGGATCGTTCGGGTTCGCCACCTCGACCATCTGGACGTAATCGGTAACATCGTTGTAGAAGGCGGTTATCTGCCAGCGGATATCCTGCCAGTGCTTATCCTCATAGCCGATTTCGTAATTGACCGAACGTTCCGGGTCGAGATCAGGATTTGGTATTGCGTTGCCCAGACGATAGGAATATTTGTCCTTGATCGATGGCAGCCGGGTTTTCATGGCCACCGAGGCGTGCAGGGTGTTGGTCTCGGAGGGCGAGTAGAAGAGTCCGATCTGAGGATTGAAGTGACCGGTGCGATCCTGGGGGAAATCGACTATCTTGCCGCTGCTGTCGACATCCTCGGCCTCCTTGGTGTCGACGGCGTCGTAACTCACACCAGCGATGGCGTAGAGCTTGTCGGTCAAGGTGATGGTATCTTCGAGGCCCAGCGACCAGACCCAGTCCTCGAAACGCTGGTTGGGTTTTCCGTCGTTGCGCTCTCGGTGAACGTCTTGCTTGAAATGGATGGCGAACTTGACCAGATTGCTCGGAATAAGAGGTGTCCCGACCTCGATGGAGCCGCCGTCGGTGTAGTCGTCGTACTTGCTCTTGAAGGCGTACCCTCTGTTCATGGTTTTGTAGGTATCGTCGTCAAAGCTGGACAGAGAATTTTTGAAGGAATCGTAAAAAAATCTGCTTTTGAGATATCCTACTTCGGTAAAGGTAGTCTTGGAGGTGAAGTAATAGCTCTCCTTGTCCCAGTATGGCCACTGCCAGTAACGTGCTCTTTGTGATTCACTGGTGCCGGCGTACGGTGGCGTGCCCTTTTGGCCGTGCTGATAGCTGTAACTGAAGGCATATTCATCGTCTTCGTTCGGGGTGAAGCCCACTTTGAAGCTCACCTTGCCGTCACGATGATAGGAATTTTCCCGATGACCGCCGTTTTCGGTCCTGGTTCGATTGAAGTTGTCGGACAGGCTGTAGTACTCGCTGTCGAGATACGAAGCGCCGGCCTGCAGATACCAGGTCTGCTGGTTGGTGCCGATATTGGTGTAGACGCTGTAGGTGCCATCCGAGTTGACGCCTGCGCCTGCCCCGCCTTCAAAGGCTTTTTCCGGGCGACGGGAGACCATGTTGATGGCGCCGCCCATGGTGTTTGGACCATACAGGACAGAGGAGAATCCCTTGGAGACAACCACCTCAGAGAGGTCGAAGGTGGTAAAGCGGGAAAGATCCGGGTAGCCGTCATAGGGGACGTAGATCGGGATGCCATCGAGATAGATCGGCACATGCTTGATATCGAGGCCGCGGATATACAGGGTCTGTTCATTTCTGGCTCCAGACATTGAGGAGGTGACTCCGGGAAGCAGGGTAGCCGCATCTCCCAGGGTGTTTCTGTCGAACTCGCGCATCTCCTCCCTGGTGATTTTCTCGATGGTGATATTTTTCTGCACATCGGCCTTGCCGGTCACCTCGATCTGGCCGAGGGTGAACACCCCCGGGGTCGGATCGGTCTCTTCGGTGTTGCCTGCCGCAGGACGGCTCAGCAGGCAGCAGATAGCTCCGGTAACAACG
>JBKEBZ010000069.1:0-64994 GCA_047973425.1 Desulfopila sp.
CAACCAGGTCGTGCCATTTTCCAACAACCAGGCTGAAAACGATCTCCGCATGATCAAGGTTCAGCAGAAGGTGTCTGGTTGTTTCCGTTCCATGGAAGGGGCCAAAATATTCTGTCGCATCCGAAGCTACCTGACTACCTGCAGAAAACAGGGGGTATCGGCTACGGAAGCACTGCGTTTGCTGTTCCAAGGCAAATGGCCGGCATTCATGGATTCGGCTGTGGGTAAAATGGGTGCTGAATAGTTACAAATCAAATATATGCATAGGCCAAAAAGCCCGATAACCGTTCAGCGGTATGCACAAAAAAAAGAGAGCACTACCACGGCCTGTATAACCATTCATCGAGTGCACAGCTTCGCCTAAGCAGGGCTCAGCGCTAGAGTTGGCTATGCGCTGAGCCCTGATCGGGCGAGAATGGAGCGCTGAGGAACGGTTACGAAGCCCGCCTCGAGGCATCGATCGACCGCGCCCAGAGGACCACCCGGAAGAAACGAGCCGTTTGCGGCCGGGCGTTATTTGACGGCGCCGCGCCGAAGCAGCTGACGGGCCAGAACGAACATCGCCACCACGGGATGTCTTCTCTGAAAGGGGCTGAGCGTAATCTGCACCCCGGTGTGCCGCTCTATCTTCCAGGCGATATAATCGGCACCGCCGGCAAAGGTCAGGCTCGCCTTGATCAGCCGGACCACGGAGAGGAATTTGCCCTGAATTATCCGCAAACGCCAGCTCAGGCAGGAAAACAGCCGACGGGCTGGCGGAATGACCAGCCGATAGAGCTCGGCTTCGCCGGTGCTATCGACCACCACCGGCACACCAAGCGAGGCCATGGCCGGCCGGGTCACTTCACGGAAATAATCGGGGTTACTCATAAAGAGACGAACTGGCCTGTCGACCTTTTCCGGTCGCAACTCGGCCCGGTAGGTCAGGGCCAGCCCGTTCTGCCAGAGGTCCTGGCAGCTAAAGGATTCGCCGAGCCGCGGCAGGACCCGGCCAACGAAGGTGACCACCGCCTGGGCGCAACAGGCGACGACCCGGTCGGCCACCTCATCGTCTCGGCGATACACCAGCAGAGTCGGCTGACAGAACCGGGCCCAGAGATAAGAGTGAAACCAGCGCCGGGAAGTGCCCCGGGCCAGATCCGCCATTGACAGGATCGCATATTTGGCCCGGATCGTCTTCTCGCCATAGCGGGTCTCGAGATAATAGACGTTGGGCGGCAGCAACCGCCCCAGCAAGGCAATCCCCCTCGAAGAGCTGACAGCGCGATAGTCGTCCACCAGCAGGTAGAGATCGAAGAGCCCGTCGAGATCATCGGTGTTGCGTTGGCAGGACCCATAGAAGACAATGGCCTGGACCGCCTCGCCATATCTGGCCAGCAGCAACTGGACCAGGCTGTTGACAGCGGCCGTGGACGGGGCCCGGAGACTGGTGCGGACCGTGGTCAGCAGCTGAGAATCGATGGCACGGTTCATATCTGGAGAAAAGTGGCCTCACCACCATATTGCAGAACCACCGGCTGGACAGCAGATGATGGGGCATACATCTCACCATCGAGAACCACGCTGTCGGCCAGGTGGAGCTGCACTTCGTCGGTATTGCAGGAAAGATAGCCGTTGGTCCTGATGCCATGCCGAGTCAGACGGCCCCAGGCCAGCCAGGGCAGGAGCCAGAACAGTTTCCTCGCCCCGGATTTGACCGCGGTCAACCGCAGCCGTCCCTCTTCCTGCCCCCAGAACGGTTTTAAGCCAAACACGAATCGTTGGAGAGTACTGGCCAAAAAGATGATGAATTGACCCTGCTCGCCCCTCTCCCCCGACAGGTGCAGCGCCATCGGGGTCGAACCGACCAGGCTCCGCCGCCGACCCAGGAGGGTCCACAGCGAGTGGGCCGCGGTCATGCAGATCCCCGGCAATCCCTGCATGGTTCTGCCATGCAGGTGCTGGTGATAGAACCGGGTCGCCGCGATGACACAGCCTGCCCCGAAGAACATACCGTACTTCGGCCCATGCCCGGGCACCAGCAGGCGCAGGAGAGGCCGCCTCACCGCGGAGAGCGGCGCGCCGTCGCCTTCGGCCCAGTGGCAGAGCCTGACCAGGGCCTGCTCCTGACTGCCGGCAATGCCCACATCGCCTGCAATCAGATTCGTGGTCCCCCCTTTCAACAGCAACAGCGGCGGCACCTCTGGAAAAGGACTGTCAGGACCATAAAGAACGGTGAGACTGGCCTGGACCGTGCCGTCACCGCCATGGATAACCAGAATATCCGTCTGCACCCGGGCACATTCCGCCAAGGCCAGTTCGATCTCCTCCGCCGTCTGTACCCAGTGCCAGACACGGATACCGGCACCTCGGCAGCGTCTCTCAAGGGCAATGAGAGCCTGCTGTCGGCGCCGATTCCTGCCGCCCAGTGGGTTGACCAGTACGCCTATGCATGCTGGACGCTCCTGGGGCGAGTACAGCGTGTTCACCGGGTTCTCAGTCACGCACCCCTTCCCCCAGGTCGCTTTCGGCCTGCCGGGTAAAGAGCCGGGCCGCCAGTGAGCCGCGATACGGTGGTCGATCGACCAGCGCCAGCCAGGAGGTGAGCGTGCCCTGACGCAGCCGGGCCACCACCGCCAGCGCCAATCGCGCCAGCAAAAACAGGGTGGTGACCACCGTCCAGAAGGCCACGGCCACGAGGCCAAGCTCGGGACGGCCGACAAGCAGGCTGCCGGTCAACAGGATCAGACAGGGATTGCGCCGGGCGGTCACCAGCCGGAAATAGGCATCGATGGGTCGCCAGCAGAAGATATTGAAACTGCTTCTCAACACCGCCTGGAACCCCCCCTCGACCAGCCGACCGACGATGTAGCCGGCGAAGATGGCGATAACCAGGGTAGCCAGTGGCCAGCCAAGTTGCTGCCGCTGGGCCGCACCCAGGCCAAGTCCCCAGAAAAGATACCAGATCGGCGGATGGATCAGATCGATCAGGTGATCGAAATAGTGGCCGAATCGGCTCGACTGCATGGTCACCCGGGCCAGTTTGCCATCGACGGTGTCGAGATAGGTCATCAGCCAGCCGGCCATAAGCCCGAGGCCGAACTGGCCGCGGAAAAAACACCAGCCGGCGATGATCACCAGTACCAGGCTGACGATCGTCACCTGGTTGGGACGAATACGGTACTGTACGCACCGGCCCACCGCCCAGCGGGCCGGCCGGGGCCAGAGCCATTTGGTGACGAGGTCGGTAATCCCCTTGTAGGACCAGTCGAACAGTCTTCGCTCGACTTTCTCCTTGTTCTCCATGGTAATCGGGAGTACAAAGGGAGTTTCTGATTTACGCAGATCCTCCCGATAGGCTACCGGGGCCGTGGCCGGGCTCTCTCTGGTGAACCCGACAAGCGTATCGCCAGAAGCCGTGCCGTCAGCAACGGCAAGGGCCTGCAAAGCGAGAGATCCCGGAGCGTGAACGGCAACGATCGTATCATTTTGCTCGCCTCCGTCAAGAATCAGCGACGGTGTCGTGATCAGGTGGGGCAGCAGCCGGTCATCAAACAGATAATCACCACGCATCAACAGGATGGAATCATCCGCCCCGAGATTGCGATCGAGACGATCGAGCCGTTGTACAGGGTAAGCGGCCAGCAGCCGTTCGACCCGCTCGACACTGGTCAGGCCCCAGAGCCGCACCGGGCTGGGCTGGATAAAATAGACAAAATCGCTCATGCTCTCCCCATGTTCTGACGGCGCCGCCCCCATAGCGGTGGACAACGCCCTGCAACAGCCAATGACACCATCAGGACCATCACGCTCTGGTGTCTTTTATCCGAAAATCGCCGACAAGGAGTCGTTGACACTTCCTCGGGATTTTCATGGTTCGTTGGTGGCTGAGGCTTTCTGGCCCAGCCATGCTGGTTTATCCGAAAATCGTCAGTACGGAAAACGCTGTTACCGCGCCGAGGAGTTTCACGGTTCGGTGTGGCTGAGGCTTTCTGGCCCAGCCATGCTGGTTTGCCATCGCCTGTAGTTTCAGCCAACCACAACACACAAGGTACTACCCCAAACTGCCATGGCCGTTCTCTGTTCTTCCGAAGATGATACCCGGGCCGACAGCCACCCGGATGACGGGAGTGGCTTTGTCCTCGCCCACCTCTCCGACCTCCATTTCGCCTGCCTTGAGACCATGCGGCCCCAGGACTTTCTCGGCAAGCGGACTCTGGGCTATCTGCGCTGGCGGTTTGGGCGCCAGACCGGGCACGATGATGAGCTTCTTACCATTCTACGCCGGGATTTGCAAAGGACTAAACCCGATCATACGGTAATTACCGGCGATCTTACCCATTTGGGTCTACCTGCAGAATTCATCAAGGCCAGAGCGTACCTCGACTCGCTCGGCCCGGCTGACCGGGTCACCGTCCTGCCAGGCAACCATGACACCTATGTCTCCACCCCCTGGCAGGACACCTTCGCCCACTGGCTCGACTATATGACCGCCGACCAGGAGAGCGCCACAGCCCAGCCACAACGGCTGCAAATGCTCTACCCCACGGTACGGCTCCGCGGACCCGTCGCCCTTATCTGCATCAGCACGGCCCGCCCTGCCAAACTGCACCTCGCTGACGGCGCCATCGGCAAGGCGCAGCTGGCCAGGCTCGAGACGATCCTGCAGCGGCTGGCGGACCAGCCGCTGTTTCAGATCGTCGCCCTCCATCACCCGCCGGTAGCCGGGGTGGTGGATGGCCGCAAATGCCTTACCGACATGGCGGCCCTGCAGCAGCTGCTCGGCCGCTATCCGGTCCACCTGGTGCTGTTCGGCCATGCCCACAGGACACTGACGACCCAGATGGTCACCGGAGCCGGGACCGTACCGGTCCTCGGGGTCTCGTCGGCGGCGGCCCTCGCCGGCCACCGCGAGAAGCGGGCAGCCTATCTTCTCTACAGGATCCAGACCGGGCGGCCGGGAACCTGGCAACTCACCGTTTGCAGAAGAATTTTCTCTTTGCGTCAGCGCTGTTTCATCGATTACGATCGCCAACATCTCACCCTGCCGATGCCAGCAATCTGACCAGCACGGCTGGACCAAAAAGCCTCAGCCACGACGAAACATCAGACTTCCCGGCGTGGTAACGAAGTTCATGCGTGCTGGCGAGTTTCGGATAAACCAGCACGGTATGGGTCAGCGAAGGTGGCGCAGCCGGAAAACGGCTATCGCCATGATCAGCACTACCGGCAGCATCGCCGTCACCACTGGTGGCAGGCTGAAAAACATCCCCCACTGGATCAGGATCTGATCGGAAAAATAGAGCAGTATGCCACAGAGGGTTCCGGCGGTTATCCGGTAGCCGGCACTGACCATCCGGGTGGAACCGAACACAAAACTGAGCGAGAGCAGGACCATCGCCATGGTGGTCAACGGCACGGTCAGCTTCCGCCAGAGGGCGATACGGTACTGGTCGGCATTCTGACCGCTGTGCTCAAGGGCATCGATATAGAGGAACAGGTCCTGGGCCGAAAGGCTGTAGGGTGGCACCTCCAGGGCACTGGCCTGCGCCACGGTGAGAAACGATTCGAGGGTCATGGCCGGGGGGTGGGTCGTGACGATATCGTGGGCAGCGATCTCCTTGTCGGTAAGGCCTGAAAGCAGCCAGTTGCCGTTCTCGGTCAGCGTCCCATGGTCGGCGTGGACATAGCTTTTCAGACGACCGTCACCGGTGAAAGTGAACAGCGAAATATCGACGGCTTCACCACGACCGGTCATCCGGCCGACCTGAATATATCCCTGACCGGTGCGGGCCCAGAACCCCTCCCTGGTGATGGTGATCCCGGTTTCGGCAAGGGCCTGGGCCCGACCGGTGCGGGCCATCTGTTCGGTACCCGGCACCACCAGCTCGGCCAGGATACCGGCGACGACCATCAGCAGCAGGCCCGTCGACAGCGCCGCCCCGCAGATGCGCCAGGTGGAGATGCCGGAGGCCTCCATCGCGGTCAGTTCGCCATGGTCGGCCAGCACCCCGAGGGCGATGAGCCCGCCCAGCAGGGTGCTCACCGGCATCAGATCAAACAGTCGTTTGGGCAGGGTGCACAGGACATAACGCAGCGCATCCGCCAGATGGTAGTTGCCGGTGCCGACGTCGTCGAGTTGGGAGATGAGTTCCAGCAGGCTGAACAGCACCAGCAAGACAGCGGCGATAAGAAGAAAATAGCGGAGAAAGCTTCTAGCGATATAGAGATCGAGAGTACGCATGACGGCACAACAGTCGATATTGCCTGGTTACCGGCGGTGGCCGGTCCGCAGCCAAAGTGGCCACCAGAACAGCAGTCCGACCAGAATCGCCAGCAGGATCTGCCCCCACCAGAGTCCCGGCAGAACAGGAAGCACCCCCTGGGCCACCCACTTCTTGGCCAGGGCGCTGAAGTTGTAGTAGACGGCGAATATGCCGATAGCGGCGATAAAATTGGTATTTTTCCCATGACGGGGCCCAACGCGACTGAGAGGCACGCCGATCAGGGCAAGTAACAGTGTGGAGATGGGCGCGATGAGCCGCCACTGCAGCTCCGCCAGCTCATCGAGGCGATCCGAACCAAGGAGGTCTCTGGTGGACACCGACTTCACCCGATAGGTCGACTCGACCGCCTCCTTGGGCGCAAGCGGCATCGTCGAACCGGCAAAATCGAGGATCAGACCCTTGTCAGCGAGGGCAGAGAACTCGTAGAGATGGCCGTCTTCAAGGTGCAGCACCGGCTCGCCGCTGTTGCCGTCCGTGTACTGTCTGGCCCGGGCGGCGGAGATAATCTGCAGGGATTGCGGCCGCTCTGTCCGGATGAAGACTCGCCGGGCGACCCCCTGTTGCTGCTCCACCTCGTCGGCAAAGATGATCCGGTTGCCGCTGCTATAAAAATTCCCCCCCCGCACCCTGGTCAGATCAAAGCTGGCCTTGGCCACCGCCTTCACCGCAAAAAACTGGTTCCAGGCCCAGGGACGGAGAAAGAGTGACAGGCAACCGACCAGGATGCTGCCGACCAGGGCGACCAGGCAGACCGCCCGCACCACCTGGGCGAGACTGATGCCGCAGGCAAACATGGCCACCAGCTCACCATCGCGATAGAGCCGGCTCAAGGCGATCACAACGGAAAAATAGAGGGTGGTCGGCAGCAGCACCTCGAGGGCGATCACGATCCGCAACCCCACCAGCTGCAGCACGGCCAGACCGGGCAACGACCCCTGGAGCGCATCCTCACCGTAGCGGGTGGCGATATAGCAGCCGAAGATACAGACCAAGACCACACAGATGGTCAATGCCGGTTTTATGATCTCCCGAATGAGGTAACGATCGATGATCATCTGCTGTCCGAGATAGAGGAACCGGCTGCGCCCGAAACAACCGGCACAGCCAGCCGCCTCACGGCGATGTGGCTCCCGGAGACACCGTGTTCAGACCGTCGCATCGGCCGACAGCCGGGCCGCCCCGCTGCCTGCCCCGGAAAGAGGCGACGCCCCGAAGCCGGCGACGACCCGGGTCGCATCCTGCAGATCGGCAGGACAGTCGACCTCACACCAGAGCAGCCCGGTGATACAGCAGGTCTGGACCTCACGCTTTCTGGCAATGGTGTCGATCACCGACAGGTACCAGCGGCCGCTCACCCGGGGGTCGCTCCGGGCCTCGACCAATTCGCTCTTGAAGATCTCCGGGCCCTGGCCACGAAACAGGATCATACCGATGGATTCGCCCTGGGTCTGCGACGGGGACAGTTTCTTACCGATCCTGACAAGTCGACTCCCCGCCAGGGAGACCTTCATGTCATCATCGTCATAGTGTTCTTTCTGGTTGATCGTCACGGTGATCGGGGCGCCAGGCGAGGCGAGCAGCCGCTTGAGCACCGGGGCCTCGAACAGGGTATCGCCGTTGAGCAGCACGAAGTCCTCGGCCATCTCGTCGCGCACCGACCAGCAACTCACCAGATTATCGGCCGTGTCATATTCGGGGTTGTACTTCGCCTGCACCCGCTGCAACCGAGGCTGCCCGGACAACAGTTCATCGACTTTGTCGCGACGGTAGCCGGTCACCACGGTGATCTGCTCGATGCCGCATTTGTGCAACTCGCCGATCTGCCACTCGAGCAGTGATTTTCCCTGGACCGTCACCAGGCATTTGGGAAGATTGGTCGTCAATGGCAACAGTCGCCTGCCCTGACCAGCACTCAAGATGATCGCTTTCATCCACTTCGTCCTTCTCTCTATTTCACATCCAACGCTTTGAGCGAAAACTCGCCAGCGCGGAAAGCTCTGTTACCGGACCGCCACGTTCTATCGGCTCGTTGCAGTTGAGGCTTCCTGGTCCAGCCTTGCTGGTTAGAGTTGCCCTTTATCGTCTTTTTGTCAAGCCGACAACCAACTCAATTCCGCCGACGCTTAAGGCCGCCCCCAGAACAACCTTCTTGGCCGCCGGCCGGCAGGCTCTAGCAATAGCAAATTCATCTCCAGGAAGCGAGAACTTTCTTTCTCGGCAACTCATCGGCACGAAAAGCTCTGTCGCCACGCCGAGGAGTTGCATGTTTCCGTTGTCTGAGACTATCTGAGTTAGGCCATGCTGGTCAGGCCGTCCAGATGAATCATCAGCCCTTTCAACTTGTTCCGCCAGCGAAGTTATGGTAGATTCGGCCTCTGCAATCGCCGCTTGAGACCTGAGCTGTGGAACTGGCTGTCCGTCCGTGGCCCGGCCCGGCCACTGACGGCCCGGCAACCGAACTTTTCTTTCAGCCCACAAACCAGCATGCCTGGACCAGAGAGCCTCAGCCACAACAAAACATGAAACTCCTCGGCGCGGTAACAGAGCTTTCCGTGCTGACGAGTTTCATATAAACAAAGGCCAATGAACGATACAGCTCCCGGAATCTCCGCTCCAGCCCCCAATGTCGCCTCGGGAGAGAGCAACCTCTCGATCGTGATGGTCGAAACCGCTCGTCACCGCGACCAGTTCATCCGGCTGCCATGGTCAATATATCGCGATGATCCGGTGTGGGTACCGCCACTGATCATGGAACGCAAGAGCCATCTTTCCCCCAAAAACCCTTACTTCGAGCACGCCTCCTGTCGGCTGTGGCTGGCCCTGCGCGACGGAGTGCCGGTGGGCAGGATCAGCGCCCAGGTCGACCAGCTCTATCTCGAACGATATGGAGACAACACCGGTTTCTGGGGGATGATCGAGGCCGAAGACCGGGCCGAAACCTTTACAGCGCTGTTCACCACCGCCGAAAGGTGGCTGAAGAGCCGGGGAATGCGGCGGGCCATCGGCCCCTTCAACTTTTCCATCAATCAGGAGTGCGGCCTGCTGGTCGACGGCTTTGACAGCCCACCCTCGATGATGATGGGCCATGCCCGTCCCTATTACGGTCAGTGGGTGGAACAGTGCGGCTACCGGAAAGAAAAGGACCTGCTGGCCTATCTGATCGACAGCCGGGTTGCGCCATCGGCCACTCGCAGGCGACTCATCCGAGCCTCGGACAGGCAGCGGATTACCAGCCGGTGCTTACGAAAATCCCACTTCGCCGAAGACCTGGCGATCGTCTTTACGATCTTCAACGACGCCTGGGCGAACAACTGGGGATTCGTACCCTTCACCGAAGCCGAGCTCGGCCACCTCGCCAACGACCTGAAACTCTTGATCAACAATCGGCTGGTCAGAATCGTCTCCCTCGGCGAGGAACCGGCAGCCTTCGTGGTGCTGCTGCCCAATCTCAACGAGGCGATCCGTGATCTCGACGGCGCCCTGTTCCCCCTGGGCTGGTGCAAGCTGCTCTGGCGTCTGAAAATGCAGAAACCCCGGACCGGCCGGATCCTGCTGATGGGCGTGCTCAGCAAATACCACGAGACCCTGCTGGGGGTGACACTGGCCTATCGGGCCATCCACGATGTCCAGGAGGCAGCCCTCGAGGTCGGCATGGAGGCGGCCGAACTGTCATGGATCCTCGAAGACAATACCGGCACCAACGATATCATCGAGGATTTCGGCGGCGTGGTCTACAAGACCTACCGTATCTACGGCCGGGATATCTCAGGCGACAGATGATGGACAGCGGAAAATCCAGTTTTTCGGCCATCGTCCTGGCCGCCGATAGAGAACACGGCAATCCGGTGGCCGCCACCGCCGGCGTGCGCTGCAAATCGCTGGCACCGGTGGAAGGAGTGCCGATGCTGTTCAGGGTACTGACCGCACTGGAAGAATCCGGCCAGATCGACGATATCCTGCTCTGCGGCCCCCCTGAGGCCGTCGTCGCCGAGGACCGGGCCCTGTCCGAGGCGATCGCCACTGGCAGGGCCCGGTGGATCGCCAACCGCCAGACCCCGAGCCTGAGCACCCTGGCGGCAATCGATGTCCAGCCGGTGGCACGTCCCCTGCTGGTCACCACCAGCGACCATGCCCTGCTCAGCCCGCCAATGGTCCAGCACTTCTGCGACCAGGCGGTTTTGTCCGGCTGTGACGTGGTCGCAGCGGTCGCCAGCCACCAGACAGTGACCAGCAGCTACCCCCAGACAACGCGAACGGCCTACAGGTTCCGGGACGGGGCCTATTGCTCCTGCAACCTCTTCGCCTTCCTCACCCCGGACTCGCGATGCGTGCCCGCGTTCTGGCGTCGGGTCGAGCGGCAGCGCAAGAATCCCTTGCGGGTCGTGGCGACCCTGGGCTGGCTGACGGTGCTCCGCTATCTCCTGGGTCGACTGACCCTGGCGGAGGTCATGGACCAGCTGTCACAACGGCTGGGTTGCCGGGCCGGGGTGGTAGAGATGCCCTTTGCCGAGGCGGCGATCGACGTCGACACCCCGGCCGACTACCGTTTTGTCGAGGAGATCCTCGCCGGTCGGGTCACGACCCGCTGACCGGGCCGGCAAGCGGAGTGCCGTCCCATGAGATTCCGCCAGTACGCTGCAGGGTGACCATGCCGAGCCCCCTGGCCCGGCCGCGAACCCAGAGGGGCAGAGAGGTTGCAGGATCGATGGCCACCTCGAGGTCATGTTTGAGACCGAAAAAAGAAAAGGATTCCGCCTTTTCATCTGCCGGCGGCAGATCATGTACGGAGATCCGGGAGATCGTCAGAGGCTGCCCGGTAGCCACGGAATCGGCGGTGCGGCTGGTGATGGTCAGAAGATGTAACTGTTTTTTGCCAAAGACACAAAGCGATGCCTCATCTGCCGGCGCGCCGGTCGACCGGGTGGATAGAAAGTACAGCAGCAGATTGGCGTCAAGTACCCGGCGACAATCACCCCTGTTTGCGGGATAAGGGTAGAGATCGATTGCCCGGCGCGACCAGCTGACCGGCGCCGTTTCTCCCTGGCGGGCCATGGCTGGCGCCATCCTGGTTCGCTCGACCCCCGCGGGTTGCCAGCAGTAGCTCTTCAGCCACCGGTCACCATCGTCGTTACGCCAGCGGATACGCTGGTAGGGTGCGAGGGTGCCGCCTGTGAAAAACGAACGTTCGGCGTAGAAGGTGTCGCCGACCAGGGGCCCCTCCGCCACAAAATCGACCGTCTGGGCCATGAGCCCGGTGGCCGGCGGAGCCTCGGGACAACCAATCGCCAGATCGGGATCGACGGTCAGGGGATCGGCCACCGCGGCCACCCGTACCGACACCGAAATCCTCGCCGGCAGGGTCGAGGCGACGAAATGGAGTTCCCGCCAGGCGGGCAATTGCGAAAGCCAAGCAGTATCAGGCTGTTGTTCACCATGGCTTTGCCTCGGCGCCACAAAAAGCAGGAGCAGGGCTCCAACCGCGATAAGGGGTTGCAAAATTATTGGCATAGTAGTATTTCCTGTTTTTTTCCTGGTACAATGGTGAGGATTTTGTTAAAAGTATGCGTTTATTGTACTGATGAAAAGTCCTTTCAGATGAGCGACGTATCCTCTGAAACAGCCAGCCCCTGGCCAGCATTTTGCAGCACTGAAGGCCACAGAGATACATGCGGCGCAGGTGTGCGGCACATTGTAACACTTTTTAACTCTTTTAAACCAGTTGGAGATTCAAGATACCATGCAGGGTACGCCAACCTCACATAATTTACCTTTGCGCGCAGGGGACTTTACCACACTTGTTGAAGCATTGGATTATGCAGCGAACGGCGAGACAGGGTATAATTTTTATTCGGGGCGGGGGGAGATCTACCAACCTCTGCCGTATGCCGTTCTGCGTGACGAAGCATACTCTCTGGCCAGAAAACTCATGACCCTCGATCTGCCCCGCGGGGCACGCGTCGCCTTGATCGCTGATACGCACCCTGATTTTGTCCGGCTTTTCTTTGCCTGTCAATATGCAGGCTTAACTCCAGTGCCGCTGCCTGCGGTGATTCAGCTCAACGGCAAAGACGCCTATATCGAGCAGATCACCCGGTTGCTCGTCGATTGTCAGGCCAGGATCGCCCTTGCCACCGAAGACTTTATGCCCTATCTGGCGGAAGCCGCCCAGGGACTCGATATCCGGTTCGTCGGTCGCCTGGTCGACCTCCAGGAGCTGCCCGATTCAAAGGTTCAACTTCAGCCTAAAAAAGCAAACGAACTCGCGTACCTGCAATACACCTCCGGCAGCACCCGTTTCCCCCGGGGGGTGATGATAACCCAGGCGGCCGTCTGCCATAACCTGAAAATCATTATCCAGCATGGGGTCCAGGTCCGCACAGGCGATCGCGCCGTCTCCTGGCTGCCCTTCTTTCACGACATGGGCCTGGTCGGCCTGGTGCTGGTGCCGATGGCCTGCCAGGTTTCGGTGGATTACCTCAGGACCAGGGATTTCGCGATGCGGCCGCGGCTGTGGCTGAAGCTGTTGTCGGAAAACAAGGGAACCATCTCGTTTAGCCCGCCGTTCGGTTATGACCTGGTGGCACGACGACTGCGCGACAGCGACCCGGGGGTCTACGACCTCGCCAGCTGGCGGGTAGCCGGTGTCGGCGCTGAGATCATCCGGCCACAGACCCTTGACCGCTTTGCCAGGCAGCTGGCTCCGGCCGGCTTCGATGAGCGGGCCTTTCTCGCCTGCTACGGTATGGCCGAATGTTCGCTGGCGGTTACCTTCAGCCCTCTGGGCCAGGGAATGCAGGTCGATCGGGTCGACACCGACGAGCTGATGGAAAATGGCCGGGCCGTGCCAGTGGCCGATGGAGAAGAGACTGACCGGACAACCACCTTTGTCAAATGCGGTGTCTTGATGCCCGGCTATGAGGCCGAAATCCGCGACGAACAGGGCCAGCCGCTTGCCGAGAGGCTCTGTGGCAATCTGTACCTGCGCGGATCGAGTTTGATGTCCGGCTACTTCGGCAACCTGAAGCTCACCCGGGAAGTACTGTCTGACGATGGCTGGTTCGATACCGGTGATATCGCCTACCGGGTCGGCAACAAAATCGTGATCACCGGCCGGGCCAAGGATATGATCATTATCAATGGTCGCAACATCTGGCCCCAGGATATCGAATATCTGGCGGAATGCCAGGAGGAGATCCGCACCGGCGACGCCATGGCCTTCTTCGTTCACAGCTCTCAGGACGAGGAACTGGCGGTGATGATGGTCGAATGCCGGCTGTCCGAACAGCAACAGCGACTCGACCTCATTACCCGACTCCGCCGACTCATTCGCCAGGAGCTGGGAGTCGACTGCGTGATCGAGCTGGTACCGCGAGGCACCCTGACCCGCACCACCTCCGGTAAGCCGTCACGACATGCGACCAAGAAAATCTACCTCGAAAAGATCGCCAGCACCACCAGCGCCAGCGAGCTCTCCTGAGCCTTGGCGACCGGGGTGGTTTCCATTTTTTATGCGTTCATGGCCCGCGCGTCCACCACAGCGGCGGTCTCTTCTCGCTGACCGGGCGGAGGGCACCGCTCGTTTTCCTCACCAGCATAGCTGGACCATATTGCCTCAACCACAACGAACCAAGCAACTCGTCGGCCCGGTAACAGAGTTTGCCGCACTGAGAGGTTTTGGGATAAACCAGCATGGCTGGACCATATTGCCTCAACCACAACGAACCAAGCAGTTCATCGGCCCGGTAACAGAACTTGCCGCACTGAGGGGTCTTGGGATAAACCAGCATGGCTGGACCATATTGCCTCAACCACAACGAACCAAGCAGCTCGTCGGCCCGGTAACAGAACTTGCCGCACTGAGGAGTTTTGGGATAAGCCCATGCAGAAGCCCATTGCCATAACTGGCGCCACCGGCTTTATCGGCCAAAGGGTCGCCAGACGTTTGACCGCGTCAGGCTGGCGGCTGCGGGCGCTCATCCGGCCAGCGACCACGGGACGAGAGCCCCGGGATCTCGATGTCAAATGGCTGGTCGGTGAACTGCATGATCCGGGAGTTCTAGAGCGCCTCATTACCGGTGTCAGCGCCGTGATCCATTGCGCCGGCGCGGTGCGGGGCAAAAGTGCCAGCGACTTTGACCTGGTCAACGTCGAGGCAACCACTCAACTGGCCAGAATTGCCGCAGGGCTCCCCCAGCCACCCCGTTTTCTGCTGCTTTCCTCACTGGCCGCCCGCGCGCCACAACTGTCGTTCTACGCAGCCAGCAAGCGGCATGGCGAGGAGGCCCTGATGGCCTGTGACGGTGCGATGTTCCGGGGTATCCTGCGACCGCCTGCCGTCTACGGTCCCGGAGATAAGGAGATGCGGCCGCTGTTCCAGTGGATGTTGCAAAGAGGGGTGGCGCCGCTCATCGGCCCGGATTCCAACCGGGTTTCCCTCATCCATGTCGAGGACCTGGCCCGGGCGATAGAATCCTGGCTTACCGGCTGTCACCAGGACCGGCAGATATTTGAACTCCATGATGGTAAAACGGGCGGCTACTCCTGGCAGGAGATTATCGAGGTGGTCGCAGAGCTGCGGCAGAGGCCGGTTCGCCGGGTGAGCATCCCCGTTTCTTTTCTTACCCGACTGGCAGCCCTCAACCAGAAAATGGCCGGAATATTCGGGTTCCAGCCGATGCTGACTCCCGGCAAGGTCCGGGAACTGATCCATCCCGACTGGGTCGCCGACAACCGCCAACTGGCAGAGGCCACCGGCTGGCAACCACAGGTCGACCTTGCGGCAGGCCTGACCAGCACCTTTGCTCTGCCCCGGTAGATGCCTCGCATCACGGGTGGCAAGCCACAACCCCAAGGAGCATACCAATGCAGGATTACGATGAGATAGTAGCGAAAGTTACCACGGTGCTGGCAGCGGCGATGCCGCCGGACGGGCCGACTGTAACCAAAGACTTGAACCTGGTCGATGACCTGGGACTCGACTCGATGAAGGTGCTCGAGATCCTTGAGGCCCTCGAGGACAGTTTCGACATCTCTATCCCGATGAACGTGATGCCCGAGGTTCGCACCCCCAGCGACCTGGCGACCGAAATCCAAAAAATTCTAGGAAAGAAATAACCGTGGCTCTTTTTGACAAATTCCAGAGGCTGGCTGCCGATCGTGCGGCGATGGCCGAAAATTACGGCAGATTTTTCAATGTAGTCATCGAGGACATCCAGTCGGCCACCGAGGCAAAGATCGCCGGTCAACCGGTCATCCTCGCCGGCACCAACAACTACCTGGGCCTCACCTTTCATCCGGATTGTATCGATGCCTCCTGCCGGGCGGTGGAGCGTGAAGGAACCGGCACTACCGGCTCGCGGATGGCCAACGGCACCCTGAGCGGCCACCTGGCCCTCGAACGTGAACTCTCAGAGTTTCTCGGCAAAAAGAAGACCATCGTCTTCTCGACCGGATACGTGGCCAACCTGGCTATCCTCTCCACCCTGGTCGGACCGGAAGAGGTCATTCTGCTCGATGGCGACTGTCATGCCTCGATCTACGACGGCTGCAGGATGGGCGGGGCCGAAGTCATCCGCTTCAAGCACAACGATCCGGCCGACCTCGAGAAACGACTGCGGCGGCTGGCCAGCCGCAACACCAACGTGCTGATCGTCATCGAAGGGATCTACAGCATGCTGGGTGACCGGGCGCCCCTGACGGAAATCGTCGCCCTCAAAAAACAGTACGGCGCATCCCTGCTGGTCGATGAAGCCCACTCGCTGGGCGTTCTCGGCGTCAACGGCCGGGGGTTGGCCGAGGAGGTCGGGGTCGAGGACGATGTCGATTTCGTGGTCGGCACCTTCAGCAAGAGTCTCGGGGCAATCGGCGGTTTCTGCAGCAGTAACCATCCCGAACTCGACCTCGTTCGCTATGCCAGCCGGCCCTATATCTTTACCGCCTCTTCCGCCTCCTCGGCCATCGCCTCGACCCGGATGGCGCTCAAGGTCATCCGCAGCCATCCCGAACTGCGCACCACCCTCTGGGACAATGCCAGAAACCTCTATGCCAGGTTGCAGCAGATAGGTTACGCTGTCGGCCCCGAGCCGAGTCCGGTCATCGCTATCCGCTACGACAACCTGGAAGAAGCCTACGCTGACTGGGCCGGTCTGCTCGACCGCTCGGTCTATGTCAACATGGTATTGCCTCCAGCCACCCCAGACGGTGGCGTCCTGCTGCGCTGCAGCATGAGCGCCGCCCACACGCCCCAGCAGGTCGAAACGATCGCCACGGCCTTCGCCGATCTGCGCAACAACCGGAGGTAAGCGGAAGCCGTCGTGCAGTTGATTCTTCTGTTCTTTCAACGTTATCCTCTCCAGAGCGTCTTCACCGTCCTGGCTGTGCTGTTTGCCGGCATCGCCGAGGGTTTTGGCCTGTCGATGCTGGTGCCGCTGCTCACCCTGGCCTTCGATGGCTCCGGCGTGATGGCTCCGGCCGAATCGCAATCGTCCCTGGGACGACTGGTCGAGCAGCTGTTTTCGGCGATCGGCCTGACCCCGTCCGTGGGTATGCTGCTCTTCGCCTTTTCGCTCAGCATCCTCATCAAGGCCCTGCTGGTCCTTCTGGCCAACAAGCGGGTGGGCTACATGGTCGCCCAACTGGCCACCGACCTGCGGATCTCGTTGATACATGCGCTGTTCGCATCGCGTTGGGAATACTATATCCATCAGCCGATCGGCAAATTCGGCAATGCCTTCGCCACCGAGGCCAAACGGGCGGCGGAGGCCTATTCTTTCGGGATCCGGGTTATAGCCGACCTGGTCTATGCCCTGGTCTACGCTTCGATCGCCCTGGTGGTCGCCTGGCAGGCGACCCTGGGGACCCTGGCCGCAGGAATGATCATCCTCTACGCCCTGCGTTATCTGGTAACCCGCGCCAAGGCGGCCGGACGCAATCAGACCCGCATTATGAAGGCGGTTCTGGCGCTGTTGACCGACACCCTGCAGTCCATCAAACCGCTCAGGGCAATGGCCCAGGAGGATGTGGCGATCCGCATGCTCCATGGCGAAACCGAGTCGCTCAACAAGGCCTTGCAGAACGAAGTCTTCAGCAAGGAGGGCCTCAAGGCCCTGCAGGAGCCCCTGCTCACCATATTCTTCTCCCTGGTGCTCTACGTCACCATGGTCTGGTACCATGTGCCGCTGACGACCATTCTGGTGATGATGTTCATGCTGGTCAAGATCATCAAGGCGCTGCAGAAGGCCCAGACCGATTACCAGTCGATGGGCGCTACCGAAAGCGCCTACTGGTCGGTCCAAACCCTCATCGATCAGACCGAAAAGGAGCGGGAGGTCATTACCGGCACCACCATTCCTTCGTTCACCGAGACCATCAGGGTGGAGGACGTGGGCTTCTCCTACAAGGGTCACCGGGTCCTCGACTCCGTATCGCTGACCATTCCCAAGGGGGCCTTCGTGGCCATTATCGGTCCCTCCGGGGCTGGCAAGACCACCATCGTCGACCTCATCATCGGCCTTCTGATCCCCCAACAAGGCCAGGTACGCCTCGATACCGTGCCACTTGAAGATATCGACCTCAAGGCCTGGCGGCGCACCATCGGCTATGTGCCCCAGGACACCCTGCTGCTCCACGATTCCATCTTCATGAACGTCACCCTCGGCGACCCCGAGCTGACCGAAAACGATGTGGAGCGAGCGCTGCGGGATGCCGGTGCCTGGGACTTCGTCCAGGGCTTTGCCGACGGGATGAATACCGCGGTCGGTGAACGGGGCAGCCGCCTGTCCGGCGGTCAGCGCCAGCGCATAACCATCGCCCGGGCCCTGGTGCGGCGGCCGCAGCTGCTGGTGCTCGACGAGGCCACCAGTGCCCTCGATCCCGCCAGTGAGGCGGAGATCTGTCGGACCCTGCGCCGGCTTTCCGGTGACCTGACCATTCTGGCCATCTCGCATCAGACGGCTCTGCTCGACACCGCCGACCTCGCCTACCGGGTAGCAAACGGCACGGTGGAGTGCATCAGATCATCGATTCCGCATACCGCGCCTTGCCGGTAAGCGCCTCGTGGTACGGCAACACGACGCAAAACACGGCATCGATCACCTGGTCGGCTGCGCGCCGCCGCTGTCCGCCGACAGCGCTCGGTCCCCAAGGCAGCCGGTTAAAGTGGCCTCTTCACAACCTGCCCATTTCTGCACGAGGCTTGCGATGAACACGATACCGCCCTACCCCGAGTCCTGCCCCCTCACGCTGGAGTTGCGTCCCCCGCTGCACGAAAGGCTGCGCACCCTGCCAGACGGGGTCTCGGAGTTCACCTTCGCCAACCTCTATCTCTTTCGCGCCCGCCATAACTACCGGCTGTCCCGTCTGCCAGGGGATCTTCTCGTCATCCTGGGCAGGGATGCCGACACCCTCTTCTTCATGCTGCCGTTTGGCCTGCCGGAACCAGACAGTCTTTCCCGGCTCTTTACCGATCACGGTCGGATAAAATGTGTCACGGAAGAGCAGAAGCCGCTCTTTTTGCAGGCTGGCTATACCGTCAGTGAGGATCGTGACAATTTCGACTACCTCTATCAACGCTCCGATCTGGCCGAACTGAAGGGGCGCAGATATCACAAAAAAAGAAATCTGGTCAAGTCGTTCATCAGCAACTACGAATACACGGCCAGACCATTGCTCAACCAGCATATCCCGGCAGCCCTGGAGATCCTGACCCAGTGGCACAAGGAGAACGGCGCACCCGCCGACTACGAGGCGGCCCGGGAAGCCCTGCTCCTGACCCGACAGCTGCAGCTCTGCGGCGGCATCTACTTCGTCGATGGTCAGCCGGCGGGTTACACCCTGGGGGAGGAGCTGGCCAACGGAACCAGCTTTGTCATACATTTCGAGAAGGCGATCATTGCCTACCGAGGAATCTACCAGTTCATCAACCAGTCTTTCGCCCAGGTTCTTCCCGAGGTCTATCAGACCATCAACCGCGAGCAGGACCTCGGCGACGCGGGCCTCAGACAGGCCAAACACAGCTATCAGCCGGTGGGGTTCATCCGCAAATACCAGGTGACGCCCTGACTGCGGGACTGCTCGACCAGCCCTCCCCGAAGCGGTGTCAAGCCACAACGATGCTTTTCTGCAAATGCCCGCCAGGATGAAGCGAAGCGGCAGCTCCACATGGCCGTTGCCGGCTCAGCCGCCTGCCAGTTTCGCGCTATGGCCCGCCGCAACCAGCAGATCCAGCAGCTGCTGACGGTGGTCGCCCTGAATTTCGATCACCCCGTTTTTGACGGTGCCGCCGGTACCGCAGCGCTGCTTCAACTCCTTGGCAAGCGTTTTCATTTCCGGCTCACTGAGCGGCAGGCCGCTGATAACAGACACCCCGGCTCCCTTTCGCCCCTTGGTCTGCCGGCTGATCCGCACCACCCCGTCGGCGGCCGCCGGCTGCCGGTTGCGCGCGCATGAACACTGGGCCGGGACCTGACCGCAGCCAGCACAGAGCCGGCCCGTTTCGGTGGAATACACCAGCCCCCTCGTTTTTCTCTTCATATGGTCCTCTTCATCGGCAAAAATTTCGCATCTGACGCCGCCCAAACAGATGAGAAAATCGGGCCAACCCGGGTTTTCGGGCGGACCAGCATCGCTGGATCAGGTAGCCTCAGCCACAACGCAACATGAAACCCCACGACCCGGTAACAGATACAACCGCACTGAATGGTTTCAGATAAAACGGTTCCGATTTTCCTTATTTTCCAGACCAATGGACTATTCGGTGGTAAAATGGTAAACAGGCTCCAACGCCCGCAACAGTCGCAACAGTCAGCGCCGCTACAGCCGGTGCGGTAAACCGAGAACTCCTCTCCAGGCTTTGACCACTACACGATCATGGAACGATTTATCACCATAGCCGTATCCTGCGCGTTGGGAACAGCATTTTACATCTGGTTCATCCGGGCGATACGACATCCATTCATGCGCGCTGCTGTCTTTAACCACCAGTGGCTGCTCCATCCCAATGCCATCTGTTACTGGCGTACCGCCCTGGCCTTTCTGGGAATGGCGCTCTACTTTCTCGGCGGTCTGCAGAGTCTGGCAATTTTCATCTTCACCTTTGCCGCCATCCTCGACGGGGTAGACGGGCTGGTGGCCCGGGCCTGCAATCTCGGCACCCGCTGGGGTGAATGGCTCGACCCGATGTGCGACAAACTCACCTATCTCCCTCCTCTCATCGGCTTCGCCTACAAGGGGATACTCTCGGTGGAACTGGTCTGGACCCTGACCGCCATCGAGTTCGCCGGTCAGTTTTTCGCACGACACATCCTCAAACTGCTCAACATCTCCGGGGCAGCCAATAATTTCGGCAAGATCAAGGCCATCATCTGCTTCGCGCTGGTCATCTTCTGCGCCCTGCTCGACGAAAATACCCGTATCATCATCAACCTCGGCAACGAAGTTCTCACCGCCTGCGTTATTCTCTCCGCGGCCTCGGTGCTGTTCAAATTCATCCCCAACCGACTCTATGCCGACATCCTCTCCACCCTCAACTTCTGCTGCGGCATCGCCGCCCTGGTACTGACCAGCCAGCATAAGTTCGCCTGGGCCATCTGCATCATCATCATGGGCCAGTTGTTCGATCTCTTTGACGGCCGGATGGCGGAAAAGCATGGGGGCACCAAGTACGGACCCTACCTCGACGACATCGCCGACTTCGTCAGCTTCGGTCTGGCCCCGGCCTACATGATGGTCAAATCCGGCGGCGCCATGGCCTGGCTGTTCGGTCTGATCTTCATTGGCGGGGTGGCCTTCAGACTGATCCGCTTCGTGACCACCGACAAGGACCGGACCGACCTGCCGCCAGGGATATTCAACGGCCTGCCCAGCCCCGCCGGGGCCCTGATCGTTCTCGGCGCCGCCCTGATCTGCCCGCCCAACCTCCTCCTGGTCATCGCCACGCTCTCCGTCGCCCTGATGGTCAGCCATATCCATTTCGCCCATTTTGGCCGAATCGTCTTAAAGAGAATGCCGCGACCGCTGTTTTTCGTGGCCAGCGCCACCATCATCATCACCCTGGCCTATATCTTCAAAACCAAGAATGCCGAAATGTTCGGTTACCTGATCCTCGCCTCGGTGCTGTGCTATATCGTTGCCGGCAGGAAATGGAACGAGCCCCTGGAAAAGGAAGAGCAGCCGTCGGCGGCGGAATGAGCCCGCCTCTGACTCTGGCCAAGGGCCTGGACGAGAAGGAACCCGGAACTGACCGCTGGTGAACACTGGGTGCATTCGGCTCCTCGCTCTTTCCTGCGAGATGCCGTATCCTTACTGGAACGCAAACAGATACACACGGTGTGCCCGAGAAGTCCGGGTCAAAAGGTGACCTTTTCCACCCGGTCTTTGATCGAGGTGATGAAATCCTCCTGCCAGCTCTCTTTGCCAATGGCCTGGGCCAGCATCACCGCGAGGTGGAGTGGCTCCACCCCCAGCGCACGGTTACGCCCCAGTCCAGCGATACAGGAGGGGCAGTTGGTGACGATGGTGGTCGCCCTCTCCTCTCCCAGGGTCGCCTCGATCGATCGGCGCTTGCGCTGTAACATCTTGAAACTGATATCGGGCCGGGAAAGAGCCAGGGTGCCGGCCTCAGAGCAGCAGTTGGCCACGGGGTTCACTGTTTCGGCCAGGCGACGGACCTGAGCCACCCCCTCGCCATCCAGCGAATCGTGGCAGGGCGCATGGTAGAGCACCCGTGCCCTTTTCTTGTCGGTAAAATCGATCCCGCTGGTTTCCAGCACGAAAGAGGAGACATCCTGCACCTCGCAGTCAAAGATCTCCTCGACACCGATCTCGTTGATGGCCTCACGGCAGGTCCCGCAGCTGATCACAAACCGGTCAAACACCAGGTGGCCGAGCATTTCCCTGATCTGGCTCAAAATAATAGTGTTTCTCAAGGTGATTTCCTCGTGCATCCGCTGCTTGGCGTTGACCTTGGCCGGGAAGCCGCAGCAGAGAAACGGCGGCGGCAGGATAATGCGCGCCCCGCTCTTGACGAGGATATACATCGCCGCCATGCCGATCTCGGAATAGAGCCGCTCGGAACCGCAGCCGGGAAAATAGAACACGGTGGTAGTCGGCGTTCCCGCCGGTTTGACCATCAGGGCCTCGTTGGCCAGACAGTCGGGCAGATAACTCCGCAGGTTCCTTGCCGGGGCCGGCATCATCGGTGACTTGAGCATGGTCACATAGTGCCAGTCCTTGCCCTGCAGCTTGGCCGGGGCGGCATCGAGCATTCTGTGGCCAAGCCGCTGGGCTCCGCCTCCCCATTGGAGCACTCCGGTGCGGAACAGCGAATTGAACAGGGTGTTGCGACTCGCCAGATAGCTCAGCGACAACCGGGTGGCCGGAACCGTATGCTTGTAGCCGAGATCGCTTAGAATAGAGCGCTCGAGCAGGCTGACCTCGGCGGTATCGATATTCACCGGGCAGGGGGCGAGACATTTGCCGCACATGGTACAGTGATCGGCGATCTCTTCGAGGTTTTTCATCTGCTGGAACCGCGGCTGGTGCGACCGCTGGATATCGTAGAGCAGCGCCTCGATCAACGAACCGATGACCATGTTCTTGTTGCGCGGGTGCATGAAGATGTTCGATCCCGGAAAATAGACGCAGCAGTCGGCCATGCACTTGCCACAGCGCACACATTTGGAGATCTTGGCCGCCAGTGTCTCCAGCGAGCCGTGCTGGAGAATTCTGGCCTCCAGTTCGAGCAGATTGAACGAGGGGGTGAACACCCGACCGATGATCCCGGGATCGGACAGCGCCTCGGGATTCATCAGGCCGCAGGGATCGACCTCCCGGCGATAGGCCATGAGTTCCTCGCGGCGCGCGGGTTCGAGAAACTTCATCTTGGTAATGCCGATGCCATGCTCGCCGCTGACCACTCCGCCCAGTTCCACCGCCTTGGCCATCACCGCTTCGGCGGTCTCCTCCGCCCGCTTCATCATCTGCCGGTCGTTGGAGAACACCGGGATATTGACATGGTTGTTGCCATCACCTGCGTGCATATGGGTGGCGATGACGATCCGTTGCGACCGTACCCGCGCATGGATCTCCTCGATGGTGGCCGAGACCCGTTTGTAGCCGGAAAAGAGTTCGAGCAGATCGGCCATCAGCTCGCTGATCGCCTCATGCCGCACCGACTCCCTGATCCCTGAAGACAACCTGGCGCGGACATCCTGGCACAGCTCCATGGCCTTGGGGATCTTGGCCTCGAGCCAGTCCGGATCCTCGAGGGGTTCGGCCTTCTGCAGATAGGCGACGATGGTCTGGATCACCTGCTCCTTGTTGTAGATGTCCTCCCTGACATTGTAGTCATCGACAAAGCGGCTGAACTCCGCCAGCGCCGCCAGCGGCAGGACGATATCCTCATTGAGCTTAAACGCGTTGGTCCGGGCGGCAATGGCCCCCAGTCGTTTGCGATCCCGCCAGAAACGGTCCGCCTCGTCGGCGTCCTGGGCGGTGAAGAGCTCGGTGTTGCCGTAGTTGGCCAACAGGGCCTCCAGACGTTTACGCCCCCGGTTGACCTGCTCACTGGTATGACCGACCATGTCGATCAGCAGTACCGCCTTGGGCCGTTCGCGGCGCGCGGCCTTGAACTTGTACTGGATGGCCTTGATATACTCCTCATCGAAGTGTTCGAGGGCCATCAGGGCCTCTTCACCCTCGTTGGTGAACTCTTCGGAGATCTCGACGATGACCCTGCTGGCCTCGTCCATGTCCTGGCCATAGAACTCGAGGCAGAAGGTGATCTTGCGCTCATAGGCCGCATACAGCACGAACTCGGCCGAGGTGATCACCCCATCCACCCCCTCCTTCTGCAGCCCTGGCAAACCGTGGAGCACCTTGTTGCTGATATCCTTCCACAGTCCCTTCTTACGGATCTCGCCGCTGGCCAGCTCGATACGTTTTCTGACCCTGCCGTCCTGGTCGCGGACCTCGAAGATGACGGTATCGCCAGGCAGAATCTTGCGCAGCGGATGGTCGACCCGCTGCACGGTCAACAGCCCGCTGCCCGGCATGGCGATATTGAAGGCGAGAATATTGTCGATGGCCGTTCCCCACAGCACCGCGGTCTTGCCCCCGGCGTTTTCGGCGATATTGCCACCGATAGTCGAAGCCCAGGAGCTGGTGGGGTCGGTGGCGAACACCAGGTCTTCCCCGCGGGCAGCGGCCATCGCATTGGCGGTGACCACCCCGGCCTCGACCTTCAAGACCGGCACCATCCTCTGGTCAGCGGCCAGATGCGGAAACTCCCGGTAGTCGATCGGCGAGATTTTCGTCAGCTTCTCGGTGTTGATCATCACACAGTCGGCGGCCAGCGGCACACTGCCCCCCGTCAATCCGGTCCCGCCCCCGCGGGGGATGACATGCAGCCCCAACTCGCCGATTGCCGCCATCAGCGGCACCACCTGCTCTTCACTGGCCGGCCGCACCACCGCAACCGGCAGGAAGAGCCGCCAGTCGGTGGCATCGGTGGCGTGGCTGATCAGGGTGAAAGGGTCGAACCAGACATTGTCTTTACCGACGATCGGCGCGAGTTTTTTTTCGATCTGGGCCCGCCTGCCGGGTACCGCACCGATCTCCGTCCGCAGATCGGCCAGGCGACGCCGGCAGATGGCGACCAGATTGAGCACCTTGGTGGACTGCTCCCGGCCGTTGCGGCCGATGGTCGCCGCCTTCTCGATGAGCGCGAGATCCTCCTCGGCGGTGCGGAAGAACTGGTGCCGCCGCGACTGGGAGTCGAGCAGCTCCTGGTAGAGAAAGGGGTTGCGGTGCAGGATGAACAGATCGCCCATAAAACGCATCACCAGCCGGGCCGAGCGGCCGGTAATACGCAGGTCGAGCAACTCCTGCAGATCGTCCCAGACCTCCTGGCCAAAGAGCTGGTTGATAATCAGCCGATCATCCGCCGAGGTAAAATTATAGGGGATCTCCCGGTAATCCTTTTTTGACATGGTCTACTCGTCGGGTTGAGCCACAGCTATCGCGACAGCCGCGACGACCTGGCAATTGTAGGAGAAAAAGAGTTGCTCTCGGCTGACTGAGGGGAACGCTTCCGAAAATTCTCTGGGAACAGGGTCACCATGGGACGTACGAGGGAGGTGTTCATAAGCCGGTCCATCACAGACTACCCATACTGCCCGGGGTCGGTACAGCGTTCCGGAGCCTGTCGGCCAGGCCGCTGGAGCGTGGGTAGTCGGACTGGAGAGCATACACCAGAATCGATTTCGATGCTACTATCTGCACGGATTCTTTTGCCCGGGTCACCGCGGTGTACACCAGCTGTCTGTTGAGCAGCGGGTTCTCCTCTGCCGGCAGGATCACCACCACCGCAGCGAATTCAGACCCCTGGCTCTTATGGACCGTCATCGCAAAAACCGTCTCGCAGGGGGGCAGCCGATAGGGAAGGCAGCCCATCAGCTCCCCATCGCTGCGCTCGAACCAGACCTTCATCGTCCCGTCGCCCGGGTCGGGCAGGCAGATACCCACATCGCCATTGAAGAGTTCAAGACTGTAGTCGTTGGCCGTCACCATGACCGGCCGGCCAAGATACCAGGGATCGGTCGAGGTGTCATACCCCTTGAGCTTTAAGAACCGTTCGACCTGGGCATTGACCGCCAGCACCCCCCGACCGCCCCGGCGGATGGCGCAGAGCACCCGAAACTGGGAGAACTTCCGAAAAACCGCGGCCATGCCCTCCTGCTGGTGTCGCTTCACCACCTCCATATAGGCGCAGTACCCTGGGCCGACGACCTCGAGATATCGCGGCAACAGGCCGACATTGCCATGGTCGGAACCGGCCAGGAGCTGCCAGGCGGCGTTACCGTCACCGCGGTTGACGGCCTGGGCCAGCGTTTTGATCGAGCGGTCGAATCGAAAACTCTTCCGCAATTCCACCGTGTTGTCGGGCAGGCTCCTGATACAGTCGGCCAGCACCGCTCCCGACTCCACCGAGGCCAGCTGGTCCTTGTCGCCCAGGAGGATGAGCCTGGTCCCGCCGCCAAGGGCATCGACCAGTTTGCTCATCAAGGCGAGATCCACCATCGAGGCCTCGTCGACCACCACCACATCACAGGGCAGCGGATTGTCATGGTCGCAACGAAAGTCGGGCCGATGACGGCGAACCCCGAGCAGCCGGTGCAGGGTAGAGGCCGAGGTCGGGATGGTGGCGAGAACCTCGGCGGGGAAGGCGAGCCCGGCGAGGCTTTCGCCAATGGATTCGGTAAGCCGCATGGCCGCCTTGCCGGTGGGAGCGGCCAGGGCGATGCGCACCCCTTTCCCCAGCATCTGGATGAGCAGGCCGATAATCCGGACCACCGTGGTGGTCTTGCCCGTCCCCGGTCCGCCGGAGATAATGGCGAGCGAACGGGCAAGACTCACCTCGGCCGCCCGTCTCTGCCAGTCGACCTCTCCGCGGTCCGGGCCAAAACAGGCCACGATATCCGGCTGCATCAATCCGATATCGTGTTCGATTGCAGCCAGCCGGGCCAGCTGTTCGGCCAGACGGGATTCATACCGGTGGTACCGATGCAGATAGAGCCTGTCGCCGCAGAGCACCAGAGGAGCGGGAATCCGCCCGTCCGACACCAGAGGGCTCGCCCGCAGGATGACAGCATCCGCCTGGGTCACCGGCAGACAGCTGTGTCCGGCGGCCATCGCCTCTGACAGCTGACGCACCAGCCCCTCGAAACAGTCTCTCGCCGGGCCGGTAAGCGCCGAACGCTCGCCCAGGAACCGGGCGAAACAGCTGTCGAAATACCGCTCTCCCCCGTCGACGCTCATGCCAGCTCCTCCACGGCCGCGGCCAGACGGGCCAGGGTCGCGGCCGGGGGCAGGGTGTGAAAGACCCCGCCGCCGGCAATCTGAGGCGACATTCCCCGGACAAAGAGATAGAACACCCCGCCGAAATGTTGGTCGTAGCGATAGCCCGGCAGGGTGTTCTGCAGATAGCGGTGGACCACCAGGGTGTATATCCAGTACTGCAGACCGTAATTGTGCGAGGCCATCACCGTGACGGTACGCTCGGGCTGATAATCGGCCAGATGATTACCGAGAAAATTGGTTTTGTAGTCCAGAAGATAATATTTACCACCATATTCGCAAAACAGATCGATAAAACCGGTGAGATAGCCACGCATCGCCTTGGCCGACAGGGGAACCACGCTCGGCTCCGCCGCCAGGACCTCATTGATTCTGCGGGTGTCCAGTCGGGAGATCTTGAAATAAAACGGCATCTCGCAGACCCGGCGGCGCTCATCCAACTCCGCCAGACAGAAGCCATTCGTACCGGCGCCAAGGGGGCTGGTGACGATAGTCGCCAGAAGCGCCTGGACCGCGATGGGATCGAGCTCCAGGCCATAACGGCGGCACAGGCCGGCTATCACCTCCTCATTGCCGGCACCCCTGGCAAGCGAGGAAAACGGCACCCCCTCCAGAACCCCATGAATGAGATTACCAAAATCAGCACCCATCGGCATGTTCGGATGGAGGATTTCCGGGCCCGGATCCTCGTCTGTCTCTTCGGGCGGTTCCGCTCCGTGATCCTCCTGTTCGCTGAGAGAGGCCATCGCCGAGTAGCTCGACAGCTGATAGTCGGTGGTCAGCGACCGCGAGCCGGGAGGACGCGGGACCAGGCTCGGGATCCGCGGAAGCTCCGGGAGATAACGGGCTGCGGGGGGGGCGGTCGCCGGCACCAGCCGGTAAGCACACCCCGCCTCCTGTCCACGTCGCCGCAGCTCTGCCGACTGCCGGGCAAAGTCGCCGGCCTCCCCGGCAAAGAGCAGCCAGCCAAGGGCCGAATCCTGGGAGGAGGCCAGCCATCCGGACCGCTGCTTGACATCGGCCCAGACGGTGTAACAGCACAGCTCGGCCCGGGTTAAGGCCACATAGGCCAGGCGGAGGTCTTCCGCCAGGGATTCTTTGGCCGCCAGCTGTCGCCGCGCCGCCATCTTCGCTGAACCCAGATCGACAACCTGCTGGCCGTTCTCGTGACAGCTGACCACCTCACTTTTCTGGTCCCGATCCGCGCGGTACCAGAGCAGGGGACAGAACACCACCGGATACTGCAGCCCCTTGGCGGAATGCATGGTGACGATGCGCACCGCCTGCTCATCCCGCTCCAGCCGCAGTTCTCTCTCCTCCTGACCCGACTTGCCTGCAACCATCGACTGCAGCCAGACCAGGGTCCGCTCCGGCCCGAGGTTGCCGGCCACCTCCGCCTCCTGCACCAGTTCCAGCAGATGGCCAATGTTGGCGATACGCCGCTCGGCGAGCTCGGCGGCGGCGAGATGGAGGTAGACCTCCTCGTCGGCAAGAAGGCGATTCATCATTGCCAGAAAGCCCCTCTCCCGCCAGAGCTGGTGGTAGAGGATCAAGCGGCCGAACCTGACATTGAAGGCGGCGTCATCCTCCCAGATGGCCACCAGTTCGTTGCCGCTCAAGCCAAACCAGGAAAGGGTCATAGCCCGCTTCACCGCCGTCAGATCGCCAGGGGCAGCCAGTGCCGCCAGCAGGGTCAAAAGCTCTGTCGCCTCCCCAGTCTCGAAGACGCTTTTCTTACTGGTCACCACCACCGGAACACCGCGCCGGGCAAAGGCCTGCAGATAGTCATCGGCCTGCCGGTTGCTGCGCACCAGCACGGCGATGTCACGGGGCGTCACTACCCTCTCGGTCACCGCTCCCTCCCGGGTGGTACAAAGAGAGACCGGCTCATCACGATCGAGCAGCCGGCACACCTCGCCAACCACATATTCCAGTATCCGCTGAGCCGCCCTGCCCGAAGACCAGGCCGAGCTATCGCATGATTCGAGCTGACAGTAGAGCATCGTCGGCAGCGGTCGGCCGCTCTTGACAAGCTGGCCATCGTCCGCGGTTTTCGCCGGGGAAACCGGGAAAAAGGGCAAGACCCCTTTCCCCAGGGCAAACGGATCGGCACCGCTGGCAAAGATCCCGTTCACTGCGGCCACCAGCAGCGGATGGGAACGGTAGTTATGCGACAGGGTCGCCTGGTGGTCCGCCTGACTGCGGGCGGCAAAATACGAGTGGATGTCGGCGCCGCGAAACCGATAGATAGCCTGTTTGGGATCACCGATCAGATACAGATAATGGCCACCGCCAGCAAACAGGCACGAGAATATCCGCCACTGGGCCGAATCGGTATCCTGGAACTCATCGATGAGCGCCGCATCGAAACGCTCGCCAAGGGAAGGGGCCAGATCACCGCCCTCTGCCGCCAGGGCCCGGTCAAGGGCCATGATCAACTCGTCAAACGACATCTGTCCCCGCGCCCCGAGCCTTCTCTGCAGCTCGTCGGCCAGTTCGCCGACCAGCTCGAGCCGCAGGGCCAGGGTCAGCGCATCGGCAGCCGCCAGCAGTTCCGCAACGAGGTGGTCGGCCAGCGGCCATTTCTCCAGGAACGCATCCTGGCGGTTCTTGCGCACCTTGGTACCGTTGAGCACCCTCTTTATTCCGGCACGGCTCAGACAGTCGAGCTGCGCGACCGGGCCGGCTCCATTGCCGGTCAACCAGTCGGTCAAGGCCCGCCACCAGCCAGGGAACTGGACGGCAAAGTCTTTTTTCAGCTGGCCCTTCTCCCGGGCATCGGCAAAGAAGTCGGCCAAGGCCTCTCCATGCTGACGCCACCATCGGCCCAGCGCCGTGCGACAGCTGGTGAAGCGATCGACCGCCTCGGCAAAAGACACCGTGTCGGGTTCGAGCCTGGCCTCTATCAGACCGGGGACGGCGATGCTGGCTGAAAGCGCAGCCGGAGTCGGGTACCTTGCCAGCACCACCTGGCAGGGCTCGGGGGCGAGCCGATACAGCCGGCTCCGCCAGAAGTCCTCCACCACCTGGTTCTGTACCTGTCTGATATCGGCCAGCAACTCGACTTCGAACGGCTGACCGCTCTCCAGGGCCTGTTCAAAGAGCATCTGCCGGCAAAAGGAATGGATGGTGAATATGGCGGCCCGATCGATCTCGGACAAGGCCCGGCGCAGTCGCATCCGGGCCGCTTGCCGATCGGTCAGGGTGGCCGCCCAGTCGGCAAGCGGCCCGGATACGGAGGTCTCCTCCTGGGCCAGCAGCGCTCTCGCCTCGAGCAGCCGCTGGCGGATTCTGCCACGCAGGTCCTCGCTGGCGGCCTTGGTGAAGGTCACCACCAGAATTCTCTCGATGGACACCCCCTGCTCGACGATCAGACGCAGCACCAGCATACCGATGGCATAGGTCTTGCCCGTACCGGCACTGGCCTCGATCAGGTTCACCCCCTTTGCCAGCGGTGACCGGCCACTGTCGAAAATGCGCTCACCAGCCACAGGCCATATCGACAACCGGTACCAGAATGGCCCGGGTCGCCTCGATAAATGATTCTCCGAGCACCGCGGTCAGCGGCTGGCCGGCGAGAAGCAGCTGGGTCTCGGCATCCCAGCCCTGCTGCAGATAACGGTCGAGTGCCGCCTGCGCGGCGGCCAGACCGTCGACCACATCCTCCTTTTTCAGCAGCTCCAGCCCCGGGCCGAGATAGAGTGGGCTCGGGGCCCGGAGGCCTTCGACAAAGGTCGTAACCAAAAGCTCAAGCGTCGGCTCCGCTGGGCCGTCGGCGACGAAGCTGACCATCCGGTCACGTCCGCAGATCACCACCGGGACAGCCTGGCCGGTCTGCCGGCGATAGAGCAATTGATGCAACCGGCCGGCCAAAAGATCACGGGCATCGAGGGTTGCATAGCGGTAGAGAAGAATTCCCCCTTGATGAATGCTGGTGAGGCGGCCAAGCAGGTGACGACCGTCGACCCGCAGATCGATCGCCAGATCGGCCTGTCTCGCTCCGAGCCCCATCTGCTCGAGCCGGGCGACGAAGTCTTCCATCTCCGCCAGCCGCTGACAAAAGATCGTCTCACCCGGCGCCCCGAGCGGCCAGCGACTCTCCGCCTGCAGTCTCCGTTGCAACGCCGCCGGATCCTTGCCGGTCAGCAACTGTTCGATCAGCTCATGATTGACCGCATAGTCAGCAAGCCTCTCCTGGGCAAAGGGTTCACTGTCGGGCACGACCTCCACCCCGTTATCGAGCCGGACACCGAGACAGGTGCGCACAAAGAATCGCTGGGGATTGCGGTAGAAGCCGAACAGCTCCCGAATCTCGATCTCCTGGCAGTCGATCTGGCGGACACCCCGCCACCAGTCGAGCCGTTCGCCACCAGGGACGAGAAGCCTTCTGGCCAGCTGGCAGTACTTCTCCTCATAGCTGAACAGCCCATCTTCGAGGCCGGTGAAGTAGCGGCTGCAAAATGGCTGCAGGGGATGACGGACCACCAGATCCTGGGCCCGGTAGCCATTGTCCAGAACCTCCAGCAACTCGGTCACCACCACCGAGGGCGGCAGTTCCTCGTTGGTGGTGATCGACTGGCCGATGTAGCTGATATAGAGCTGCTCCCGGGCGGCCATGATGGCCTCGAGAAACTGGTACCGGTCGTCCATCCGATGCGACCGGTCACCCGGCAGATGGACGAGCGCCAGCAGATCGAAGGTGGCATGGCGGTCGTTGCGGGGAAAGGCGCCGTCGTTGAGCCCAAGCAGGCAGACTTTTTTAAAGGGGATCGATCGCATGGGCAGCATGGAACAGAAGGTGAGCTGACCCCGCAGAAATCCGGAACTCGAGCGGGTCTCCTGGGTGATATCGACCAGCCAGGCCAGGATCACCTCGAAGTCGACAGGGCCGTGATGAAAGATTTCGCCGGTCTGACCCAGTTCGGTCAACAGCTGCAGAAGATCCTGAAAATCACCGGATTCGCCCACCCGGGTAGCATCCGCAAAGAGTGTCTCAGCATAACCGCTCAGCAATTCGGCCCACTGCCCGAGGGTGTGACATTGCCGAAATTCCTCCCTGGCCGCCTCCACCAGCGCAAGAAAACGGCAGAGCCCCCCCAGGGCCACCGCACTTTGACCCTCGATATGACGATAAGGCAGGATATCGCCAACCGCCTGGTCGCTGTCGATGCCATATCCCATCAGCAGACGGTCGATTCCGGTCCGCCAGCTGCCTTCGGCAAAATCAGCGAGTCCCGACTCCCGGCGCTGGCCGGCGGACAGACCCCAGCGTATCCCCGACTCTATCACCCAGCGCTGCAGGTTGTCGAGGTCAGCGGGGCCCAGGGCCAGCGTCTTGGCAATCGTCGGCTGCTGGATCAGCTCCAGCACCTCATTCCAGGCGAAACGGCCCCGAAACAGGCTGAGGAAATCGACAAACACCGCCAGGGTGGTGTTGCGCCGCCGCAGACTGCGATCGGAGATCGAATGCTGGATGGTGTCGAAAACCGCCGGGATGAGCGGCGCATACTCCTGGATATCGGGGGCCATCACCACGATATCGCGCAACTGCAGTTCCGGCTCGCTGTAGAGCCAGTGGAGGATATGCTCTTTGACCACCGCGATCTCCCGCAGCCGGGAGTGACAGGAGACGATCTGCACCGACCGGTCCCGCTCCGGCCAGGAGTCGCTGGCCGGAGTGAGCCGACCGGCCAGAAGGTCGGCCTGCAGGCGGTGTAAGAGCGTCGGTCGTTCGGGAGTAAACGGGTCGTCATAGCTGCTGAACTCCATCTGGAAATGGATGGCATCGTCAAAGAGCATCCGCTGGAAATCCCTGCCCTGTCGACCAAAGGCCACCAGCAGCGGGTGCCGCTCCGGCATCTCCCACGCCTCTTCGCCTGCATCGTCGGTCTTAGCGGCAAGCAGCAGATGCCGCCGCGACTCCAGATCACCCCAGTACTCACGACAGGGCGAGAGTACATAGAGATGCACATCACAGTGGCGGCCGAGCCCCTGCAGAGAGTGGAGAAAGAGTGGCGGCATAATCGAGAGGCCAAAGACCGACACCCGCTCAGGGAGGATGGCGGAGAGTTCTGCCGGCGTCTGCAGGCGCTCGATGATCCCCTGCAGAACCTCGCCGCGATGACGGGCCCCGGGCCGGTCACTCTGCAGTCGCTGCCAGAGACGCATCTGCCAGCGCTCGTGGGGATGAGCGGTCACCAGCCGGCCGGCCTGCCAGGCCGTCAGCATCGCCGGCCGCATCAGCTGGTACTGATCGAAGACGTTGGCCAGCTGACCGGCCAGTTGGTACCGCTTCAGCCCCAGGCTGTCACCAGCCAGATAATGGCGGAGCGGACCGTAGTCGGCTCCCTCGATGTCGCGCAGCAGCGCTTCGAGCCGCCAGGCCACAACCTGCCGGTCAAATCCGTCCGGGGTAACCTCCATACCAAGCAGCCTGGCGCAGTATTGCAGGAAGCCAAGAGGCAGGAAATATTCGAAATTACACCAGCTACCGAACCTCTCGGCCAGATACTGGGAGATCATCCGTTCCATCCCCTGGCTCTGGATCAGCAGAATCTCCCTGGCAAAAAGGTTCCTCCGGCCACTGGCAGCGAGCACCTCCGCCAGATGACGCAACAGGTTTTCGGTGCGGTTGGAGACATGAAGATAGAGCATCAGGTAGTCCGAAGTTGGCGGCAGGCCCGCCCCGGGAACGAGCCTGCCGGTCTCAGAGCGGGCGTTACGCGGTAGCGAATGCCGCCAGAAGAGTTCATCGTTTACAGCATGGGGCCAGCCGGCTATTATTGCAGGGCGGTGGGCTGGCCGGCATATTCATAGATGCCGTAAAACAACCCCGCTAAAATGCCAAGGGCGAAAAACAACCGCAGTCGCCGCTCCCAGGGCATCCGTTTATTGCCGGCGGCATACTGCAGCAGAGCGACGATAAAAACAGTAAAACCAGCCACATATGGCGCAGTCTGAACAATCTGCCAGCCCGTGGCCTTCGCCGTCTCCGTCACATCGCCTGCCAGCCTGAGATTAAAAAGCAGGTACAACAGAGCTGACAGACAAAACGTGATTCTCTCCTTTCCCATCGACATATGAATACTCTCAAAGCCCTTTATTTTCCAGGAACCATCATCCACTCCGCCAGTCAGCTCCCGCTCTTTCTCCTCTTTGGCGAAATCCACCTGCTGCGGCCGGTCGAACCGGTCGCCGACAGCGCAGATATATTCCTCCTGTCGGGGCTCTGTCAAGAACATACGCCCAGCCCCTTAGGCGAGGGCAGGGAACACTTTTTACAGCTCATCAAAGAGATCGGCGAACGTCAAGACGACTACGCAGCCCAGCTCAGCGCCCTGGCCATCGCCTCACTCGCCAGCCGTCAGCCATCGGTCGATGACAGCGCCAGAGCCATCGTCAACACCTTGGTCGGCACCCGCGGTCGGCCGCACGGACCACAGGCGGCCACCACCAGAGAGGACGAACTCCTCTCTCACGCCAGGCTGGTGCTGAAGCTGGCGGAGATACTCGATCGACAGGAGGAAGAGATCGCCGGACAGATGGCGGTACTCGACAACCGGCAGGAACAGCTGTTCAAGGAACTTCAAGGAGACGAGGACGAAGAAGAGACCCTGGAAAACGAGCTGCGACAGACCAGACCGCACTCCTTTCGCCCCGGTGCCGGCGCCATCAAAAACAGACTGAGGGCCTGGCAGAGACTCTATGCAACCGCCCAGGATCTGGATCTGCCACTGTGGCTGACCGACCAGGTCGAAGCCGCGGACATCCTGCGGGAACGATACGAAATCACGGTAAAGAAGTCGCCGGCGCTTTTTACCAGACTGGAATTGCCGGCACGTTTCAGCTGGCCGACCACTGACGCCATCGCCCGGATCGGTGCTTTCCGCCAGGCCATGAGGCCACTGCTGACCGCGCTTGCCACCGCGATCAACACCGGCCAGAACGAGCGGCTCGCCCAACTCGCCCCGGCCTGGCGCCAGGAACTGGATACCCGTTATCCACGGCAGGAATTCGGCCGCACCTCTCTTGCCATCTACCGCTTCGATGCCCGTACCTGCGCCAGTCTGCTCGATACAACGGCCGATTCCGGCCGCATGCTGGCGCTGGTGGAGCCGGTAGAGGAGCGGTAAGAGGGCCGGCCTTCAGCCGCCGCTCATCGGAAGTCACCCGGCTCGGACAAACCGTCTCTTCGTCCGGGCCGACGTCTGGTGAACACTGTGTTCTCTTTGGAGCCTCGCTCTCGCTTGCGAGATATCTTGTCCATATGCCACAAAGCAAACACCTGCACACAGTGTTCAGCAGCAATCCGGGTCAGGATCCCGCCTCCTCTGGACAACAGGTGTACGGATTGATGGTCATCACCGGGCAGTGAGCGCCACGCACCACCTTGTCGGCCACACTGCCGAACATGATCTTCTCGAGCCCCTTGTACCCATGGGTGCCCATGATGATGAGGTCACTGGCAATCTCGACGGCGTAGTCGACTATCTGCTCCGCCACGTCACCCATGAACACCTTACTGTGCAACTCGGTCACTCCATGCTTTTCACAGACCGGCTGCAACTCCTTACAGAAACTGGCCATTTTCTCTTCCGCCCCTTCGACCAGTTCGGTTTCCAGATTCGGCATACCCATCTGCGGGACGAAAAACCCCGAATAGTCCTCAAAATTTTGCACGACAAAGACCAGATACATCGTTGCATTGAACTTGCCGGTCATATACACGGCCGATTCAGCAATCAGGCGAGAATTGTCCGAAAAATCGATTGGGGTCAACACCCGTCGTACATTGAGCCAGCTTTCCATACACGCCTCCATGAGATTTTGTCCATTCGTGTCCATTCAGAAAAGAGGGAGTTTCTTCTCAACCAAGGCGTGAGAGAAATTTTACCACGGCCATGGAGTCGATATCCCGAGGATAAAATTCCAACCACAACGAAGGGTGAGGAGAAAACAGCCGTTTCTGGATGGGCACACGTTACGTTTCGGGCAGATCGTTTTCGTCCGTCCCCGGAACGGTATCTGTTCACCAGTACCTCAACAATACGCATGATCACTGTCACTTGCCAACCTCGATGGACTCGTAAAAACTCCGATCTCCTTCGCCCTCGATCACAAGCGACGCTTCGCTGTACCATATGTACTACCAATTTGCCGTTTGAGATACTACGCCTCGTATATCAAAGTTTTTCCTGAGCCTATCTCGACGGAACATTCGACTTTTCACGAGAGTATCGATCTTATTATTTTCATTTTTTCATAGTGAAATCGAATAATCAAGGGAATCCCTCAGGCACCTTTCCTGGCAACCATGCGGTGCGCTCCGCCAGCGGAGCAGACGAGTTTTGCCTTGAAAAAACGATTTTCAAGGCTATTGTGTCTCTTGGTTGGTGGCACCCGCACCAGTATTTTCACCATGGAGTATCGACATGCAGCAAGTCAAGGCGATTTCGATCAGCGACAGGAAAGGTATCCGCAAAAAAAATATCGATTCGGTCAGACTCATTGCCGATTTCGGTCTGGAAAACGATGCCCATGGCGGCAGATGGCACCGGCAGGTCAGTCTCCTGGCCGAAGAATCCATCGCCTCCATGCGGGACAAGGGCTTACAGGTAGTGGCCGGCAACTTCGCGGAAAACATCACCACCGAAGGGATCGACCTCAGCCCCCTCACCGTCGGTACCCATCTCCGCATAGGCGAGAGCGAACTGATCATCTCCCAGTTGGGCAAAATATGTCACAAGCCCTGCGCCATCTACCATCAGGCCGGCGACTGCGTGATGCCACGTGAAGGTATTTTCGGGGTGGTGCACAAAGAGGGCCTGATCCGAACCGGCGACACGATAGAGGTTCTGGGTCACCGCTCCTCGTCGGTGGCCCTCATCACCACCGCGGCAAACGAGAAAATCCACGGCGACGAACTGCGGCAGCTGGCCAGGAAGCGCTGGCAGCCGGGATTCATCCGTTTCGACCAGCTCAGTGATCGCCAGGAAAACCTGGCGGCCATCCTCGACGACCTCATCACCACCCAGCAGGTCAGCCATATCCTGCTGTTCGATCCCGAGGGCCGACATGCTCTGGCCCTTGCGGGACGGCCCCAGGACGGTCCGGTACAACTGCACTACTGCCGCACCATGGACGAAATCAGAGCAATCTGACCATCCCCGGGCGACTGCGACGATCACCGACGCCCGCAACCGAGCAGCAGAGAACCCGACCGCACACGCCCATCATGTCCGTTTATCGAGTACATTTCACCTGGAAAGAAAAAGAGTACATTCTCAAGGCAACGCACCTCGACATCACCCATCCCTACTACGTCTGCATCAAAGACCTGCTGCTGCCCCAGGAGAGCGGCTATCTCATCAACCCGGCTGATGACGAGGTCCGTAAACTCTTTTCCGGAGTACGTCAGCTGATGCTGCCCTTCCAGTCGGTCTCGCTGATCGAAGAGTACCCGGAAGACCCGGCACCGAGAAAAGGGCCGAGCGAGAGTCCAACCGGCAAAATCATCACCAGCACCTTCAACAAGAAAGGTTGACGGCCAACGGGGTCAGCACGGCGAAGAATGGGCTCCGCCACCGGGCCATTGCGCCCCGATGAGCAACCGGGAACAACGGATGAGCGGCATGTTCAGTGGAGCAACTCGTTGATCAGCTGACGATATTTGCGCTCGATGACGTGACGCTTCTTCTTCAAGGTGTTGGTCAGCTCCTCGCCCAACCTGAACTCTCGATCGAGAAAGGCGATATTCTGCAGCTTCTCGTACGGCTTGAACCCCTGTTTCGGCAAGAGCAGACGGTTGATCTCCTTTTTGATATGGTCGAGGAGGTGGCGGTCGGCCAGCAGTTCATCTTTTTCCTTTTTCAGATCGGCGAACTTCACGCTGACATACCGCAACAGCTCATCCATGTTCGGAACCAGCAGGGCCCCGAGGCCCTTCTTGTCCTGCCCCACCAGAATGGCATCCTGGACAAAGGGGAACATGCTGATGGCGTGCTCGATTTTGGTGGGGTCGACATTCTCGCCACTGGCCAGAACGATGATCTCCTTGGCCCGTCCGGTCAACACCAACTCTCCGCTGACGGTCATCTTGCCCAAATCCCCCGTTTTGAAAAACCCGTCAGCGGTAAAGGATCTGCTGTTTTCCTCCTCATCCTTGTAGTATCCCGGGGTCACCTGCCCCCCCTTGACCTCGATCAGCCCCTCCTCACCGGCGGGCAGCACCCGGCCATCGACCGAGACGATACGCAGTTCGGTGTTCGGCACCGGCGGGCCGAGGGTACCGTACACCCGGCATTGGATACCGCGACCGGCGATGCCCGGCGAACATTCGGTCATCCCGTAGGCGTTGACGATCCTGACCCCCACCGCATCCAGCCACTCTTCCAGGTGGCTGGCCAGGGTGCCGCCGCCGCTGATTGCCAGTCGCAGTCGACCGCCGAACCGCCGCTGCACCGCTGTAAACCGTTTACAGGCGAGCAAAAACAGGGGGCTGACCAGGACGGTCTTGACCAGGGCCAGCCCTTTACCCGACAGGTCGCGCCATCTCGGTCCCTCGACATATCGGGGGAGACGGTCCAGGAGTCTCCGTCTGTTGCGCCGATAGACCGTGGAGGCCCAGACCAGGAGATTGAAAAGGCGCACCGCCAGTGCCCCTTTTTTGCGCACGGTCGACTGCACCCGGGTATAGAGGGATTCCCACACCCTCGGCACCGTTGCCACCAGGGTCGGACGATAGCGCTCCAGGTCGTCGGCAAAGGTCTTCACCGTCGAGTAGACCAGGGTCGAGCCAGCCGCCAGCGCCAGATACTCGGCGGTCCGTTCGAAAATATGCCACGACGGCAGAATCGAGAGCCACCGGTCCTCGGCGGTAAGACCTATCAGTTGCGGCAGGTTATGAATGTTATGCATCACGTTGGCGTGGGTCAGCTGCACTCCTTTCGGGGTACCGGTCGTGCCCGAGGTGTAGATCAGGGTCAGCAGATCGGATGCCTTGATCGCCGCCCCACGCCGGAAAAAAATTTCCCGATCCTGCTGGCTGTAGCGCCGATCGCCGAGCAGATCGAGATACGAGAAGGTACTGGAGAACAGCCGGTGCATTGCCGGGCCAGTCATCACGAAGATTGCCTTCAGCTGCTTCAGCCTCGCCAGGCAGTCCCGGTGGGTGGTCAGCAGTTCCTCGTTCTCCACCACCAGATAACCCGAATCGGAGTGGTCGATAATATATTCCAGTTCCTGGGAGGGGGTATCGGCGCCGCGTGGCACGGTGATCGCCCCCAGACTCATGATAGCGAGATCGGTGACTATCCAGGCATAGCGGTTACCCGACAGCACCATCACCTTGTCGCCCTTCCCAATCCCCCGCTGGTCGAACGCCCGGGTCAGCAGCAGGACATCCTCCAGCAGCTTTGCATAGGTTACCCGCTGCTCCTCTTCACCCGAGCGATAGATGTAGGCGATATTGTCCTTGAATCGTGTCGACGACTGGCAGAGCATCTGAAACAGGGTGTCTTTGCAACCGGTGCCATCCTCTGCTGTCGAGACGATGGGGCTGTCTCCGACAAATTCGTTCATTTTCTTCCCCAATGGACCCCGATCGTGCCGAACATGAATTTGCGGTAACCAACGTCCCGCAACCCCGCCGCCCGGAAGGTCTCGGCAAGCGATTCCGCCGAAGAAAAGCCCATGGTCGAACCGGTCAGATAGGCGTAGGCGGCCCGGTCTTTGGCTATCAACCGCCCCAGAAGCGGAATGATACAGGCGAGATACAAGCGAATAAACGGATAGAGCAGATTGCGGGCCGGCGGTGTGGTGTCGAGGCAGACCACCCGCCCGCCTGGCCTGAGCACCCGATACACCTCGCTCAGGACCCGACCCGGCTCGTCGACATTGCGCAGCAGATAGCCAAAAGTCACCGCGGCGAAGACGTTGTCGCCATAGGGCAGCCGATTGGCGTCACAGGCCTGCCAGTGGATGCGACCCAGCCCGAAGCGTCTATTGGCCCGAGCCAGCATGTTCTGGGAAAAATCAGCCCCGACCACCCGGGAGTTGGAGTACCTGGTCGCGCTCTCGGCAGCGATATCGCCGGTGCCGCAGGCCAGATCGAGCAGCCAGCCATCCCCCGGATCACCCGCCTTCTCCACCACAAACCGACGCCACCGCTGATCCTGACCCAGAGTCATCAGCCGATTCATCAGGTCATACCGGCCCGCGATGGCATCAAACATTTTTCGTACACCCGGCTCCTTACTCACAACCCGCACCTCCACGGCAGCCTTCTCTCCTCAAGGGTTCGCGGCCCCCTGACAGCAGCCCTCGTCCTGAGAGCTCCTCCTCTCTCTTCACACCCAAACATCCGCAGCGCCGTCGACCTGCCAGAGATATGCCTGTGGTAAAATTTCTCTCATGCCTCGATTGAGCCGAAAATATCTCGTTTCTGGATGGACACTATTGATGGCGTCGTAAAAAGGTCGATCTCCTGCGTTGCAGCGGGATCGGCCGATGCTCGACGTACCACATGTACGCCTGTGCTTGGCCGACACCACTGCGCCTTGTATATCGACCTTTTATACTTAGCCATCTTGTATGCACACTCGAGGTTTTTACGAGTCTATCACTATTTAACAGGGAGCAAAACCGGGCGTTCTCGGGAAGGGAATGACATCGCGGATATTGGCCATACCGGTCACGAACTGGACCAACCGCTCAAAGCCGAGACCAAAGCCGGAATGGGGCACCGAGCCGTAACGGCGCAAATCGAGGTACCAGCGATAGTCAGCCAGATCGATCCCGGCGGCGATCATCCGTTGCTCCAGCACCTCATAGCGCTCCTCACGCTGACTACCGCCGACGAGCTCGCCGATGCCGGGAACGAGGATGTCCATGGCCGCCACGGTCTGGCCGCCATCATCGTTTTGCCGCATGTAAAACGGCTTGATGCCCGCCGGATAATCGGTGACGATCACGGGGCATCCAAACAGCTCTTCGCTCAGATAGCGCTCGTGTTCCGACTGCAGATCGCTCCCCCAGCTCACCGGAAACTCAAAAGATGTCTTTGCCGCCAGGAGCCTGTCCACCGCCTCGGTGTAGGTGATATGGGCAAACTCCTTGTCAATCACCGAATGCAGCTTGGCCAGCAGTCCTTTCTCGATGAACGAATCGAACAACGTCATATCTTCAGCACAGTATTCCACCACATCGGCCAACACAGACTTCAGCAGATCGGTGGCCACCGCCATGTTGCACGCCAGGTCGCAGAAAGCCATCTCTGGCTCGATCATCCAGAATTCCGCCAGATGCCTCGTGGTATTGGAATTTTCCGCTCGAAAGGTCGGACCGAAGGTGTAGACATTGCCAAGGGACAGGGCGTAGACCTCGGCCTGCAACTGGCCGCTGACGGTGAGGCCGGCCCTGCGCCCGAAAAACTCTTCCGGCTCCCTGGCCGCGTCGCGCTGGTCCCTGAAGGTGCTCACCTGAAACATCTCACCGGCACCCTCACAATCGCTGGTGGTAATGATCGGGGTGTGCACCTGGACAAAGCCACGCTCCTGGAAGAAACCGTTGATCGCCCAGGCCAGTCGCGACCGCACCCGGGCCACCGCCCCCAAGGCGTTGGTTCTCGGCCGCAAGTGAGTTATTTCCCGGAGAAATTCAAGAGAATGACGTTTTTTCTGCAACGGGTAGTTTTCCGGATCGGCCCAGCCGACCACCTCGACTTCCTCGGCATGCAGTTCCACCTTCTGCCCCTTGGCCGGTGAGGTCCTGGTGACGCCGACCACCCGCACCGCGCAGCCGGTGGTCAGACGTTTGATCTCCGTCTGGTAGTTGACGAGCGACTGGTCGGCGATAACCTGCAGATTGGCGAGGCTCGAACCGTCATTGACCTCGAGAAACGAAAAGGTGCCGGTATCCCGCCTGGTTCGTACCCAGCCCTGCACCACAAGATGCTGCCCCGGGAGTTCTTCCCGTAAGACGCTATTGATCCGTTGTTTCATCTCGCTCACCCATGATCTGTATTGTGTTGTGTTCCGCTACCGTCTGTCAAGTGGCAGATGTCGACAAATCGCCCGACAGCGCCAATTTCCCTCCTGGCCGGCCGCGGGCCCATAGCAGCGGTGAGCGATGGACGGATGACCCAAGTCGGAAAACCGGACGGCAAGGCGGCTCTCGTCAGACATCTGCCGCCCGTTCACCCGGCCGGCGCCGCTGAATGGTAGACGACCATCTCGCCCTCGCCGCGCAGCCGCTCCTCTCCTGTCAGCCGTCTATTCAGATAATCGGCGACGATCGGGCATTTGACAGTCAGCAGGAAAAACATTTCGCGTTGTACTTCGGCAAGAGATTCAAAGTTGCCCTGCCCCTTGGATATCACCAGGTCGGCGGAATCGAACAACGCGCGGAATTCCTCAGTACAGCGGGCCAGCGGTGTCCCCGGACAGGCGGTGCCGTTGCTGACGATGCTGGCCCACTGGCCGAGGCCGGCCACTTCGGCGTCTTCACGCAGGGCGTCGTTGATGATCGGAGACTCCCGCACCGCCACCGTCACCGCCAGCCCCTGGCGGGCCAGAATTTCGACGACCAGGGCGTCATAGACGATCTCGCCGCAGTTGTCGGCCAGATAGAGGATGGAACCGCCGGGTTGCAATTGCCTGACTGCAGCCAGAAGGTGCTGGCGGTGATCGACGGCAAAGGGCTCGGTGCGGCAGCGCCGCAGCACCGCATCGGCGTCGAGGGGATTGGCGATGCCATAATCGATCCGGTTGGCGGCAATGGCGAAACGGATTGCCATCGGCAGTGGCCGAGCCTGGCCGGCCAGCTCGGTGCGTAACAGCGGAAGATGTCCAAGGGCACGCTGGTTCTCGAGCCGCTTGATCTTAAGATAGGGATCGACACAACCGGTTCTGGCCCTGATCGCCTCGTAGATGCCGATGGCATTGGCCGGAGGGCTGGCCTCATCGTCGAGTTGCACCAGGAGCGCGGCGACGTCCTTTGTCAACGCCATCTGGGTCAGATCGTCGCAGCCAACCATCTTCGCCACCCGTACAGCCTGCTGCATGAAGCAGGCAAAGCATTCCGGTGCTGTCTTCATAGCAGATATCCTTTGCGCACATTGGCAAGCGCCGCGAATATCGAGCGCTTTGCTCCGGGCTCGCCAGCATAGATGGCGGCCAGCAGTGTTCTCACCTTCTCCCGACGCGTGTTGTCCGCCAGCGGACAGAGATTGGCCACAGGCCGCAGACCAAGGCGCTGGCCGACGGCCATCACCTCGGCTTTTTCCAGATAGGCCATGGGCCGAATAAGCGACAGTCTCCCCTCGAACAGTTCCTGCCGGGGCACCATGGTGGAGATATTGCCACTGTAGAGAAGGTTGAGAAAGAGGGTCTCGACCAGGTCATCTTTGTGATGGCCGAAGGCGATCTTGTTGTAGCCGTGCCGGCGGGCGTAATCGAACAGCTGGCTGCGCCTGTTGCGGGCACACTGGAAGCAGGTCCTCTCCTCGTCGGCAAGATCCCAGGCATGCTCCACCCGGTAGTCGATACCCAGCTTCTCGAACTGACGGCCAATGGATATGGCCGGGTCGAGGGCGCCGTCCCGGCCCTGCCAGAACTGGTGATCGATGGTGATAGCCGAAATGGTGTAGCGTATCGGGGCCTTGTTCTGCCAGACATGTAACAGCCAGGCCAGCACCAGGCTGTCGATGCCACCCGACACCGCCACCAGCAACCGGTCCTCTGCCGCCAGCATGCCATAATCATGCATGGCCCGACCTATCCTTTTATTGACCGAGGCCGGTACCACCGCAGCCATTCCCTGCTTTACCATCACCCACTCATCTGAAAAAAAACCCGCGATCTGGCCGAAATGGCTGGAGCGCGGGCCGCTGTCGCCTTCCTTCTTCTTCCTGCCGTACCTCTCTCCCTCCCCGGCCCGACGAAGAGCCCTGGCTGCCACCAGAGCCCGAACCATCAATCGTCATCCTCTTCCGGGAGCGCCCTTCCACCCCTCGGGACAAAGGCGCCTGCCGTTGTATTTTATCCGAAAATCGCCGACAAGGAGTCGTTGCCACTTCCTCGGGATTTTCATGGTTTGTTGTGGCTGCGCTACCTGGTCCAGCCATGCTGGTTTATATAAAACTCTTCAGTTGCGGTTGCCTCTGTTACCGCGCCAAGGAGTTTCATAACAGCGGAGCGGTGTCATCGTTGTGGCTGAGGCTCTCGGTCCAGCCACGCTGGTTCTATTGAAGATAAGGGCAATCACTGAGCCGTTCCTGTAAGCCCTGGGCCATGAGTTCCTCCACCGTGATCCAGCGGAAGCCTCTGCTGTGGGCCTTGTTAAAGGAGAAGAGGTTGCTGAGAAGCGGCTCCTGGGTCTCGCTGAAATTCGCTACCCAGAGCGTGTGGTGATTCTGGGCATCGTAGAGCCGGATGTCAAAGGAGGTCGAGGCCGGTTCGGACACTGCCATGCTCCCCCCTTCGCGCTCTCGGAACTTGTAGACAGAGACCACCATCACTCCGTTGCAGCCGGTCTCTTCACTGGCCCGGTCAATGGCATCCCCTAAGCTGTCGAAGAGCCGCTCGGGCACCATCTTGACCCGGGACTCGGCGATGAACCGCTGCCTCAGCACACTGTCGGCATACAGCGCGCCCCTTCTGGCGTTCTGCTCAGAGCCCTGAACCTCCGAAATCGCCTCTTCATCCCCGGTCAGAGACGGCAGGACGGCAATGCAGGAGACGGGCACCAGCGCCTTGGCCGAACCGTCCTCGCTTGCATCCGGCACAGGAGAACACGAAGACAGCAGACCGACGCAACAACCGCACAGCAGCGAATACCAGAACGCTCTCACTTTATCCCTCTTTTGGCTAAATGAAATTGAAATATTGATATGGTAAAAGAGCCACGCGCAGCCGATGGCAGCCTTGCCTCGCCGCCAGTCTCTGGCTCTTTACAGGCATCCCTTGCTCGACAGCACCATAGTCCCCGCCAGCGGCGCGGTGGCGGCGTGCAAGGCTCTGCCGAGCCCCTTGAAAATCGCCTCGATGATGTGGTGACCGTTCTCGCCATGGAGCAGATCGATATGCAGGGTAATACCCGCATGCTGGCTGAGCGCCCGCAGAAACTCCTTGGCCAGACAGGAGTCGAAGGTACCGATTTTCTGCTCGGCGAGCTGGACATCATAATGGAGAAATGGACGGTTGGAAAGATCTACCACCACCCGGACCAGAGTCTCATCCATGGGCAGATAACAGCTCCCATACCGGTGGATACCTCCTTTGTCGCCAAGCGCCATGGCACAGGCCTGCCCCAGGCAGATACCGATATCCTCGACCGTATGATGATCGTCGATTTCGATGTCTCCGCGAGCTTTGAGGCGCAGATCAAAAAAGCTGTGGACCGCAAACAGGGCCAGCATGTGATCGAGAAACGGCACGCCCGAATCGACCTCGTACTCGCCCCTGCCATCCAAAACGAGCTCAAGCTCAATGTCGGTTTCGTTGGTCTTTCGGCTGACGGTTGACCGTCTCACCGTCCTTTCCACCTGATCAGTCATTTGATATCGCTCCAAAGAAAGAGAACCATGGTCGACGCCGTCGCAAGAGAGAATCCTCTCTTTCATCCCTGGCAATGACCTGCCATCATACATGAAACAGGCCCTGCCATCTCTATTTTTCGTGACCGGAGAGTGGAAAAAAATGAGCCTGCACCAGCTGGACTTGCCGGTTTTTTATTGACACCGATCCTGCGAGCTTGTATATATGCCGCTGTTTTGCTATGCAACAGCATGAGCGGGAATAACTCAGTGGTAGAGTGCAACCTTGCCAAGGTTGAAGTCGCGAGTTCGAATCTCGTTTCCCGCTCCACAAAAGCGAATGAAAAAGGTTCGGCGCTGCTGAACCTTTTTTTATTAACCAGCATGGCTGACTGGACCAGAAAGCCTCAGCCACAACGAAACATGAAACTCTCCGGCCCGGTAGCAGAGCCTTCCGCGCTGGCGGGTTTTGGATACCAGCAGAGCTGGACCGAAATGCCCCAGCCAATAATCGACCAATGAAACTCGTCGGCTCGGCAAGAGATTTTCCCCTGCCAACGATTTTCGGATTAAATTGACAGCCATTTTGAGGAACACAATGAAAACTTATCTTGCTCCAGTCAACGAGATCGAGAAGAAGTGGTACGTTGTCGATGCAGAGAACAAGGTGCTCGGCCGACTGGCATCCGAGATCGCCTCGCGCCTGCGCGGCAAGCATAAGCCGACCTTCTCCCCGTTCATGGACAATGGCGATTTCATCATCGTTACCAATGCCGACAAGATCCAGTTGACCGGCAAGAAGATGGATGACAAGAAGTATTATCACCACACAGGCTATATGGGCGGCATCAAGGAGGCCAGCGCCAAAGAGCTGCTGGCCAAGCATCCAACCGATCTCATTACCAAAGCGGTAAAAGGTATGCTGCCCAAAAACAAGATGGGCCGGGCCCAGCTGAAAAAGTTGAAGGTCTATGCCGGCGCAAAGCATCCACATTCCGCGCAGCAGCCTGAGGCTTTAGATATTTAAAAAAGATCCTGGAGAAAAAAGACCATGGTTCAAGACCGTTTTTACGCCACCGGCAAGAGAAAGAACGCCGTCGCTCGAGTCTGGCTGAGCCCCGGCACCGGCAAAGTCATCGTCAACGAGATGGAGGCCGAGGCCTATTTCGGCGGCACCTTCAAGACCCAGAAAATCGCCAAGCCGTTTAAAATCACGGAAACCGTCGAGCAATACGACGTTCTGGCCACCTTGAAAGGCGGTGGCAAATCCGCTCAGGTCGATGCGCTTTCCCATGGTATTTCCCGGGCGTTGCTCGAGGTGGATGCCGAGAACCGTCTGCCGCTGAAACGCTCTGGCCTTCTGACCCGCGACCCCCGTGTCAAGGAACGGAAAAAGTACGGTCAGAAGGCGGCCCGCGCCAGGTTCCAGTTCTCCAAGCGTTAAAAGCATCCCTGCTGGTTTTGGCGCTGCCTCCTTTTTGCAAGGCCAAAACAAACAGTTGCTGAGAAATGCGACAATTCGCAGAAGGCAATGACAGACCTGCTGTCATTGCCTTCTGTCGTTTCGGACCCCGACTGGCCAAGGGGCCCAAGCGAAAACACTCTCTTTCAGGAGACCTGTAATGACCAGAGTTGCCATAGTCGGAGGTTCGGGGTACACCGGCGTCGAGTTGGCCCGGATTCTCTGCAACCATCCCCATGTCGAATTGACCGCGGTCACCTCCAGACAGTATGCGGGCCAGCCCCTGGCCGCAGTCTTTGCCAATCTTCGCGCAAAAGTCGATCTGATCTGTGAAGACCTCACCATCGCCGAGGTCTGTGACCGGGCCGATCTGATCTTTACCGCCGTACCGCACAAAACCGCCATGCATATGGCGCCGCAGATGCTCGATGCCGGCAAGAAGGTGATCGATCTCTCTGCCGACTTCCGTCTCCGGGACGTTACGGTCTACGAACAGTGGTACCAGCCGCATTCCGCCGCGCACTATCTGGACAAAGCGGTCTACGGTTTGCCAGAACTCTACCGCAGCGAGATCTCCACCGCCCGACTGGTGGCCAACCCGGGCTGCTATCCCACCTCGATCATCCTGGCTCTAGCCCCCCTGTTGCGAGGCCGGGCCATCGCCCCGCACACCATCATCGCCGACTCGAAGTCCGGCACCTCCGGGGCTGGGCGCGGGGCCGCGGTCGGCAACCTCTTCTGCGAGGTCAGCGATGGCTTCAGACCCTACAAGATCGGTGGCACCCACCGCCATCTCCCGGAAATCGAGCAGGAACTCTCCCTCCTTGCTGACGAGGGACTGCGTATCACCTTCACCCCGCATCTCTTGCCGATTTCCAGAGGCATCCTCAGCACCATATACGCCACCCTGGCCCCCGGCGTCGGTGCCTCTCAGATCGACGAGCTCTACCAGGCCAGCTACGGGGAGGAAGCGTTCGTCCGGCTGCTGCCGGCCGGCAGTCTCCCGGCAACCCAGTATGTGCGAGGTTCAAATTTCTGCGATATCGGCTACAGCCTCGACAGCCGGACCGGACGGATCGTCATCGTCTCCGCGATCGACAACATCGTCAAGGGTGCTTCGGGCCAGGCAGTCCAGAACATGAACCTGCTCTGCAGCTTGCCGGAAACCACGGGCCTGGAAGGGGCACCCTTCTTTCCGTAATGGTCGGCACCTGTCCCAGCCATGGCAGCAGAACGCAATATCCGCTTGACCATCGCCTTCGACGGCACCGACTTCAACGGCTGGCAGCGTCAGAAGCATGACAGAACCATCCAGGGCGAGATAGAGCGTTGTCTCACCCGGATGACCACCCATGAGATCATGCTGCACGGCGCCGGCAGAACCGACGCCGGGGTCCACGCCGATGGCATGGTCGCCAATTTTTTCACGACCTCGGTCATTTCCTGCACTGCTTTGCAAAAAGGGCTCAACTCCATGCTGCCCGCCGCCATCCGCATCGCCGGGGCGGAAGAGGTTCCCGCCTCGTTTCATGCACGGTTCTCCGCCGTGGCCAAACATTACGAATATCACATCTACACCGGCACGATCATGCCCCCTCGTCTGCGGCTGTACGCTCTGCATGTACCAGCCCCGCTCGATATCGACCGCATGGGAGCCAGTATCAAACTGCTGCTTGGCACCCACGATTTCTCCACCTTTGAAAATGCCGGTTCACGGGAAAAAGACAAGCCGTCCCGCAAGGGGGCGGTACGCACCATCGTCAGGGCCGAGATCACTACCGACAACCTCGACTCTCTGATCGTCACCGTGGTCGGCGAAGGGTTTCTTCGCCATATGGTGCGTAACATTGTCGGCACCCTGCTCGAAGTCGGCAGTGGCAAACGCGGTATCGAACAGTTCAGGCAGGCCCTGGCGGCCAGGGACCGTTGCGCTGGCGGCGCTACAGCTCCGCCCCAGGGGTTGCGACTAAAAGAGGTACTCTACAGGAGGCTGTAACGAACCAGCTGACCGGAAGAAGAGGCCAAACCCGCCCGCAACCAGACGAGCCCTGTCTGCCTGGATCGGCCGATATGGCTAAGAACCCCAGCAACCCCGAAAGACACAATGCATATCAGCGCTTCTGAGCGGATTGCCGGGCCAGGAGGGATTGCAGCTTCCAGGGTGAGGAGAGACAGACCCGGTCTTCGTGGCAGTCGTTCATCACATCGCAAAAGCTCATGAATTCGGCCAGTTCGTCCGAGATCTCCTTGTCCTTGCGCTGGATAATCTTCAACTGCCGCTTCATGTCAAGCCCCTTGACCTTCAAGGTCTTGATCCAGCCGTGCTCTGTCTCGCGGCAAACGCTGAGACTGGATAGACAGGCGATCCCGGCGCCAGATTCCACCGCCCGTTTGATCGCCTCGGGATGCCCCATCTCCATCACGACGTTGAGTTTATCGAGATAGTTTTTCATCTTCTCGCGAAAGGTCGCATCGGTACCCGAACCCGGTTCACGCATGATCCACTTCTTCTCTTCGAGATCCTTGGTCAGATCAAACGATTCGTTATGGGCCAGGGGATCGGTCGGCCCGCAGAGGATCACCAGCTCATCCTGAAACCAGGGACGCACCTTCAATTCATCGGCGCTGGTCAGCAGCCCTTCCACATAGCCGATGTCACTCTGGCCATCCATGACCATCTGCTGGGCATTTCTGGTGTTGTGTACCAGCATGTTCACATGGACCCGGGGGTGAACCCGCTTGAAGGCGCCGATCAGATACGGCATGATGTAGTTGCCAAGGGTGGTGCTGGCGACCATGTCGATCCGACCCGTCAGCGAATCGTTGTGCTCGCTCATGATCGATTCGATATTGGCGACCTGACAGGTAATATCTTTCGACAACGGCAGCAGGTAACGCCCTCTGGCATTGAGCAGAAGGCTGCGACCCCGCCGGTCAAAAAGGGAGCCACCCAGCTGATTCTCCAACTCCGCCAACGCCATGCTGACCGCCGACTGGGTGACGAACAGCTTCTTGCTCGCCTTGGTAACCTGAGCCGTCTCGGCCACGGCGATAAAAATCTCTAATTGACGTAAAGTAATGGGCATTTTTCCTGCCAGGTTCAGTCGAATTGATAGCAATCATCGTTTTCTCTTCGCTGGTCAGCCCCATCATAGCATGAATCGCAGCATTCTCAAGTTTTTTCAAATTGTAGCAGGGCAAAACAGTCCTCGACGCCCGCAACCACACCGTGGTAATTCAAGTATCAGATAAATTATTGTTGACATTGTGTTTTCAATTTTCTATAGATTTATTCGCTTGGCCTGCTTGATGAAGCGGCCGGACAACTTCAGACGACATTCCGTTCGTAGCAGCGCAACCATAGCCATAGGACTCATCGCCATGGAGCAGCAATTCGTCGACTTTTTATACCGTGACAATGTGCTCTGGGTCACCGCCTTCACCCTTGGCGGGCTCGCCTTCGCTCTTGGCCCTATCGCTATCGTCTACCTCTTGATGCCCCTGAAAACCCGCCAGATTTTAAACAAGGCAGAGCAATATGTCGAATGCGGCATGGAGCCTATCGGCGACAGCTGGATTCGCTACGGCATAGTCTTTTATCTCTATGCCTTGATTTTTCTCGCCTTCGATGTCGACGTCCTTTTCCTGTTCCCGGTTGCGGCCACGTACAATTCCGGTATGTTCGCCACCTCGATGAGGGATTTCGTCGAAATCGTTCTTTTTGTCGGTATTCTTACATTGGCCGTCGTTTACGCATGGATCAAGGGAGTCTTCAAGTGGGAGCGCAGAACATACCTACGATAACGGAACCAGTACCTTCATCGATTGTTCATTTTGCCGCAGCTGACAAACTGATCAATATCTGCCGGGCCAATTCTTTCTGGCCTCTCACCTTTGGTATTGCCTGCTGCGCAATCGAGATGATGGCCACAGGTTGTGCCCGTTTCGACATGTCCAGGTTCGGAGCCGAGGTCTTCCGCCCCTCGCCCCGCCAGAGCGACGTGATGATCGTGGCCGGCACCATTACCAAAAAAATGATGCCGGGTATAAAGACGCTCTACGATCAGATGCCTGAACCCAAATGGGTCATGGCGCTTGGCAACTGCGCCATCTCCGGGGGTCCGTTCGCCTTCAAAGACCAGTACAGTATCGTTCTCGGCGCGGATCAGTTTCTGCCGGTGGATGTCTACGTGCCTGGCTGTCCGCCCCGCCCCGAAGCGCTACTCCAGGGCATCATCGAGCTGGAACACAAGGTGTCCGGGTGGCAGCGCTGGGAAGATCCCGAAAAGAAAAACATCTCGTAACGGCTGCGGGCCATCGACCGGCACGCAGTATTTCAGTCAGTACCTTCGGAGCACGAGGAAATGATTGCAGAAACTATCAGGCAGGCCTTGCAGGCCCTGTTTCCCGAACCTGCGGTGGTGGCCGAGAAAACTCCGCCAGCAACAGAGGCTGGAGAGGGTGAGGAGACGGCACCTGCAGAGGACACTCCGCGCCCTAACAACGTCATTGAGCGTGACTACCATATCCATGGCTATCATGTCGATGCCCAGGTGGCTGTCGACCAGCTTCTCGAGGCGGTGACTATCCTCGATGCACATGACTTCTTCATCGAGGCGATAACTGGTGTCGACTGGATCAAGACCGGGGAGATGGAGGTGATCTACGACTTCAGTCGTTACGATTTCGACCTCTGCCGGGTGGTCATCCGTACCCGGGTTCCGCGAGACGAACCGCTGGTGCCAACCATCACCGGCATCTATGCCGGCGCCAACTGGCATGAACGGGAAACCCACGAATTTTTCGGCATCGTCTTTAACGGACATCCCCACCTCATCCCGCTGCTGCTTCCCGAGGATGCAGATTTTCATCCACTCCGCAAGGACTACAAGCCATGAGTAAACCAATACAGCTCCTGCCGGATGAGACCTTTCTCCTCAACGTAGGGCCGCAACACCCGGCCACCCATGGCGTTCTGCGGGTCAAGATGCGTATGGACGGCGAGTACATCGTCGAGGCGGAGACGGTCATTGGCTATATCCACCGCATGCACGAGAAAATGGGCGAGCTGAAGACCTATCCCCAGTTTCTGATGAACCTCAGCCGTATGGACTATCTCGGCGCGATGGGGTACTGCCACGGCCATGTCCTCTGTGTCGAAAAGGCTGCAGGCATCGAGGTGCCGGAACGAGCCGAATATATCCGGGTGATCATGGTCGAACTCAACCGGATCGCCTCGCATCTCTTCTGGTTCGGCGCCTTCGTCATGGATCTTGGCGGTTTCAGCCCGCTGATGTACGCTCTGCAGGATCGCGAACATATCCTCGACATGATGGAGGCGGTGACCGGCTCCCGACTCACCTACTGCTATTTCCGCTTCGGGGGCCTCTATAACGATATCGACGACGATTTCATCGAGGCGGCCCGCCGTTTCATTCCCCGGATGCGCCGCTCACTGACCAAATATGACAAGCTCGTCACCGGTAACGTCATCTTCCGCAAACGGCTCGAGGGCAACGCCATTCTCGACCGGGAGACCTGCCGGAAATACGGGGCCTCAAGCGCTGTGGCCCGCGGTTCCGGCATCAATTTCGACGTACGGAAAAATGAACCGTATTCGAAATATCCCGACTTCGATTTCGAGGTACCGGTTTTCCATGAATGTGACTCTCTGGCCCGCTACAACGTGCGAATGGCAGAGATCGAGCAGTCGCTGCGGATTGTCGAACAGGCGCTGGACAAGCTGCCGGACGGCCCCATCATGCCGAAAAAAGCGCCGAAGAATATCAAACTGCCGGCAGGAGATTACTATCAGGCCGTCGAGACCGCCAGAGGAAGTTTCGGGGTCAGGCTGGTCAGCGATGGCGACAAGACCCCGTACCGCTTGAAGCTGCGCTCGCCGACCTATTCGAACATGCACCTCTTCGATGAAACATGCACCGGTATGATGATCATGGACGCCCTGGCCTTCATGGGCAGCCTCGACCTCGTCATACCCGAGATCGACAGGTAAGGATGAAACTATGAGCTTAACTCTTCTCAACGTCATCTTTGCGGTGGTGATGGCAATCGCCTTCGCGGCGCTGAACGCGGCCTATCTCGTCTGGGCCGAACGGAGGGGCGCGGGACGGATCCAGCGCCGGCCCGGCCCAAATATCAACGGCTGGCTCGGTTTGCTGCAACCGCCTGTCGACGGGGTCAAACTGATGGCCAAGCAGCTCATGACCCCGGGTGGCACCGACAAGATTCTCTTTATCGCCGCCCCGGTGCTGTCGATGTTTCCCGCCATCATGAGCTTTGTGACCATCCCGTTCTCCGAGGTGATCGTCGCCCACAACATGAACATCGGCCTGCTGATGATCTTCGCCTTTGCCTCCACCGGCTCCATGTCCCTGCTCTTTGCCGGCTGGAGTTCGCATAACAAATACGCGATCATGTCGGCGGTCCGCTCGGTTTCCCAGGCCGTCGCCTACGAGATCCCCATGCTGATCACCGCCATCACCATCGTCATGATGACCGGGACCATGGATCTGATGGAAATTGTCCGGCAACAGGGGCCCAGCATCCTGCACTGGAACATCTTCCCTCTCTTCACCAACTCGCACAACCTGTTGATGCCCTTTTCGTTTCTGATCTTCTTCACCTGTGCTCTAGCGGAAACCAACCGGGCGCCATTTGATCTGGGTGAGGCGGAAAGCGAGCTGGTCGCCGGCTTCCATATCGAATATGGCAGCATGGGGTTCGGTCTGTTTTTCATGGCGGAATACGCCAATATCGTTATCGGTGCCTGTCTCACCACCATCCTCTTTCTCGGAGGCTGGAACCCGCCCCTGCCGTTTCTCAGTTTTGTCCCTGGCGTCGTCTGGTTCCTGCTCAAGATCTACCTGCTGATCGCCACCTTTATCTGGATTCGCTGGACCTTTCCACGAACCACCATCTACGGACTGCTCAATCTGTCGTGGAAAATCCTTATCCCGATTTCACTGTTCAACCTGCTTCTCACCGCAGGGCTATTGAAGGTATTTTAAGATGGGTGCCTATTTCAGCGAAATTTTTCAAGGCCTCTGGAGTCTCTTTATCGGTTTGGGGATCACCTTCAAGGAATTCTTCAAACCGGTGGTCACCGTACCGTACCCCTACGAGACATTGAAAATGCCCGAGCGGTACAGAGGGCATGTCGAGCTCATAGAAGATGAGGAAGGCCAGCCCAAATGCGTGGTCTGCATGGCCTGTCAGCGCGCCTGTCCCTCAAACTGCATCAGCCTCGACGGTGAGAAGCCGGAAGGGGCTAAAAAGAAGGTGCTCACCAGCTATGTTCTCGATTTCACCCGCTGTTCACTGTGCGGGTCTTGTGTCGAGGCCTGTAACTTCGACGCCCTGACATTCTCCAAGGAATACAACCTGGCGAGCACCCGAAAAGAAGATTTCATCTTTGATCTCCTGAAACGCCTGGAGGACCGGAACCCATGAATCCCTCTCTTTTCAGTGCAGACGGACTGGTCGGCCTGATCTTTCTGCTCACGATCGCCATCACCATCGCCGGCGGCATGATCGCCTGCAATGCCGAGCGGCTGGTCAGGGCCGTTGCCGGCCTGATCATCTGTTTTATCGGGGTGGGGGCGCTCTATTATTTTCTCAACTCGCCCTTTGTGGCGATGATGCAGGTGCTCATCTACGTCGGGGCCGTCGCCGTGACCATCTCTTTTGCCATCATGCTGGCCGCCCCCGAAGAAAGGGACAATGTCGGCCTGATCAGCATCCTCTCCGGTCCTTTTGGTTTTATTACCGCCGCCATTCTGACCATAGGCCTCTGCCTTCTGGCCCTGAAAACACCATGGATCAGCGAACCGAAAATCAATGACGGTTCGGTACAGGTGATTGGCACCCAACTGCTGACCAACTACTCCATGGTGTTCGAGTTGGTCTCCATCGTCCTGCTCATTGCCATTATCGGCGCTCTTGTCATCGCCCGAGAAGGGAGGAAAAGCTGATGTCACTGCTTACCCTGTACAACAGTCTGCAGGCCTATCTTTTAGTAGCCGCGCTTCTCTTTGGCATGGGAGTTTACGGCATCCTCACCCGACGGACGCTGATTGGCATGCTGATTGCCGGCGAGATGATCCTGGTCGGCGCATCACTCAACTTCATGGCCTTTAACCGTTTCACTGCCCCGGACCCGGCCACCGGCCAGATATTCGCCCTGTTCATTATGGCGATCGCCGCCGCCGAAGCGGCCATCGGTCTCAGTATTGTCATCGCCATTTACCGGCACTACCGCTCTATCGATGCCCAGGACGTTGTCAATCTCAAAGGCTAATGGATGTGGCTCGCGCGCAAAGAGCCTCAGCCACTACGAACAATGAAACTCGTCGGCCCGGTAAGAGAGCTTTCCGTACCGAAGAGTTTCGGATAAAAGGAATCAGCTGGCATGGACCACACTATTGTACACTCACCGGCACTGCTCATCGCGCTGCTCATCCCCTTAATCGGCACGCTCGGGGTGCTGTTTAGGGGAAAAGAGGAGAATGTCCGGGAGGGGATCTCTTCGATCTCCTCGATCCTTCTGCTCATCACCGTCTGCACCATGATACCGAAGGTGCTTGCCGGCAAGATTCTGCTGTTCAACATGTTCAATCTCCTGCCGGGGGTTTCCATCACGCTTCGGGCCGACGCGATGTCGATGATCTTCGCCCTGGTCGCCTCGTCACTCTGGACCATAGCGGTTTTCTACTCGATGGGCTACATGCGGGGGCTGAAAGAGCATGCCCAGACCAGATTCAACGCCTGTTTCGCCTTGGCGATTTTCGGGGCGATCGGGGTAGCCTTTTCCAACAACCTCTTCACCCTGTACCTCTTCTACGAAGTCGTCTCCATCTGCACCTACCCCCTGGTCGCCCACCATCAGGACAAGGAGGGCTACGAAGGCGGTCGGAAATACATCGTCTATCTGACCACCACCGCCAAAGCGTTTCTGCTGCCGGCGATGATTCTCATCTATGTGCTGACCGGCACGCTCGATTTCGCCACCAATGTCAGCACTGGCATCTTCCCCGCCGAGGTGAACCGCTGGGTCGTTACCATGCTCTACGTTTTCTGCCTGTTCGGTTTTGCCAAGAACGGCATCATGCCGCTGCACCACTGGCTCCCCGGGGCCATGGTCGCGCCGACACCGGTCTCCGCCCTGCTCCATGCGGTGGCGGTGGTCAAGGTCGGGGTGTTCTGCACCACCCGGGTGATGCTCTATGTCTTTGGCATCGACCTGATGAACGCCTTCAACCTGGGGATACCGACCGCCTACTTCGTCGGCTTCACCATCATTATGGCCTCGGTGATCGCCCTCTCCAAGGACAACCTCAAGTCACGACTGGCCTACTCGACGGTCAGCCAGCTCTCCTACATCATTCTCGGCGTGGCCCTGCTCACCCCTGCCGGGGTTGAAGGCGGTCTGATCCACATCGTCAACCACGCCTTCTCCAAGATCACCCTGTTCTTCTGCGCCGGCGCCATCTTTGTCGCCACCGAGAAGAAATACATCTCCGAGATGGGGGGACTCGGCAAGACCATGCCCTTTACCTTCGGCGCCTTCGCCGTCGCTTCTCTCTCGATGATCGGAGCGCCACCGGTCGCAGGCTTCATTACCAAATGGAATCTGCTCGTCGGCTCCGTCGAGGCGCATCAGATCGGCATTCTCCTTATCCTCCTCGCCAGTACCCTGCTCAATGCCGCCTATTTCGCGCCGATCACCTACAAGGCTTTTTTCGGTAAACGCCCGCTGGGCGAAGAAACAGCCGTTGGCATAAAAGAAGCGCCCCTGGCCATGCTGCTGCCGATCCTGATAGCGGCCACCATTTCGGTGCTGATAGGCATATTTCCCAACTTCATGATGCAATTTGTAAAGGCGGTGACAGGATGATTGCCCGACTTATCGATTATCTGCAACAACGATCCAAAGGGGTCAAACAGGTCTGTTACGGTGGTATCGCGTTGATCATCGTCTGGAGCGCCATTGCCACCGATAGCCACCATGTCCATACCTGGGTCGAGAGAATTCCGGGATTCTGGGCGCTGTTTGGCCTGGCCTCCACTGTCGTTCTGATCTATTTCGCCAACTGGCTGGGCAAAAGCGGCATCCAGACCCGGGAGGATTATTATGACAACTAGTTTCATCCACCCTGCCCTGATCCTCATTGTCGGAGCAGTGCTGCTGCCACTCTTCAAGGACCCGTTCAGAAAACCCTACCTCGCCCTGGTGCCGATCCTCACCTTTGGTGACGTCATCTATCTCGGCATGCATCAAGGGGTCTACGGGGTCATTCAGTTCATGGGCGACTGGACGATCACCTTCGGCCGGATCGATGGTCTGTCCTTTGTTTTCGCCTTCATCATGGCCCTTATGGCGATCATCGGCACCATTTACAGTCTTCATGTCGACAACCAATGGCACCATATGGCCGCCTGGTTTTATGTGGCCGGCTCTCTGGGCACCATTCTCGCAGGGGATTACCTGGTGCTCTTTTTGTTCTGGGAGATGATGGCCTTCGCCTCGACCTTTCTGGTCTGGTTCAACAAAGAGTCGGGGGCCCTGGCCGCGGGCTTCCGGTACCTTCTGGTACACACCTTCGGCGGTCTTGTCCTGCTGATGGGATTCGTGCTCCGCTACCAGGCTACCGGCGACCTCTCCTTTGTGCATATGAACCCGGATCACATGCAGCTCTACTCCTGGCTGATCATGATCGGCCTGATGTTGAACGCCGCCGTCGTGCCGCTCCACTCCTGGTTGCCTGACGCCTACAGCAAGGCCACCGTCGCCGGCGCGGTTTTCATGTGTGCCTTTACCACCAAGACCGCAATTTATACCCTGGCCCGGGCCTGTGCAGGTTTCGATGCCCTGATCGTGCTGGGTGTGATCATGGCGATAGTTGGCATTGTCTATGCCATCTTAGAAAACGATATCAGGAGGTTGCTCGGCTGGGAGATCATCAGCCAGGTGGGATACATGGTCACCGGTGTCGGTATCGGCACCGCGCTGGCGATCAACGGCGCCGCGGCTCACGCCTTTGCCCATATCCTCTACAAAGGACTTTTGTTCATGAGCGCCGGTGCCATTCTCCATGCCACCGGTAAATCGAAATTCACCGATCTCGGCGGATTGTACCGCAAGATGCCCGTGACCCTGGTCTTCATGGTCATCGGTGGCATGTCGGTTTCCGCCTTTCCCTTTCTCTCCGGCTTCGTCTCCAAATCGATGATCATCGCCGCAAGCTTCGAGGACCACCTCCTCTGGGCCGGATTTCTGCTCTACATGGTCTCCGCCGGCACCTTCCTGGTCGCCGGACTCCGCCTGCCGTACCTGATCTTCTTTGGCGAGAGCCGATGTTCTGCAGAGACCCTCGCCAAGGCCGGCGATCCGCCCTGGAACATGACCATGGCCATGAGCATCGCCGCCTTCTTCTGCATCCTGGTTGGCTGCTACCTGCCCTTTCTCTACAATATGCTTCCTTTCCAGCAGGTCGAATTTCATCCGTATACGGCCTATCACTTTGGTGAAACCCTGCAGATTCTCGCCCTTACGGCCCTGGCCTTTTATTTCTTGAAAGACAGGATCGGGGCCCGGGCCACCATCAGTCTCGATCTCGACTGGTTTTATCGCAAGGGTGGTCTGCTCTTCCTGTGGCTGGCAAAAAAACCGATTCAAGGTGCCGACACCGCCTGGGGCGAGGCCTACAGATTCGTTGGCCTCAATTCGCTTATGACCTCGGCCCGCTTCTGGGCCTGGTTCGACTGGCACGGCATCGACGGCGTGGTGGATGGTATCGCCCGACTGGTCAAAAAATTGGGCGGCCTGGTGAGCAGCACGCTACAGAGGGCACAGATCCAGCAGACACTCTATCTGACGATCTCTTTTGCCGCTCTGCTGCTGGTTGCCTTTGTCTGGCTCTAATTCAAATTTTATCAAGGACCACTGGTAATGGATCAGCTACTTATCAATCCGGGACCACCACTACTCAGCATCCTGATTTTTCTGCCGCTTGCCGGCGCCCTCTTTCTGCTGCTGGTAGACAATGAGAAATTTTCCCGTTACTGGACCCTGGCGGTTACCGCCGTCGCCGCCCTCCTGTCCCTGCCCGTGCTGACCGGATTTGACCGTTCGACCGCCCAGTTCCAGTTTATCGAGCAGCATTCATGGATCAGCGCACTCAACATCAACTATATAGTTGGTGTCGATGGCATCTCGGTGTTACTGCTGCTGATGACCACCTTGATCATGCCCTTTTGCGTACTGGCCTCCTGGACCTATATCAAGACCAGGGTGCAGGCCTTCATGGTCTGTCTGCTGATCATGGAATCCGCCATGATCGGGGTCTTCGTCGCCCTTGATTTCATCTTGTTTTACATCTTCTGGGAGGCGATGCTCATCCCGATGTATCTGCTGATCGGGATCTGGGGCGGTCCGCGGAAAATCTATGCCTCGATCAAGTTCTTCCTCTACACCCTGGCCGGTTCGGTTCTGCTGCTGGTGGCCATAATCTGGCTGTACGTGGTCAACGACTACAGCTTCTTCATCCCGGACATGATGTGGCAGAACTACTCGCTCACCGCCCAGATCTGTCTCTTTGTCGCCTTCTTTCTGGCATTCGCCATCAAGGTGCCTATGTTCCCGTTCCATACCTGGTTACCCGCCGCTCACGTCGAGGCGCCCACTGCCGGTTCAGTCATCCTGGCCTCGATTTTGTTGAAAATGGGGGCATACGGCTTTCTCCGTTTTGCCCTGCCAGTGACTCCTGAGGCCACCATCCTGTTGATGCCGTTTGTGCTCTGGCTCTCCATCGCCGGTATCATCTACGGCGGCTTCACCGCCCTGGCCCAGAGCGACATGAAAAAGCTCATCGCCTACTCCTCGGTTGGCCATATGGGTTTTGTCACTCTCGGTATTTTCGTGCTCAACACCGAGGGTATCGAGGGGGCGATCTTACAGATGATCAATCATGGCGTCACCACCGGTGCCCTGTTCCTCTGCGTTGGCATGATCTATGAGAGAACCCATAGTCGGGAGTTGCTTTCCGCCACCGGTATCGGCAAAATCATGCCGGTGTTTGTCACCTTTCTGGCCTTTTTCTCGCTCTCCTCTTTTGGCTTTCCCGGCACCAACAGCTTTATCGGTGAGTTCCTGATCCTGGCCGGCACCTTCAAGTATTCGCTGGTTCTGGCCCTGGCTGCCATTCCCGGAGCGGTACTCGCTGCGGCATATATGCTGCGAATGCTCCAGAAGGTGGTCTGGGGCGGTACCGACAATCCGGACCATACCGGCCTGACCGACCTCAACGTCAGAGAGATCGTCACCCTGTCGCCCTTTCTCATATTCGTGTTCTACATTGGCCTCAGCCCGCAACCGTTTATCGAGATGATGCATGTCAGCGTGGTGAATCTGCTGGATGAATTTCTCGTATACAGCAGCCAGTATCTCGCCGCTGCCGACCTGATTGTACGCTAAGTGAACAACCCACTACGACCTCAAAGGTACACCGATGCTATTTCTACCTGAACTGACATTACTGGGAGCTGGCTTGATCTTCTTTGTTTTCAGTCTCGGTTCCCACTCCAGCGAAAAGATCAGGAATACGGCCGTGATCCTTGGCGCCATCACCCTGGCGGCCTCGGCACTCACAGTGAACGCCAGCGGTGAGCTGTTCTACGGGGCCTACAGAGTCGACCTTTTCTCCCAGACATTCAAGATTATCATCGCTCTGGCAACCTTTATCGTCGTGGTGTTCACCGATCTCCAGCCGGGGATAAAAGGCAAATTCAAAGCCGAATACTACACATTCCTCTCCGTTGCGGTTCTCGGCCTGATGATGCTGGTCTCAAGCGTCGAACTGGTCTCTATATTCATCTCGTTGGAACTCTCATCCTTTGCCGTCTACATCATGGTGCCAATGCGCAGCGAATCGCACGGCGCCAAAGATCAGATGGAGGCCGCGATCAAGTATCTGCTCTATGGTGTGGTCGCCACCGGCTTCATGCTGTTTGGCATGAGCTATCTTTTCGGGCTTACCGGCTCCACCCGACTCGACGTGATCATCCCCAGACTGTCTACCATCTATGCGCAGACCGCAGTGATTACAGCCTGTGGCATGGTGCTGGCCGGGTTCTTCTATAAACTGGCCCTGTTCCCGTTCCATTTCTGGGTACCGGATGTGTACGAAGGCTCCGCCAACGAGACCACCGCCTTCATCGCCGCGGTACCGAAGATCGCCGCAGTGGCCATGCTCGTCCGTTTCGTCTCCCTGGCCAGTTCTGGCAGCAATACCCTGGTCAACCTCCTCATGGTCTGTGCCATACTCTCCATGTTTTACGGCAATCTGTCCGCCCTGGTGCAAAAGGATTTCAAACGGATGCTGGGTTTCTCGGGCATAGCCCATGCCGGCTTCATTCTTCTTGGTCTCTTGACGTTTCAGGCAACGGGATATGCCACGGCCTTCTATTACATCACCGGCTATGCGCTGATGAATCTGGCCTGCTTTCTCGTGGTCTGCACCCTGGCCAAGGATGGCAACAATCTCTTGATCGAGGATTTCAGCGGCCTGTATAAACGGGCGCCGATACTGGCCTTGACTCTCACCGTCGGGCTGTTTTCCTTGGCCGGAATTCCTCCTTTTGTCGGTTTTACCGGGAAATTCATGCTGCTGCTCGGAGCACTGAGTCAGGACTATCTCCTCCTGGTTGTGCTTGCAGCGATCAATACCGCTATTGGCATCTTCTACTACCTCTCCGTGGTGCGTCTCGCCTACTGCACCGATACCAAGGATCGAGGCGAGGTGCAGGTAAGCTTTGTCACCAATGCCCTTTCGGTGCTGCTGATCATCTCCATCATCGTCATGGGAGTTCTGCCGCAGCGCTTTTTAGACCTTGCTCTCTCGGCCATGCAGACCATAATGTAAGCTCTTTTTCCTTGCCGATCTACGACGCCTGAACTAACCAGCATGGCTGGACCAAATTGCCTCAGCCACAACGAGACATGAAACGCTTCGGCGCGGTAACAGAGCTTTTCGTGCTGATGATTTTCGGATAAAGGGATCAAAGAAAAAATCTATCGGTCCCTTGCAGAGTGTCGTGTGCCGACATGAACATCTGGTTTTTCTTCATCATCGCTTTTCTCCTTCTCGGCTGGCTGGTGGACTGGCTTGGCGGGGTGCTGACGCTCAAGGCGTTGCAACCCGAAATTCCAGATGAATTTATCGATTTTCTCTCCCCTGACGACTATCGGCGAGCCCAGAATTACACAGAGGCAAAGATCCGTTTTTCTCTTTTTACAACCAGCGTCACCACCCTTTCCACTCTTGTCTTCATCGTTCTGGGCGGCTTTAAGCTCGTCGATCACTGGGCCAGGAGTTTCGAATCCGGTCCGGTGCTGACCGGCACCATTTTCACGATCATCCTGTTTTTCTTGTCGCTGGTACTCACCGTACCCTTTTCCGTCTACACCACCTTTGTGATCGAAAAGCGCTTTGGCTTTAACCGGACATCGATTGGCACCTTTCTTCTCGATCTGGCAAAAACCGTCCTTCTCGCCATACTGCTTGGCACACCGTTACTCGTGACAGTCCTGTGGTTTTTCGAAATTTCCGGGGCCAACGGCTGGCTCTACTGTTGGCTCGCTGTCATCGTTTTCTCTCTCGTCATCCAATTTCTTGCACCGATAGTGATCCTGCCGCTGTTCAATACCTTTTCGCCGCTGGCCGACGGAGACCTGAAGCAACGGATTCAGACCTATGCCAGGCGACAGCATTTTCAGTTGCAGGGCATTTTTATCATGGATGGCTCCAGACGTTCGACCAAGGTGAATGCCTTTTTCACCGGTCTGGGCAGATTTCGTAAAATTGTCTTCTACGATACCCTGTTGACCACACTGGATACCGCCGAGATTATCGCTGTCCTTGCCCATGAAATGGGCCACTTCAAGAAGAGACACCTGGGCAAAATGCTGCTCGCCACAGTGGTCCAGACGGGTGGTATGCTCTATCTGCTGTCACTGCTGCTCGACAACGAAGCAGTGTCTGGTGCACTGCAGGTGGATCATCCATCCGTTTATGCCAGCCTGATCGCCTTCGCCATTCTCTTTTCTCCGGTCAATTTCTTGATATCAATAGTATTTCACTACTATTCCCGAAAATATGAATTTGAGGCAGACACCTTCGCCATAACCAGTGGCGGCGACCGCGAAGCTCTGATCAGCGCCTTAAAAAAATTATCCCAGGCCAACCTCGGTAATCTCACCCCCCATCCGCTGGTCGTTCTGCTCGAGTATTCACACCCTCCAGTGCTGCAGCGTATTGAGGCTATTCGAAATATTGCCTGAAAATATCGTCTCATAATCACCGATATTGGACTTGACACAAAGACGTATTCACGGTTCATTGTAGAGGAATTATTCCCTTTTTCCACAATAACGCCGATACATACACCAGGCACTCTGACGCCCTTTACGATATTGGTTCAGGCATTCTTGCATCTATATGAATTCTAGGAGAAAAACATGAAAAACAGTGAGTTTCGCACGCCCCTGCTACAGTCATGCATTCTGCTTGTAGCCCTCATATTCATTATCTCGCTCATCCCGGCAGGGAACGGTTCTGTCGCCGGAGCGACAATAGGATCGGGCATTTCCGGGATATTTAAATTCTTTCTCTTTCTCATCGCTCTTGCCCTCGGCATTGGGGTATCGATCGTGGTGATGATCGGAATATTCATTGCAGCGATCTCTCTGCATTCACCTGACAAGGCTGGGGAAATATATCGGCAGACAAAGCTTCGATTTGCCGCTCTCTTACAAAACGCCGTTACCTGCAGCGCAGCCGCCAAGACCCCGGCAGAAAACATGGCCCCGGCCACCCCCGTCGATACCGGTATATCTCAGGAGGAGTACGACCAGATGAAAAGCAAGATTTCTTCATTGCAGAACGTAAACAACCAGCTTCAGTCTGATGTTTCTGCCTTAAACAGCAAAAACACCAAGCTGCAGGATGACCTGCACAGCCTGGCCACCATGGTTGACGAGTTGAAGGAGTCCGAGACGAAAATCAGAGAATTGATCGGTGAACTATCCGCCAAGGTCAAGGAAGAACCCGACTCTGAACTGCAGGGACAAATCGGCAAACTTGAAGAGATGGTAAAAAAAACCAACCAGAGCATTACAGACCTTGCCGGTCGTCTCGATGCGCTGGAAGATGCAGCGACCGCGCCCTCTTCTGGGGATCAAAATGGAGGCATCTTCACCTATATCACCAACGAAGAGCAACGTGAGCTTTTCGTGACCAAGGTTCAGGAAGGGGTGACCAACGACCTGACCTACGCCCAGTTTGACGAGTTTTTAGGCGATGCTCTACCCGAAGAACTGGCCAAGATCATCAAGGACCATCCCTCACTCACCAAGGACTATATCCGCAGCATGCGAAAATAAACTGTCCAGCAGATCTGAGCCCGCCGCCAAGGGGCTGTCGCAGAAGAACCTGCGGCTGCCTTTTTTTTTGTCGTTCAAGACGCAATCATCGTTTACCCGCCAGACAGTGATGCCATCATTTGCCGGAAAACGAAAAAAAGTGATTGACAAAAAAATCGAAATCAGCTAACTTTTGCTGCTCATCACGCCGGCCCCTGGGGCCGGGCATCGGTCGGTAACGGCGGATGACAACGATCCTTGAAAACTGAATAACAACTACAGCAAACGGGCCCGACTGAGGGTAACACCTCACAAGGGCAACTTTGTAATTCAAAGTTGAGCCTTTTTTTAAAATGAAACGCCGCAAGGCTTTCAAGGATATCAAACTGGAGAGTTTGATCCTGGCTCAGAACGAACGCTGGCGGCGTGCTTAACACATGCAAG
>JBKEBZ010000120.1:0-42208 GCA_047973425.1 Desulfopila sp.
AAAATGATCAGCGTGTCAAAGAGTACACTGGAAAGACGAGAAAAAATGGGGATATGGATGTCCCAAAGGCTGGCTATCCAGACCAGCAGGATCACCACCAGGGCGATACGGGCAGTGGCCAGGGTCTTGTGCAGGGTCGCCTTGCCCTGCTGGTACTGCCTCTGCTCTTCCTCGGAGACCTGGCCGGTTTGCAGGGGGCGGTCGGTGGAGATCTTCAGGGTGGACAGAGAGTATTTTACCAGCCATTGTAGAAGCTTGTCGCAGATTAGCCAGATCGGCAGAACAAAAAAGCTGAGGATGAAGGCGCCTCGGCTCTTGATGTCCGGATCGACCATGTCATTGAAGTTCAGAACCCAGAGCGCGATGAGGTAGACGATGGCCAGCAGGTGCCAGATGGCGGCGAACTGTTTTCTGCCCCAACAGGGGGCATCGCCGAACTCCCCCGCGGCATCGACGATGGCATCGTGGACCTGTCCGCGCAACAGAAAGATGCAGACGGCGGTGGTGCCGAGGAGGATGGTGGACGCCAGGATGAAGAGGATCTTGATGGTCGTTTCCAGGGCCCCCAGTTTGTTCAGGATCACCGCAACGGTCATGATGGTGAAAATATAGCCGACGGTGATCAGCAGGGCGCCGTTGACGATGCCGGCCAACTGGCAGTCCATCGGTACCAGGCGGAAAACGGCATCCCGCGGGGAGAAGAGCAACCGGGAGAAGATGGCCAGTACCCGGACAATGGTGATACAGACCAGGATTGCCAGGAAGGTGAACTGCACCTGGGGGGAATCCGTTTCGCTGAACGCGACATAGAGCAGATACGAGGCGCTGAAAAAAACGAGAATTCTCAAAACATACGGTATCCCCCGGACCAGGCCCGCCTCGATCTTGTCGGTGGTGCTCATCACGGTGGACGCCTCGCTGGTCGACATGCCGACAAAGCGTTTGCGGATGACCAGCCGAAAGAACAGCTGTTCGATCACCAGACCGATCAAGAGGTAGAAAAGCACCCAGCCGAGATTCTTCATCGCCTCCCTGACGTCGTGGTTCGGGCTGAGTGTCAGGAACGCCCGGGAAAGATCGGGGAGAAAACCGGGAGCGGCATCGAGGAGATCTCTGGTTCCCGCCTGGGAGGCGTCGGATTTCGCGTTGAGCGCTTCGAGGATATTTTCGAGGGTGGCTCCCGGCACCCGTCCTGTCTGCGTTGCCGGGTCACCGCCGCTCGACTTCTCCAGTTCTTCGATGAGCAGTTTCCTGGCCCCCTCGTCACTGAGCTCGGCGACGCGGGCGGCTACCGCATCGTCTGTCGGGGCCTGGGCCTGGCCTGGTCCGGCTGCCGAGATGGGCGCTGCAAGGAGAAGAAGATCGTAAAGGACAGTGACGGTGACAACGAGTATGGCCAGAGGCTTGATCTTCATGGTTTCTCCTTGCACATTCATCTGCCGCAAAGAAGTTGCTGCAGGCCAAAGAAGTCGGTGATCGACCGGTCGGCGTGCTGGTCAGCCGAAGGGATATCGGCGGAGCGACACCGGTGGCCCGACCCTTTCCAGCGTCTTACACGCTGTCAGAACCTGTCGGTGAAATATGGTGCCAGAACTTCTGGGACGGCCACCCCTCCGTCCTCCTGCTGGTAGGTTTCCAGAAGAGCCAGCAGGGTCCGGCCTACCGCCAGGCCGGAACCATTCAAGGTGTGTACCAGTCGGCTCTTTTTCTGTCCGGCGGGACGGTAGCGGATGGAGCCACGCCGGGCCTGGAAGTCAAGGAAGTTGGAGCAGGAGGAGATCTCCCGATAGGCCTGCTGTCCCGGCAGCCAGACCTCGATATCGTAGGTCTTGGTCGAGGAGAAACCGAGATCGCCGGCGCAGAGCTGCACCACCCGATAGTGCAGGCCCAGCATCTGTAGCACCTCTTCGGCGTCGGCGAGCAGACTTTCCAACTCGTTCATCGAGTTTTCCGGGGTGACGAACTTCACCAACTCGACCTTGTCGAACTGGTGCTGGCGAATGAGCCCTCTGGTGTCGCGGCCGTGGGAGCCGGCTTCGGAACGAAAGCAGGGGGTGTAGGCGGTATAATAGATCGGCAGATCCTTTTCCTCGATGGTCTCGTCCCGGAAGATGTTGGTCACCGGCACCTCGGCGGTGGGAATGAGATAGAGGTCCCAGCCGTCGATCTTGAACAGGTCTTCGGCGAATTTCGGCAGCTGACCGGTGGCGGTCATGGTCGGGGTATTGACCAGGAAGGGCGGCAGCACCTCGGTATACCCGTGCTTCTGGGTGTGGAGGTCAAGCATGAAGTTGATGAGGGCCCTGGAGAGACGGGAGCCGAAGCCGCTCAGCAGGGCAAAACGGGAGCCGGCAAGTTTGGCCGCCCGCTCGAAATCGAGGATGCGCAGGTTCTCACCCACTTCCCAGTGTGGTCTGGGAGAAAAAGAGTACTCCGGTTTCTGGCCCCAGGTACGCAGTTCGAGATTGTCGCTGTCATCCTTGCCCACCGGGACGCTGTCGTCCAAGAGGTTGGGAATTGCCAGAACGATATCCTGCAGTTGGCTCTCCAGTACCGCCAGCTCCGCATCGAGCTCTTTTATTCGTTGGCCGATATCACGCATCTCGACAATCAGCGGCTCGGCCTTGGCCTTCTCCCTGGCCGAGCCCGTTTTCAGCTGGGAGATTTCCCTGGAGACGACGTTGCGGGTGTTTTTGAGATTTTCCGCTTCGCCAAGGACCTGCAGGCGGCGCCGGTCGATTTCGACAAACGAATCGATCATCCCTGTCTCCAGATGGCGTCGGGCGGTCTTTTCCTTGACCAGATCGATATTTTCCCGGATAAATCGTAGTTCGAGCATAATGTTTTATTGAAGGAATTGTGGGTCAACTGCACATCGGTGCAAAGAAGATGGCGTCGTAGAAAGTCGAATGTTGCACCAAGATGGACTCGTAAAAAACTAAAACCTGCACGTAAGATGGCTAAGTACAAAAGCCTGATATACAAGGCGCAGTGGTGTCGGCCAAGCACAGGCGTACATGTGGTACGCCGAGCAGTGGCCGATCCCGCTGCAACGCAGGAGATCGGGCTTTTTACGACGCCATCAAAGAAAATAACTGACGATAAAAACGTTATCTTTATTATCATGGAGCGGTGGTGAGCGCAACCTCAATCAAATTGCAATTCACCGCCTCTTCTGCTATGCTGCCCGGGCGCGAACGGCGCGGCAGGAAGGGCGGGCATGGCTTGTGGCCGTTTCTCTGGATGGGTGCTGGCTGGCTGCCGGGTCTGATGCCGGCACCCCACGCTCGTGCGAAAATTCACTCTCCGGATCCGCTCGGGATGGCTGCTCACAACACTCTCATTATCTTTCTTGTCGAACTGCGTAAATCCATACGTAACCTTGGCATAGCCCTTATTGCGACGACCTTCGTCATCTTTTTCATTTCACCGGAACTGCTGCGGTATGTCCAGGGGCACCTTGCCAAGACATTGTATTTTTTCTCGGTCGCCGGTCCGTTTCTGGCCCATGTGAAGCTCTCGTTTTTTGGCGCGATGCTGCTGCTTATGCCCTGGATTCTGACGGTTTTGTGGCGGGCCATGAGCAAGCCGTTCGGGGTCTCCGGGCGGACCCTGTTTCTGTTCGTGTTTTTTACCTGTCTGCTGTTCTATGCCGGGACGCTGTTCTGTTATTTCATTACCCTGCCCTTTGGAATCAAGTTCCTGCTCGGCTTTGGCTCAGAGGAACTGAAGCCGGTTATCTCCATCAGCCGGTTCGTCAATTTCGTCACCCTCTTCATTCTGGCCTTCGGGCTGATTTTCGAGTTGCCGATATGTATGGTGTTCATGGCCCGGGTCCGGGTCTTTTCGCGAAAATTCTACGAGCGTAACCGGCGATATGCGGTGCTGCTGATCGCCATCGTCGCCGCGCTTTTGACCCCGACGCCGGATGTCGTCAATATGTTGCTGATGGGAGGGCCGCTCTATCTGCTCTATGAGGCTGGAATCGTTATTCTGCTGCTGATGCGCATACCCTAGCTGCTGATGTGCAGACACTGCCGGTTTCTGAGTGGACGTTGAGCAAACCAGGGACTGTCCCCAGTCTCATCGGGGGCTGTCCCTGGTTTAAGCGCGCTACAACGCAGGAGATCGGGCTTTTTACGACGGTCTCAATACTCGATAAGGGTGATTCCTGCCGACTGCAGCAGGGCTGCCGCAACACCGATGATGCCGCTGACCCCGCAGGAAGGGGATTTCGCCTTTAAAATGGCGCTGGTCGCCCCGGTCAATTCGGCGATCTTCAGGGTCATGTGGGCGCCGCGAATAAAGTGATCCGTCACGTCGCTCCCCGATGCGCTCTTAACCCGGCCTTTACCGGCCAGGATCTCGTGACCGTCCCCGATGAGGGTCGAACGCTCGCGGGGGGTGGGCAGACCACCCAGTTGCTCTGGACAGACCGGAATCAGCAGGGTCCGTTCCAGTAAGCAGATACAGTCGTTGTGCGGTTTGGCACAGCCATCGTAGCGTGTGCACAGCCCGAGAAGGCAGCTGCTGACCAGAGATGGCTTACTGGGAAGATCGACTGGCCAACGTTCCGCGCTCGAGGTTGCAAGGCGGGAAGACGGTTCGGCATGATGTCTCGAGGCACCGCCGATGCGCGGTTGGCAAGAAAATGGTTCTGTACCGGTGATGAGATGGTGTATCATATGGTGTTACAGATATTTTTTCAGCGTGATGAGGTGAGATGAAAAAGCATCCACAGACAAAAATGACACCATTACAGCAGGCCTGGCTGCTGCGGGCCGTGGTCCTTTTGCTGCTCCTTGGTCTGGTCTGGGTGCTGTTTGCACCGGGTAACGGCATCTATGCGATCTTCTCCAAACGTCATCAGGTGGAGTCACTGGATGCCGAAACCCTGCACCTGCAGAAAGATAACGCTGTCCTGCAGGGTGAGATAGATAAAATGAAAAATGATCCTGCCTATCTGGAGAAGGTCGCCCGGCGTGATTTCGGCCTGCTCAAACCCAATGAGCGTGTGTACGATTTTTCCCGTCCCGAGAAAGAAGACAAGGACTGAGCGGCAGGCCCACCCGGGGCCTGGTGGCAGCTACGCTCAGCGGAAGCGGGACCCGGACGGACAGGCCGGCCCGGGAGCGGCATTGGCCAGGCTGGGGCCTCGGCCGGTTACATTGAGCCGGTGGCTGCCGGCGGAAATGATCTTGCGGATATTGCTGCTGCCGCAATGACGGCAGGCCAGGCCATCGGTTTCGCCGACAGATTTGACCAGCTGTTCAAAGGTTGATTTACAGTCGAGACATTCAAATTCGTAGAGCGGCATGATTTCGATTTCTCCCATATTTACCGACCAGCATGGCTGGACCAGATAGCCTCAGCCACGACGAACCATGAAGCTCCTCGGCGCGGTAACAGAACTTTCCACACTGATGAGTTTCATATAAACCAGCATGGCTGGACCAGATAGTCTCAGCCATAACGAACCATCAAACTCCTCGGCGTGGTAACAGCGTTTTCCGTGCTGACGAGTTTCGGATAAACCAGCATGGCTGGACCAGGAAGTCTCAGCCACGACGAGCGATCACCGTGACCCGGCTGTTGGCATAGACCCCGTACAGTTTGCGAAATGATAGGTACCGTTCCAACACAGGGCAAGCGAAAAGGTGGACAGGAGACCATGTTTTCGCTCCTTTTCCGCACCACTGCCGGCCCGGTGGTGCGAAAAAGGAGCGAGCGGTGCTCAATCGAGAAGGGAGGTGAAGATCTCGCAATTGCGGCAGACGTCCAGTTTGTTTCTGGAGGTGGAATCGTGGGTGCACTCACAGAGCGTGCCACAGAGAAACCAGCAGAGGTGTCCCGACTGGAATTCCCAGGCCGGGCACTCTTCTTTCTGGCTGCATGATTTTTTTTCCCAGCAGGGGGTGAGGATGTTGTTGCGGCCGCGCTGCTGAATGAGCAGAAAGTAGAGCTGGCGCTCGATATGGCTCGGAATGGTCCGCCAACCCTGCTCGTAGCTGTGGATGGTCTTCAGGGACATACCCAGGAGTTCGGCGAGCTGTTTCTGAGTTTTGCCAAGATTCTTCCTGGATTTCCTGAATTCGAGTTTGTCCATTGTCTTTTCCTCGTACTGTTGTCTCGGCAGGGGCCTGCCAAAGAAGAGGGTGTACGAAATATCGCGTCAATCGCGCACTGCTGCAACCACATTGTGCTACCCAGAACGTTAGCATATGCTCAAAACAAATGCATCTCTTTTTGTAGTACTTCGGGGAAAAATGGTGTAAATGCCTCGGTGGGGATCTGCCTGTGGCCGGCAATGCCCTGGCCGCTCTGGCTCGGGTCGTATGGGGCGTGGCGGTCGTCCGAGGCGACGACGGTTGGAGGTGAATCGATATGCATCCTGAGATAAAGCGTCTGCTCCAGGAGGTGAGAACGTTCCTGGTCTATCACCGGTCCCTGGGAAGAGACACCTATCCGGCTGGCAGCGGGACTGCCGCCTTACTGAAGTTGCGCCAGCAATCCTCTGGCCAGCGGCGGGTGGTGCCGGCAGAGAGCGGTCGGCCGCGAGGCCGCAGTGAGCGGCCGGCTCGCCCGGGAGGGGCTGCGACCGTTGCGTCCGCCCCTTCCCCGGGTCCAGTGACGCCCATTGCCGATATTCTCGAAGAGATTCAAGGCTGCACCGGCTGCAGTCTGGCGGAAAACAGAGTGGTGCCGGTGGCCGGTGGTGGCGGAGACAGGGCGAGGTTGCTGATCGTCGGAGACTGGATGACGCTGGCTGGAGGTCGAGCGGATACCGCCGGTTGCGTTTTCGGCATCGACCAGGACCGAATGCTGGCGCGGATGCTGGAGGCGATCCATATCGACCGCAGGGAGGTGTTCGTGACCAATGTGATCAAATGCGGAGTCCCGGACGACTGTCAGCCCCGGGCCGAACACGTCCATGCCTGCACCTCTTTCCTGCTCAGGCAGATGGCCGCCCTGCAGCCGGTGGCTGTGCTTAGCATGGGACTGATCGCTACCCGTACCCTGCTCAACCGGAAAGATCCCCTGTCGAGGATCAGGGGCCGGCTCCAGGTCTGCGCCGATTCCAATGGCCGACAGATCCCCCTTGTCGCCACCTACCACCCCACCTATCTGCTCAAGAATCCGGAAATGAAAAAGGCCACCTGGCAGGATTTGCAGTTGCTGGCAAAAGAGCTGAAGCTGGCGGTGAAATAGCAGACCTTGTTGGCGAGTGTCTAGCCAGAAACGGCCTTTTTCCCCTGACCAGTATGGCTGAGGCTATCTGATCCAGCCATGCTGGTTTATACGCAACTCGCCAGTGCGGAAAGCTCCGTTACCGGACCAAGAAGTTTTATCTTTCGTTGTAGTTGAGGCTATCTGGTCCAGCCATGCTGGCTAGCGAAGGATGATCAGGCCTCTTCTCCCCAGTTCCCGGAGAAAGGTGGTAACGGCCTGTTCGGCTTCCTGAACGGTTATCGCAGAACTCTGGGCGAAAAGCTCGATGATGTCAGCCACGTCGTTGTGGCCGTCGATGAACAGCCAGACCTGGCTGCCGAGCGTGTCCAACTGCAGCTTTCTACTGAGATTTTTTGTATTCTCCCGGTTGAAGCGGTTGAAAATGGCCTTCAGCAATGGCTTGAGCACCAGTGGATACTCGATCAGGATCTCGCCTGACTCCAGGGTGCGCCAGGTGACGGCCGAGGTGATCTCGGGAATGCAGGCCAGGGCCTCGGCCCGATTGATGGCAGGCACTACGGCCTTATTGGCGCGGAAGAATTTCATAGGTGATGGCCAGTTGCTGTACTGTCGCCTGGGCAATGGGTTGTTTGCCATGGGCGACGATAGCCAGCAGGCGGTTATGGGCGGCATCGTGCCATATCCTGCCCCAGGAGAAGACCGGCCGGCGAGCAAGCAGCGCATGCAGCCGGCCCCAGAAGGACGGCTGGGTCCGCATCTCGCAGAGCGTCGCGGTCTCCCTGACCGTCTCGGCTGTCTGGTTGCAGCCCAGCATCTCGGTGAGCAGTTGGCCAAGCGACATCTGGGCCAGTCGAGCCGAGGCGAAGGCAAGCCGGCAATACTGCACCTTCAGACCGCATCCGCTAAAGGCCAGGCGACTCAGGCCCGCAGCGAAGCTGGAATCGACGAAGGTGAAGGCGGCGGGCAGCGTCAGGCGAAAGTCCTGCACCGACCACAGCCGTTCCTGGCCGGTATCGAGGTGGCAGCGTACCGTCTGTAGCAGCAGAAGGAGGGTGTCGTAACCAGTTTGCTGCCGGTTGGTGAGGTGGCAGAAAATCACGGTCTGACAGGTTGGGCATTGCCAGACCAACCCGTCCAGTCGCAGGTCGTCATGCCAGGACAGTCCTCTGAGGTGGGGCAGAGCAAGCTGGCGAATGTGCTCCGGCAGGCTGATTGGTCGGAGTACTGCCTCACGGTCGCTCGTTCGGTGAATGATGGTGTCGATGATGCTGTCGACCGACTGCCTGCCGCTCCCCTGCTGCCAGCGAATCTCCAGTATAGGCGCGAGGGAGGATTCGAGCAGGAGATGACGGGGGCCGGCGACCACCACCTCCATTGTGGTGGGACAGTCAAACCATAGCCCGTCCCAGCCGACGGCCCTGTGCTCTTGGCAGGTCACGGTGCGGCCACGGTCAGCGTGGTATCAGATAGTTCCAGTCAGGTTTCTTCACCTGTTTGCGTCGTTTTCTGTCCTGATCGCTCCGCTGCATTTCACACATCCGGTTGAAGCATTCTCGTTCCTCGTTCAGCATATCGGTGCTGGTCAGCTTGACCGCGTTGCCGATCGTCTCGTTGGTGTTGCGCAGATTATGCTGCAGCGAGAGGCTTATGGTCCGGCCCTCGCTGTCCTTGAAGTACCATTTCCACAGGTAGAGGATCCCGAACGAGTCGCCCTTCCATTCGTCCGGCGGACCGAACCGTTGTTTATATTCGCTGAGCAGTTTCTGAAAGTACTCCTTGCTCTGGTCCTGATATTTCAATTCGATCCTGACGATTTTATCGGGATATTTACAGACCCCGTAGCTGATTGTCCCTCGGCGGAAACCGTGCCAGTCGGTCACGACCATCTCTTTGAGGAAATTGGTGTTCATCGCTTCCGGATAGGCGGAAATATCCGATCCGAGGGCAAAGCCCCCCACCTCGTTGGGGACGGTCTCGGCGGCTAAGGCTGATTGACCGCAGAGAATGGCGAGACCACAGATGGTGGCGAGCAGGATATCGCGGGCAGCAGGCAGCATGACGAACTCTACACCGTGTAAGGGAAATGATTTTCCGGATTGGACCACACCCGAACTCTTTATGACAATGTGCTCATGTCTGCAAGTTCTGTCAAGAAAATAGAGCCGCCGTGACTGTTGGCGTTGCGCGCCGACTTTGGGAAATGGCCGGCTTGCCGGTGTCCCGACAGAGAGCGGCACCAGGTATCGTGTCAGGCAATGGTCGGTATGCGGCGGCCGGGAAGGTGCGGTCACCTTGGTGGTGCAACTCGCCAGGAGGCGGGCAGGCCGGAGTTCTGTCAATAGGCCATATAGCTCAGTGACTTGAGAATCAGGGCAAAACCCATGGCGAACATGCCGGCAAGTCCCATGCCGCAGGAAAACCCGGCCAAAAGGACCGGGGCGTACTGCCGCCACATCGAGCCATACTTCTTCATGAAGAAGTAGCGGCCGAGCAGGGCGCCGATCACCTCGAGGACGAGTCCATGGGGGGTCGACTGGCCCAGGCCGCGAACCACCCCGTAGATCAGCAGGACCGGCAGGCCGAAGATACTGAGAACGATGTACATCAGCAGGCCGAGTCCCAGCCCGCTCAAGACGGTGGTGCCGTTCAATGCCTGATAGAATACGGAGTTGCCCTCGAGCGTCGAGGTCTGCATCAACAGGGTGTTGAGGGCCTGCAGGTGCCAGAGCTCCTGGGCGAAGGGATAGCTGGCCGAAGGAATGGGGGCCAGCCGCCAGATGAACTGGGAGAAGAGCAGGCTGGCGACCATGACGATGGGAAAGACCAGGAACTCGGCCTTGATGATCCCCCTAATCGAGGTGCCGGTCAGTTCGATCTGCCGGAACTGCACTGTCGCCTCACCATAGTTGTGCATGGGAATCGGCGCATACCAGATCTCGATTCCCTGGTAGCCGAAGAAGCGGGCTCCGGCGATGAAGCTGGCCTCCCGCACCAGGGGCAGACTGACGAACTGGCCGGCAATACCCTCCATTCTCGCGGTTATATAGCTGATGATGGGGGTGTAGATAAAGCCGTAAGCCAGGAAAAAGACCCAGGGGAAAGAGGGGACCAGCCAGATGCAGAGTCCCACGTAGGAGAGGGTGGAAAAGAAATAGATACCAATCGAGATCCAGAAGTTGAAATCGCCCCGGCCGGGTGGGGGGGTGAAGAGGTCTTTGAGGCTGCCGCGGTTGCCGCTGCTGTCCCGAATCGAACTGGCCACCGACCAGACCCCGATACAGGCGATGGCCAGTCCCAGACCGATACCAAAACTCATGTAGAAATCGAAATTGTTGGCAAAAACGGTGTCGACGGTGGCCATGCCGGGATGCCAGCGGGTAAGAATTCCCTTGGCGTAGAGAACCGGGTTGAGCAGGAAGGTGATGATCAGACCGAGCAGGCCGCCGATCACCGCCCAGAAGGGCAGGACCATGCCGATGAACAGCAGGCCCAGGTCGAGTTGCAGACCGGTGGCCACCGCCGGCAGAAAGCTCTCGGTATATTTGGTCAGCTCGATCCAGGGAATGGGGATGAGCCGGATCTGTTCGGTGAAGATCAGCCCGGTGACGATGGGCAAGACCACGTAGATCGCGCCAAAGATGAGGCCGATCATCCCGCCGATGGAGAACACCCGCCACTTCCAGCCCTTCTGTCCCTTTTCCTCGGCAGACTCGGCCAGGGCCATGGTGCCGAGGGCCGCGACCGGGGCCATGGGGAAGGGGAGTTTTTCCACATCGGAGGTGATCCGGTAGAGGGCGTAGCCCAGGCCGAAATGATCGATCCGCTGGATAATCTGTGAGCCGATCAATAAGAGGATCGGGATCAGCCAGTCGCGGTGAAAGAAGGTGCGCTCGATCATCGAGGAGGAATCGGGGCCGGGCGCCACCCAGGAGGGGATATACTCGGTCACCCCGAGCATCCTCGCCGCGTCGGACTGGACCAGGTACTGGTTCCACAGCAGACCGGAAAAGGGAGAGGCCAGGGCCGCGCCCGCCATGTAGTAGAGCAGAAAAATCTCCTGCTGTTTGAGCTCGGTATGGGCCCGTTTGGCGATCTCGGCAAAGAGGATGATGGTGACCCAGCGGGCGGCGGGGCCGATGCCCTGGCCGATGACGAGCTGCAGGTACATCGAGCCGGGCATCATCAGAAAGCCGATGAAGATGGCGCCGATGATGGTCTTCCAGTCAAAGCCCTCTTCGAAGTGGGTCGGCTGGGGGAGCAGGTCCCGATATTCTTTCAGTTCCTTGTCGTCATACATGGCAGGCAGCGTTCTCTGGTTGAGATGTATTCGTAACTCCCGCTATACGGCGCATCGTCGGTCTGTCAACTCGGCAGCACCTGATAGCTCATGCCGGTAAAGAGGCTGACGATGGCCCAGCCTCCGCCCATCAGAAAGTCACCGATAATGAGACCGATAAAAAAGTACTGCAGTCGCCGGTAGAGGTGGATGCCGCCGTAGCGCATGCAGAGCGTGTTGCAGAGCCAGCCGAGAAAAAAGCTCAGCCAGAGGATGCGCATGGCTGAACTGTAGGCGGTGAGGTAGCCGATGGGGTGGATGGGCCACCAGTAGAGGCGATGGTAGCAGACCACCAGAACCAGCATCACCAGGGCCCCGCCCACGGCGAAGGTGTAGACCCATTGCCCCGATTCGACCTGGGCGGCGACCAGCCGATTGATATTTTCATAGACGCCGATGGTCGTCTGGTTGGCCCATTCCAGTTGGAGTTCGCGGATGCCGAAGCGGTAGCACAGCGCCATCATCGATACCACCGAGGCGATGGTGGCCAGCAGAATGGTCGCCATCATACCGCCGAAGATGATCGTTGCCGGCCGGAGGTTCTGGTGGATGGCCTTGCCGTGCACCAGCGAAGGCATCAGCGACTCCCGCAGGTCGACGAACAGGATCTTCTGGCTCATTCCGGCCAACAGGCCGCTTGTGCCGGCGAACATCTTGGTGCCGAGAAGAGCGATCATGCCGTCCATGGGGGCGGCGGTCAGGGTGAAATAGGCCAGGCCTCCCTGGCAGATGATGCGGGTCGCGACCAGGGTGATCATGTAGAAGGCCCCGACCAGCAGGATGGCGGTGGTCAGGGTCATGCCCTGCAGCACGTACCAGGCGATGAGGATGGTAAAACCCGCCAGAGCCCCCCAGAAGGAGATCCGTACATCGAACCATTCCACCTGTCGCGGCTGGGCCGGGGCGAGACCGAGTGATTGACGCACCACCATGACCAGGTGCTGCCGGGCCAGCCAGAGCAGAAAGAGAAAGAAGGTGCCGTAGGCGCCGATCATCTGCATCTCCTCTGGCCGGGTCAGGGTCGGACCGAAGGTTATGCCCAGCTCCGAGGCGGGGATCGAGTACCCCAGGGTGTTGAGAGCGCCGTAGAAGAGCCCGCCGAGGAGAAAGAAGAACCAGAACGAGAAGGAGATCGGCCGGGAGGTGAGAAAGGCAAAGCCGATGAAGGCGGGGTAAAAGTAGAGCTTGAGCTTGGCGAAGCCGGCCAGCATGCCGTGATCGGCCACGTAGGAGCCGGCCAGCAGCAGGGTGGGGATCGAAGGAATCGACGGGTAGTAGAGGCTTATGCCGTTGGTCAGATGGAGCAGGAGAGGCACGGCCACGCCCACCAGCAGGAAGCGGTTGGTGAAGAATTGCCCCATCTGCCCCTGGTCCATGGCCTCGCTGATCATCTGGGGAACCTTGAGCAGGGGGAAGTTCATGCGCTCGTTGTGCATCCACTGCCGCGACAGGATATTGACCAGAAAGATCATCACCAGGTAGCCGACGAAAATGAAACCGCCCCACATGGCAAGCGGCCGCAGCCAGGCGGACCAGGGAATCTGGCCGAGTACCTCCAGCCAGCCCATGGTCCGGCCGCCGGCAAGACCCCGGTAGAGCAGGTCGATGGCCCCGGGATCGGTGGGCGACAGTCCGGCGGGCAGCAGGGGCTGCAGGGTCTCCTGCCAGTGGTTGCCGGCGGTGGCGTAGTGGATCGGCGCGGTGATGTTGATGAGAAAGGTGCGGGCCAGGCCGGTGTAGGCGATACCCGAGCCGATCACCATCTCGATCCAGATCACCAGGAGTTCGATCCCGTTGAGGAAGGCCAGAGGTCGAAAGAGCCGGGCAAGCAGGGAGATAAGGACCGCCAGCAGCAGAAAGATGGCAAACGGCGCCAGGGGAAAATGACCGCCACCGAGCGGTGTGGCCTGCAGAAAGATATTGTTGTACGGGGTTACCACGCAGATGGTCACCGCCAGGATGAGCCCGAGGAGTGGGGCCCGGAGCCGGATAGGCGGCGTCTGTTGCAGGCTCGAACTGTTCATCTACTCGCTCTCTGAGGCGCTGGGTTGGTGACCGGCAATGGTCCGGAATTTGGCACCGAGTTCGCTGTGGGCCGCATCGTCGAGTGAGCGCCACACCAGGAGCTGCTTCCTGAGGTCGTGGAGAAAAACGGTGTTGAGCCGGTGCCACAGGGTCAGCTCACCCGATTTGCGCTTGAGGGTGATCCTGATCGACAGGTAGTTTTCCCCCTCTTTCGCCGGACAGAACTGGATATCGACAGTCTGCATGATCCCGAAGTCAAAGGGGGCCAGCCATACGTCGGTGCGGAGGTGCAGACAGTGGAGGTCATCGGCGGCGGCGCTGTTTTTGATCAGATCGGCGATTTCCTCGGCGGTGGCGCAGCTGAAAACGATGTCGACCGGGCCGGTGGAAAAGATCCCCTGGGAGATGTCCTGGTGACCGGTAAAATATTCATGGATATAGGCGCCGATGCTCTCATGCTCGCTGTACTTCATCAGAAACGGCAGGTTGACGACGATCGCGTCGTTGACCGGTTGCGGCAGGGTAAAGGTCCGGTTGACATCGGGAATGGCGATCCGGGCGGCTACCCGGGCGGGATAGATGACCGATATCAGCACCACCATGATCACCAGCACCATCGCCGCCACTCCGGCCATGGAAGAGTAGTTGACGGTGATTCCCTCCCAGATGGAGGTCGCGGCAAAGATCGAGGCCGATACCTGGGCGATGACATAGCCGAGCACCACCGAAATGACGGCCAGGGCCAGGGCCTCGGCGACAAAGAGGAAGGCCACATGGGAGGGGGCGAGACCGACCGAGGTGTAGACGCCGATCTCCCCCTTTCGCTCGTAGACCGAACTGATCATGGTATTGAGCACGATCAGCATCGAGATCAACAGCGGGATGATGATATCCGGGACTCCCTGGTAGTTGATGGTGTCGCTGATGTTGTAGAGCCAGACCCCGTCCGACTCGCCGGCAAAGATCATCAGGCTGAACCGGTTGGTCAATTGGCTGGCGATTTCTTTCAAATCGTCACCGTCCTGTGGGCGAACCGCGATATTCTTCAGCATGCCGCCGACGGCCAGCAGGGTCTCGGCCGGGATGATGGCGACCTCGGCCGCCGGCACATGACGGTAACGGCTCTGGAAGGTGCGCAGATCTTCACCCGCCTCGAGGGCCTCCTGTTCCTCCTCGCTGATGGTGGTGCCGGCTTCGTCGGGAAAGGTCACCGGGGTCAGCGGCTCGCCGTCCAGATCCACCTTGTGGTCGAGCCGCTCGGCGCTGAAAGTGCCGATCACCCGGAAGTCTTCGCCCCAGATCTCGATCTCGCTTTCCTGGCCCGGAGGCAGGCCGAGGCGGGCTGCCATCCGCTCCTCGAGCAGGATGACCCGGCGATCGCCGGGCTTGAACCAGCGGCCGCTGGTGAGCACGCTGTCGGCGCCGGTGACGCTCGGTTCACCGGCACTGAGGCCGATAAGACCATGCAGTACCGCGGAGTTGCCATTGGCGGTGATGGGCGCCTGGATGGTCCGGGACGGGTCGCCGCTCTCCAGCCAGACCCGGGGTACCGCCTGCTGGCGCCCCTGCATCGAGTTAACCAGGATATCGGTGGCCTGCGGCGGCAGGCTGGCCCAGTTCTGTTTTTTCAACAACAGCCCATGGTAGGGGGCGGTGGGCTGAAAGGGGAGGACGTTTTGCTGTCTGCTCGACTTGATGGTGGTAAAGCTCATGATGGTGAAGGTGAGGATGATCAGGGTCGAGCAGGTGAGCACGGTGCGCAGGCGGCGCCGCCTGAGGTTGGAAACGCCGAGGAAAAATGCGGCCACGAAGGCCTTCCAGCGGCTGATTTCCTCAGGCCGCTTGTGCGAGGCGCGTCGTTGCAGCATGGCCATCTCTTCTTCGAACCGGAAGAAGATGATGAGTGTCACCATCAGTGAGAGGCCGATGATGAAGAAGGCCAGAATCACCACCATCGGGCTGTAGGTGAGCTGAAAGGCCGGATGGACATGGTAGATCACGGTGATCAACACTGCCAGAATGAGGCTGAAGCCGAGGATACGCTTATAGATCGAATTGAAATTGAAGAGAAAGCGTTCCATGCAGAAGGCGAAGGGGATGAACAGGGCTACATAGAAGAGTACCCCGAAGAGGACATCCTTCTGGGTCTTTTCCACCTGCACGTAGACCCGGCTGGCCAGGGCCAGCGATTCGGCGGCCGCCTCCAGGGCCATGCCGTAGTGCAGTTCGGCATAGGCGGCTTTGCTCTTGTCGAGGGCGGTAAGACCCTGCTGTTTCAACCGGTCAATGGCCTCGTCGAAAATGCCGTGGCTCTGCAGATTGACGATTCGGGGTACCAGCAGGGTCCAGGCATCGCTTGCGGCATGGAAGACGGTGTCGGGGATGGTCGGGTAGTCGGTTACCGGGTAGCCGACGCCCATCGGTTCTGCCGGGGTGGCGTTGGTCAACAGCATCTTCCGGGTCAATACGGTGTCGGACAGGGTCATCTTCAACAGGGCCTCCGGTTCCATATAGACCGAGGCGATGGTGGAGTCTCGGGTATCGATCCGGCTGTACCAGTAGTGCTGGGGCTGGGCGTCGCGGCGGCCGTCGTAGACCTCGAGCTTGGTCATATAGTTGAGACTGCGCGGCTCGAGCAGGTTGAAAACGGTGGTCTGGCGGCAGTTGAACATCACCAGGTCGGTCTTCATCGACTGCCTCAGGATCTTCAAACGGTAATTTTCCTTGCCGGTCTCCTGCTTGTCGATGGCCCAGATGACCTCACCGGTGGCGTCGTCGAAGCGGTAGCCCTCGATGATGAGTTTGTCGAGGACGTTTTTCTTGTCGGCGATACCGTGGATGGTAAAGGACCCCTTATGGTCGACCTTGGCATAGAACCTGTTCATCCCCTGGTAGGCGAGGATGGTGGTGCCGGCTGCCGGGTAGTCGGCAAAGAGCTCTCCCTGCAACAGGAGGTTGGTGCTGGCGGTGACGCTGGAGAAGCCGTCGCGGGGAAAATTGCCGCCATTGAGGGCGGGAGCGGCGGCAAGGTCTCTGAGCAGTTCGCCAACAAGCGTCGCCTGACGGGTGACCTTGTCCCAGTCTATCTCTTCGGGGCGGTCCCAGGGGGTGCCCCAGAGGCCCCGGTCGTCGCCGGTGGTGGCCAGGCTGATGCCGATGTAGCCGGCCAGGGAGCTGACTTCACCGCCGAGCTGCGGCGCATCGAGAAACCAGGATTCCCAGCTGCGGGTGGCGGTGGGTCGCAGCGCCTCCCGGTAGGCGTAGCCGCTGGCGGAGTTGCGGGCGGTGGCCGCCAGCACCTCGGCTATGGTGCTGTAGATGCCGGTACGGTTGATGGTCGATTTGAGATTGTAGAGCCAGCCGCGATGAAAGCCGCCGATCCCGTCGCCATGGCTCGAGAGATGCAGGCTGATCACCGCGGCCACCGTGTAATTCCGCACCGTCTGGCGAAAGGTGTTGGCGCTTTGCAGGTTGTCCAGCTGCTGCCTGATTTCTTCGAGCCGCAGCTGGCGCTCCTGGCGGGTTTTGGGAAGAAGCTGGCGAAGAAGCTGTTGTTCCCGAGGTTCCAGGTCGTGGTACTGGCTTCTCCAGCTCAGTCGGCGCAGCGCCAGGCGGGTTGCGGCGGCCTTGGCGATCTGCTGGTCGACCGTCTGGCTCTTTTCGGCCATGCGCAGGCCGATCAGCTCGCGGGAGATGGTATCGATAGCGTATTTTAAGCTATGGCCGATGGCATCGTAGAGGAGCTTGTCCCGCTTGGGATTGGCGGCAAGGGGAAAACGCAGGCCGTCAAGGGTCGCGACCTGTCGCCTGACGTACTGCTGCTCACGCTGCAGGGCACGGTTTTCGACCCGCAGTTCCCTGGACCGCTCATGGATGCTCCAGATCATCTCCCGCATGCCGGCAAGACTCTGGGCGTGACCGCTGGTTGCGACCAGGATGAGTGAACGTTTCGGGGGCGAATGGACGAATTTGGCGGCGATATCGATGAGAGTGGCGATCGAGACGGCCTGGTCCGCCCCGGGGGAGAGGCCGGCGACGAACGGATCGGTGTCGAAGAAGGCCTCGATGATTATCGCCTCCTCCCGCAGGGTGTCGTCGCTGCCCGGGATCACCGCGTAGATATTGCTGGCCTGGACGTTGTCCCAGGTGACGGTTGCCTGGAGAGTGGCGTTGGCGGCCAGCAGGGTGCCGGGCGGCGTGTCGGTGGGGGCAAACAGTGGCCCGGCCTCCTTGGCCTCGATCCAGAAGCAGGGAAAGTGAAGCGGTGAGAGCTCGTGTTTTTCCGCATAGAAAAATTTGGAACGGTTGGTTCCGCGATCGAGATAGACCAGGGCCTTGGCGCCGAGGCTGGCGAGCATCTGCCACTTGCGGGCGGAGTCGAACTCCATCACCACGATCGACCCGGCGATGGGTATGCCTGTCAGCTCCGCCAGTGAACCGGAGCCGACATAGTAGAGCGGTCCGCTCAACGGACCACCGGTGGCGCCGGGCGTTATCGCGTTGTAGAGAAACGGGTGCAGGGGAACGCTCTGACCGTCTATGCTGATTTCGGCCTGATGGCCCCTGCGTACCGGGACGGTGTAGTGCTGACGGCTGGGCGTGAGACCGAGTTGGGTGAACTGCCGCTCGAGATAGTCCGCAGCCTGTTCATAGCCTGCGGAACCGGTGGAACGTGTACCATAACTGCTTAAGGTTGATATGTTTTCCTGGATAGATCTGGTGCCTGCTCCCCGGACATCAGTCGGCTGGGCCAATGCCAGGGTGGCCAGTAACAGGCTGATGAGGATGCGTGAGAAGAGGAGCATAGGTCGTTTTTTAAGTAAAACTCGTGTAACCGTTCAGCGGTATACACAAAAAGGTGAACGGTTACAAACTCGTTGGCATGAGAAGCTGTCTTGCAGAAGGCTCTTGTTTCATTGTCCGCTGTGATTGCGCTTTCCCCCCGGTCTCGCTGTACTCGCCTTTCCCCAGTCTCACCCCGCTCGTTTACCTCCTCCGGCGATGCTGGAGTAAAACGTCAAACGTGATGGCGTCGTAAAAAGGTCGATCTCCTGCGTTGCAGCGGGATCGGCCAATGCTCGGCGTACCACATGTACGCCTGTGCTTGCCCAACACCACTGCGCCTTGTATATCGACCTTTTGTACTTAGCCATCCTGTATGCACGCTTGAGGTTTTTACGAGTCCATCAAACGTGGTTCTGCCGGTCATGGTCTCCCTTCAGCGGCATCGAGACCGCCTGTTCGTATCTGCAGTTCCGAACGTTGCTGGATCTTGTCCACCTGACCGTCCCTGATCCAGACCACCTGGTCGGAGACGTTGAGCATCTTGTAATCGTGGGTGGCCGAGATCACGGTGACGTTATAGGTGGAGCTGAGGGTCTTGAGCAACTGGATGATGTCTTCACCGGTCTTCAAGTCGAGGTTGCCGGTGGGTTCGTCGGCCAGGATGATCGCCGGGTTGTTGGCCAGGGCCCGGGCCACCGCCACCCGTTGCTGCTGGCCACCGGAAAGTTCGGATGGCCGGTGGGCGTGACGGCCTTCGAGCCCCACCAACTGCAACAGCTCCATGCCCCGCTCCAGGGTATCGTCATGGGAGGCGCCGGCAAAGGTCATGGGGATGGTGACGTTCTCTAGGGCGGTCATCACCGGGATAAGGTTGAAGGTCTGAAAGATGTAACCTATTTTCCGGCACCTGAGCCAGGCCAGCTCATAGGCGTCGAGTTGGGCGATATCCACCTCGTCGATGAACACCTTGCCGCTGGTCGGTTTGTCCAGCCCGCCGATCATGTTGAACAGGGTCGATTTCCCTGAACCCGACGGCCCCATGATCGAGATGTACCTGCCTCTTTCGATCTCCAGGTCGATCCCTTTGAGTACCTTGACGACGATCTTGCCGAGGTCGAAATCCTTGGTGACCCCGGCGACGCGAACGATATTTTTTTCCGTCATGGGCAGCTGATTCCTTCTGCCGGTAGCAGCATCGCCGGCGGAGGTGGTGTGGTGATGAATCCGAAACTCCTCGGCGTGGAGAGCCCTTTCACCCGGCAAAAAGCTGCATTGTTCGTGGTGGTTTTCTCTCCGTTACTGGTCAATCCGCATCGCCTCGACCGGCTGCATCCGGGCGGCGAGCAGTGCCGGGTAAAGAACACCGATAAGGCTCAAGCCCGTGCCGGTCGCCATGGCCAGCAGCGCCGAGACCATAGCCTCGCTTAAGGGATAATCGGTAAAGATCAGCAGGCCGAAACGTAAGGCCGAGGTAAGGGTCGCCGCCAGCATCCCCAGGACTATTCCCGCCAGGGAACCGGCCACTCCCTGCATCGCCGCCTCCAGTACAAAGAGGCGGACAATGAACCGATCCAGTGCGCCGAGGCACTTGAGGGTGCCGATCTCCCGGAATCTTTCCGTAACCGACATCAACTGGGCATTGATAATGCCGACAACACAGACCAGAAGAGACAAAAAGATAATCCAGCGCTGTTTGGCCGAGGCGGCAACGTTTGCCCCATCGCCGGTAATGGCATAACCGGCGGCCTGAAGTTTCTGGCCCAGCGCCGGATCACCGCTGGCGAGCAGTCCCTGGGAGATGTCGTTGCCCACCAGGATGTAGGAGAGAAAGGCCACTGCCAGCACCAGGCTCATGGTGGTTATCAGGGAACGGAGAAAGCGGACCCGGATGGAGGCAAAGGCGATCCGGATGGATTTACCCATGGGTAACTCGACGAGGCGCCGTGGATCTTTTTCCTGCCGGTCTCTACCCGCCACCTTAACCTCTCGTCTTTTCCTGTAGTTTAAGTGCTAAATGACTGAATGTTTAGAATAAATTAAATTTAAACTTAACCATATTGGTAATTATTGTCAATGATGGAGCGTGGCGGCAAGGAAAAAATCACCACAATGATCAATCAGGCCCTGGCTTGCGGCTCGGGGCTATAACGCTGGCGAGGCGTTTTGTCGGTCGGGTTCAGAGCAGATCGGCAAAGGTGACGACCGTCAGTTCCGGTCGGCGGGCGAGCTGACTCAGCAGCAGGTCGAGCAGCAGAAAAGCGTTGTCGTTCATTCTCTGGTGATGGATCATGATACCGCAGCGACCCGAGGCCAGGCCTTCTTCGAGTTCGGTGAGCAGGCTGGCAAGACTTGCGGCGACGGTCGGTTCCTTGCGGGTGTGAAGATCGACATTGACCGGCAGGTCAGGCAAAATATGAGAGACCTCGGGACGGGCGCCCTGCGAACGTGACAACGCCCTGAAGCCGAGAGTCTTGAGGATCGTCACCGTGGTCAGGCTGCAGCGGTTCCAGGGTGGGGTGAAAAAGGGGGAGAGGCGATCCCCCATCAGCCGGTGGAGTCGGTCGAGACCGCGTTGCAATTCGGTCTGGATGATCTCCGGCGTCCGCGCCGGACCGAACTCCTGTTTTTTGCCTGCGGCCTCGAAGTTGAGGTGGCGGCGGCCATGCTGGTGCCAGCACCAGCGGCCGTTCTCGCGACCGGTGATCTCCTGCAGGGTGGCAAGGCGTTTTGCGGTAAGCCAGCTGGGGACCACGGCCAGGCAGAGAGGCATCTGGTGGTGCTGAAACAGCTCGATCAGCCGGCAAAAGAGCCGGGAGGGGACTCCGATATCGTCGGCCCGGAAAAACAGCTCGATGGCCCGGGTCCGTCGATACCTCTCACAACCCCGATCGATGGTCGCATCGAGTCGTTTGGCCAGTTCGGGCAGGGGGCGGCTATAGAGCAGAGTGGGCCGGTAACCCATGTCATGCCTCCCGATACCAGCGTTCGAGCTGCTCTCTGCTGCCGACGGCGCCAGCGAGATTGATCGTTGTCCGGTAACGGGCGTGACCCAGCATCACCTGTATCTGCCTGGCCAGAGTCGCTGGGTTGAGGTCGGCCGCAGTCAACAGCGCCATGTCCGCCCGCTCGGCCAGGCGCTGGGCCCGAAAGGTCTGTTCCCGGTTTTGGCCAAAGGGGTAGACCAGTGCCGGCACCCCCGTCTGGACGATATTGAAGCAGGTGTTGTAGCCGGCCATGGAGATGGAAAGATCGGCCGCCATCAGCCAGTCGGCAAAGTGATCGGTGAACCGGGCGAGGCTGCAGTCTGGTGGCAGGTTCTGCTGCAGGTCGGCGACGGTGGTCGGTGGACAGTAGGGCCCGGTAAAGATCTGCATGCGTAGCTGGTCGGTGTCATGGAGCCGTAAAAAAGCCGCGCAGGCGGCCACCAGCAACTCGGCGCCGACATTGCCGCCGCCGACACTGACCACGATCAGCCGCTCATCCGGGGCGAGCCCGAGTTGCCGGCGTTTTGCCGTACGCGACAGGCCCGGCCTCTGGGGGACGACAAAGCCGGTATAATGGCAGGGAATGCCGATATCCGGGCAGCGACCGAAGGTCGCATCGAGGGTGATGACGCTGCTGTCGGCATGGATCAGCAGGCCGTCGAAGTACTGATTGAGGGTGGTGACGGCCCGTTGTTCAAACCGCTTGCGGTCGTCGGGCCGCTCGACCAGAATATCCCTGAGGCTGACCACGCTTCGGCAGTGAGGGATTTCCCCGTTCCTGATCGCGGCCAACGCCGGGTCGAGTTCGAAGCGGAAGGCCTTGCGGCCAAAGGGGTAGAGCTCTACGAAAAAGACATCGGGTCGGAACGCCTCAAGAGCCTCCCGCAGATGCCTGCGTCGCCGCTCTTTGAGCCGGTCGAGATCCTGACCTGGCTCACAGGGGGTGAGGTGGTGAAACTCGGGGTCCATCATCAGTCCCGGCAGTTCGATGACGACGATCGGTCCGCCATCGATTGCGACCTTGGGTCCGCCGACGATGAGGCAGACCTGGTGGCGGCTGGCCAGTTCCCGACAGATCGCCAGGCTCCGGTGCAGATGGCCGATGCCGAGCACATGCTGGCAGTAGCAGGCGATTCTCACGGTGCCAGGTCCTGCGGGCGGATATCCAGCTGACCCAGCTGGTAGCCGCCGTCGGCATAGAGCAGGTGATGGAGGCAGCTCTTCTCGAAGCGGATGTTCGCATCGGGTAAAAAGCTGCAGCCGGCCGCGTGGTAAAGAAAACACTTGATGAGACCGAGATGACAGACGACCAGAATGTCGCCTCGGGCGTGGTCGGTGCGGAAATCGGCCAGGGCCGCAAGGCCGCGAGCCAGCACCTCCCGGCGGCTTTCCCCGTTTGGCGGGCGGAAATCCCAACCCTTTGCCTCGTTGATCGCCAAAAACTCGGCATACTGGGCAAACACCTCGCTCACCTTCATCTGCTCCCAATCGCCCCAGTTCTGCTCCCGCAGCCGAGGCTCCACCGTGACCGGCAGCTGCATCTCCTGGTTGATAATGGCCACGGTTTGCCGCACCCGGCCGAGATCGCTTGCGAGGATATGGCTCCAACGGCTCGAATCGAGGACCTTTGCCCAGGCGGCGAGAGCCTTCTTGCCGGCCTCGGTCAGGGGCGAGTCGCCATGGCCCTGGACCCGTTTTTCCCGGTTCCAGACGGTCTCGCCGTGCCGGAGCAGCCCGTAGGTTATGGTGGGGTTGAGCGAAGAGTTCAGCATGACAGTGGTCGTGGTCCGTGGAGTTGGCCCTGAAAGATGTCTGCGAGTTGTCGCGTCCAGTGCCGGTTGTCAAAGTTGGCGGTGACCCATTTTCGGCCTTCGCTGGCGAGTCGGTGACGCAGCTTCTGATCACCCAGCAGGGTCTGAATGGCGCTGGCCATCGCCTTGGGGTCGCTGGGCGGCACCGTCAGGCCGGTCTGACCGTCCAGGAGAATCTCCGGGATGGCCGAGACGGTGGTGGATACAGCCGGCACTCCCATGGCCAGGCTCTCGACCAGGACGTTGGGGATGCCGTCGCGATCACCGTTTTGGGCTATCTCGCAGCCGAGCACGAACACATCGCTTGCCCTGAACTGGGCGAGCACCTGATCGTGGGTTCTGGTGCCGAGCAGTTGGCAGTGCCGGGTAAGATGCAGGTCTGCTATCAGCTGGCGGATCTTTTCCCTGTCATCGCCGTCGCCGATCAAGGTATGGCGAAAGGCGAGACCCCGGTCACGCAACAGGGCCAGGGCCCGGTAGATGGTCGGCAGCCCCTTTTTTTCGGTGAGCCGGGCCACGGTGAACAGGCGGTAGGGGGCAGTCGGTGCGGCCCTGTCGGCCTGATGGTGGAAAAGCGTCAGGTCTATGCCATGGTAGATGCAGTGGATCGGGGTTGTCGTCTCGGGGGCGATCTGGTGCAGATAACGGCTGTTATGGCGGGTGCAGGTGACCACGAATCGGGCCCGGTCGATCTTCTCCCGCAGCTGCTCTGGGTCGGAGGTGTAAATATCCTTGGCGTGGGCGGTAAAGCTGAACGGCCGGGCAGACAGGAGTGCGGCGAACATGGTGACGGAGGTGGGGGAATGGGCGAAGTGGCCGTGCAGGTGGTGGATCTCGGGTTCCCTGGCGAGAAAGTTATGGGTCATGTAGCCGGCCTGCAGCAGGTGCTTGATCGTGGCGATACTGCGGCTGCGCCGGAATCGGGCTCCGGCCAGGCCGATGGCCTGGCGATAGCGGCGGGGATGGGTGCTGGCAAGAAAGATATTTGGCCCAAGGAGCCGGCCGAGATCGAGCAATAGTTCGGATGGCAGGTAATCGACCCTGGCCCGTATCCGCTGCACCGAGGCGTGACTGAAATTCTCCCGTGGCTGGCGCATGGAGAAGAGCCGGATGACAAAGCCGAGCTGTTCGAGCATCAGGATCTCGTTGGAGATAAAGGTCTCTGAAATACGGGGGTAGCCCTTCAGGACGTAGGCGATAACGGGTTTGTCTGTACTGGTCATGGCAGATAGATCCGGCGACATGGGCCTCTGTGGCCCGGAAGGGGGAGAGCGGCTGGGGGTCAGCCGTTTTGCAGAGTCCTCAGTTCCGAGAGCATGACATCGAGACCAGAGAGCTGAAAATCGCTCATGGCCTCGATGTAGGGCGTGGGGTTTTCGATAATCGAAAAGATCTTTTCCCGCAAGAGCTGGGGCGTCACCTCGGTCCAGGGAATGAAGTCGAGCAGGCCGCACTCCTTGAGGCGGGTGGCGCGAATGAGCTGCTCGCGCCGTGGCCATTCCCGGGGGATGATCAGGGCTGGGGTCCGCTGGGTGAGGATCTCACAGATAGTGTTGTAGCCGCCCATGGAGAGGACCAGGTCGGCGGCCTTGATCAACTCTTCGATCTTGTGATGGAACGGCATGGTCTTGATCCCATGGAGTCTGGCCCGCCGCTGGATCTCCCGCCGCTGGCTCTTGGGCATGAACGGGCCGGTGATAATCACCGTTTTCAACGGCAACGAGGTGGGATAGTAGTCATGCATGGCCAGGTAGTGCTCGAGCACCTCGCGTCCGTCGCCGCCGCCGCCGGTGGTGACGAGAACGAATATGTCGTCGTTTAATATCCGGAATTGTTTCCGGATTCTGTATCGTGTGCTCTCAGGGAGGTTCTTGCGCGGAATGTAGCCGGTGAACTTGACCTTGGCCGCGGTCGTTGCCGGAATTTCGTATTCGCTGATGGGGTCGTAGATCTGCTGGTTACCGTAAACCCAGATCTGGTCATAGAGGTCGACCAGCGAAGTGTAGACCCCTCTCTCCTGCCAGTCATTGATGACGACCTCGCTGGAATCGAGGATATCGCGCAAGCCGAGAATCGATGTGGTCTGCGGAGAGTGGCGTTTCAACCATTCAAGGGTGGGGAGGACTTCCCGCTTCAATCCGTGTGGTTCCTTGTCGACAATAAAGAGATTGGGCCGCAGTGTCTGGGCGGTGGCCAGGATGATCTGGGTACGGATACTGAGCGCGTGCTCCTGGTCGATCCGGATCGAAAGCGACTGGTAATCCTCATTGGTCTTCTTGATCATTCCCGGTATCCGGACGAAATCCACCTGCTGGGGAAAGGGGAAGCGGCCGACGATAGGCGAGCCGGTGAGGATGAGAACGTTGGTGTCCTTGTCCCGCAGGTAGTTGGCGATGGCCATCGACCGGCGAATATGGCCCAGGCCATACGTATCATGTGAATACATGAGGATGTTGTAGGCCGACGTGCCACTCATAGCGGATACCGGAAGGCAGTGATTGGGGAAGAGGAACGGGTGGACATGGCTGTCTATCCTGCAGCTATCTATTCCATGGAGGAGGGGCTGTCAAGGGACGATGCTTTGGCGCATCGGCTCAGCAGACCGGCTGGACATAACGGCAGGCCGTAAGCGAGTCGATCTCCCACTGTATCTCGGCCAGGGCGTCGGCTGAATTGACTCGTTGCGACCGCTGCAGCGTCGACGAACAAAAAAAAACCCCTTACCCATTCAGGGAAGGGGTGGGGTCCGCTCTCTGTGAATTGCCTAAAAACTCAAGGTCAATTTGTTGCTGACCATGATGATGCTTTCGTCATCGCTGTAACTGCTGCGCTCTTTGAGTACATTGCCGGCCTCCATATAGCCGAAATGCACTTCATAACTCAGGTTGTCGAGAAAACGATAAATCAGCCCGAGATTTGCCTCCCAACTGGAATTGGCATCGAAGGTGGTCGCAGGCTGTACTTTGCGGGTCACGCCCAGCACCCCCTGGACGGCTAGCTGGGGGGTGGCACTGTATTCGGCGGCAATCGCGAACCCCTTGGCGCTTCTGACCGGCGTGGTGCCGCGGATGTTGCCCGCCTTGCCCCGGGGGGCGCTGAGTATATCCGCAGTGGTGTTGGTGATCAGCAGCGGCTCGTAATTCTGCAGGCTGAGCTTGGAAGCTCCGGGATCACCGAGGAGGGCACCGAGATTGTAGGTCGTCACCTTGTAGACGCTGTGCGTCTCACTGTCATACGCCAGCGCCGGGACAGTGAAGCTTAAGGCGACAAGCGCGAATATGAGAGTCAGTAGGCGTTTCATCTACAGGTGTCCTCAGCCACAGGATTTTCACTGAGTGGTGTCGTCGGTACGGCCGCTCAGTACAAAAAATTATACTTAATAGAAATATTCTCTTTTAGGCGATAAATGTCAAGACGATTTTTCGACGGTAGCAAAAGGAAATGAATCGATAAAGGACCCCTTGCCGGAAAACGCCCGATAAGTGAGGAAGAATTGAGACATTTCATCACAACAACACGGCACTTGCCACCACCTGCGAAACGGGCTATAGGTACAGCCAGCATTCCTGGGGTATCCCCTTTGGGCCGAGCGACGAGAGGTGTCGTCGAGTTGCCTGCCCGTCTCTGGTGAAAAGATCTGGCTCCATATCGCGAAATTCGGTAAGTTCCGGCAGGTGCCTTTATTACGCAAGTGAAGAGAGGATGGACTGGTAAAAACTCCGATCTACTTCGCCTTCGGTCACAAACGACACTTCGCTGTACCCTATGTACTACCAAATTGCCGCTTGAGACACTACGCCTCGTATATCAAGGTTTTTTCTGAACCCATCTCGGTGAAACATTCGACTTTTTACGAGAAATCAAGAGAGGAGAACTATATATGATATGTATGTTGCGCAAGATAGTGGCGACACTGTTGTGTTGTCTCGTCGCGGCAGCTGTGGCCGTGGCCGCAGCTGCCGAGAGCCAGAAGGCCTCACGGGTGATGGTACTGCCTTTCGATGGTGCGGATGCCGGGCAATTCGGCTATCTGACCGATAGCATTCGAACCATGCTGGCCACCAGGCTAGCGGCCAAGCAGGGGGTGACGGTGGTCGACTACGCCCTGTCGCCTTCGGAGGTCGCGGCGTTGAGGGCCGACAGCGGTACCGCATCGACCGCTGACGCCACCTTCTCCCGGCTCAATGTGGACTATATCGCCTCTGGCGCCCTGTATGCCCTGCAGACCGGTTTGAAAATTCAGGTCTCCCTCAGCCGCAAGTCCGGCTCGGGGCCCGAGGGGGTGTTCACCTCGCTTGCGGAAAATGAAGATCGTATTCTTGGCGCGGTGGAGGAATTGGCCGATGATATCGCCGCTCGCGGCCCTGGCGCGCATCCGGCTGGACCGTTGATCGCCGGAACCCAGGGGGGTGGTGAGCAGCAGGATGTCGCCGGCTTTAACACCGAACACCCGGAGAAGGCGTTCAAGAAGGGGCTGTACGGCGGCTCGATCGTGGCGGAGGGTTCCGGCGCCATGGCGGTGGAGTCACTGGGCGTGCGCCGGAGTTCCAGTCTGCCGCTCACCCTGATTTCCATGACCACCGGTGATCTCGACGGCGACGGTCAGACGGAAATCGTCGCTGCCTCCCGGGGATCTCTGGAGGTGTACCGGTTCGAAGCCACCCTGTTTACCCGACTTGCGGTCTATGACGCATTTGATGGTGCCTACAAGATCCATGCGGTCAACGTCGCCGATCTGGATGGCGATGGCCAAAAAGAGATCTATGTCAGTGGCAACAACGACATCCCGGCCGCCTCGGCGATCTTCACCTGGTCACCCTCGACAGGGCTGGTCGCGAAGATGACTGGCATTCCATATTATATCAGGCCGGTCGAGGTGCCTGGCGAAGGCTGGTTACTGGCCGGACAGCGAGGGGTCGCGGATTTTGGCAGAGGGCTGGTCGGTCAGAAGGTGGTCAAGCTCGGCTACAGCCAGGACCATTCGCAGCTGGTGGAGGAAAAGCCACTCGCTCTTCCTCCAAAGGTCAATCTCTTCGATTTTGTCTACGCCGATCTTGACGGGCAACAGGGCAAAGAGCTGGTGGTTGTCAACCGCAACGAAAAACTCATGGTCTATAACGCCGCCAATGAGCTGCAGTGGGTGAGCGAGGAGGATTATGGCGGCAGCCGCAACTATATCGGGCCACCCAAGAGTTCCGCTCCGAGGGGCAATGAACTGATGGGCGGCAGCACCAATGCCCGGATGGACCGCTCGCTGGTCTTCGTGCCGCTGCGGATTCTGGCGGCAGACCTCGATGGGGATGGCAAGGACGAGATACTCATTGGCGGCAATAAGCGTGTCACTCCGAAAGTATTCATCAATTTTCGAGAGTATGATGGTGGGGCGGTGACCTGCCTGAGCTGGCTCGACGGGGCGATGACTGCCCTGTGGCGGACCAATACCGTCACCGGTTATCTGGCCGACTATGCCTTTACCGGCAAGGAAGAGGGGGAGACGAACGATAACCTCTATCTGGCCCAGGTCCCGGATATGCAGCTGTTCGGCTTCAGCTTTTCCTCAGATAGCAAACTGTTGAAGTACAGCTTGAATGTCACGGAAAAATGAGCAAAAAATGATCAGATACGAAGTCAGGTCAGGAGGGAAAAATGGCAGTACGGAGAGCGGGCTGTTTTTTCTCTGGAAAACCGTCGAGAAAGCGAGTATAAAAAATTAAACCTCAAGGTAAAAAAATCTTGACATGCTGGCTGCACAAGATTAAAAGTCAGGTATGATTTGTACGAGGTAAAAGCATCTCCGCCGGGGTTGGAGCCCCGGTGGAGAGATTCTAAAGCCGACAGATGGCTTTCCAGAAATCGAGGAGATAAAAGAGATGAAAAAAGTACTTGTTGCAACGGCCGGCCTGATGATGATTGGCGGCACCATGGCCTCCAGCGCCATGGCTGAGTTCTATTTCGATGGCGACGCACGTACCCGTTTCTACTATCAGGAAAACTACGAGAACGAGGTCGGTACCGACAACCAGAACAAAACCGATGACAATACCAACTGGAAGTCCCGTGTCCGTTTCAACGTACGAGCCGAGACCAAGGGCGGCGCCTATGCCCACACCCGTATCCGTCTCGGTGATGGCCGGTGGGGCGAGGACAACCCGAGAGACGGTGGAACCAAGGACGTCTATGTCGACCGGGCCTATATCGGGGTACCCTTTGGCCTGGTCACCGTCGAAGCCGGTCGTCAGGCTCGGGATATCACCAACTGGCTCAGCTGGGACGTCAACACTGATGGGATCGATTTCAACTACAAGACCGATGAGACCATCGTCGTTGCCTACTATGATTTGAAAAAAGAAAGCGATAACGATCAATATGCAAACGACAACGACGAGTATGGTCTGATCGTCAGGCAGGATCTGGCCGATGGCTGGGCCCTGACCGTAGCTGGCGCCTATGTCAACAATCAGGCAGGCAGCACCCAGTATGAGAACGGCAGTGACGGCGGCATTGCCACCGTTAAAGTGGACGGCGCTATTCAAGGGCTGGCCATGACCGCGGAGATCGGCTACCAGGAAGACGGTACCGGCTATGATTCCCAATATTCCACAGACGATAGCGGTTTCGGTGGCTATCTGACCCTGACCGTACCGGTTGGCCCCGCTTCCATCGCCGGTACCGCTGGCGCCACCTTTGACGGCTTTGCCTGGGATAACGGCGATTGGGGTCCGTTCGAGATGATTGGCGATGTCAACATCATCAACGTTGGCTGGAACCCGTCAGATATCGGTGAGACCTTCTTCGGTATCCTCAACCCGTCCTATCAGGCCACCGAGGATCTGACCTTGAGTGCTGTTTTCGCCTACGTCAGCATGAACGAGTATAACGGCGACAAGTACGATCTGTTCGAGACCAGTGGTCGTGCGACCTACGCGGTCGCCGACGGCGCCAAACTGATTGGCGTACTCGGTTACCTCTCCACCGCCGGCTATACCGATGACAATCCTGTTGGTGCCGGTCTCTCCCTCGAGCTGAGCTTCTAATTTCAGCTCAACGCCAGTAGAGAAGAGAACGCAAAAAAAAGGCGGGTCCTCGTGACCCGCCTTTTTTTATTTATTGCCTCGGAAAAGATCGATTCAGGCCCTTTCTCGAATTGAATTCGGGGAAGGCAACAATCAGAAGGAGATCTCGTTGCCAGCAAAGCATCGCCTCGCTTCCTTGCTGATTGCCGGTGGCGTGTTCCTGTCGACCATGGACAGCAGCATGGTCAATGTCGCTCTGCCCGGGATCATGCGGGCTTTTCAGGTGAGCCTGGCTGAGGTCAAGCTGGTGGTTTTGGTCTATCTGATGGTGATTACCCTGTCCCTCGCCCTCTGGGGGCGGGTCGGTGATGCCCTGGGCAAGGGTAATGTCTATGTCGCTGGCCTGGCCATTTTTGCCCTCGGCGCGTTGGCCTGCGCCGTCAGCGGTACATTCTTTCTGCTTATCGGTTTCCGGGCCCTCCAGGCCGCCGGGGCGGCAATGATGATGGCCAACGGCCCGGCGATTGTCAAGCTTGTCAGCCCCCGCCAGCATCTGGGCAAAACCCTGGGGTTTATCGGTATTGCCACCTCCTGCGGTCTGATGAGCGGCCCCCTGCTCAGTGGGATCATTATCAGCGTCGTTTCCTGGCGGGGAGTTTTCCTGGTGCTGGTGCCGCTGGCCGTCCTTATCGTCATGCTGGGGCTGAAATTCATGCTGCCCGGTCTACGCAGCAGCGAGTCACGCGAGCATCAGCCGTTCGACTGGTCAGGGGGAATTTTGTGGGCCCTGTTTGTGGGGCTGTTCGTGCTGCTGACCAATGGCTCTGTCCGGCCCTGGTATCTGTATCTTTTGCTGGTCGGCGCTCTCGGCATGGCGCTGCTGTTGTTCCTTAAAGCAGAACGCCGGGCGGTTGCACCGATTCTGCCACTGGTTCTGGTGCGAAAGCGGTATTACTGGACCAGCGTGGCATCGGCGGCAATATCCTTTGCCGCTCTCTTTATCGTTTTAATTCTCCTGCCGTTTTATCTCGACTATATTCTTTGCTACCCGATTGAACGAATTGGCCTGGTGATGATGGCCCTGCCGGTAAGCCTGGTTGTCATCTCACCCTTGTCGGGCTGGCTCTATGACCGCCTGGGCAGTGCCAGACTCATTGCCACCTCCGGCCTGGTGCTGAGTGGGGGCGCTGTGCTGTCGATGCTGCAACTCGACAGCGCCTCTCATTTTGCCGAGGTGTTCTGGCGCCTCACTCTGCTGGGGGCCGGGCAATCGATCTTTCTTGCCCCGAACAGTGCCTCGGTATTGATCAGGGTCAAGGACACCTCGGCCGGCATCGCCTCGGGGATTCTGGCAACCGCAAGGAACTTCGGGATGTTGACCGGGACGGCGCTGGCGGGGACGGGGTTCGGCCTGTTGTATGGACACCTGGCGCAAGGTGAGAGCATCCTGGAGTACAGCGCTGGCCGGGCCGAGGCCTTTCTTTTAGCCCAGCGCCTGACGCTGGCGATGGCGCTGTTGCTGCTACTGGGCGGTTGCCTCATCTCGTGGTCGCGGGGACGATAGGCGGCTTTGGGGCAGACGGATACTGGCGACCATGCCGCCTTCGGGGCTGTGTTCCAGGGAAAAGGTTGCATCATGCATCGCCACTATCTTCTCGACTAGGCTGAGCCCCATGCCGGTACCATAGGTCTTGGTGGTGAAAAAGGGATCTCTGGCCTGGCGCATGTTGGCCTCGCTCATGCCGGGGCCGGTGTCGCCAATCGAGATGAGAAAGGCGGAATTTTCCTGATGGCAACTCACCCTGAGCATACCGCCATTGGGCATGGCCTCGATACTGTTTTTGACCAGGTGCAGAAAGGCCTGGCGCAGCCTGGTGCCATCGACGAACAGGGTGGGGCTCTCCCCGGGCAGATCGAACTGGTAGGTGATGTTGGCATTCTTCATGGTGGCGTAGAAGATCATCACGCTCCGCCGGATGAGGGTGTAGAGCTCGTGGTCGGCAAAGTTCGGCTCGCTGTCTTTGACGAAGCTGAACAGGTCTTCGAGGGTCGATTCGACCTTCGCGGCTTCCCGGGTGATGATATTGAGGAAGCTGGCGGTATACTCGTCATCGGTTTTTTTGGCCAGCAGTCGGGCCGTGCCGCCGATCGAGGTGATCGGGTTGCGGATGACATGCACCAGCTGGGCCGACATGTGGCCGACGGCCGAGTACCTCTCCGCCGCCACCAGCAGGTCTTTGCTCCGCTCCAATTCCTGGGTGACCAACTCGAGCTCTTTGATTTTCTGGCGCATGTCCTCGTACAGATGACTGTGTTCGATGGCCAGGCTGGCCTGGCTGGCGAATATCTCGAGGGTGAGTATTTCGTGGGTGCTGATGTCTTTTCTGGTGACAAAATTATCGGCGATAATGACCCCCAGCGACTTGCTGGGGGAGTAGAGAGGCACGACAATGAAGGTGTCGTTATCGAGCAGGCGCAACAGCTCGGCAGGAACGCTGTAGCCGTTGCCCTGGCCTCTTTCTACCATGATGCTCTGGCGTTTGTCGGCGGCTGCCACCAGGATATGGTCGCTCTCGCTCATGGAGACCTTCAGCTGTCGGGCTATCCGGTTGATGGCGACATCGCTGGCTGATTCCGTGGCCTGGACATTGCTGATGATCCCGTACAGATTCAGCCCCTTCTCCCTGATCGATTGCCAGACCTGGTTGGCCTCCTCCCGGGTGGAGGGGCCGATGCCCAGTTGCCCCTCCAGCATCTGGGAGTGCTCGTTGTAGAGGGCGAGAAAGGCCCGGTTGAATTTCAGCCCCTCTTCCGAGGTGATCCCCACCAGGATGGCCTGCAGCACCCCCTTCAACTCGTTGGTGTTGAGGTAGGCGGTGTTCATCTTGAAATTGAGGGCATGGAGAAACTGGGCCCGATACTGGGTGAACTCGAGTTCGCGTTGAAATTTTCTGTTGTCGATGGCCAGTCGGCGTTTTTTCAGGGTGGCCCTGACGATGTGATTGAATTCGCGGATGGTGACTGGCTTGGTTATATAGTCATCGGCCCCCTGTCGCAGGCAGTCGAGGGCGGTGCGCAGGTCGGTGGAACCGGTAACCATCACCACGCCCAAGTCGGGATATTTCGGAACGATTTCGCCCAAGACCTCGGTGCCGTTTTTGTCCGGCAAGCCGATATCGAGCAGGATCATGGCGATACGATTGGTTTCCAGCAGGGTGTACAACTCTGCGGCACTGCCGGCCTGCAGAACGGCAAGACCCAGATTTTCGAGGTAACGGTTGAGCAGCAGAACCACTTCCGGTGAGTCGTCCACCACGACGATGGCTTCACCCTTATCGATCAGTTGCGCGGTTGGCAACGAGAGATCATTGTCAGAGACACCGAGAAGTTCTACCATACCTCTGCCTCTTGGCCGAAACAGCGTCTCGTGGGGATATTTTGGTGTTTCATGGGAAACTTGAGCCGGCTGTCATATGCTTTTCTGCCGTCCGGATCTGTCCGCGGAGCCAGGCGGACCCTCGATTTCGTCTATTCGTGTATCCTTTTCTATTGTATACTTTGTAGTAAATTTATGAAATACATAAGATTCATGATTTGCCAGTTGGTGTACTGTCACGTACAATTATACATCTTCACAGCTGACAAATACCGTACATTGTCACCGCCCGGGTGCATGGGGTGCCCTTTCCCGTTCGATTCGCTTGCTCATTCTTGAGTTGGGCTGTAGGAAAATTATGGATTTTTTTGCCTGCGATGGCGATCTTTCCCGCCATTTCGACACGTACGAGCCGAGGGCCGGACAGCAGAAAATGGCCGAAGTCGTTGCCCGACTGATTGACGGTGAGCTCCTGCAACCCCCCCGGGCCAACGTGCTGGTCATCGAGGCGGAGACCGGGATAGGGAAGACGCTCGCCTATCTGGTGCCGGCCCTGCTTTCGGGCAAGCGGGTGGTGGTTTCCACCGCAACGCTCACCCTGCAGGACCAGATCATGAACAAGGAGGTACCGCTGATAGCCCGAATCCTGGGGAGAGAGGTGCCGGTGGTCTGTATCAAGGGGCGTCAGAACTATCTCTGCCGCTACCGATGGTTTCAATACTTCGAGTCGGCCCAGGTGCCCGATGAGGATATCGGCGATTGCCAGAGAATCTCCGCCTGGCTGGCCGGCACGGAAACAGGTGACAGGGCCGAATTGAGCTGGCTGCCGGAGCGCTCCCCGCTCTGGCCGAAAATTTCCGCTCAGTCCAACCAGTGTCTGGGCAGCGAATGTCCCGAGAGTGGTGACTGCTTTATCAATCGCTTACGGAAAAAGGCGGGTCGTGCCTCACTGATGGTGGTCAATCATCATCTGTTTTTTTCCGACCTGGCCCTCCGCCAGCGTGGTTACGGCGAGGTGCTCCCCCGCTGTGAGGGGGTTATCTTTGACGAGGCGCATCATATCGAAAATGTCGCCACCACCTTTTTCGGCAAGACCTTCAGCCAGTATCAGCTGTTTGATCTGGTGTCTGATATCGATCGTCAGGCCGAGGCCGATCTCGACCCGGATACCCGACGACGGATCGTTGGTTCCGCCAGGGGGGTGCAGCAACGGACCACTGAGTTTGCCTCGCTGCTGCCGGCTCAGCCCGGTAAATTTCCTCTGGCGGAGTTCATTCAGCGCTATTCGCCGGTGAAATGGCATCAAGAGGTCGATCTCCTGGCCGCGGGGATGACGCGGTTGGCGGAGGAACTGGGCCGGTGCAGTGGTTTTGGAGAAGGCTGGCGCAATTTTGAAAAACGACTCGACGAGTTAAAGGATAATCTCCTCGAGATCGCCCTTGCCGATGATCGGGAGCCCATTGACGACGCTGTGCACTGGTATGAGCGGCGCGAACGCTCTCTGCTGCTTTCCGCCACCCCGGTAAACGTCGCTCAGTTATTGACGAATTCACTGTATTTGGCCGTCGACTGGTGTATCATGACCTCAGCGACACTCTCTTCGGGGGGGGATTTTCGCTATCTGCAGGAGCGGCTCGGGCTTGATGATTCCGCCGAGTTCCTTCGTCTGGCGTCGCCCTTTGACTATCAGAAGAGGACGTTGCTCTACATCCCCGAAACGGGTTTTCCCGAACCGGCCGAAAAGCAATTTACCGAGCGATCCTGCCAGCAGGCGCTGGAGCTGTTACGGCTCAGCAATGGTCGGGGGCTGGTGCTCTGTACCAGTTTTCGGGGAATGGAGAGTATGGCGACCTATCTGGAGGAGCATCTGGACTATCCCGTTTTGGTCCAGGGGCGCGGTTCGAGAAGCAGTCTGCTGCGCTCTTTTAAGGCCAACAAGGGGTCGGTACTGGTGGCGGTGGCCAGTTTCTGGGAAGGGGTCGATGTTCAGGGCGATACCCTCAGTTGTGTGATCATCGATAAACTACCCTTCGAGGTCCCTACCGATCCGGTGATCCAGGCACGTATCCAGCGCATCAAGGAGCAGGGGGGAAATCCTTTTTTCGACTTCCAGATTCCCCGAGCGATATTGACACTTCGTCAGGGGGTCGGGCGGTTGATGCGATCCGCCGATGACCGGGGGATCATCGCGATTCTCGATATCAGATTGTTCAGCAAGGGGTATGGCAAATATTTCCGTGCCAGCCTGCCGCCTTCTCCGATAGTGCGGACCCTGCCGCCGATCGCCGAGTTTTTTGCTCCCGCCAGGGCGAGCTGACAGTGCCGGCGGCACGAACAAAAATCATACAACATCAATTTGTCTATGTCTGGAAAAGAGCAACTCATGCGGGTCGTACAGGCTGAGGCGACCAGGGTCGATACGGCGATGCAGGCTGATCTGGCCGGCCTGCAGAGCGGGTCAGAGAGCATGCTTTTCGAGGTCCTGCAATATGGACTCTTCAACGGTGGCAAACGTATCCGGCCCTTGTTGGTGGTGCTCTGCGCCCGTCTTGTCGGCTGTACTGACCAGAGCGTCTACCGGCTGGCCGGGGCGTTTGAGTATCTACATGCCGCGACGCTCTTTCATGACGATGTGATCGATAACGCCACGGTCCGGCGAGGACGTCCGGCCGTGAACCAGGAGTACGGAATGGTGGCGGCCATTCTGGCCGGCGATTTTCTCCATGCCCGGGCCATGGCGATTGTCGGTGAGATGGCGGGGGTGCCGGGGCTGCGGATTTTCTGTCGGGCAACGGGGGCCTTGGTCGCAGGTGAGTTTATGCAGTTGCGCAACGCTGCGGTTACCAGTTTGTCGGAAGAGGACTACATGGCTGCAATACTGGGGAAAACCGGTATGCTTATCTCCGCCGCCTGTGAAGTAGGAGCGCTTTTCGGCGGCGCGACCGCCGGAGAGCGTGAGGCCCTGCGACGGTATGGGGTCGGGCTCGGCAGCGCGTTCCAGATGGTCGACGATCTCCTCGACTATACCGGCGATGAACGGCAGACCGGTAAAAAGGTGGGTAACGACCTTGTCGAGGGGAAGATGACTCTCCCCCTGATTGTGACCATGACCCGCGCCGACCGGGAGGACAGGGCGCGGCTGCAGGCGATTCTTGCCCACCAGGAGGAGAGAAGCCGGCAGTTTGCCGCGGTGCACGCCTTGATAGAAAAATATGATGGCTACCAGGCGACTCGTCAGAGAGCCGAACAGGCCATAACCGAAGCGATGGCCTCACTGGCCATCTTTACCGGCAGGACGACCACCGAGGCGAAGGACGCCCTGTCCGCGCTTGGCGGATATATCCTTGCCAGAAAGAAGTGAACGCCGGGACCAGAGAGAGAGGCCAGATCGTCTGGCCGGAAACGGAGCTGAAGATGGGACCTGTCCATGGCTAAAGAGAGACGTCGGTCGTCGCGGGCCGCTCGGACCAGGAAGAAAAAAATATCGGCTGTGCGCCTTTTCGTGGCCATTTCTCTGCTGAGCCTTTTTGTCTTCACCCTCGGCGCTGTCGGCTATGTGATTTTTTTTCGGACGATACTGGCTTAGATCGATTGCAAGAGGTGCAGGGGATGAAAAAGGTGGGTCTGATCGGGGTGGGCAGACATGGCAGCCGCTATGCCAGGCACATCGTCGGTGATATGGACCGCCTGACACTGACGACAATCTGTCGGCGTTCCAGCGTGGGGAGAGAGCAGGCCAGGGGCTGGAACGCTCGCTATTGCAGGGACTGGCGCGAGTTGATCGCCGACCCGGATGTCGAGGTGGTGGTGGCGGTAACGGTGCCTTCGCTCAATCTGGAGATTGCCCGGCAGTGCGCGGTCCACGCCAAGCCGCTGCTGGTTGAAAAACCCCTGGCTGGCACTGTCCGGGAGGCTGCGGAAATCGTCAGATTGATGGCTGAGGCCAACTGCAAGCTGACGGTGGCGCAAACGCTGCGTTACAATCCGGTTATCGGTTCGTTGCGTCGGCAACTGCCGCAACTGGGCACCCTGCATTCACTGGCCGTCAATCAGCGGCTCGAGCCATCGACGCTGACCTGGCATGACGACCCGGAAATTGCCGGGGCCGGGGTGCTCTTCCATACGGCAGTGCATGTCTTCGACGCCCTGCGCCTCATCACCGGTTTGCGGATACAACAGGTGATGGCTGCCATACGTTCCATTCACAGCCACAGACTCGAAGATCTGGTGACTGTACTGTTCGTGTTGGAAAATGGCGTCGCGGGCACCCTCGATGTCAGTAAGGTCGGCCATGCCCGCACCGGTCGCTATGAGTTCGTCTGCCAGAATGGCCAGCTCCATGGCGACCAGATTCACGGTTTTACCCAGATCGTCCGGCACAACGCGCTATCCGCCCCCCAACCGCTGACAGCGGAACCGACTATTTTGCCGCTATTGAGAGATTGGGTCGATTTTCTTGAAACTGGCAAAAACAATCCGGTGACAGGGGAAGATGGCCTCTATGCTGTCCAGGTCTGCGACGCCTGTCTCCGTTCGGCAGCGACGGGGATATGGGCTGAGGTGGAGTCTGCTCTGGTCAGGAGAGGATAGTCGCAAGGACAAACAGCCAGAGGCAACCCGCCACCAGGAGGCTGAGCAGTACCGCGGCGCTGCCCATGTCCTTGGCCCGTTTGGCCAGGATATGATAGTCCGGCGAGGCCATATCGACAACGGCCTCCACGGCGGAGTTGAGCAACTCGACTATCAGCACCAAGCTGTTGGCTGCCAGCAGACTGAGCTTGGTGGGGAGCGAGACTGGCAGAAAAACAATAACTGCCAGAAGAATCAGGAACAGAATGGCCTCCTGACGAAAGGCCTCTTCGTTGCGGAAGGCGGAACGCAGGCCATCGACTGAATAGAAAAAGGCCGCTGAGATACGGGCCATACCATGCTTATTGGATTTCATCGGCTGGTCATGCGGGTACGCAGAGATTTGTGAGCCGTTTTCCAGACCCAGCTGGCCGCTGGACCCGGATCGCGACCTGTGAAGCGACACCGGTCAATATTGATGGGCTCGTAAAAACCTAAAACCTGCACGTAAAATGGCTAAGTACAAAAGCCTGATATACAAGGCGCAGTGGCGTCGGTCAAGCACAGGCGTACATGTGGTACGCCGAGCAGTGGCCGTTCCCGCTGCAACGCAGGAGATCGGGCTTTTTACGACGCCATCAATGTTTAAATGATCGTTGACCGGTGAACATCATCGCCACCTGAGGAGTCGCTTCGTTACAGGCCTCGATCGTTTCGAAGTCGCGCATCGAACCTCCCGCCTGGAGGATGGCGGTTACACCCTGTCTGATGCCCACATCGGCGCCGTCCCGAAATGGGAAAAAGGCGTCGGAGATCATGGTGCAGCCAGGTAGTCCCGCCCGATCATCTCTGACCTGGGCGTCGATCTCTTCTTTCTCTGTCAACGTACGCTGACCTTTGCTGATCGCCAGCTCCAGATCACCATAAGAAATGCCATACCGGTCATGGCAGAGGATGTCGGCATATTTGCTGTACGCCTTGTGAACGGCGATCTCGGCGACACCGACCCGATCCTGTTCGCCGGTGCCGATGCCGACCGTGCAGCCGTCTTTTACGTAGAGCACGGAGTTGCTGGTCACGCCATGTTCGATGGCCCAGCCGAAGATCATGTCGTCGATTTCCCGTTCGGTGGGTTGGCGCGCACACTGGTACTGCTGGCCTTGCCAGGTTGCGGTGGCGGGTTTGAGATCGGCAAATGAACGAATGGAATTGATCGCGGACTGTTGGACGATGATTCCACCGTCGATAAGGCTTTTGAAATCGACAAAACGAAATTTCTCGAAATCGGCCAACCGGTCGATACGATTCATCCGAATAATTCGTAGATTTTTACTTTTTTTGAGAATGTCCAAAGAACCCTGTTCAAATTCGGGGGCGCACACTACCTCGAGATAATTGGCGGCTAAGAGTTCGGCGGTATCTCTGTCGCAGGGGCGACTCATCACCACCGCTCCGCCAAAGGCGGCGATCCGGTCGGCCCGGTTCGCCCGATTGAAGGCATCGGCCAGGCTCTGGCCATAGGCGGCGCCGCAGGGGTTGTTATGCTTGAGGATCACTGCGGCTGGCCTGGCCATCAGATATTTGAGGATGTTGAGGCCGTTGTCGATATCGGTGAGGTTTATCTTGCCGGGATGCTTTCCCGACTGCAGCATATCCTCGACGCCAATGGCTGAAACCAGACCGTTGCCAGGTTCGAGATACCGACAGTCGCCCAGAACGAGGTTACCGTTGACCAACTCGTACAGTGCCGCCTGTTGGTCGGGGTTTTCGCCATAGCGGATACCCCGCTCGTCAATGGAACCGTCTGGTTGGGGGATTTTCCAGGTTCGTTTTCTGTAGACGAGCTGCTGCTCACCAAAAGAAATGGTCATTTCCAGGGGAAACTGGTCGCCGAGGATGTTGCTGTACATTTTCCTCAAATCGCTCATGGGGTGCTCCGTTGCGAAAAATATCTCGATGGTTACTGAAAGGTGTCGTCGCTATCGTTGTCAGCGCTTATCTGATGCTGTGAGGTGGCACCTTGGTGCCTGCGGCGAGACGGCAGCCGGTTAAGACCGAGTAGGGACCTATCTCTACATTGTCACCGAGGATGCAGTCGGTGACAAGAGCTCCCTGGCCGAGGATACACCGCTCGCCGACGGTGGTTGCGCCGAAGACCTGCACACCGTTCATGACCAGGGTATCTTTGCCGATTTGCGCCGTGGAGGCAACGGTAACCGTCTCCGGTGACAGGATGGTCACACCTTGCAGCATGACTTCCTCATTGCGCAGTTTCTGCAGTTCGGCATGGGCCTGGGCGAGTTCCACCCGTGAATTGACGCCCAATATTTCCTGGGGGTGACGACAGAGGTAGCGTTCGACTGTCTTGTTTTCGCGCACCGCGATGGCGACGATGTCGGTGAGGTACACTTCGCCCTGGCTGTTGTCGGTGTCGACCTGTCGTAAGGCAGAAAAAAGAAAGGAGCGGCGAACGCAATAGATGCCGGCGTTGATTTCCGTGATTGTCTTTTGCTCTGCCGTTGCATCCTTTTCTTCGACGATGCCGGCGATTGCCCCATCTGCTCCGGTAGTGATCCGGCCGTAGTTCGTCGGATTGTCAAGCTGGGTGGTCATAACGGTGAGATCGGCCTGACGTGCCAGATGGGTCGCATACATTGCGGTGAGTGTTTCTGCTCTGATAAGCGGGGTATCGCCGCAGAGGACCATTACGGTATCGGTGGATCCGGCAATGTCTGGTTCGGCGATGGCCACGGCATGGCCCGTGCCCAACTGTTCTTCCTGGGTGACCATCACGACCTCGAAAGAGGTGAGGGCGGTGCTGACGGCTTCCCGCTGATGACCGACGATCACCAGTGTCTGGGCGGGGCAAAGGGGCGCCACACTGCGCAGGACGTGATGCACCATCGGCGCAAAAAACACCTCATGCAGGACCTTGGCCTTATCGGACTTCATCCTGGTTCCTTTACCGGCGGCCAGGATAATGATGGAAAGAGGTGAAGGTTCGCTCATCTGTTCGTTCAAAGAGAAAGAATGCGGTTCACGGCGTATGATGTCAGGGAAATACGTTACAACATGAACCGTGCCCTGAAAATTGTCTTCCACGCCAGGTTGAAATTGAAGAAATCTTGAAGATCTCCCATCTTTACCTATCCGCCCCGTGATATCAACCCCATTTTCCCATTCAGACCCATATCCCGGATAAGAGATTTGCCAAGAGACTGTCCAGATGTGGCAAAGAAAAATTAACGGGTCGATAACTGTATCTGAAAATAGGTCAGGTAAAAAAGAGGTGTTTCCTGGAGAATCGATGAGGTATCAGCAAATAGGGTTGGTCAGGCAGCTGAGAGGAGACAAAAAAATTCTGGCAGGAGTGGATATGAACCGTACAATGAGCGAGGTGTATCGTCCTACTGAAGATGAAGAGTATATGAATCGGCATCAGCTTGACTTCTTTAAGAAGTATCTTCTCCTGTGGAGGTCTGAGCTGCTGGCTTCTTCAGTCAATTTTGTCCGGGGATTAAAAGAGGTGGAGAGCAGTGGTGCGGATTTTCTTGATCGGAGCTCGACCAATACGGGTATGAGTATCGAACTGGAGACCCGGTGCCATCAGAGTCGTCTGCTGGAGCAGATAGAACATGCACTCAATAAAATCGCTGGAGGAGAGTATGGTTATTGTGAGGTGACCGGTGAGGAAATAGGTCTGTCGCGCCTTATGGCTCGGCCGGTGGCGACCATGTGTGTCGAGGTCCAGGAGCGTTATGAGCGTCTGAGCCATACGGCGAGCCGTCAGCCGATGTTTGGTTGAAAAGCGAACCGATGGGAAGGGGCGGAGTGTAAACGCCGACAGCCCCGGTCAGCTTTCGCTGTCCGGGGCTGTTATTGGTGAAAAAAAGAATCGGCGGCGACCTACTCTCCCACACAGTCTCCCATGCAGTACCATCGGCGCAGAAGAGCTTAACTTCCGTGTTCGGAATGGGAACGGGTGGGTCCTCTTCGCTATGACCGCCGAAAACTCGGCGAACGTTCCGGTCATCTGTCCGGCCAGCCTGACTTGTGCCGAGCCGATTGAGGGAGATGGATCCGGGGTTCATAAAGAAACGATAATTGAAGAGTAGGGT
>JBKEBZ010000072.1:0-2041 GCA_047973425.1 Desulfopila sp.
ATGGTCGGCGGGGCCCCGGTCACCGAGGAATTCGCCACCCAGATCGGTGCAGATGGCTATGCTCCCGATGCCGGCAGTGCCGCCGCCACCGCCAAGAAACTGGCTCAGGCTGCATAACAAAGGGAGGAGAGTAATGCTGACAAAACGTGAAAACCTGGTGGAGACGATCAAGGGTGGTAATCCGGACCGGTTCGTCAACCAGTATGAATTCATGGAAATCATCGCCGAAGCGCCACTCAGGAGCAGGCCGCAAAAAGGTGGCAGGATCACCAATGAGTGGGGCATCACCATGGACTGGCCCGAGGAGCAGATCGGCCCGTTCCCCGTTCATGACGCCGACCACATCGTCTTGAGTGACGTCACCAAATGGCGGGAGCAGGTCAAGGCCCCCACGGTGATCTTTCCCGAAGAGCGCTGGGAAGCCGCCGTCAAAAAAGCGGAGGCCGTCGATCGCCGCGACCAGTACGTGGCGGTGTTTTTTGCCTCCGGCACCTTCGAAATGACCCATTTTCTGATGGGCATGGAAAACGCCATGCTCGGCCTCTACGAAGAGCCTGAGTACATGCAGGAACTGATCGATTATCTCACCGATTACGAGATCGAGTATGCCAAGCAGGCCATCAAGTATCTCAAACCCGATGCCCTGTTCCATCATGATGACTGGGGCAGCCAGATCTCCTCGTTCATGTCCCCCGACATGTTCGAGAAATTTTATTTGAAGCCCTATAAACGGGCGTACCAGTTCTGGCGGGATAACGGGGTCGAGGTGATCGTCCATCACAGCGATTCCTACGCCGCCAACCTGGTGCCCTACATGATCGACATGGGGGTCGATATCTGGCAGGGGGTCATGACCACCAACAATACCCCGGAGCTGATCAAACAGTATGGCGGCAAGCTCACCTTCATGGGCGAGCTCGATTCCGGTCCCCTCGACCACCCGGCCTGGGACGCCAAGGCCATCGCCGCCGAGGTGGAACGGGCCTGCACCAGCTGCGGCAAAAAATATTTCATCCCCTGTTTGACCCAGGGTGGCCCGTACAGCTCGTTTCCAGGGGTATACGAAGCGGCAACCGAGGCTATCGACGCGATGAGCAAGAAGATGTTCTAACCAGCATAGCTGGACCAGGTAGTCTCAGCCACAACGAAACATGAAACTCCTCGGCACGGTAACAAAAATCGCCGTGCTGATGCGTTTCATATAAACCTGCATGGCTGGACCAGGTAGTCTCAGCCACCACGAAACATGAAACTCCTCGGCACGGTAACAGTGCTTTCCGTGCTGATGAGTTTCATATACGGAAGGACTCGTAAAAACACCGAACTACTTCGTTGTAAATCTCAAACGGCACTTCGCTGTACCATATGTACTACCAAATTGCCGTTTGAGACACTACGCCTCGTATAGCAAAGTTTTTCCTGAGCCCATCTTGGTGCAAGATTCGACTTTTTACGACGCCATCATATACGATGCTCTCGTAAAAAGTCTCGACGTGTGATCGCGATGGCTCAGTAGTGTCCGTCCAGAAACACGAATTCCAACCATGCCCCAGAGAGAGGCCTCCCTCCTCCCGCCATAACAGCCACCGCAGAGCCTGGCCCGAGGCCACGCCCAAATGACGACATATCGTAATTCTCTACAGTTTCGTTACTCCGCGAACGGGGCGGAACGGAGCATTGAAGGATAACTGGCTGATATGCATTAATTATTTGTTAAGATTCACTTTGGCATCTGTTTTGCTTATGTTGTGAGCAGAGCCGTTTTCACTCAGGTCTGGCGGCAGACGACGGCGGACCCAATCAAACCAACGAGGATACAATCATGTCAAAACTCCAGGAAGTCCAACAGAATGTCGAAGGCGGAAAAACAAAACTCATCGCCGATGTGGTCCAAGAGGCCCTGAACGCCGGTGACAACGCCAAGGATATTCTCCAGGCCATGATCGATGGCATGGGGGTTATCGGCGACAAGTTCTCCACCGGCGCGGTCTTCGTCCCGGAGATGCTGATTGCCGCCAAGGCGATGGCCAAGGGGGTCGAG
>JBKEBZ010000026.1:0-48074 GCA_047973425.1 Desulfopila sp.
AAAAGTCAAATGTTGCATCAAGATGGGCTCAGAAAAAACTTTGATATACGAGGCGTAGTATCTCAAACGGCAATTTGGTAGTACATATGGTACAGCGAAGTGCCGTTTGAGATCTACAACGAAGTAGATCGGAGTTTTTACGAGTCCATCAAGCATGCTCGACCAGATCTCGTCAGCCACCAGGACCCATGCAGCTCCCAGGCGCGGTAACAGAGCTTTCCGCGCTGGTAATCTTTAAATAACCAGCATGGCTGGACCAGATAGCCTCAGCCACAACGAAGCATGAAACGCCTCGGCACGGCAACAAAAGTCTCCGTGCTGATGAGTTTCATATAAAAAAATAAACGCTGCTCAATAATCCATCTACCATCTGAATCGTATGCAAAGGCCTTATGAAAAACAAAAACGACGCGCTCCGCGCCCTGCCTAAAATTGATGAATGTCTTGGCTGGCTGACCTCACTGGTCGAACAATCCGTTCCGCAGCGGATAATCAAAACATCTGTCAAGGAGGTGATAGAACGACAGCGACAGAACATTCTTGGTGCAGAGTGGCTGATCCCTGTACCAATGCTGCGTGCTGATTGGGAAAAACTTTTTCTTCAGGCCATAGAAAAGAGGATGGCCAACAATTTCCGCCGGATTATCAATGGTACCGGAGTAGTGGTTCACACCAACCTCGGTCGATCTCTTTTGCCTCCGGCGGCCCTGGAGGCCCTGGTCATGGTTGGCGGCCAGTATTCCAACCTCGAATTCGATCTCGATACCGGCAGGCGTGGCAGCCGGTACAGCCTGGTGGAGCAACTGCTCTGCGAGTTGACTGGCGCTGAAGCCGCCCTGGTGGTGAACAACAACGCTGCCGCCGTTCTTCTGGTTCTCGATACCCTGGCCAAAGGGAGTGAAGTCGTCGTTTCTCGAGGGCAGTTGGTGGAGATCGGTGGGTCGTTTCGAATCCCTGATGTCATGGCCAAAAGTGGCGCTGTTCTGGTCGAGGTCGGTGCGACCAATCGCACCCATCTGCGCGATTATGAGCAGGCCATTACCGAGCGGACCTCCATGCTGCTGAAGGTGCATACCTCCAATTTTCGGCTGATCGGCTTTACTGCAGAGGTCTCGGGTGAGGATCTGGTGCTGCTCGCGAAAAAAAATGGTCTGGTGACCATGGAGGACCTTGGCAGCGGCAGTTTTCTTGAGCTGTCGCAATATGGACTGGTCAGGGAGCCAACGGCACAGGAGGTCGTAAAAGCCGGCATCGATGTGGTCACCTTCAGTGGCGACAAGCTGCTGGGAGGCCCCCAGGCCGGGATTATCGTCGGTCAACGGACTGTCATTGACAAAATAAAGAAAAATCCGCTCAACAGGGCTCTGCGTATCGACAAATTCACTCTGGCCGCCCTGGAGAGTATCCTGCGCCTGTACTACGACCCCGCCAGGGCTCTGCAGGATATCCCGACCTTGAGGATGCTGACCGAGCAGCCGGCAATCATCAGGGAGCGGGCGAAGAAGATCGCCAGGAGGCTCGGCGCGGTTGCCGAACGGTGCGATGTGACGGTGGTTGAGACGATGTCCCGGGTCGGTGGAGGGGCCATGCCGGAGTGTAACCTCAACAGCTGGGCGGTGGCGTTGCGTCCGAAGAATCGCGATGTCAGTCTCAACCAGTTGGAAAAGGATTTTCGTTGGTTAACCGTTCCGATAATAGGTCGGATCGAAGAAGAAAAATTGCTGCTCGATGCCCGAACGATCCAGGATCGTGAGATTGCGGAACTGGCCGATCAGGTCATCGCCTTCTTTTCTGCCAGAGACTGAACCATGCTTGAATTGTTTCCTTTCGGGCCGGTGCCTGAATATCTGGAAGAGGAGGATTTCAGCCTTTTTGCCTCCAGCATCCGTCAGCGCATCGCCGCCCGCATCCCCATGTCCGGCAGCATTCATTTTATCCGCCATCAGGGCTCACTGCCAAAAATCGGCGAAGATCCAGGCGCCGGTCGGCAACTGGCGGCCGAGATTGTCCGTATGCAGCAGGGCAAAGAGCAGCCAAGCATGCTCGCTGGCACTATTCTCCTGCCCTTTCGGCTGGTTGGGGATCAGGTCGTGGTGGTTGCCGTTACCCGGGTCGACCCGCTGGTGGTCGAGCGAAGCACCGGCGACTGGCTGGCTGACACCCGCGACGGGCTGACTGCAGAGGTGCTTGCCGTAAAAAGAACCTCCAGAGACCCGGAGACCGGTCTGTTGAACAGCCGTCATCTCTTTGCCACCCTGCAGGAAGGCCTGAGCGGCGGGATGGCTCTGCTGCTGGTTCAGCTTTCGGCCTTACGACAGCAGGGCGGCGGCGTCTTTCAGAACAGTCGCCACGGGGCGACCGCGCTCTTTACCTTTACCGACAGCAGATTCATGCTGCACCATCTGGGGCAAGGCGTATTTGCCCTGCTCGTCTTGACCGAGGATATCGGCTCGATCGACCAGTTCTCGTCCCGGCTGGTACAGTATCTGCGCCGGGAGAAGTTTCTGCGGGTTCACCTTGGTTCAACCTGTCTCGATAAGACAGCTCCGCTGACGGGAGAGCGGGTGCTGGCTCAGGCCTGGACAGCGCTACGGGCCGCTGTGGGACGAGGCCCGTTCAGTTTCTGTGACTACAGCTTTCTGGCCAATGCCGAACGTCATCCGTTGCGGCCCGCCAGTCTGGATATCCGTAAACGTTATCGTCAGCTCAATAGAAGAGATCCCGCCTTTGCCCTGGTTCAGCTCCGTTGGCCGGGAAAGGACGAGCGATTGCAGGATGCGTTCCAGAAAATGGAGGCGATGGCCCCGGCGGTGTACCTCGGCTTTCAGCAGGGGGTGATTTTGTATCTGCCGGCCGCGGATGGTTGCGAGGGGATGCTGTTTGCCGAAAAGCTGATCCGCTATCTGGTGGGTGAACGGGGCATGGAAGGGGTATATGGGGGGTGAGTTTTTTCCCCTATCGGGACTTCTCCAGGACCGAGACGCTGAACAATGCCAACAAGGCCGTGCTCCATGCCAAATTTTTCGAACCCGGGCATGTCGCACTTTTTGATGCGGTGAGTCTCAATGTCAGTGGCGATATCTACTTTGCCGACGGTGATATGTTGCAGGCTGTCCGGGAATATCGGCGCGGTTTGGCCTGCGACCCGGAAAACGTCAACCTGCTCAACAGTCTGGGGGTGACCTATGCCCTCCTCAATCGTACACGTCTGGCTCAAAGCACCTTTGAACAGGTGGTAAAGAACGATGCCGACAACTGCATGGCGCTGTATAATCTCGGTATCGGTGCGGAACTCCGTGGAGATCATGCTGTCGGGATTGCACTTCTCGAACATGCCCATCGCAGCTGCATCGCCGGCCATGACGAAGAATTCCGGCGGGAAATCGAAATGCAGCTGGGCAAGGCCTATTGCCTGGTCGGGCGATATCGCGAGAGCCTGCGCTGTCTTGAGAGCTGGTGGCAGGGGGCCGGGGAGCGCCAGCAGGGGCGGATGCTGAAATATCTTGGCGAGGCCTGTCTCGGGGCGGGCAAGCCGCACGAGGCTATGGGCTGGCTGCAACAGGCCTTGCGCACAAATGAGCTTGATCACCAGGTGCTCAGTCTGCTGGGCATGGCGGTATACGAGGCCTGCGAAGGTGATGAGATTGCCCTCTCTCTCTGCGCCAAGAGTGTCGATATCGCCCCGGATGATCGTCGCGCACGCTTGCGCCTGGCCAGGATCGAGCAGCATCTCGGCCTGCACCGACAGGCCTTGGCCAATCTGGGCCGGTGCCGGGGGCGGGGTGAAGAGCTGACGGAAATTCGACTGCTGAAAGCGACCTCGCTTGCGGCCCTTGGCTGCAATGCCAGGGCGAGATATTGGGCGAGGACGGTGCAAAAGAAAACCGGCGTGGTAAGTGAGCCGTACCGGCAGGCCCAGATTCTACTCGATTCGCTTGGCTGAGAGAGGAAGGAACCATGTCTTTTGGGATGCTTTGTCTCTTTCGCTGGGCTGTTTAAGGCCCTCACCTGTATTCAGCCCCAGCGCCTCGAGCGCTTTCCCATCGTTTTCACGGGGAGCGATTTTTGGGCTGGACTTGTGGACTGGATAAACGATAGACTTTTGTCCAGTGGTACTGTCAGGTGTGAGGATGTCGCGCTGTTTCAGGCGCTTGACGATACTGATGGGGTGTGAACCGAACCACATCAGAAACACCATGGCGGCCTGATGCTCCGTTGTCCGGAGCAAACAGTTACATGTACGGTATGATGATATTATGGCTCAGATAGACGCGTTTTTTAAATTGATGAACGATGAAGGCGCCTCGGACCTTCATATGGTATCGGGGCAGCAGCCCGTTCTCCGTATCCGTGGCGATATGGAGCGGGTAAAGTTCAAACAGATGGGTAATGACGACCTGCGGGCCATGCTCTACGAGATCTGTCCTGAAGAGAAAATAAAGGAGTTCGAAGAGACGGGAGATATCGATTTCGGCTATGAGATTCCCGGTCTGGCCCGCTATCGGTGCAACTTTTTCCAGCAGAAATATGGGGTCGGCGCGGTCTTTCGGGAGATCCCCAGCGAGATTATGACCTGTAAGGATCTGGGACTGCCCGCCGTCATTTCCCGGCTGGCGCATCTGCCCAAAGGGCTGGTTCTGGTCACCGGCCCCACCGGCTCCGGTAAGTCGACGACCCTGGCGGCGATTGTCGACGAGGCCAACAAGACGAGAAAAGACCATATCCTGACCATCGAGGACCCCATTGAATTTGTTCATCGCAGCCAGAAGGCGTTGATCAATCACCGTGAGGTGGGGACCCACACCAAGAGTTTTGCCGCCGCCCTGCGCGGGGCGTTGCGTGAAGATCCGGACATTATCATGGTTGGTGAGATGCGGGATCTGGAGACCATCGCGCTGGCGATGGAGGCGGCGATGACCGGTCACCTGGTATTCGGCACCTTGCATACCATCAACGCCATGAAGACCGTGGATCGTATCATCGAGATCTTTCCGGCCAATCAGCAGGGGCAGGTACGGTCGACCCTGTCGGATGCCCTGCGGGCGGTGGTTTCGCAAACCCTTTTCAAGCGCATCGATGTCAAAGGCAGATGTGCGGCCCAGGAGATTCTGATCGCAACCCCTGCGGTGCGCAACCTGATCCGGGAAGGCAAGACGTTTCAGCTGCTTTCCGTCATGCAGACCGGGAAGAAATTTGGGATGCAGACCCTCGATGACGCGATCCTGGCCTATCTCGACAGGAAGATGATCAGCCCCGATGAGGCATATTCCAATTGCGTTGAGAAGGCGAAGTTTGCCAAGTACCTGCACAAGCCTCCTACCGATTTCACCGAGGTGTGAGGTCTTTGTCTTTCCCCATCTCGAACCTCTCCGTCGTCAGCCAGGTCGTCAGGTGACGACGGAGAGGGTTTTTCCTTAAATCCCGTACTACCTGAAGGTCTACTTTCCCCGACCGTTGCACCAGTCTGATGGAGCCTCGCTCCGCGGTGACCAGGAGCGGCAGCTGCCTGGTTTGGCAGTAGTGCCGCAGGCGGTCTGCCGGGAACAGGCGGTTGGCCGAGCGGCCGGCTGAGACGAAAATGGCCCGTGGCCTGAGATGCTGGAGGAATTCGCTGCTGTTGGAGGTCTTTGAGCCATGGTGGCCGGCGAGGAGAAAGTCGATGCGGGGAAGGAGTCCCCTGGTCAGAAGCTGTCTCTCGCTGCCGCTACCGATATCGCCGGGTAACAGCAGCCGATGCCGCTCCTGTTGGACCAGGAGGATCAGACCTTCGTTCTGAGCTGTCCCGCTGGTCCAGTTGGCGGTGTTGGCCAGGCAGGTGACACTGGGGTCACCGCGCTGTATTTTTTCGCCCTGGTTGGCGACGATCACCTTCACCCTCTTTTTTCTGGCGAGAGCGATCAGTTCCTGGTAGCGGGCGTTGCCCCCGAGGGTACTGAGGTAGAGGGTTTTCACCGAAAAATGTTCAAGGAGAAAGGGGATGCCATTGGTATGGTCTCCATCTGGATGGGTCAAGACGATGGTTTCCAGCCTGGTGATGCCGCTGTGCCACAGAAATGGGGCGATGATCTGCTGGCCGACGTCCTGTTCCCTCAAGGTCGAGCTGCCTCCGTCAACCAGCATATGGCTGTTGTCGGCAAAGCCGATCACCGTTGCGCTGCCCTGGCCCACGTCGAGAAAAGAGACGGTTACAGGGGATTTGTCCTCAGCCTCAGAGGGGTTACCGGGGAGAAGCAGAAGAAAGAGCGCAACCGCAACGAGCAGTGTCGAGGAGATTTTTGCCAGAAGGCCGTGGCCGGGGCCCAGCCGGCGCAAGCCATGAAGAAGGGTGCAGTAGAAAAAGACCAGAATGACCCAGCCGGGACGGGGGAGCCAGAGGGTGGTCCAGCTGATGTTCTGAAAGAGGCCGGCAAACCACAGGGCCAGCCGCAGGCCAAGGCTGCCTGCGGTGAGAAAGCAGGTTGCCAGATCCGGGACGGTTGTGACAAACGGCAGAGCGGCGAAGCCCCAGGGGAGGGCCCACAGACAGATCAGCGGCTCCATGATCAGGTTGGCGAGTGGGCCGACCAGGGGGAACCGGTGGAAATGATAGATCACGATGGGGGCGGTGGCCAGGGTGGCCGCCAGCGAAACCAGGATCGCCGCCAGGGCCCAATGCAACAGACGGCTGGCGAAGGCTCTCACCGAAGAGCTGGGCGAAGTCGCTTTTCGGTGAAGCAGTGCCGTGGCTGCGGGCAAAACCAGACAGATTCCGATAAAAGCGGTAAACGACAGTTGAAACGAGACGGTAAAAAGCGCCTGGGGAGAGACGGTGAGCACCAGCAGCGCCGCCAGGGCGACGAGTGCGGAGAGGGTGCGGGGCCGGTTGCTGCAGAAAGCCAGTATCACCAGTGTGCTCATCAGGCAGGCTCGCACGACCGGGGTATTGGTGCCGGCGAGCAGGGTGTAGCCAACAAGCGGCGGCAGGCAGAGGAGCCCGGCGAGCTTGCGGACGTTGGTGTGGAGAATGAGCCAGGTCGAGCGGCGCAGGAGCCAGTAGAGTACGGTAAAGAGCATGGTGGCGAGGATGCTCAGGTGGATACCGGATATGGCGAGAATGTGCAGGGTGCCTGTCGATTTGAAGTGCTCTGTCGTGGCCGGTTGAAGGTGTGAACGATCGCCGAGCAGGAGGGCCCGGTAGAGTGCGCCGATGTCTGGGGTGAGGTGTTGATCGAGGACGGTGGCGATGGTATTGCGCAGCCTCTCTGGAGAAAAACGGAGCCGTTCGGCAAATGACATCGGCCCGGCAATCGCCTGGATCTGGGCCGGAGAGCGGCAAAAACCGGTAATCCAGATCCCCTGTCGTGCCAGGTAGGCCGGATAATCGAAGACTCCCGGGACCCCATAAGCGACCGGTCGCTGCACAATCGCCCGGATGGCCAGCAGCTGCCCGGGTTGATGCAGAGCCGGCCACGGGCCGGAGAGACGCAGGAGCAGCTGGCCGGTTGCTGCCAGATAGGGTCTGTCCGGGCCAAGCCGCACCGATTGCAGCTCGATTGTCGTCCGGCTGGTGGTGCCGTCAAAGGTCACCATGCCACCGAGTCGGCCGATGGCGACGATATCCTGCTGGTGATCGATCAGCTGGTAGATATGGTGCGGTTCAGCCGGTTCCCTGCTGCTGATGGTCCCAAACAGCTGGCCGACGGCAAGCATCAACGCCAGGGCGACCAGCTGGCCGGATCGGCTCAGGCGATAAAGGATGCAGAAAAAAAGGGCCATCAGGCCTGTCAGGGATACCATGAGAAAGACGGTCACGGGGATATCCCAGAGGCTGGCCGTGACGATCCCCGCCATAAACATCAGGGTGAGGCAGGCAAGGAGATGGGTGTCTACCAGTTTGAACGGATATGCCACGTTATTGCCATATGTTCTCAATCATGGCCAGGTGCCGGTCGACGACTCCCTGACGGGCCCTGACGGTTTCGGCCGCTTTTGCCCCCATTTTCTGGCGCAGCGAGGGCTGGGCTGTCAGCTCCAGAAGCGTTGCGGTGAGCTCGTCGCAGTCGGCGATGGAACGGGCGCCGTCACAGGCGATGAGTTCGTCGGCGATTTCCTGGAAGTCTTCCATATGCGGGCCAAAGAGCACCGGTCGACCCAGCCGGGCCGCCTCCAGCGGGTTGTGGCCACCAGCTGCAACCAGGCTGCCGCCCACGAAGGCAATATCACAGTGGTGGTAGAGGTGGGCCAGTTCACCGACGGTATCGACGATGAGATAGTCAAAAAAAAACGCGACCGGTGCTGTGCGCTTGCCCCCTTCCAGGCCGAAGTGGTGGCCGATTGTGACGATTTCGTCGGCCCTCTCGGGCCTTCTCGGCACGACGACCAGAAACAGTTCGGGGTGATCGCGGCGGATCCGTCGAAATGCCGTGAAGATGGATTCTTCTTCGCCCTGATGGGTCGAACCGGCAACCAGGATTGGCCGCCCTGGCGGGAGGAGGGCGAGCAACTCGTCGGCGGTGGTCGTGGCGTTGGCGGGCAGGTCATATTTGAGGTTGCCGAGGGTGTACAGATACTCCTGGCCGATTCCGAGTTGGCGAAATTTTTCCTTTTCCCCGTCAGATTGCAGACAGATGGCGCTGAATGCCGAAAACATCGGCTGAAAGAACCAGCAGAATCTCCGGTACCTTGTCAATGATCTCTCTGATATCCGGCCGTTGACCAGCAGGGCCGGAACGTGTCGTCGGTTGAGTTCGGCCAGGAGGTTGGGCCAGAAATCGGTTTCGACCAGGATGTAGATATCCGGCCGGATGGCCCGCAGGTAACGGCGCACCACCGGCAGCAGGTCGAGTGGCGCCGGCAGGATGAGGTCGGCGCTGTCAGCGAGGATCGATTGACCGATGCTCTCGCCGGAGACCGAAGCGATGGTGACGACGATACGGCTGTCGGGATGTCGGCGGCGCAGCCCCGCCAGCAATGGCGCTGCCGAGGTGACCTCCCCGAGCGACAGGGCATGGAGCCAGATGGTCCTCCGGCGAAGAGGAGCGTCCGCCGACCCGCTGGTGACGTTCTGCAAGGAGAGGCTCTGCAAGGAGAGGCCGAGTCGCCTGGCCAGCAGCAGGCGATATTTTTTCCTTGTCACCAGCAGGAACACCAGCACCGGCCAGGCCAGAAGGAGTAGGATAAGCTGAGCGATATTGTAGAAAAAAATGAGCAAGCGGTTTCTCCCCAAATGATGGCGGAACCTACCACAGCGCCGACGGGAAAGAAAGCTCGAACCGCCGATATCCTGCAACTTTAGCGGGACGGACCGATAAATATCCTACTCTCTTTCTTTTTTGACGGCTCTGGCTTGTGGCAATCCGTTCCTGTGCTATCTTCTGTCTGGCTGTGAGCCATCGTCGCCGAACAGGGAGGCGGGTCGAGCAGGCAGCACGGACAGATGGATCAGGCAGAATGGCGTCACGGTTGACCAATCTTTGATGACGACCTGGTGAGTACTGAGAATGAATTTACTGCTGGCAGAGAGCACGGAAGTCGTCGAGGGACGGCTGGTGGTGACGGATCGTCGGGCCGATCACCTGGTCAAGGTACTGCATGTGGCCAGGGGCGACACGGTACGCGTCGGTATCGTCGATGGCCCGCAAGGAGTCGGGGTGGTCGAGGCCGTTACCGCCGCATTCCCCCGTTCCGTATCTCTATGTTTGACGCTGCACCCTTGCCGGGCGCAGCGGCCCGCTATCGATCTGATTGTCGCCCTGGCCCGGCCGATCATGATGCGGCGGATCTTCAGTCAGGCCGCCGCTCTGGGGGTAGGGGCGCTCTATTGCATTCAGGCCAGACGGGTCGAAAAAAGCTTCTGGGAGGCCACCCTTTTCGAACAAAAAGGCTATGGCGAGCATCTCCGCCAGGGGCTCGAACAGGCCATGGACACCCGGCTGCCCGAGGTCCATTTTTATCGCCGGTTCAAACCATTTGTCGAGGACGTCCTGCCCGCTGTCGCCAAGGGGTATGACCGTTGCATCCTCGCCCACCCAGCCGGCCGGCGAACCCTGGTTCAGGCACTGGCCGGGACCAGGGGGCGGGTGTTGGTTGCCGTCGGTCCCGAAGGGGGCTGGATCGATTATGAGGTGGAACGGTTTCATGCCGCCGGTCTTGTCAGCTGCACCATGGGGGAACGGATTCTGAAGGTCGATACCGCCGTGGTGGCATTGCATGCCCGGATAAGCCAGATTATCGAGACCGGTTGACGATCTGGCTGAGGGGCTATCAGCGCTCTTTGGGATGGACTTCCGGATGGAGGTGGTGAAACACCTCTCGGGCCAGATCGGGACCGATTCCTTCGGCCTGGCTCAGTTCCGCCAGGGTCGCGAGACGTACCTGCCTGAGGCTGCCAAAGTGTTTGAGGAGTTGTCTCTTGCGCTTGGCGCCAATACCCGGAATCTGGTCGAGCTGGGACTGCAGGGTGCTGCTGTTGCGCAGTTTCCGGTGAAAGGTGACCCCGAAACGGTGGGATTCATCGCGAATCCGCATCAGATAGAGCAGGACCGGGTCATGGCCTGGTAGCACGATGGGGTTTTTCCGACCGGGTTTGAACAGTTTTTCCCCCTCGTCCTGCCGCTCTTTGGCGATACCTATCCACTCGAGCCGGTCGCGGATACCCAGGTCGTCGGCCACGGCCAGGGCCATGTTCAGTTGTCCCTTGCCACCATCGACCACAAAGAGATCCGGCAGGTTCTCCTCTTCCAGGCCGCGACGCAGGCGGCGTTCCAGCACTTCCCGCATCATCGAGTAGTCGTCTGGGCCCTCGACTGTACGGATCTTGTAGTGTCGAAACCTGTTGTTGGCCGGCTGTCCTTGCACAAAACAGACCAGGGAGCCGACCGCCTGCCTGCCGCTGATGTTGGAGATGTCGAGGCATTCGATACATTCCGGTGCACGGGTCAGGTGCAGCTTTTTCCGGGCCGCTGTCGCCAGTGAATCCCAGGACTGTCGCCTCTTCTCCCGTTCGGCGAAGACCTGCTGGCTGTTGGCCTTGGCCATCGCCAGCAGACGTACCCGGTCGCCACGCTGCGGTATCTGGAGGATAACCCGTGAGGTGCGGATATCGCTCAGTTTTTCGCCGATGAGCTCGAGGTCCTCCGGGGCAAAGGGCAGGAGAATCTCCCGCGGCAGGTAGCTGTCCTGATCGTAAAACTGGTTGAGGGCCTGGGCCAGGATAAGCCGGTCGTCGCCGTATGGGTCCTCGAAAAAGAAGGTCCTGCTGCCACTGATCAGCCCGTCGCGGATACAGAGCAGGGCGATGGCCACCGCCGCACCCTCGCGAGAGAAGCCGAAGACATCCTGGTCGGTGGCGTTCTGACTGGCCACGACCTGACGTTCCAGGGTCCGGGTGAGGGCGGCGATCTGATCACGGAGGCTGGCGGCCGCCTCGAAGTCGAGCGCGGCGGCGGCCTCCTGCATCCGGGCTGTGAGCTGTCTGAGAAGATCCCGGTTGCGGCCCTCGAGGACCATGATGACCTGGTCCACATGCTGCCGGTAGAGCGTATGGCTGACATTGCCGATACAGGGAGCCAGACACTTCCCCATCTGGTGGTTCAGGCACGGTCTCTTGCGGGGGCGGAGCGTGCTGCCCTTGCATTTCCGTAACGGGAAGAGGGAGGCGATCAGCTTTAAGGTCGACCACATCGCCGTCGTCGAAGAGTAGGGACCGAAGTAGCGGGCGCCGTCTTTTTTCCGGCGACGGGCCATCATCACCCGAGGCCACTCTTCCTGGACGGTGACCTTGATCAGCGGGTAGTTCTTGTCGTCGCGGAGGATGATGTTGTACTTTGGTCTGTGCTTCTTGATCAGCGAGGCCTCGAGGATCAGCGCCTCTTTTTCGGTGCGGGTCAGGATGGTGTCGACCTTGACCACATGGCCCAGCATGATCCGGGTCTTGTTGTATTCGGCCTCGCTTGTCCGGGTATAGGAGGAGAGGCGTTTGAAGAGGTCCTTGGCCTTGCCCACATATAACACCGTCGATCTGCGGTCGAGCATCAGGTAGACCCCCGGGGCGTGGGGGACGGAACGTAGGTAATCCTCGGCGAACATGGGCGGCGCTGTGTCGACCTCCTGATGGTGCGGCGACGGTTGGCGGATCGGCTTGCTTGTTACGGGTCAAGGCGCAACTGCTAGAGTACTGCATCTTGCCATCGCTGTCATCCTTTGTGGCCGCTGACCGCTGAATCGGGCTTTACAGATCCGGTCGATTCAGTTACTGTTCTCGGCAAATCCAGGTGTTGAGGTACTCGCTCAGGTGCCCTTTGCCGGCGTGGCAGGGGGTGAAAAGGGAATGCGGTGAAAATCCGTAACGTTGGGCCGGCGCTGTGTGCGGGGACGACGATTGCAGTATGCCACTGCCGGTGAGCCATTCGTTGGCCCGGTGGGAAGGCGCAATCAAAGGACGATCCGCGAGTCAGAAGACCTGCCTGGGCGAGAAGCGACTTGATTGTCCATAAAAAAGTCCATGCTGCCGAATAATCGGCGGCGTGGACTTTTTTTATGCCCGAGGGCAAGAGAACTATTATCCTGTTTGAGGAGAAATTCATCATGAAAACGCAGTTGGAACTCGCCCGTGAAGGCATTGTCACCCCACAGATGAAACAGGCCGCTGTAGCCGAAGGCGTGGCGGAATCGGTTATCATGGAGGGGCTGGCTCGTGGTCATATCGTTCTGCCCTGCAATCCCAGCCGGCCGAACCAGAACAGCGTGGCCATCGGCAAGGGGCTGCGCACCAAGGTCAATGCCTCTATCGGCACATCTTCGGATATCAACTCCATCGATCTCGAGGTGAGCAAGGCCCGGGCGGCCGAGGAAGAAAAGGCTGACACTCTGATGGAGCTGTCCACCGGTGGCGATTTGAACGCCATCCGTCAGGCGGTGCTTGCGGCCTGTCGTCTGCCGGTAGGCAACGTCCCGCTTTATCAGGCCTTTGCCGAGGCGGCGAGAAAATACCGTAACCCGAACAAGCTCGACAGCGAGTATCTTTTTGAACTCATCGAGCAGCAACTGGCCGACGGTATTTCGTTCATGGCCATCCATTGCGGTATCAACCGCTTTTCCATCGAGCGGTTGCGCAAGCAGGGATTCCGCTATGGCGGTCTGGTCTCCAAGGGGGGCACCTTCATGGTCTCCTGGATGGAGTATAACCAGCGGGAAAATCCGCTGTACGAGCAGTTCGACCGGGTCTGTGCGCTGATGAAGAAATATGACGCGGTACTGTCTCTGGGCAACGGTATTCGGGCCGGGGCGATCCACGACAGCCATGATCGGGCCCAGATGGCCGAGATGATCATCAACTGCGAGCTGGCGGAACTTGGCCGGGAAATGGGCTGCCAGATGATGGTGGAAGGACCGGGGCATGTGCCGCTCGATGAGATTGCCGGTAACATCATGCTGGAAAAGGCCATGAGCGGCGGCGCCCCCTACTATGTGTTGGGACCGCTGCCGGCGGATTCGGGGGCTGGCTACGACCATATCACCGCGGCCATCGGTGCGGCCCATTCCGCTCATCATGGCGCGGACCTGATCTGCTACATCACCCCGGCCGAGCACCTGGCCCTGCCCAATGAACAGGATGTCCGCGAGGGGGTGCGGGCGACTCGGCTGGCCGCTCATATTGGTGATATCGCCAAGTATCCCGAGCGACGGGAGCGGGAGAAACAGGTCGCTCTGGCCCGGCGCGACAGCGCCTGGGAAGACCATTTTCAGCTGTTGATGTTTCCTGAGCAGGCCAGAAGCGTTCGCCGGCAACGCAGTCCGGAAAATGAGAAGACCTGCACCATGTGTGGAGACTTCTGCGCCAATGAGCGTGGCTATTCGCTGTTTGAAAAGGATATCCGCGGCGACCGTCTGCGCACCGTCGAGGGCGTTGCCGCCAGGGCGGAAGAATGAGGAGAATATCCGGGATAGCGCTCAGCCGGCCAGGGCGGCTTTGAACAGCGATCTGGTGTATTCCTGCGTGGGAGCGGTGAAGATCTCCCGCGCAGGACCCGCCTCGACAATCCTGCCGTCTTTCATAACCGCCACCTGGTCGGCAAGGGCGCGGACGACCCGCAGATCGTGGGAGATGAACAGGTAGCTGATGGCGTGCCGCCGCTGCAATTTCAGCAGAAGTTCGATGATCTGGGCCTGGATGGTGACATCGAGGGCTGAGGTCGGCTCATCGAGAATGAGCAGTTTGGGGGCGAGCACGATCGCCCGGGCGATGGCGATACGCTGCCGCTGACCGCCGGAGAACTCGTGCGGGTAGCGCCAGGCCATCTCTGGACTCAGGCCGACCTCGTGCAGCGCCGTCTCGACCAGCTGCCGTTTCTGGTCGCGGTCGAGGTCGGGGCAATGGACCCGGATGCCCTCTTCGATGATCTGGAAGACGGAAAAGCGGGGTGACAGGGACGAGAACGGGTCCTGGAAGACTATCTGCATGTCTTTGCGTAACGGTCGCATTTCCCTGGTGGAAAGGGGCTGCAGGTCACGCCCGTCAAAACGGATCTCGCCGCTGCTGTCGATCAGCTTTGCAATACTCAAAGCCAGGGTGGTCTTTCCCGATCCCGATTCACCGATGATACCGCAGGTCGTGCCCTGTTGCAGGCTGAGGCTGGCATCGCAGACCGCCTGGATCCACCTTTTTCCTCTTCGCGGCAGGAAATCCCAGCCGCCATGGAGCTGAAAGCGACAATTGAGGTTCCTGGTCGCAAGCAGGGTCGCTCCGGCCGTTCTGGCAGGCGGGCCGCCAGAAGGTATGGAGGCGAGGAGGTGGCGGGTATAGGGATGCTGAGGCCGGGCCATCACGGTCTGGCAGGGCCCCGATTCGACCACCGCGCCGTTTTGCATGATTGTGACCGTCTCGGCGGTCGTGTTGACCAGGGCCAGGTCATGGCTGATGAGCAGCAGCGCCATGCCGGACTCGTGCTGTATCTCCTGCATCAGCTGAAGGATCTGGACCTGAATGGTGACATCGAGCGCGGTGGTCGGCTCGTCGGCGATGAGCAGTTCGGGACGGCAGGCCAGGGCCATGGCGATCATCACCCGCTGGCGTTGGCCGCCGGAGAGTTGATGGGGATAAGCCTTCATCCGGGCGGCTGCATCGTGGATGCCGGTGCGCAGGAGCAGATGGACCGCTGCCTTTTCCGCCTCATGCCGGGTCATGGACTGGTGCAGCATGAGCGGCTCTATCATCTGGCGGCCGACAGGAAACACCGGGTTCAACGAGGTCATCGGCTCCTGAAAGATCATGGCGATCCGGTTACCCCGGATGGCGCGAATGCCGGCGGGTGCCAGTTGCAGCAGATCGATGCCGGCGAAATGAATGGCGCCGGTGGTGCGAACTGTGCAGCTTTCCTCCAAGAGGCGTAAAATGGTGAGGGCCGTAATCGATTTGCCGGAGCCGGACTCACCGACCAGCGCCGCGGTCTGGCCCCTGGCGACCGTCAGGCACACCGTGTGCAGCGCCTGACCGTTCTGGGGGGTGACCGGGTCGGCAGGGCCGAACCAGAGGTTGAGGTCGGTGATTTCCAGCAGCATCGCTCTGGTCAATGACGGATTGCAAAGTGCAGCGAGGCTTCTGCGGTGGGGACTTCTTTGACATGCACGGCCAGCACCTCGGCCAATGGAGAACCCGTATGCAACCAGGCCAGCATCCTGTCGACGTCCTCCGCATTGCCGGAAATGATCGCCTCTACCGTGCCTTCCGGGCGGTTCCTCACCCAACCTCGAAGCTGGAGTTGCCGCGCCTGCTGCTGGGTGGAAAAACGAAAGCCGACGCCCTGGACGCGACCTTCAACGATGACATGGACGGTTTTCTTCATGGTTTTTCAGCAGCAGAGAGGTGACGCTGCCCCGTGTCGCATCCTGCCGGTATCCGTCGGCTGCGTCGGGCTGCTCCTCACCGCACGCGGTATATCTGGCTGGTGCTGTCCGCCTACCTTCTCTATCTTGCGGTGAACGCTTGGTGGAATCAGTTGTTCACGGGTTCATGATCGAGGAAATTGAGCTGGGCAAAGGCGGTCCCTTTCAGCAGGCTGGCTATCTGGCTATGGGCTGTCCGGGCCATTTCGTTGAAGGAGAACTGGAAACCTATATCGAAGGTATCACCTTTGCCGTTTTCCACCCTGACCACCTTGCCAATCAGCAGCAGGTTCCGCCCGTCTTCCCCGTTATTCTGCATGCTGATACGCATGGTATGGGTCGAGCCAAGCGACAGAGGTCTGTCATTTTCCATCAGAATTCCGCCAAGACCGATGTTTCTGCTTACCCCGGAATAGACTCTTGTCTCATCGAACCCCAGTTCCTTGCAGAGGATGGGGCGGCGGATCTTCATCCGCAGATAGCGCCGCTGTTCTTCCCTGAACTGTGAGATGGTGTTTTTCCCTGAACCTTTGGCCAGATAGACCGCACTGTCGGCCATAAACAGCAGATCTTTCGGGTTGTCGGCATTCAACGGGAAGGAGGCGAGTCCGCCACTGATGGTCAGGTGTATCGGCATGTCGTTACACATGATCAGGGTGGTATCGACCTCGGCCCGGATGCGCTCCGCCAGAACCGCGGCTTCACTGCAGTTGGTGTTGGGCAACAGCATCACGAACTCTTCACCGCCATAACGGGCGGCGATATCGCTTTCCCGTTTACTGGTCTGGATGATCTCGGCGATTTTCTGCAGTGCGTAATCCCCGGCCTTGTGCCCGTAGGTGTCATTGACATCCTTGAAATCATCGATGTCGAGAAAAAGAATCGACAGGTCCATGTGATAGCGACGGGCAAGGGCAATCTGCAGTTCGTAGGTCTCGTTGAAATATGGTCGATTGAACAGCCCGGTCAGGTTGTCATGGATGGTGCCGCTGACAGCGCGTTCGAATGCCTCAGCATCCACCAGGCAGGATGTGTGCAGGAAATTGGTGTAGCATTGCAGGTAGTCGCTGGTCGCCGTGGTGAGTGTCACCGCTCTGCCAAGGGTCTGCATGAGTTGCAGCCGGTGGTTCTGAATATCGTTCCAATATTTTTTCGCCGTGTTCTGGGTAATATCTATATTAGCGATGATATTGAGTATTATCGGACAGACCACCTCTCCATGGTCTTGGATAAGGGTATTCAGCTGGCGAATGAATTCGTCGTCGTTTATGGCCTTCGATCTCTGGTCGATGATTGCGGCCCGTATGGCTTCCATGTCTGCTCCCTTGTGGTGATGAGATATACAAAGAGAGACCATGAGGCTAGTTTAGCCTATAATGGCAGCACCATGCAATGTTTGATTGTCAGGAAGACGAAAATACTACAGTGTCGGCTCATTCGTAACTGTCGTCGTATCACCGCAATTTTCGGTCGATTTACGCTTGCCGTCAGATGTTGTTAGGAACGCTTCGAAGGTAACGGATGGAAAACAGGGCAAAAGGTTGCTTAAAACCCGTAACGGGCCGCTGCAACCTCTCGCTCTTTGAGGGGTGGCGGCATGGGGCTGGTCTGCCTCTTTCAGCCACCCCCCACCACCGGGAAGATGGCCAGAATGTCGCCTTCCTGGAGTTCGGTTTCCATGGTGCACTGCCGTGAGTTGATCATCAGCACCCCTACCTCTTCCTGATCGATACCCAGGCCACCGACAATGTCGATGACCTGGGTTCGTGAGGCGACGTCTCGATTTTCTTCGCGAAACCTGTTGTCGCGAAAATAGGCGAAGAGTTTGATCGTAACCCGCATCAGAAGTCCCAGAAGGTATCGATCTGCTCGCCGGTGAAGTCGAAGACGACATTGTGCGGTGGCAGTTTTTCGGTGGAGAAAAACTCCGGCAACCGGTCGTCCGCGTTGGTGAAACCGGCTTTTTCGTTGAAGGCTTTCTCGGTCTTTAAGATATACTTGCCCAGATTGGTGACATCGTCGGCGGTGAGACTGATGCCGAAGCGGGCATTGATCAGATCGATGAGGGCCGGCAGGCATTCGGCGTTGTCCAAGGCCGCAAAGGCGATGAACAGACACATGCCGGTGGAGTCGATGGCCGCGGTGGCGGTCTGCAGGTTCCTGGAAAGCTCGACCTGGCCTTCATTGGAGAGGGGATCGAGTTTGCCGCCGACCCCGAGGATGTTGGTGGCGATGGTATATCCCATGGTATGGTCGGCGCCCATGGTGGAGGTCGCATAGGTTATGCCGATACCCTTGATGGCCCGAGGGTCGTAGGCCGGAATCGCCTGGTTCTTGACCACTGGTACCCTGGTGACCCCGTAGGCCAGACCGACCGAGCCGGCGCCATTGCCGATGATGCGACCAAGCGGCGTGCCCTTGGCCACTTCGTCACGGAGGATACGACAGATGCCGATACCGTCGCCGAACTCGAGAACCCCGGCCTCCATGGCAACCCCGAAGGCCACCGAGGTTTCGATGGTGTCTATGCCGATATCGTCCATGATCCTGTCGGCTTCGGCGATGTGGTCGAGATTGTCGACACAGCAGTCGGCACCCATGGCCCAGATGGATTCATACTCGAAGCCGGAGGTGAGTTTTTCGCCCTTGGCATCGTTGTAGAGCTGCGAGCACTGGATGACGCAGCCGGCGTGACAGTTATGCTTGACCTTACCGCCGCGTTCCTTGATGATGTCGTGCATGGTCTCGCCGGAGATCTTTTCATGACCGTCAAATTGGCCAAGAGAAAAGTTCTTTGTCGGCAGACCTCCGGATTCATTGATGATGTTGACAAGAACGTTGGTGCCGTACTGGCCGAGAGCCTGGGTGACCGGATGGCTGACCAGGGCCTTGGCAAAGCGTTGATTGGCCTCTTTGAACTCTTCGGGTCTGGCGATTTCCACCTTGCCGTCACCGGGATCAATGGTGATGAATTTGACCTTTTTCGCCCCCATCACCGCTCCGAGTCCACCGCGGCCCGAGGAGCGGATGCCGCCGTCGGGATCGATGATGGAGATGTTGGCGGAGCGCATCTTCATCTCGCCTACCGGACCGATGCTGAGAATACCGCATTTTTCCGGCAACTTTTTGGCCACACTCGCCATCACCGCGAAATTACCGCTGCCGATCAGCTGGCTCTCTTCAGCGATGGTGACCCCATCCCGGTTCAGCGCCAGGCTGTACCACTTGTCGCCCTGGGGCTGCCCTTCGATGATCAGGGCCTTGCAGCCGCAGCGGGCCAGCATCTGGGCCGCGGTACCGCCGGCGTTCGACTCCTTGATGGTGCCGGTCAGCGGGCTCTTGGCGCCTATGGAGAGGCGGCCGGAGTTGGCGGCGACCGTTCCGGAAAGCAGGCCTGGGGCGACGACGAGTTTGTTCTTTGGTCCGAGCGGATTGCAGGTGGGCTCCACTTCAGCCGCGACGATGGTGGAGGTGAGACCGCGTCCACCAAGCGACGTCCACTCCGTGGGGACCTCTTCAACGCCTGTGGTCAGGGTCGTCAGGTTGACCCGAAAGATTCTGTCCTTCATGTGCATGCTCCTCTGCTCATGTTTTGGGTGTTTCCCGGGGAAACGATGGTGGCCGGATGGCTGTCAGCCGGCCGGTTATCTGTTATTGCTGGTACATCACCGTACCAATGTCTCTGAGATCGTAGCCGCCCAGGGCGGTAATCTGTCGATGAAACTCGCTGTCGTTGCGTATCAGCTCCAACAGGGCGACGACCTTGTCGTCGCTGGCGTACGCCGTCGGGATGATCAGGTCGTACCGTTCTTCGGCGACTGGTACGAAGTCGCAATCGAGCGCGACGGCCGCGGCCCGGATACCCATGCCGGCATCGGCGGCGCCGCTTGCCACCGCCGCGGCCACACTCATATGGGTGTACTCTTCGTGTTCATATCCCGCCAACTGCTCGGGCTGGATATGCAATTCACCCATGACCTTGTCGGTGAGCAGGCGGGTGCCCGCGCCATTTTGCCGGTTGATGAAGGTCAGCTGTTTGGCCACCAGATCAGTGAAACCGGTAATGCCTTTGGGGTTACCCCTGGCGATGATCAGCCCCTGTTCGCGGTAGCAGAGATTGACCAGCTGCAACGGGATGCTGGCAAGCAACCGTTTGATAAAGGGGATGTTGTATTCACCGGTGGCGGTATCGAGCAGATGGCAGCCGGCAGTATGGGCCTCGCCGCGGCGGATAGCCATGATGCCGCCCATGGAACCCACATGGGCCGAGGAGATGCGGAGGCCGGTCGGACCATGGTGGATAGTGTTGGCGATCAGATCGAGGATGTTGTCATGGCTGCCGATGACCACCAGGGTGGCCTCGACCTCGGTCTTGGCCCGGAGCAGTTCGATGGAGACCTTTTCGCCGGCGCCGACCCCTTCGCTGCCGGCCGGGATGGTCAGGAGCCCGTCGGCCCGGACCAGCGACATCACCGCTCCCGCCCCCTTGCCGGCCGGGGTGGCCATCAGGGTGTCGCCGACTCTGCCGAGGGTGATCCGGACAAACTCGTCGACCCCCATGGTCGAGGCGACTGGCCTGGACATCGTCGCCTCGAGGCGACCGTAGTCGTCTTCGTAGCGGTCCAGCAGCTGGCCGAGCATCGGGCGGACGAAAAGGCGCATGGTCAGTACCGCGGAAACCGGGTAGCCGGGCAGGCCAATGACCGGGGTGTCACCGATGAAGGCGAGTATCACGGGCTTGCCGGGCTTTATGGCCACACCATGGACGACGACCTGGCCGATTTCGGCCAGGACCGTGGCGCTGTAATCCCGGGTTCCCGCCGAGGCGCCGGCGTTCAACACCACCAGATCGCTGGTCGACGCAGCCTCGATAAGGGTCTGCCGCAGCAGCTCGGGATCGTCGGTTACCGGCTGGGCGCGCACCGCCTCGGCCCCCCACTCCTGGAGATACCCGGCCAGGATACGGGAGTTGAACTCGATGATCTCCCCGGGTTGCGGAGTCGATCCAGGCGGAATCAGCTCGCTGCCGGTGGGGATCACCAGGGCCCGGGGCCTTTTGCTCACCGTCACGTCGGTGACCCCGGTGGCCAGCATCGCCCCCTGGTCGATGGGCCGAATTCGATGCCCTTCTGGCAGGATGAGTTCGGTGGCGACGATATCTTCGCCAATGGTCCGGATGTGCTGCCAGGGGGTGGCCGGCTGGTGCAGCATGGCATCGCCGTTTTCCAGAATATGGACATCTTCGATCATCACCACCGCATTGAAATTCTGCGGGATGGCGTTGCCGGTATTGACCTGGAGAAACTGCTCCTTGGCAAGGATCACCGGTGCGGCCTCGCTGGCGGCGGCCAGGCTGGCGAAGTGGACGGCGATCCCATCCATCGCCGCGGCATTGTGGGCGGGGGCGGAGTGGCCGGCAAAGACCGGCGCGGCGGTGATCCGTCCCAGACACTCGTCTACCGGGATGGTCTCCGTAAACGTTTTCTGAAAAAAACCGGAGTTCACCAGGGCCTGGTGCCAGGAGTGCCGCGCCTCGGCAAGAGGGGTGTTTTTGACATAGATAGTACGCATGATCACCTGTAGAGATACACTTCGACGGTTGCCCCTTCGCTTGCACCCTGGCTGTCTTCGGCGATGAAAAAATAGCCGTGAGCCCTGGCGAGGGTCGAGATGGCGCCTGACCGGCCGAGAACCGGCTCGGCGACAAGACCCTGTTCGCCCTGTCGCAGCAGTACCCGCACCAAGTCGAGACGGCCGGCGGCCGAGTTGATGTTGCGGCTCAATGTGGCTGAAACTGCAGGGTTTGCCGGTCGATCGGCAAATCCGTCGCCACTCAGAACAGCGATGGCCGGTTCGACAAAGAGCTCGAAACAGACCATGGCCGAGATCGGATGTCCGGGCAGGCCAAAGATCGGCTTGCTGCCGTGCAGGCCTATAATGACCGGTTTGCCGGGTTTTAGCCTGACCCCATGGACCAGTACCCCCGGAGGGCCGAGTGCGCTGATCGCCTGCTCGCCGAGGTCTCGGGCGCCAACCGAGCTGGAGCCGGAAAAGAGTACGAGATCGTTTTCGGCTATAGCGGAGGACAGGGCGGAGAAAAAGATTTCACGGCTATCGGCGACGATGCCGTAGTCCACGGTCATGGCACCACAGCGGCGGGCCAATGCGGCCAGGGTGATGGCATTGACGTTGCGGATCTGTCCGGGGGCCGGCGTCGTCTGGTGGGGGACGATTTCATCGCCGGTGGACAGAATTCCGACCCGGACCCGGCGGAATACCGTCACCTGACTGACTCCGAGGGCGGCCAGCAGCCCGAGGTCCTGGGGGCGCAGCAGTTTTCCCGCCGGCAGGGCCAGTTCATCGGTACCGATGTCTTCGCCGGTGCCTATGGTGTTGACCCCGCTGCCGCAGCTCTTGACGATTTCAACCAGGGTGCCGTCGATCGGAACGGTATGTTCATGCATGACCACCGCATCCGCCCCATGAGGCATGAAGCCGCCGGTGGCGATCCTGAAACAGGTCCCCTGGGTCACCGCGCCTTCGGGCATCTCCCCCATGGCGACATCGCCCGTTATCTCAAGATAGCAGGGGGACGATTCACTGGCGCCAAAGGTGTCTTTGGCGATAACGGCGAAACCGTCCATCACACTCCGTGGATGGGGTGGCAGATTTTCATGGGAACAGACAGAAACGGCGAGTACCCTGTCGAGAGCCTCTTCCAGACGAACCGTCTCGCGGTCCAGGGAGGAGGTGCCGAGATGACCCAGAAGCAGATCGCGTGCGGCGTTGACCGCAATCAGGGCATCTCGGCCCAGCATATCCTTGGTGGCCTTTCCCATTGTCATCTCAGCAGGTGAAGGTGAGGCGGACGGTGTCGAATTGCGGCAGTATCGCCATCAGCCCGCTGGCGGGGACCGCCGTCCCGTCGATGACAAGATCTGTGATCTTGGCGATAAGCGATGCGCGGTTGTCGAGAAATTGGCTGAGATCAGCACTCGTCAGCCACACGCCCTCACGCAGCAGGGTCTTGCCCCGGTCCCGGGCAATGGTGTTGAAAAGTTTTAATTTTACGATTACCTCCTCCACCGTTTCCGCCTTGGCACTCTGCGGGTTGACGGTGCGGAGCGAGGCGTGCAGACTGTTGCGGCGAAAGATGGCGCCGGCCAGCCCCGGCATCGCGGCCGAGATTGCCAGCACATGGGTGGTGCCGAACAATGGAGTCGCCAGGTCATCGGTGGCTGAGCCGTCAAGAAAAATGGTCTGCACCTCTTCGTTGATGTAGCGGGCGGTAAAACCCGGCAATGAGGTGAGCAGAGCGCCAATCGAGCTGCCATGCCGAACCCGTACACGTATCCCGGCCTGCAGCAGCGAAGTGAACCCGTCGATATCTCCGCCGAGGGTCTGCACCGTGAGGCGGCCGTGCCTGTCTGAACCAGCTTTTTCCATCTCTTTCGTTATGATCATGCCTCACCCACTGGACCGAATGCCCATGTTTTCTGGAGAGGATCTGGTGCTGCAGTATACCAGATGAGGTTATGGTCATAAACAAAAAAATAGGTCCGATCTTACTTATGCTAACCAAAACGGAGTCAGATGGAGAGCTTTTACCGTGGTACGCTGTGTTTCGTCCCTGGAGTGACCTGGTCGTTGCAAAAGGGCCCATGGGATGTTTTCTGGGACAAACCGAGAGGAATGTTTTTTTTGCCAACTAGCCAGCATGGCTGGACCATAGAGCCTCAGCCACAACGAAGCATGAAACTCCTCGGCGCGGTGACTGAGCTTTCCGCGCTGACGAGTTTCATATAAAGTGGTGGGAAACAAAATTTTTCCTGTATATTATAGTGAAACTGCCTCTGGCCCAAACCGCAATCCTCTCAGGATCTGGCTGGTGCCCAGCCAGAAACGGCTGTTGTATCCTGTAGAGGAAACTCTTCAGTGCGGTTCATCTGTTGATGGACTCGTAAAAACCTAAAACCTGCACGTAAGATGGCTCAGTACAAAAGCCTGATATACAAGGTGCAGTGGTGTCGGCCAGGCACAGGCGTACATGTGGTACGCCGAGTAGTGGCCGATCCCGCTGCAACGCAGGAGATCGGGCTTTTTATGACGCCATCATCTGTTACCGTGTCGTGGGGTTTGCTGTTCCGTTTGGCTGAGGCTGCCTGGTCCAGCCATGCTGGCTTATAGAGGAAACTCTTCAGTGCGGTTCATCTGTTACCGTGTCGTGGGGTTTGCTGTTCCGTTTGGCTGAGGCTACCTGGTCCAGCCATGCTGGTGAAAAGAAAAACGGCCACCGGGTTGTTTCCGGCTATCGGGACATCTCAGATGGGCCGTGTTATGGAGGAAATATGACCACCTTGCATTTGCGCCCCTTACCGGCATATACCGCGTTTCCCGGTCCTGTGGTGTTGATCATTCTCGATGGGTTCGGGATCGGTTCCCACGATGAACGCGACGGTATCTATGTGGCCAATACCCCCATTTTCGATAGCTTGGAGACGGCTGAACCGCTACAGACCACCTTGAAGGCCCACGGGCCTGCCGTGGGGCTGCCGGGCGATGACGATATGGGCAATTCCGAGGTCGGTCATAACGCCCTTGGCGCGGGCCGGGTTTTCTCGCAAGGGGCCAAGCTGGTCAATGAAGCCCTGGAGTCGGGCAAGGTCTTCACGGGCTCGTCCTGGGCCAGACTTCTCGAGCGGGCGGACAGTGGCAAAACCCTGCACTTCATCGGTCTGGTCTCCGATGGTAACGTGCATAGCCATATCCGTCATCTCTACCGGCTGCTTGAGGCCTGCAAGGAGCACAACGTCGAGCGGGTCCGGGTCCATGCCCTGCTCGATGGCCGTGATGTGGGCCCCAAGAGTGCTCTTGGTTATATCGAGCCGCTCGAGAAAAAACTGGCGGAACTCTCAGGAGATGGCCGGGATTATCGGATTGCCTCCGGTGGCGGCAGGATGGTGACCACCATGGATCGCTACAATGCCGACTGGGGGATCGTTGAATATGGCTGGAAGGCCCATGTGCTGGGCGACGGACGTCAGTTCGCCAGCGCCGCCGAGGCCGTGCAGACCTACTATGACGAAGACCCCGAGATGACCGATCAGTATATGGCGAGTTTTGTCGTTGCTGAAAACGGCAAACCGGTGGGGACGATCGAGGATGGCGATGGGGTGGTCTTCTTCAACTTCCGGGGTGACAGGGCCATCGAGATTTCCCGGGCCTTCGAGGAGGAGGATTTCAACGAATTCGTGAGGCAGAGGGTGCCCGAGGTGTTCTATGCCGGGATGATGCAGTATGACGGCGACGCCCAAATCCCGAAAAATTATCTGGTGGAGCCGCCGGCCATCTCGGAGACGCTGAGTCAGTATCTCTGTGGCACCGGGGTCACCTCGTACGCCATCTCCGAGACCCAGAAATTCGGCCATGTCACCTACTTCTGGAACGGCAACCGCTCGGGTTATATCGATAAGACGCTGGAAAAATATGAAGAGGTGACCTCCGACCGGGTGCCGTTCGATCAACGGCCATGGATGAAGGCGGCGGAGATTACCGACAAGCTGATCGCCAGGCTGCAGAGCGGTGCGAGCAAGTTCCTGCGGGTCAATTACGCTAACTGCGACATGGTGGGCCATACCGGGGTGGTGGAATCGATCCGGATCGCGGTCGAAACGGTGGACATCTGCCTAAAACGGCTGCTCCATGAAATTGAGCGCTGTGGCGGTATCGCCGTGATCACCGCCGATCATGGCAACGCCGACTGCATGTGGACGGAGAAGAAGGGCAGGCGGGTGCCGATGGTGGCGCATACCCTGAATCGGGTACCCTTCGTGATCAAAAGGTATAACGACGCCAATGACTTCATCCTTGCCGATATCGCCGATGCCGGCCTCACCAATGTGGCGGCCACTCTCTGCGTGCTGCTGGGATTTCTGCCGCCCGCGGATTACGATCCCGCCCTGATCACGCTGGTCAAGCGTTGAAGTGCGCTGGGGTGATGAAGAGGGCAATGCGCAGCCAGGAGCGGGAACCATGACAGAGAATTTGAGCAGATCGGCGGTGAAACGGCAGTTCAAACAGGTGGAGCAACTTGCCGCTGAACTCAGTGACTTTACTGAGAATGATTTGAAAAATCTGCCCTGTAGCGAAGGGGTAAAAACAGAGATCCGGGCCATTCGGCCCTTAAAGGGCGGGGCCCGGAAGCGGCAGGTGAAATACCTGGCCAAGCTCATCCGCCAGGAGCCGTTGACCGAGATTTACGATTTCCTCTCAGAGCGCAAGGGGTCAGCTTTAAAAAGTAAAAGGGAGTTTCACGAGGCGGAGCGGCTGCGTGATGCCCTCATCAACGAGGCGATGGCGCATCATAGAGAAATGGGACATGAGCACGACGGCGGGGAAATGGATTGGCCCAGTGTCGAGATCGAGGCGCTTTTGGCCCGATATGGCGGGCTGCAGGAACTCGAATTGCGCAAACTGGCCTATGGCTATGTGAGAACCCGGAACCGCGGCCAGTACCGGGAGCTGTTCCGGATGATCAAGGCGGCCATAGATCAGGACGAGTTGCAGCGCCGCCTGGTTTGAGTTTTACGGCGACAGGTTTCCGTATGAATGGGAGGTGAGGGAAATATGCATCTTTTTGCGTATGGAACGTTGATGGAACCGCAGATTATGCGGCAGGTGGCTGGCTGTGTTCTGCAGGGGGTCGCGACCACCTTGCACGATTATGTCCGTTATGGTGTGCGTGGCGAGCAGTATCCCGGGGTGGTCGAGCGGCCCGGCAGTCGTGTCGATGGTATCGCCTACCTCGATGTACCGGCTGCGGCCGTGCAGCGGCTGGATCGTTTCGAAGGAAAAATGTACAGCCGGGAAGCGGTGGAGGTCCATCGTCGCGACGATGCCGCGGTGTTGGCCGCGATGGTTTATGTGTTCAAACCGGAATACCGGCAGCTGCTGACGGAGACCCCTTGGGATTATAACCAATTTCTCCACAATGGACAGGTGCTGTTCAAACGTGATTACAGTGGCTTTGCTGCCATTTCTACCAAGGTTGAGGAGCGAGGGTGAACGCGGTATTTCTCGATGCGGAGGGGCTGGAGGCGTGCCGACTGGCCGATTTACACGAGGTGTGCGGTGAGCTGACCATCTTCGCTTACACCAGGTCAGAAGAGCTCGACGAGAGAATTGGTGGGGCAGAACTGCTGATTGTCAACAAGGTACGAATCGGTCGGGCGACCCTGGCCGCTCATCCAGCGGTGAAACTGATCTGCCTGGTCGCCACCGGTGCCGACTGCATCGACCTCGTTGCAGCCAGAGAGTTTGGGGTCACGGTCTGCAATTGCCGGGGCTATGGCACCGATTCTGTGGTCCAGCACGTTTTTGCGATGATCCTGGCCCTTAAGACCAGCCTGGTTCAGTATCATCAGTCGGTGCAGGATGGGCGCTGGCAAGGGGCCGAACAGTTCTGTTTTCTCGATCATCGGATTACCGAGCTTGCCGGCAAGACCATGGGGATCGTCGGTTTCGGCAACCTTGGCAAACGAGTGGCGACGGTGGCCGAGGTCTTCGGCATGGATGTCATCGTCGCTGCCCGGCCCGGCATGAGTGGAGACTCTCGACCGCCGTTGCTTAAAATTCTGCCCGATCTCGATGTGCTGACCCTGCACTGTCCGTTGACCGAGGCGACCCGTCATCTGATCGGCCGTCGGGAACTGGCATTGATGAAGCCCACTGCCCTGCTGATCAATGCCGCCCGGGGCGGGATTGTCGACGAAGCGGCGTTGGCCGAGGCGCTGCGGGACGGCATCATCGGTGGCGGGGGGGTCGACGTGCTCAGCGAGGAGCCGCCGCGGGGTGGCAACGTGCTGCTCGACGCGGGTCTGGCCAACCTGATCGTTACCCCTCATATCGCCTGGGCCAGCCAGGAGGCCAGGCAACGCCTGGTCGATCAGACCGTCGAGAACATTGTCGCCTGGCAACATGGCAGGGCTATCCGGGTCGTCGGAGACTGACCGGCAGCGGTGAGATCGATCCCTTTCCCTTTGGCCTGGAGCGGTTTTGCCTTTAACCCTGTGCTATTTGAGCCCGTATTCGACCTGGACAGTGGCGGAAACGGCGACCGAGCCGGTGGTGATCACTTCACCGGGGTCCTTGCGGGGGGCGTCGAACTGGGCCTCCATTCGCATGACCGGGGAGGGGGCGCTGGTCGATTCCCTGGCGGTGCGTACCCGACCGAGTTCGACACCCAGGGTCTTGGCCATCGCCTGCGCTTTCTGGTTGGCATTGTCCAGGGCCTGTTGCAGGGCGGTGATGCGGAGTTGCTCCTCGTCGTTTCGGCCGTAGCTGGTCGCCCCGATACTCAGGTCTTGAAAGGTGGCCAGTTTCTCATGGACGGGAAAGGTGTTGACGAGATTGTCGAGTTTGATTTTGAGGGTACAGGCCGAAGAGTACCCGACAAGGGTGCGGACGTTGTTGCTCCAGTTGTACTCCGCTCCCTGGTTGATGGCCGAGGTGATGATCTTCTCCTTGGCGATGCCCAGCGGCTTTAGGGCGGCGGCGATCTCGATGAGCGATTGGGTCACGGAGTGATAGCTCTTTGCCACGGTGGCGCTGGTTGCCTTGAGTTCGGCCTGTATCACCGCAAATTCGGCATCGGCTGTGATAATGGCCGAACCGCTGACCTCGATGGTACCGGTCGATTCGGCACCGTAACTGGTTGCGGTGAACAGGAACAGGGCGGTAAAGAGTACGACGATGTGGCGCATGATGTTTCTCCTCTGCTGGCTGGTTGCTTTTATCCGAAAATCGTCAGCACGGAAAATGCTGTTACCGTGCCAAGGATTTTCATGGTTTGTTGTGGCTGCGGTATCTGGTCCAGCCATGCTGGTTCATATGCAACTCATCAGTACGGAAAGTTCTGTTGCAGCGCTGAAGAGTTTCATGTTGCGTTGTGGTTGAGGCTATCTGCTCCAGCCATGCTGGTTGGCGGATGTCATGGCGATGACTACCTTCTGATGGTAGCGACTGTGAGGACGGATTACAACCGGGTAGGCGGGTTGTCCGTCTTTTTCTGCTGAATTGATCCGAAACCCGCCAGTGCGGAAAGCTCTGTTACCAGGCCGAGACGAGTTTGGTGGTCGTTGTGGTTGAGGCGTTCTGGTCCAGCCATGCTGGTTTGTCCGAAATGATGTCATCGAGGTGGAATACCCATGTTTATACGTGCGCTTGCCCGTGATCTCTACCGGGTCCAGCAACATATCGACGCGCTGGAGAAAAACCTGGCCGCCACTCTGGCCGCCGAGCGTGATGACCTGCGGGGCGAGCTGACAAGGGCCCGGCAGGAGTTGGCGATGCTGAGGCGTGTGTTGGAAGGAGAAAAAGAGGCGGCACGTTTTCGTATGAAGTTCAAGGGGTCCGACAGGTAAGACTCAGGCAGGAGGAGCTATGGAGATTACCAGGCTCAAGCCGGATAAACGTCAGGGGCTGGTGGTGGTCATTACCGGCAATGGCAAGGGCAAGACCACCAGCGCGATGGGCATGGCTCTGCGGGCCGCCGGACACGGCCTGAAGGTCTGCATCGTCCAGTTCATGAAGGGCGACATCTATTCCGGGGAGTGGGATGGAGTGAAACTGCTTGGTGATCTGGTGGAGTTGACCGCAACCGGTAAGGGCTTCTGCGGTATCCAAGGCAACCCTTACCCCTTTGCGGAACACCGGCACAACGCTCAGGAGGCGCTGGGGCTGGTTGCAGAGAAGATGCGCTCCGCTACCCTGCAAATGCTCATTCTCGATGAAATCAACAACGCCCTCGATCTGCAGCTTGTCGAACTTGCCCAGGTGAAGGACCTTCTTGCAGCCCGCCCGCCGGAGATGCATCTCATCCTCACCGGTCGCAACGCCCATGCAGACATTATCGCTCTCGCTGACACCGTCAGCGAGGTGGTGGAAGTCAAACATGCCTATCGCCGGGATATCGAGCCGCAACCCGGAGTCGATTACTGATGGTGGTCGGGATGTGGTGTAACACTTGAGCGCGGTCGAGGAGAAAAAAAGCATGATGGAACAATTTTTCGCCAAGCGGATGGCCAAGGTGCCACGATCATTTATCCGTGAGATCCTGAAAGTTTCTCTGGATCCGCAGATGATCAATTTTGCCGGCGGCATGCCCAATAAACGGTACTTTCCCGTCCCCGAAATCCAGGCCGCGGCGGACAGGGTCTTTGCCGAGTGCGGCCGCGATGTGCTGCAGTATGCCAATTCGGAGGGGCTTTTTGAACTCCGTAAACAGATCGCCGACCGCTATCGCCAGAAAAAGGGCATCGAGGTCTCCCCGGAGGATATTCTCATCACCAACGGTTCCCAGCAGGGGCTCGATCTGCTGGGCAAGGCCTTGATCGATGACGGCGATGGTGTGCTTATCGAAGAGCCTGGCTATCTGGGGGCTATCCAGGCGCTCTCCACGTACTGTCCCGAGTTCTGTCCGGTTGGTGTCGGCCCCGAGGGACTGGACCTGGAGACCCTCGCCGACAGGAGCGCGGCGGTGCGAGCGAAACTGCTCTATATCGTGCCCAATTTCCAGAACCCTTCCGGTATCTCCTACAGCGAGGAGAACCGCCGGCAGGTGGCCGAGGTCGCACGAACCAACGATTTTCTGGTGGTCGAGGACGACCCCTACGGTGAATTGCGCTTTGGCGGAGAGGCCAAAGCTTCGCTGGCCCATTACGCGCCGGAACGGACCATACTGCTCGGCTCTTTTTCCAAAATCGTCGCTCCGGGGTTCCGGCTCGGCTGGCTGGCGGCGCCGCGGCCGCTCTATGACAAGCTGCTGATCGCCAAGCAGGCGGCTGACCTGCACACCGCCAGTGTCGGTCAGCATATCGTCAGCCGCTACCTGGCCGATAACGAGATCGACCGTCATATCGAACGGATCATTGCGGTCTATGGTCGGCAGTGCCGGGCCATGGTCGAGGCGGCCGACCGCCATCTCGCCAAAGAGGTGCGCCTGTGGGTTCCCGAAGGCGGGATGTTTCTCTGGGGTCATCTGCCTGCGGGGCAGAACGCTCTGAAACTGCTCGACTACGCGATTGGCGAGAAGGTGGCCTTCGTCCCCGGCGCACCATTTTACATTCAGGGTGGCGAGGAGACCCTGCGGCTCAATTTTTCCTGCAGCGACGAGACGGAAATCGAAGAGGGGATGAAGCGATTGTCCAGGGCCTACGAGGCCTACCGGCAGGCAGGGCCTGTTGCCGACGAAAAGGGATGGCAGGCGAGAAAGGGACTGTCTGGTTGAGGAGAGGAGAGCATGGCCAGAAACATCATTTTGCTCGGGGTCATTCTGATCTGCATCGGTCTGTTCTGGCCCTGGCTGCAGAAAATTCCGCTGGGCCGCCTGCCGGGCGACATCCTCATCAAACGAGAGGGCTTCACGCTCTTTCTGCCCATCACCTCCTGTCTGGTGGTGAGTGGTGTCGTCTCGTTTGTTCTCTGGTTGTTTCGCCGGTTTATGTGAAACGCTTCAGGAGGGAGAATGCGCCAGGGGGTACTCGAGGAGGGGTGTCGGCAAAGGGCGTTTAACCTTTAGCGGATCTCGTCGCTGTCGACGTAGGCATAGGCGCTGTGCTTGTGGATCGACTCGAAGCTCTCCACCCCGGCGGAAAACCAGCCGATATCGGGGTGGGCCAGGGCCGCCTCCGCCACCTTGCGAACCACATCTTCCACGAACATCGGATTGTTGAAGGCCCGCTCGGTGACATATTTTTCGTCCGGACGCTTCAACAGCGCGTACAGTTCACAGGAGGCGCACGATTCCACCATGGTGACGAGATCCTCTATCCAGAGAAAGCGCTGCATCTGCACGTTGAGACAGATCTCGGCCCGCTGATTGTGCGCGCCGTCGGTACTGATCTCCTTGGAGCAGGGGCACAGGGTGGTGACCGGAACCCGGACGCTCAAAATGAAGTCCTGGTCTTCGCCTATGCCGCCGGAAAAGGTGCAGTCATATTCCATCAGGCTCCGGGTCTGACTGACTGGCGCCTTCTTTTCGATAAAGTAGGGGAAGGTCATCTCCAGTCTGGCACTGCGTGAATTGAGCGACTCCTGCACATCCTTTAAAATCTGGTGGAAGCTGGCCACGCTGAGTTTGTCGAGGGAGTGGTTGAGTACCCTGGTAAAGGTGTCGACGCAGCTTTCCCGGTTGGCTCGCGGCAATTCTGCCGTCATGCTGATGGTGGAAATCGTGTGCTGCACCCCCCCGCCTTTTTCAAGTACCTTGACCGGGGTGCGAATATTCCTGATGCCGACGACGTGAATGCGCATAGTCTTCTCGCTGCAGGGGTTACCTTGGTGATGCCGGCGCGGTGGACAACACAGGGTGGGGCGCTGGCTGCAATCGGTGGCCTCGTTTGCCAAAACCGGCTGAAACAGAAGCTCTGAACAGCAATACAGGAGATCTTCATACCCTTTTTCCCGGTTGACGACAATATTCTTTTCGGTGTGCCGTGGCAGATGGCGTTTCCCCGACTCTTGGGGTACGGAGCGTAAAAACCTCATCCGGATGGGCCTGTCGCTGGAGCACTGGTAAATTTTCATGCGTTTATGACAGAATCGGTGTAACCTGCATGTTTATCGGCCCCAAGGTTCAGGGGCGGCTTGCAGCTTGAGAAGAACCACAGGTGGAACTATGAAGGGATCGACAGGCGAGGTGAGACTGGACAAATGGCTCTGGGCCGCTCGCTTTTTCAAGACCAGATCGCTTGCCTCCCAGGCCGTCAATGGCGGCAAGGTCCATCTCAACGGCTCGAGAGTCAAGCCCTCGAGAATCGTCAAGGTGGATGATCGACTGGTCATTACCAAGGGTTTGTACACCTTTCGTCTGCAGGTTCTGGCGATATCGGCGTACCGGCGGCCGGCCGTAGAGGCCAGGCTGCTCTATGAGGAGTCTCAGGAGAGCGTCGAGGCCCGAACGAAGCAACGGGAGCAGAACCGCCTGATGAGGGCCGGCCATGTCGCCCCGGCGACCCGACCCGACAAGAGAGACCGGCGAAAGATAAAGGCGTTCATCAGAAAGGAAGAGTGAGTGTCTATCGAGTGTCGTGTCACTCGTACAATGTTTGGCAAACCAGGAACCAGGGACTGTCCCCAGTCTCATCGGGGGCTGTCCCTGGTTTGGGATGAAATGGCTGTTTCTGGATGGGCACTATCTAGAAATGAGCCATGTCGGTTAAGGGAAAGCGCACAAAAAAGCTGGAGAGTACAATGGGAAAAATAGAACGAGCATTGATCAGTCTTACGGATAAATCGGGAATTGAGGGGTTTGCCCGCGAGCTTGTCGAGATGGGGGTCGAGATCCTCTCCACTGGCGGAACGGCCAACATGATCCGCCAGGCCGGAATAACCGTCAAGGATGTCGCCGGATTCACGGGATTTCCGGAAATGCTCGATGGCCGGGTGAAGACCCTGCATCCGAAGGTACATGGCGGTATTCTCAACCAGCGGGCCAACCCGGATCATCGTCGCCAGTGCCAGGAGCACGGTATCGATGATATCGATCTGGTGGTGATCAATCTCTACGCCTTCGAGAAGACCGTCGCCGACCCGGCCTGCACCCTGGCGAGGGCGATCGAGAACATCGATATCGGCGGGCCGGCGATGTTGCGCTCTGCGGCCAAGAACTATAACGACGTCACGGTGATTGTCGATCCGGCTGATTATCCCCTGGTACTGGCGGAAATGAAGGCCGCCGGCAATACCACCCTGGAGACCCGGTTTCGCCTGGCCCGCAAGGTCTTCGCGTTGACGGCCGGCTACGATTCGGCCATCTCCGCCTGGCTCGATGCGGTGGATATCGACAACGACAGCTCGCTTGCGGGGGCGTGACCATGCTGAAACTTGCCGTTCTCCTTTCCGGCAGTGGTCGGACTCTTGATAATTTGCACGAGCGAATAGCGGCGGGAAGCCTGGCAGCCACCATCGAGGTGGTGGTCGCCGACGTCGCCGATGCGCTGGGGCTCGCCAAGGCAGAAAACTACGGCTATCCAGCCTTTCATGCGGTGAGCAGCGAGGCGACCAACGCCATCCTGGTGGACTATGATGTGGATATCGTCTGCCTGGCCGGTTATCTGCGGCTCTATACGCCGCCAGCTGGCCTGGCCCGGTCGGTGATCAATATCCATCCTTCGCTTATCCCCGCCTTTTGCGGGGAGGGCTACCATGGGCATCATGTGCACCAGGCAGTCAGGGACCGTGGCTGTACCGTCAGCGGCTGTACCGTGCATTTTGCCAACCAGCGTTACGACGAGGGGCCGATCGTCTTGCAGAAAACGGTCGAACTGGAATATGAGGATGACGCCGACGCCATCGCCGCCAAGGTCTTTGCGGCGGAGTGTGAGGCCTATCCCGAGGCCATCAACCGTATTGCCGCCAGGGGTGTGGAGTTCTTCTGGCGACGGGTGGAGGGGTGAGCGAGAAGATGCGTACGATCATGTCATCGCAGGATATCGATCTGGCCGTCAGGCGGATCGGCCTACAGATACTCGAGAAGAATCAGGAGACGAAATCTCTGGCCATCGTCGGCATTCACACCTGTGGGGTCTTTCTGGCCAAACGGCTCCGCGATATCCTGGTGAGCCAGGGGCGTGAGGTGCTGTATGGCAGCCTCGACATCAACCTCTATCGGGACGACTGGAGCCTTACCACCCAGAACCCGGTGGTGCGGACCACGGATATCGCCTTTGATGTCAACGCCACCGATCTGGTCCTGGTGGACGATGTCATCTTTACCGGCAGAACGATCCGGGCGGCGATGGAGGCCATCATGGACTATGGGCGGCCGGCCACGATCCAGCTGGCGGTGCTGGTAGACCGGGGCGGGCGGGAGTTGCCGATCCAGGCCGACTATGTCGGCATGCAGGCCGTTATTCTGGCCGAAGAAAGGATCCAGGTGCGGCTGGCTGAAAATGCTGACAGCAAAATGGTCGTGGTCGAGCGTTGACGGCAGCTGAAATCGAATACTGCAAACGCTGATGGACTCGTAAAAACTCCGATCTCCTTCGCCCACGATCACAAACGACACTTCGCCGTACCCGTACCATATGTACTGCCAAATTGGCGTTTGAGATACTACGTCGCGTACAGCAAAGTTTTTCCTGAGCCCATCTTGTTGGAACATTCAACTTTTTACAAGAGTATCAACGTCGAAGGATTGTATGGAACTGCTGGCTCCTGCCGGAAATGTCGAAAATTTCCACGCCGCGCTTAAGGCCGGGGCGGATGCCGTCTATGTCGGCCTGCCCGGCTTCAATGCCCGAAACCTCAGCCGTGATCTGCAGCTTGAAGAGATCGGGGCCATGATCGAGCACTGCCATGACAGGGAGAAAAAACTCTATGTGGCGGCAAACAGCCTGCTTCTCGAGCGGGAACTGTCTGCGGTGATCGAGATCCTCGCGGTTCTCTCCTCCCTGCAGCCCGACGCCCTGATTGTCCAGGATCTGGGGCTGATCAATATCGTCCGCCGCTATTTCCCGACCCTCAGGCTGCATGCCTCGACCCTGGTCGCGGCCCATAATCTGTCGGGGGTTGAGCTGTTCGGCCGCTTCGGTTGCGACCGGGTGGTCCTGGCCCGGGAACTGACCCTGGCCGAGATCCGGGCGATCACCGCCAGAGCGGAGATCGAGGTCGAGGTGTTCGTGCATGGGGCGATGTGCTTTTCCTATTCCGGTCTCTGTCTTTTTTCCTCGTACCTCGGTGGCAAAAGCGGCCTGCGGGGACGTTGTGTCCAGCCCTGTCGCCGGGGGTATGGTCAGGGCGGCAAACGGGGGGGAAAGGGTGGCCGGAGCGGTTATCTGTTTTCAATGAACGACCTCGACGGGCTCGAGGCGGTGCCCGAGCTGGTACAGAGCGGGGTCGCCTCCATCAAGATCGAGGGCCGGCAGCGTTCGGCCCGTTATGTGGAGAAGGTGGTATCTGCGTACCGGCTCATGCTCGATGCCGATGCCGAGTCAGCAGCGACGGCGTTGCCCCAGGCCCGGGACCTGATCGGTGAGGCTATGAGTCGTAAAACCGGCCCCGGCTATTTCTTTTCACCGCAGCCGCCAGAGGCGATCTCGCCGCTGCACTCCGGCAATCTCGGGCTCCATCTCGGTCGCAGTACCGGTTCAAAGGGTACCGGCGGCGACCCGAAGCTCATCTTGCGGCTGAAAGCGCCCCTGGCGCTTGGCGACCGGTTGCGGCTGCATTTCGAGCCCTCTGGCGAGCGGCTGGCCTTTTCGCTAAAAGGGCTGGAGGTGGACGGATCACCGGTTGAGCAGGGTGCCAGCGGTGACGAGGTCCAGCTGTCATTGCCGCCAGAGGCCAGCGGCCGCAGCTGGCACCATCTGGACTGCTACAAGGTCGATCTGGCCCGGGACGGCGGGGCGACCGGTCGGCTTACGTTGCCGACCAGGCAGATCGGTGAGCGGATTGCAGGCATCAGGCGCCAACAGGGCCGACAGATCGAGGCGATACAGCGCCAGGTCTGGGCGGATGGCCATCCCCGCGCCGCAATCAACTCGCCTGGGCCGAAGTCCTCTTTTTCAAGACGGCAGCGTCCTGGCAAGCGGGGAGAGCCGGCCAGGCTACCTATCGAATGGTGGCTCAAGCTCGATACGGTCAAACCGCTTCTGGGCAAAATGGAACTGCGGCCCGACCGTTATCTGGTGACTCTGGATCGGACCAACGTCAGTCAGGCCGGCGAGCTGAAGCGATTGCTCGGCAAGGGGATACGCAATGTGACCTGGGCCCTGCCAGCCATTCTGACTGACAGGGAGTTCGGTCGACTGGGCAAGCAGGTCTCGATTCTGATTCGCGCCGGCTTTCGCAGCTACCAGTTGGGGCATTGCAGCCAGCTGACGCTCTTTGGCGGGGAGAGGGTCTTTCTTTCGGCCGACTATACCTGCAACCTCCTCAACAATCAGGCCCTGCTGCTGGCCGCCGAGGTCGGTTTTGAATGCGGCCAGTTGGCGATCGAGGCGGATCGCGAGGCGTTGCGTGAGGCTGTGCAGGGGTATAAACAGACAGGGGTGCCGGCGCTGGCCCGGGGCGGCGGCAAGAGGGGGATGCGGCTTGGCTTGACCGTGTACGGGGCGCCACCGCTCTTTACCGCCAGGATCGCTGCGCCGTTTTTCCCCTATGAACGGCCGGTGATAAGCCCAAAACATGAAGAATTCGTGATCCGGAAAAAAGACGGGCTGACCTATACCAGAGCCATTCGGCCGTTTTCGCTGTTACCCTATCTGCATGAATTGAAACAGAGCGGGCTTGACTATGTGGTGGTCGATCTCTGTGGCGGGCTCGCCGGTCGAAAACAGCTGCGGGAACTCGCCGAGCGGCTGGCCGGTACCACCGCGATGCCGAAGCTGCCCACCTTCAACTATCTCGGGCAACTCGCTTAGCCCGGATTTCACGCTGCCGACCGGGGGGAATTCTGCCTCGCCAGCATGGCTGAGGCTACCTGGTCCAGCCATGCTGGTGAGCTAAAGATGATGGACTCGTAAAAACCCAGATCTACTTCGTTGTAGGTCACAAACGTCAATCAGCTGTACCATATGTACTACCAGATTGCCATTTGAGACGCTACGCCTCGTATATCAGGGTTTTTCCTGAGTCCATCTCGGCGGAACATTCGACTTTTTACGAGAGCATCAAAGATAAACGATAACTATTGACTTGCAGCTGTTTCTCGAGTATACATCCTCTCTTTACGAGAACGAATTCTGCTGGCAGTGAGCCATCATCTGGCCATTCTGCCGCAATTATTGAATTATACCGGACAGCCGGTTGGAAGAGACGAGCGTCAAGCACAGGAGGAATGCATTCGTGGCCAATCATAAATCAGCAGAGAAGAGAAATCGTCAGGCCCAGGAAAGGCGTGTCCGTAACCGGATGAACCGATCGAGGATGAAGACCGAAATTCGCAAGGTGAACGAGGCCGTCGGCGCCGGTGCCGAGGAGGAGGCGAAATCTGCTCTGAGGGCGGCTGTCTCGGTTATCGCCAAAACCGCATCCAAAGGTACCATCCATAAGCGAACCGCCTCACGGAAGATCTCCCGTCTCACCAAGCGGGTAAGCAAGATGGAGCCGATCGCCTGATTTTCTCTGTCTTTTCGGCCGTTGACCGGTGCTGTGCCAAACAGTTGACAAGCCGTGAAATCGCAAGGTTTCACGGCTTTTTTTGTTTTCCTGGCAGCACGTCTCCTCTGTGGTGTTCTCACCCGGATTTGCAATGAACACCGAGTGCATCTGGCGCCTCACCCTTGCTTGCGGGATGTTTTGTCCATATTTGAAATGCAAACAAATGCACACTCTGTTCTTGATACTCTCGTAAAATCCCTCAATGTGTGATCGGGATGGCTCAGTACAAGCGTTCGATATATAAGGCGCGGTCGTGTCATTCAAGCACAGACGTACAAGTGGTACGTCGAGCAGTGGCTGATCCCGCTGCGACGCAGGAGATCGGACTATTTACGACGCCATCAAGATGTAACGAGCGCCTCAATAAAAAGACGGGTGATCCTGCGGCGGAAAGGACTTGAAGTTATGCTGGTAATTATTGATAATTACGATTCTTTTACCTATAATATCGTTCAGGCCATCGCCGGAATCATCCGGGCGGAGGCAGGCGATGAAGAGATCAGGGTCTATCGCAACGACCAAATTACAGTTGAGGCAATAGCCGCGCTACAGCCCCGTCGGCTGCTGATCTCTCCCGGCCCCTGCACGCCGAAAGAGGCTGGGGTTTCCATTGAGGCGATCGCCTCTTTTGCCGGCAGGATTCCAGTCCTCGGGGTGTGTCTCGGACATCAGTCGATGGGCGAGGCGTTTGGCGGCAACACCATCAGGGCCTCGCGAATTATGCATGGCAAGACCAGTTCCATGCTCCATGACGGCAGGGGGGTCTTCACCGGCCTGCCCAGCCCGTTTGCCGGTATGCGTTATCACTCGCTGATCGTCGATGAAAAGACCCTGCCGGCCTGTCTCGGCGTGAGCTGCCGCAGTGACCAGGGGGAATTGATGGGCATTCGTCACAGGTCCATGGCCCTGGAAGGGGTGCAATTCCATCCGGAGTCGATACTGACCCCGGAGGGCAGGCAGCTCTTGAAAAATTTCATGGATCCGGCCTATCCGGATCTGCTATCCGGCAACTGAAGCCTCTTGCAGAGAAGGTCGTGTATTGTAAACTTCGCGTCAACCGAGAGAGCCTTCCCTCTGGCGTCAACGAAGATTCCGATGTCCTCGATGACTGAGGGAGAAGCTGTCGGCTGCTCTGGTCTTTGCGCCCGGTCGAACGTGAACGAAAAAACCTCTTATGCAGAAAATGTACTGGATTCGAATTATATCGAGGATCGAACATAATGAATATACGTCAGGCAATTAATCGAGTGGTCAGCAGGGAACATCTGAGTGAGCAGGAAATGCAGGAGGTGATGGGCGCGATCATGGAGGGTGAGGCGACCTCCGCTCAGATTGCCGCCTTCATTACCGGGCTGAGGATGAAGAGCGAGACCACCGACGAGATTATCGGGGCTGTACGGGTGATGCGCGACAAGGCGACCTTTGTCGAAACCGGCGTGGAAACCGGTGCCGATGAGATTCTGATGGACATCGTCGGCACTGGCGGTGACGGGTCCGGCAGCTTCAATGTGTCGACGACCACCTCGTTTGTCGTCGCCGCGGCGGGTACCCAGGTGGCCAAGCACGGCAACCGGGCGGTTTCCTCCAAATGTGGCAGCGCCGATGTGCTGGAGGCCCTGGGGGTCGACCTCGATCTGTCACCGATCAAAGTCGGCGAATGTGTACGCACCATCGGCATCGGCTTTCTCTTTGCCCCTAAACTGCATGGGGCGATGAAATATGCGATCGGCCCCCGCCAGGAGATTGGCATTCGAACTATCTTCAATATTCTCGGACCGATGACCAATCCGGCCGGTGCCAACGTGCAGCTGACCGGGGTGTTCAACAGAGAGCTGGTGCCGATTTTTGCCAATGTGCTCACCCGGCTGGGTATGAAAAAGTGTTTGGTGGTCTGGGGCGAAGGTAATCTCGACGAGATGACCGTGACCGGTACGACCCATGTGGCAGAGGGGGGTGGCGATGGGGTGAAGACCTACACCATCGAGCCGGAAGACCTGGGGCTCGACCGGGCGAGTATGGCGGATATCCGTGGCGGTGCCGATGCCGATGAGGCAGCGCGCCAGGTGCGGGCGGTACTTGGTGGTGAACTGGGCGCCAGACGTGACATGGTTCTGCTCAACAGTGCCGGGGCACTCTACCTGGCCGGCCGGGTCGCTACCCTGCAGGAGGGCGTGGCGGCGGCGCGGGAGATCATCGATTCCGGCGGGGCATTGGCCAAGCTGGACCAGCTGGTAGCCTTTGGTCGCCAATGAGCGAATGCGTCTGCTCGTAGTTGTCTGCCTCCTTTTGTTAACCCTTTGAATGAACACGATGATTCTCGATAAAATAGTTGCACGCAAGAAAGAAGAGGTGGTCCAGCTGCGCCGACAGGGCATCCAGCTGCCGCCCCCCTACAGGGAAAAACAGCCGGAGCCGCCACGCGGTTTCACCAGGGCGTTGTTGGACTATCCCGGGGTCGCTATTATTGCTGAGGCCAAAAAGGCCTCTCCATCCAAGGGCCTGATCTGTCAGGACTTCGATCCGGTCAAAATTGTTCGTAATTATCAGCGACTGGGGGCCCAGGCGATTTCGGTGCTGACCGATGTCGATTTTTTTCAGGGGAGCCTGCTCTATCTGATGCAGGCCAGGGAGGCGGTCGGGCTGCCGGTGATTCGCAAGGATTTCATTATCGATTCACTGCAGATAGAAGAGGCCGCGGCCCATGGGGCCGATGCCATTCTGCTGATTGTAGCCATTCTCGACCAGAGCCAGCTCGGCGATTATCGACAGCAGGCCGAGCAACTGGGAATGGATGTTCTGGTCGAGGTCCATGACGAGCGAGAGGTGGAAAGTGCGTTGCTGGCAGATAGTGCACTTATTGGAGTAAATAATAGAAATCTCAATGATTTTTCTGTAGATGTTACCACTACCCTGCGACTCAGGCAACAGATTCCCTCAGATATTCCGGTGGTGAGCGAGTCGGGATTGACGTGTCGTGCTGATATTGACAGCCTGGCCAAGGCGGGTGTGACCGCAGCCTTGATCGGCGAATCGCTGATGCGGGCCGGGAGTTCGGGGACCCTGCTGCAGGAACTACGGTAGGGCGGAGAGAGACACCCGTTCCTATCAAAGAAAGATACAGGAGAGGTGATGTACAGCAGAACGCGGATCAAGGTGTGCGGTATGACCACCGTTGAGGACGCTGAGGAAGCCATTCGTCTTGGTGTTGACGCCATCGGCTTCATTTTTGCCGAACAGAGTAGGCGTTACATCTCCCCGGACAAGGTCAAGGAGATTGTCGCTTGCCTGCCTCCTTTCATCCACCTGATCGGGGTGTTTGTCGACAGTGACCCTGTCGAGGTAGAGGAAATCATCGATTACTGCGGGCTGACCCATGTGCAGTTGCATGGTAGGGAGAGCGTCGAGTATTGCCATAAACTCGCCCAGTCAGTATCTCCGTGCCGGGTGATCAAGGCCTTTCGGGTGAGCCCGCAGACCAGTGCCGCCGATTTTGCCCCCTATGAAGAGTCGGTTGGCGGTTATTTGCTCGACACCTTTGCCACTGAACAGGCTGGCGGTACCGGGCAGACCTTCGACTGGTCACGAATAGAGTCGTTTAAGGCCAAACGGCCCATCGTTCTGGCTGGTGGGCTTTGCCCGGAAAATATCGCCGAGGCTATTCGTCAGGTCCGACCGTTCGCGGTAGATGTCAATTCGGGGGTGGAGATCGAACCCGGTAGAAAGGATTATGGTCGGCTCTACCAACTGGTGCAGCTGGTACAGGCCATCGACCGCGAATGAAACCACCGATGATGTCGACAAAGCCACGTCGATTCTGGACGGACACTATCTCACCATCACGGCCGCTCCGGTGTAACCGCGTCGGAGCAGGGCCTCTTCCGCCTTTTTCGCCGCTGCCAGTCTGGTGCCGGCAAACACGCTGACCAGGTAGTTCGGCAGGGGAGAACTGTTGTCGATCTCGATTATCGTTGTATGACCGGCGCTGGCGAATCGTTGCTGTAATCTCTGGGCATCCCTTTTCTCTCTGAACTTACCGACCTGAACATAGAATTCGAGCTCAGGTGCCTGGGCCTGCGGAGATGGTGATTTGACGATTTTTGTCGGTCCGGCGGCCACGGTTACCGGCGAAGTGGCTGGCCTGACGGGAAGGGTCGAAGCGGCCTTCGGTTGTGCGACCACCAGCGAAGGCGCCGGGACCGACGGCGTCATGCTCGGCGACTGCCTACGGTTGTTCTCTGGCCGCATTGCCGGGGTCGGCCCACTGTTTTCGGTAATGGCGACAATTTCGACCCGGGAGGTGCCGGGACCGACGACGCCTAGTTGGCTGGCAGCGGTGTAGCTCAGATCGATAATACGCCCATCGACGAAGGGGCCTCGGTCGTTGACCCGCACCACGGTCTTTCTGCCGTTGTCGAGGTTGCGCACCTGTACCATGGTGTTCATCGGCAGAATCTTATGGGCCGCCGTCATCCCGTACATGTTGTATTTTTCCCCGTTGGAGGTGGGCCGACCATGGAAATAGTCTCCATACCAGGAGGCGAGGCCTTTCTGCTTGAAACCGGTGGCGTCGGGGATCGGGTAGTAGGTGACCCCCTTGATGACGTAGGGGGCCTGAGTCGGGTCGGACCATGTACCCTTGCCGTTTCGGCCGTAGGAGGGAGTTTTCGAAGCGCAGCCGGCAGCAAGAAGGGCGACAAGGCCTGCCCAGATCAGAAAAAAGAGCAGATTTCTGGTTGTCAATGGTCTTGAAATCTCCATATGGTTCGCCTTATCGAGAAGTGCTGGCGCGGCCGGTTTACCGGTCAACGGTGTCAGTGCCATTACCGATCCGTCCCTGACGTCGCCGCGCGAAACTGTTGTAATCGTTCTCCATAGAAAATACCCGCTGGCCCTGTGGTGTGTGGGGTATAGGGGAGCAGGCCGTTTCTGGCGGCGGTGGATGCCACTCCATCGAAACGAACATCCTCGTCGGCATCTATCCAGGAAAGCACTATCCGCAACTCTGGTCGCATGACCGCCAGTCTGCCGTCCGCCGCCTGACCGATGAACATATCTTCCCAGCGACGAATACTGTACCCCTTATACCATATCCCTGGCCGTTTTTCTCCAGTAATTGTGTCGCTTAAGGTCGGCTCAAGTTCAATTTTTTCAAAATTGAGGTTGTTGTCAAGGAGATGTTCAACCTCGGAGCTGCCCTGGACGGTGAGCAGGGTCCACGGCTCATAATTGTCGTGATCGGCGCGCAGCAGAGAGGTGGTGCCGTCGTTGTAACTCCACTGGGCGTGGCAGACCTGGCAGTCGACCTCGGGGTTGGCCGCATGGGCCGGATGCCGGAGCAGAGGGACAGGATGGCGGGCGCCGTCGGCTTTGGCCAGCAGAGAGTAGGTGTTCCCGACATATTCGATATTTTCCGGCAGATGGCGCTGCAGATGGCGAGGGTCGTGACAGTCGGCGCAGGAGATGCCCGGGGCCGAGCCATCGCCGGTCATCAGCTCTTCGCCGCTGTGGCAATCGATGCAGATCAGACCGCGCTGCTGATGGATATCCGGTGCGAGCTGATGGTATTCGACACCGTAAGGCCGCTGACTGGTGCCGGTCGCACGGTACGGCGTGCGGAAATCGGCACTGAAGTCGTGGTCGAAATGGCCATGGTAGTCGGCGCCGACCCGGTTGCCGTAATGGCAGGAGAGGCACTGGTTGTCTGTCGGTCTGGCCAGAAAGGCGTGGGAGACCAGCTTGCCGTCTTGGTATTCGAGGTGACAGGCTGCGCAACCCGTCCCCCTCCTGGTGGCGCCGTAGCTGTCGCCGGAGCTGTAGAGATGACAGCGCAGGCAGCGTCGCCGCAGCATGTCGTCGGCCAGTTCCGTGATGTTCTGCGGTTCTTCGTGCATCGGAATGTCAAGGAATGAGGTCAGTCTGTCGTTTGCGCCAAAGGCGGCCCGAACCAGGTTGACCTCTTTTCTGAGCGTGGAATGCAGGGCATGGGGCAGGGCGTCTACCTCTCGGCGATGACATTGGCCGCAGCTCGCACTGTAGTTGTCGGGGTGTGCTGGCCGGACAAACATCCCCTGGTGGGCGGCCTGGGCATCGTCCGCCTGACCGTTACCGTGATGGCAGGTGGTGCAGGCCAGCTGGTGCTGGCTATCGAGATCGACGACATGACAACCACCGCATTGCTCTGCGGGGGCGCTGTCTCTGTCATGGCTGCAGCCGACGATAAGCGGCAGGAGCAGGAGAGCGAGAAGGGTCCAACAGGGTGTGGCGGGCGAAAAGGGTATGGAGAGAACGATTCTGGACATAGCGGCAGGGCAACGGTTGTTTACCAGGTGATATCTGCGGCATCTGCGGCAGAGTGGCAAGAGGACCTGTCGTGGCGGCAGACAAGGCGGCAAGACCAGCGCTCTGGCCAACCTGCCACTTGAGGGAGAAGGCACCTCGTTTCGGAACAGAAACTTCCATGGGTTTCCTGCAAATCCTCTTTCATAGGAGTTGAATTTTCAATTGTTAGTTGCTATATGATACTCTCGTAAAAAGTAGAGTGCTCATCAGGATGGACTCAGGAAAAACTTTGATATACAAGGCGTAGCGTCTCAAACGGCAATTTGGTAGTACATATGGCACAGAGAAGTGTCGTTTGCGACCGAAGGCGAAGGAGATCGGAGTTTTTACGAGGCCATCATACAGGCACAGCAAAGATAAGCCAGCATAGCTCAGTCGGTAGAGCGGCGCTCTCGTAAAGCGCAGGCCAACGGTTCGATCCCGTTTGCTGGCTCCAGGCGAACGGCCACGTAGAGAGTGTTCTCTGGGTGGCCGTTTTTTTATTGCATGAAGAGAGATACGGCACGATAGTGGTCAAGCGAGATCATGCCAGTGAGTGCCCATCCGCAAACGGCTCTTTTCTCCCCGCTCTCTGGTGCGTGTTGACCAGGTTCTGAGCAAAAGTTGGTCGACCGCGAACCGCAACGAGCCGGTACAGCAACCCCAACCCCTTTGGACTCACGTCGTGGGCAGCTGTCCATGGGCTTCGAGGGCGCGGGCCGAATAGACCATCGCCGCACCGGCATTGAGAGCGATAGCGACTCCCAGAGCCTCCGAGATCTCCTCCAGCGTGGCGCCGTATTCGACAGCTTTCTGGGTATGCACGGCGATGCAGCCGTCGCAGCGGGTGGTCACTGCCACCGCCAGCGCGATCAGTTCATGAACTTTGGGCTCTAATTTTCCGGTTTTCTCAGCGGCATTGCCGAGCGTTGCCAGCCCCCTCATCACCTCAGGGCTCTGTTTGGCATATTTTTCCATATTTTTCATCAATGAATCGCGGTAGGCGTTCCAGTCTTGCATCATGGCGGTTTCTCCAGGAGTTGGGATGATACCCGATACCGGTGGCACCGGGCAGTGATGGAACTTTCAAATTCGAGCATCCTCGGGACATAATTACCACTATCGAGTTGATATGACAAAATATCCAGGTTGTGTCCATCCCTGCTTCGACGAACCTGAACACCGGCAAACGGGTAGAGAGCGAAATGATGCCATGATCGAATACGACGTGGTGAGTGAATGAAACTCTTCATTCAAGGAATGAACAATACCTCCGGGCAGGGGTCTTATCCATCAATTTCAGAAAAAACAATTTTCTGTATCAATAATTTGTTACCGTTCACCAGCACCCCATTTTCGTCCGATCAGGCCTCCTCACAGAGCAAACTCTTGTGCAACGGCCCGCTTGAACGAATCTGGAGTACTGGATAAACGTTTACAGATCCAGGTTACGGAACATTCCCGGTATCACCGGTGAACGATTACGGTAAAACCGCAAGCGGTGACTGTTATCCATGCTCTCTGTTCGTTCAAGCAGACCGTTGTGCCCATGTCGGCTCGGTGAGATGGGCAGATCAGACAAAAATGGAGTACTGACGAATGGTTGTCGAGATTTCTGGTACATACGTTGCATTTAGAGATTGCAAGGTAACTGTAGAAGCTCGTCATCAGAGGGCCATTCATAGCCACCGATGCAGGCTGATAAACGTAGGTTCCGTTCCGGCAGCGGACATATCTTATCCCGGTATGCATACAAAATACAAAACACGTTGACGTAAAAAGCGCTCTTACCGTGCCGATGAGTTCCATGGTCCGTTATCGCTGGGGTGATCAGGTCAGTCATGTTGGTGAGATGAATATGAGGAAGGGTGCAGGAAAATCAACGGGCAGGCCTGGCCTCTGGCTGGATCTTTTGAGATGTGAATATGCGGAGATGTGCGAACTGCAGGAAATTCTTCGCGGCAAAAGAGAACGAGGCGAAATTCCCGATTTAGTCATCATGCTGGAACACGTCCCCTGTATTACTATCGGCAGCGGCGGAGGCTATGACAATCTGCTCGTCGACAGGACTGAGTTGGAAAAACGAGGCATTCCTGTGCATGATACACCCCGAGGAGGAAATATAACCTATCATGGTCCGGGACAGCTTGTCTGTTACCCTATCATCTACCTTGAGGATGACCAAAGGGATCTCCATGCGTATGCGCGGAAAATGGAGGAGGTCATGATTCGTACTCTGCACAGCTTTGGCGTGGCCGCTGGGCGCAAAGCGAAATTTCCGAGGGTGTGGGTTGGTGATTCAAAAATCGGAGCCATGGGAATTGCCGTGCGGAAATGGGTCACAATGCATGGTATTGCCCTGAACGTTTGCCCCAATCTGGATTATTTTTCCTTCATCATTCCCTGTGGTATTACCACGAACGGAGTTACCTCCATGACCAGGGTCCTCGGGAGGCGTGTCGATATCAGCGCTGTTCGGGATGAGATGCGCAACCAGTTTGCGGATATCTTCAGGATGTCCCTGTGTTCGAGTACGGTAGAACAACTTATGGCAGAGGATTGTGGTGACGCGACCTGATTGGCTGGTGGTGCCAGCCCCAGATACGAGAGATATGGAGCGTATCCAGAAACTGCTCGGCAAGAGGCATCTTTACTCGGTATGTGAAAGCGCCCAGTGTCCGAACAGGGGTGATTGTTTTGCAAATAAAACTTGTACATTCATGATATTAGGAGATGTCTGCACCAGAAACTGCGCTTTTTGTGCAGTACGCCATGGCCGACCGACCACCCCTGACCCAGGCGAGCCAGACCAGGTCGCCATGGCAGCAAAGCAACTGGGGATCGAGCATGTGGTTGTCACCTCCGTGACCCGAGATGATCTCCCGGATGGCGGTGCCAGCCAGTTTGCGGCAACAATACAGGCCATCAGACGGCAGAATCCGAACGCGACAGTGGAGGTTCTCATTCCCGATTTCAGAGGGCAGGAAAGCTCTCTGGAGCAGGTCATTCTGGCGAAACCAGACGTCATTAGCCATAATCTGGAAACCGTTCCTCGAATCTATCAGACAGTGCGTCCCGGAGCCGACTATAAACAGTCGTTACAGTTGATTGAAAAAATAGCCATGGCAGGTACTGATCACGGAATTATCGCTAAATCAGGGCTGATGCTGGGCCTGGGGGAAAACCAGGATGAGGTGGTCGAGGTCATGGAGGATCTCTTTCTGGCCGGTTGCCGGATCTTTACTCTGGGGCAGTATCTCAGGCCGTCGCCAAAGCACCACCCCATCAGAGAGTATGTTCACCCCGGCACCTTTAGACGACTTGCTCAGATAGGAGAAAAACTTGGGTTACAGCAGGTTGTTGCAGGGCCGCTGGTTCGTAGTTCCTATCACGCAGCCGAGAGTTTTGCGGCGATCGTTCAGCAATCAGCATCGTTTGCGCAGGTAAGCGAGCAGAGCGAGACTCCGGGTAAGCGAGCAGAGCGTTTTTTGACAGGACCTGGGCCGAATTGGAGAAGTATCTGGGCAAGAGGAGTATCGTCAACTTCTCTTTAAATGACGGAATGGCCTTTCTGGATGGTCGATATCACTACTCAGTGGCCCCCGATTCCCAAACAAATACTGATCGCTTGCGTGCCATTCAGCTTCTTGCAGATTACCAGTCACATGAGCGCATCATGATCAGAAAAAAGCGTTTCAAAAGCACAATTGCTGCCCCCTTTCATGATGTTTTTC
>JBKEBZ010000122.1:0-13899 GCA_047973425.1 Desulfopila sp.
CCCAGGGAAATCAATAACCTGCTGATCCAGGGAGAATGTGTTCCTGCCTCCATGGCTACCGTGGCACCTTTATATTGGGTAAAATAATCGCGCAGTGACTGCTCATTGTTGTCCAGTACATCTTTTTTTACAATGAGGCATGATTCGTTCAGCACACAAACAGCATTATTCTTGTCGCCAAGGTCCATTCCGATTGTTATGTTATTCACGGCTAGTTCTCCTCCTTTTTTGCAGCATTGTGACTGCGTTAAATTAAGGTTGAGCGTGAATATATCATAGCTCGGGGGAGAACTAGCCTTCTCATTTTACCTCATCCAGTGCACCAGGTTCGCTCAAGCAGGGTTCATAGCTCCAGCTGGCTATGCGATGAGGCCTGATCGGGCGAAAATGGGGTGCTGGTGAACGGTGACAAACATTCGACTTTTACGAGAGTATCAATATATGAAATATTTTATAATTTCAAGTGAGTTGACGACTTTTTCCGGGTAGAGACCACAACATTGTGGCACGAGAAGCCTCGTTTGATCCATCCCATCTGGTACAGCAGGAGATGGCCCAGGGCCCGCGCAGGGGCGATACTTCAGGCACGCGAGGACACCTCAAACCAGGCCATAGAGTCGTACCGGCCACATCGGCAGGCATCAGGATGGTATCATTTTTTTACATATCTTTTTTTATCGTAACCAGCATGGCTGGACCAGATAGCCTCAGCCACAACGAAACATGAAACTCCTTGGCTCGGTGACAGATCTCTCCGTGCTGATGAGTTTCGGATAAACCAGCATGGCTGGACCAGATAGCCTCAGCCACAACGAAACATGAAACTCCTTGGCTCGGTGACAGATTTCTCCGTGCTGATGAGTTTCATATAAACCAGCATGGCTGGACCAGGTAGCCTCAGCCACAACAAACGATGAAACTCCTTGGCTCGGTGACAGATCTCTCCGTGCTGATGAGTTTCATATAAAACCACCAGACAGCGAAACCCGGCCGGCTGAATCCGTCAATCGCCGGCCGGGTCGTTTCGAGTTCGACTCCGGGGACGTTTACCAGGAGAAGCCCTTGGCATTGGAGGTATCGATAAGCTTCACGTCGACAGGGATGACCGCCGGCACATTGGCACCCCAGTACTTGGCCAGGGCGACACCAAAACCAATACGCACCTGGTCGCGGGGATACTGGGCCGCGGTGGCCTTGAAGGCGGTACCTTCCAGAATCGCCGAGATCGCCTCGGGGCTGCCGTCGACGCTGGTCAGCACGATATTCTTGCCCGACGATTCGATCGCCGCCAACACGCCCATGGCCCCGCCATCGTTGACGCTGAAGATCCCGGCCAGATTCGGTTTGGCCTGGATCATATTTTCGACGACACCCATGGCGATGGTACGATCCTGTTTACCGTTCTGCACATCCACCAGCTTGATATCGGGAAATTTCGCCAGGGCATCCTTGCAGCCGCGAACACGCTCGAGAATGGGCACGACCGGGATACCATCGAGGATAGCGACATCGCCCTTGCCTTTGAGCTCATTGGCCAGAGCGGTGCAGGACAGCACTCCGGCATCGTAGTTCTTGGAACCGACAAAGGAATCGATCGGACCCTTGGCCTGGGCATCGACGGAGACCACGACAACGCCTTTCTTCTTGGCGTATTCGACCGCATTGCGCACGCCCTCGGAATCGGTCGGATTCATTATCAGGATTTTGATCCCCTTACTGACCAGATCCTCGACATCGTTGGTCTGTTTGACCACATCATGGGCCGCATCGGTCACATACAGGGTGCCGCCGATCGAATCCACAGCCTCCTGCAGGGCCTCGTTCATCACCACGAAATACTCGTTATTCATCTCCTGAAAGGAAACACCGACCTTGATGCCTTCCGCATGGGCGGCACCGCACATGGCCACAGCGACCAGGCCTGCCAGTAAAAAACGCTTCATGTTACTCTCCTTTTTTTAGGTTTATTCAAGGGTCTCCCCGCATCGAGGAGCCCGGCCGACACCTGCGCCGCCACCGTGACGTTGATCGCTCTGTCCCGTGTTGTCGTGACGGCAGCAGGTCACACCAGACAGACACGCTGGCAAACGGCAGACGAGAACGGCTCGTGACCAGGCGCCTCTCCCGTCTGTCGCTCTTTTCTCATGACTGACCGTAATAGGCATTCTCGCCGTGTTTTCGCAGGTAGTGCTTGTCGAGCAGATCCTGCTGCATCCCGCCGAGCTTGGGGTTGAGCTGTTCGGCCTGCAGGGCCATCACCGCCACCTCTTCCAGCACCACCCCGTTATGAACCGCCTGATGAGCATCCTTGCCCCAGCAAAACGGGCCATGGGAGTTGACGATCACTGCGGGAACCTCCATGGCCTTCAGACCATTTTTGCCAAAGGTTTCGACAATGACCAGGCCAGTGTTCAACTCATAGGCGCCATCGATCTCGTCTCTGGTCAATTTACGGGTGCAGGGCACGGCGCCGTAAAAATAGTCGGCATGGGTCGTGCCGTAGGCTGGTATGGCCCGACCCGCCTGGGCCCAGCTGGTGGCATTGCGGCTATGGGTGTGCACGACCCCGCCGATCTCGGTGAAGGCGTTATACAGGGCCAGATGGGTCGGGGTATCCGATGACGGGTTGAGCCGGCCCTCGACCACCTTGCCAGCCAGATCGACCACCACCATGTCCTCGGCGGTCATCGCCTCGTAGGACACGCCGCTGGGTTTGATGACGATCACTCCCCTCTGACGGTCGATCGCCGAGACATTGCCCCAGGTGAAGGTCACCAGCCCGTATCTCGGCAAGTCGAGATTGGCTGCCAGCACCTGTTCCTTCAGATCAGCTAACATACTCCGCCTCCTTCATTTTCTGTAAGATCCAGGCCCTGCTTGCCTTGACCTCGGCAAGGGGATCGTCGCTTTTTTCCGACCACTGCTCGATGACGAACGACCCTCGGTAACGTAGTTTTTTCAAGATGCGAAAGGCCTGGACAAAATCGACGCAACCCGAACCGAAGGGCACATCCTTGAATCGCCCGGCAAACGAATCGGTCACCGCCAGGGTGTCCTTTATATGGATCGCGGTTATCTTGTCGATCCCCAGAGCGAGCTCGGCCTCGACATCCACGTTCCAGGCCGAAACGTTGCCGATGTCGGGATACACTGTAAACCAGGGTGAGTCGATAAGCCGATCATACTCCTTCCAGCGGGAAATGGTGCTCATGAACTCGGTATCCATGATCTCGACCGACAGCATCACCTGGGCCGCGGCAGCCATCGCCACCGCCCACTGCAGGTTATCGATGAACTGGTCCCTGGTGGCCTCCGAGCGCGGCTCGTAATCGGGATAGACATCGTAGCCGGCCAGCTGGATATTGCGGATGCCAATATCGTAGGCGAGTTCGATGGCCTTGGCCATGATCTCTTTGGCCCGCGCCGCATTGGCTCTGTTCTGCGAGCCGAGGGCGAATCGGCGATGACCGGAGAGACAGATCGAGTGAATACCGACCCCGGTCTCCAGCCGGTGGCGGACAATTTCGAGCCGCTGCTCTTTCGTCCAGTCGAGACGAGCCAGGCGATGGTCGGTTTCGTCTACGGACATTTCCACATAATCAAAGCCGCATTCACCCGCCGCCATGAAACGCTGGCGCCAGTCGAAGTCCTTCGGCAGCGCCTTTTCGTATATTCCCAGACTCACCATCTCAGTTCATCGCCTCCAGTTTCTGGCTGATATCGGCAAGCCCGCAGGCCAGAGTCTTATAGCGGGCAAACTGTTTTTTTATTTCCTCATGCCGCACTCCGTTCGGCTCATACCGGGTCAGCGGCGGCCGAAACCGCTCGAGCAGGGTGTCCACCGGCGTTTGCCGCTGACTGCCGGCCATGGCGCAAAAGGCGGCCGAACTGCAGCCCGGCTGCTGCAATTCGATCACTTCCAGCGGCAGACCGGTGGCATCGCAGAAGAGCTGCATCCAGACACCCGAACGGGTCGGCCCGCCGGTGAAACGGATGGTGGTGATGGCCGGCTCAAACTGCATGATACGTTCATGGTGGATGAGATATGACAGAACAACTCCCTCGTAGAGAGCCTTTACCAGGTGTTTCTTCTGATGATGGGCCTGCAGACCGTAGAAACAGCCATGGAGATCGAGCGAGATATTCGAGCCGTAGAGATAGGGCAAAAAGACGATCTCGCTCGGGGCATCGGCCAATTCGGCGACCCAGCGGTTGCAGGTGGCGAAAACGTCCTCCTCCCCCGCCATGAACTGGTCGAGAAACCACTGGAGGTTGCTGGCCGAGGTCGGCGTGCCCTCATGGACGAAATACATCCCATCCAGACAGTATCGACCCCAAATATACGGATACTCTCGGTTAAGCAGGCGGTCCTTTATCCGGGTCGCTATCGCCCAGGTGCCAGCAATGATGTTCAGGGTCTTCTCATCGGTTATGCCAGCGGCCATCGCCCCGCCGACCACATCGAAAAAACCACCGTAAAGCGGGGTTCCCTGGGCAAGGCCCGTCTGCCTGGCAGCCTCGGCGCTCACCGTTCCCGCCTGAGCGAAAGAGGAGATCACCGGCGGGAAGTGGGACAGACTCTCCGTAATACCAAACAGCGCCAACATCTGCTGATCGTACTCGTCGCTCTGGATGTTATAGGCGTTGCTGGCGGAGATATTGGTTATCTCCGCCAGTTTTTCACCAGACAGCTTGAAGCGGATATAGTCATGGGCCATGAAGATGGTGTCGATCTTCTGGTAATTGTCCGGTTCATGCTCTTTGAGCCAGGCCAACAGGGCGACGGGATGGGCAGTCCAGAGTTGCTGGCGGCCAAAGGGATAGGCCTTTTTATCGATGCCCTGTTTCATCCAGTTCTTGACGATGCCCCGTGCTCGGGTGTCGCTGGAGATGATCCCGTTTCTCACCGGTTCACCCTGACTGTCGACGAGATACAAGCCCTTGCCGTGGGCCGAAAAGCCGACGCCCTTGATGGCGCTTGCGGTAATTTTCGCCAGGGCGATACACTCTCTGATACAGAGGCAGATAGCGTCCCAGAAATCGTCAAGATCCCGTTCGACCCAACCAGGATGCGGCGTTATCGCCTCACCGCTCTTCTCAACGACCATCACTTCCTGACCGGTTTCGGTGTACAGGCCGGCCTTGGTCATCGTTCCACCAATGTCTATGCCGAGATAGTACATGGTTCTATTCACCCATGATCTTGCGGTAGCGGAGAAAATCATGATGCATCGCCCGAAAGACCTGATATTTTTTATTATGAAATTCGCGCAATCGACCATCTGGTCGAATCGAATCCTTGACCTCGGACATCGCCTGCATCGCCGCGCCAAGACTGGTAAAACTCCCGGCGGCGAAGGCCGCTGACATCGCGCTGCCCAGCAGCATCGACTCCGGTTCGGTGATGATCTCGATATCGACTCCGGTGATATTGGCATGTTCTCTGAGCCACAGCGGGTTCTTGGTACCGCCGCCGCACATCCGGATCTTTTGCACCGGACAGCCGCTGGCGCCCATCACCTCGAGGATATGGCGGGTGCCATAGGCCACCGCCTGCAGCCCGGCAAGATAGCGGACGGCCAGGGCGTCGAGGTTGTCGTCATGCAGGCTGCGTCCGACCACGACCCCTTTCAGACTGGGATCCGCCAAGGGGGAACGGTTGCCGAGAAAGTAACCGAGAACATGGTAGTCGATGGTCAACAGGGGATTTTCCCTCTCCAGTCGCCTCACCCGGGCGTTGAGCGCCTGATAGATCGAACGGCCCTGGGCGCTGGCCTCCTGCTGCAGGGCCGGATACTGGCTCGACTCCTCTAGCAGATGCTGCACCAGCTGACCGGCCGCCGACTGCCCGCCTTCCAGCAGCCAGCGCCCCGGCAGCATGGCCCCGTAGTAGGGGCCCCACACGCCGGGAACGCAACTCGGCCGGTCGACCGCCAGCATATGACAGGCAGAGGTGCCGGTGATGAGCGCCAAGGTCGTATCCGGGGCACCGCCGAGCACCCCCACCCCACCGGCATGGGCATCGATCATCCCGGCACAGACCACGACTCCGGCCGGCAGGCCCAGGTCGGCTGCCGCCTGCGCACTGAGGGTGCCGACGGCCTCGCCCACCTGGACGATCCTGTCACCGATCCGGTTGTCGATCAAGAGCTCAGCCAGGTCCAAGGTGCTGAAAAAATCAGCCGACCAGGTGTTTTCATGGTTGAGATAGGTCCACTTGCAGGTGGTGGTGCAGGCCGAACGCGACAGGCTGCCGGTAGCCTTGAAGGTCAGGAAATCGGCGAGATCGAGATAGTGCGCTATCCGCGAAGAGAGTTCTGGCTCGTGCTGCTTGAGCCAGAGAATTTTCGGCACCTCCATCTCCGGACTGATCGCGCCCCCCACGTACGAGAGGACCTGATGCCGACCGCTGTTGATCTGAGCGGCCTGGGCGGCGGCCCGGTGGTCCATCCAGACGATGATATTCTGCTGTTGCCGGTGAGTCGGCGATACCGAGGCAGGTTGCAATGCTTCGTCCAGGGCGACCAGGGAGCAGGTCGCATCGAACCCGATACCGACGATCGCTCGGCTGTCAACGGCCGCCATCTCGACAATCTGCCTGGTGACGGTGCAGACCGCCTGCCAGATGTCCTCACTGGACTGTTCGACAAAATGAGGTTTCGGCTCGAATATGCTGATTTGCTTCTCTGCCTCGGCATATTTCTTCCCCGTAAGATCAAACAGAGCCGCCCTGGCACTCGTTGTCCCCACATCTATACCGATCACATAGTGCATCGCTGGTTCTCCTCAAAACGCGCCTTCGCTTGTCTATCTCTCTTCTTCTCCGCTACGGGTTGATCAAGACCTTGATCGACTCCATCGAGGCTGCCATCGCAAAGGCCGCCTCGAAGTCAGCCAACGCATACTGGTGGGTGATGATGCCCGTGGAGGTAACCAGCCCTCTGCCAAACAGGTCGATCGCCACCTCATAGGCATACGGACCAAGGTGAGCGCCACGAATATCGAGTTCCTTGCGGTCACCGATCACCGACCAGTCCACGGTGGTCTCGTGGCTGAAGACGCTGAATTCGACAAACCGGCCGAGCTTGCGGATCATCTCGAGTCCCTGGGTGACCGACTTGGGATTTCCGGTGGCCTCAATGTACACATCGCAACCATAGCCGCCGGTCAGATCCTTGACGATCTTCTGCACGTCGTCCTTGGCGGGATTGAGAACGAGGTCGGCGCCAAAACCCTTGGCCAGCGCCAGCCGGGAGTCGTCCATATCGATGACAATGAACTTTTTCGGGGTCTTCAGAGGAACGAGCTGGGCCATGCACAGGCCAAGCGGCCCGGCCCCGGCCAGCACCACCACATCGTCCCAATCGATATCGCCGCGCCGCACCGTGTGGATGGCACAGGCCATCGGCTCGATCAGGGCCGCATCCTCAAAGGACATCTCCCGGGGAATTTTATAGACGAAGTCGTTGGGAAAAAACTTCATGTATTCGGCCATGCCACCTTCGGCGACATCTTTCTGGAAGCCGCGGATATTATGGACCTCACACATCCAGTACTTGCCCGAACGGCAGAAGCGGCACCGGCCACAGGGTACGATCTGCTCCGAAACCACCCGATCACCTATCGCCACATTGTGCAATTCGGCCGCGCCTTCTCCCAAGGCCTCGACCACACCCCAATATTCATGGCCCGGCACCACCGGAGGCTTGACCCAGCTGGCGCAGGCATCGCCTGCGCCCCAGAACATATCGGCGCCATCGTTGGCTTTTACGTCACCTGCGCATATCCCGCATGATTTGACCTTTACCAGGATCTCTCCCGGTCCTATCTGTGGTTTTGGCACATCGTTTGCCAATCGGTAGTCATGGGGTCCATAACAGATCACAGCTTGCATCGTCTCTGACATATCTTCCTCACATTTTTTATCCGAAACTCCCGGTGCGAAACGCTCTCTTCGTGCACCGATCAGTTTCATGTTGCGTCATGGCTACAGCTTCCTGGTCCAGCTATGCTGGTTATTGTCTCTTTTGTTTCTGGAACACACTGATCAGAACTGCGCCGAGAATGATCCCGCCCTTGATGATTCGCTGGGGATAGGGATCGATGCCCAGGGTATTCAAGCCGGTATTGAGGACACCGAGAATAAAGGCGCCGATCAGGGTGCCGATAATGGAACCGCGCCCACCCATGATGCTGGTTCCGCCGAGTACCACCGCGGCGATGGCATCGAGCTCAAAGCCCTGACCGGCGCTCGGCTGCCCGGATGAAACGCGGGACGAGGCGATAATTCCGGCCACTGCCGAGGTGACACCACAATAACTGTAGACAAAAAAATGGACGAGTTTCGTTCTGATACCGGACAATATCGCCGCATCCTCATTACCGCCGACGGCATAGATGTAGCGGCCGAGTTTAAACTGGGTCAACAGCAGATAGCTGATGACAAACACCCCGATCATAATCCAGGTCGGGATAGGTATTCCCAGATACATCCCCCGCCCGAGATAGGTGAATTCTCGCGGCACCGGCATGGGATAGCCCCCGGTGTAGGTGAGCGCGATCCCCCGAACGGCCTCCATCACCGCCAGGGAGACGATAATGGCCGGCAACCCGAACCGGGCCACGAAGAAGCCGCTGAAGGCTCCACAGGCAACGCCGATCAGCAGCGCTGCCGACCAGGCCAGCAACAGGATCTGCAGGGTCGACATGCCACCTGGGACAAGGTGAATGATAACCCCTGACATGATCGTGCCGGTAAAGGCCAGAACCGCTCCCACCGACAGATCGATCCCCCCGGTGAGAATCACGAAGGTCATGCCGGCGGCGAGAATGGCATTGACCGACACCTGACGGGAGATATTGACGAAGGTCCCCCAGGAAAAGAAATTCTCGCCGATAAACGACATCAGAAGAACAAGAACCGCCAGCCCGAGAAACGGGATAAACTCCGGTCGTTTTTTCAACGTCTGAAGAAACACCGATGTAACCGATTGACTAGTTTCCACTCGCATCACCTCCCGTTGCGTATAGCATGATGGTTTCCGGGTTGATATCCTCTCCGATCAGATCGGCGGTAATCCTGTTTTCCCGCATCACGAACACCCGATCACTCAAGCCGACGATCTCCGGTAGATCCGAAGAAATAACCACAATGGAAACGCCGGATTCGGCAAGTTCCTGCAACATGTTGTAAATTTCCAGTTTTGCCCCGACATCGATCCCTCGGGTCGGTTCATCGAAAAACAGCAGTTTCGACTGGGTCATCAGCCACCGGGCGATAATGACCTTCTGCTGGTTGCCACCACTGAGACCGTTGACAATCGCATTGACGGACGGGGTCTTGATACCCAGTTGCTCGACATATTCCTGACTGATCTGACCACTCTTTTTTTTCGAGACAAAGCGTAATGGCGTTAACAGGCTATTCAACGACGAGATAACGATATTGTCCTGGATGGTAAAGGGGAGAAACAGCCCATGTTTTTTTCGATCTTCCGAGAGATAGCCCACCCGTTTTTTCAAAGCCTCTGCCGGATGAGTGAAATGAATCTCTTCGCCATCGAAAAGAACCGTCTTCTTTTTGTACGGATGGGCGCCGATGATCGCCTTGCACATTTCGGTTCGTCCCGAACCGACCAGGCCGGCGATACCGACAATTTCGCCCTGATGGAACCTCAGCGAGATTTCGGTGTCGTCGAGAGTGAGCAGCTGTTTCACTTCAAGAATAACCGGGTTGCTGCTGAAATCTTTCTTTCGTTTCGGCGGGTAGGAGTGATCGAGAGAACGGCCGACCATATGGGCGATGAGCTCATCCTCGGAGATCTCCGCAGTCGGATAGGTCCCGACATGACTTCCATCCCGCAGGCAGGAAATGGTATCGGAAATCTCAAAGATCTCTTCCATATGATGGGATATATAAAAACATCCCACCCCCTCGTCCTTCAAGGTATGCATCACCACAAAAAGCCGCTCCACCTCTCTTGGGGTCAGGGTGGCGGTGGGCTCATCGAGCACCAGATATTTGCAGTTGAAAGCGAGGGCCTTGGCGATCTCGACAAATTGCTGCTCGGCCACGCTGAGATGGGTCACCGGCACGGTGAGAGGGATGTCGACGTCGATCTTGGCCAGAGTTTCCGAGGCAATCCGTCGCATCCGGCCTTTATCGAGCGTACCGAAAACCGTTTTTATTTCTCTGCCAAGAAAGATATTCTCGACGGCATTGAGATGGGGAATCAGGCTGAATTCCTGGAAAATAATATTGATGCCAAGTTTTTGCGCATCTCGTGTTCCCTGAGGCCTGACCTTTTTTCCATCCAGAAAGATATCACCGCCTGTGGGGGTGTAGACGCCGTTGAGAACTTTCATCAGCGTCGACTTTCCGGCACCGTTTTCCCCCACGATGGCATGTACCTCGCCCGGATTCAGCTTCATAGAAACATTGTTCAAGGCGACAACACCAGGGAAATGCTTTGTAATCCCATGCATTTCTAACATATTCAGTTCTACCTTTGCGTATGTTTTTCGTGCTTTTCACACCGAACGATTCGGTCTGCCGGATGCTCCTGTTGTCTGCTGGTTCGTTTATGCCAACCCGCTGCCATCTGTTGTGGCCCAGCCCTCGAGGGTAGCGAGAATTCTCTGACGTTCAGAGGCCTGAAAACCAGAGACGGTGATGGCGGCCCAGCGCATATCCTGCTGGGCGCCTGGGTTGTCGACACCCACCGCCTTCATGCCGGCCCGATGGGCCGCGGTAAGCCCCTGGGCCGAATCCTCTATCACCAGACACCTCTGGGGAACAGTCTGTAACAGTTCGGCAATCCGCAGAAAGAGGTCCGGATAGGGCTTGCCGCGCTTGACCTGATAGCCACTCAGCAGGAGTTGGAAGACGTCGTTGAGACCCAGCCTGCCGATGAGCAGAGCGATGATTTCAGGGGAAGAAGAGGAGCCTACCGCCAGTTGCCAGCCACGGTCGGCGAACTCGCGGAGCAGGGCTTCAACCCCGGGGGCCGCGGTGAGCTCGACTCGGCGAAATTCATCGAGTAACATCGCGCTGCACTCGGCCATCATCTCCTCGACGCTCTGTTGCAGTCGGTAGCTCTTTTTGAGCACAACCAGCATCTGCGCCAGAGGCAGGCCGACAAAGTTCCGGGCGTAATATTCATGCGGTATGGAGACACCCAGCCGAGCAAAATAGGCCAGGTTGACCCGCTGGTGTATCGGCTCACTATCGAGCAGCACCCCATCCATATCGAAGATAACCGTATCGATCATATCCCTCTCCGGGGAAGCACCCGCCTCTTGTCAGCACCTGGCACGCCCTGCTCGTTCTCCGACAGGCACCCTGCCTCGCGCCAGCATTGTGCCCAAGATCCCTTGCCGGGAACCAGGGCCAGCACAACGGTCCGTGAACCCGGTTTCCAAAGTCGATCCCGCTATCGTCCGGCCCACGCATTCCGTACGGCTGCTGCTCGCCAACGACCGTCGTCGCCACCTTGGCTTACCATGCGTAGAGCCCCTCACCGGGGATGACATGATGTTTACCGCTGCAGCGGATCGGCTTCATGTTGACGTTAACATTTGACCGCCACGCCAAACACCGCAAGATGCTGGATCATCAACTGCTGACGATCCAGCCAGAGCCCTGACAACGCGCTCTGACCAGGGCCTGACCAACCATTTCCTTGCCAGGGTCACGAAAAAATGTTAACGTCAACATTGACATCTAACATACTCCTCATCCTCTCGCAACAAGAATTCTCACCGTCGCTCATCTGTTCCGACAAAATGGTAGGTACGTATGAAAAACAAAGGCAAAACCACTATTAAGGACATTGCCCGTGAAGTCAATATGACCACCATAACCGTTTCACGGGCCTTGAACACCCCGGAAAAAGTCAAAAAAGAGACGCGCGAGCGTATTCTTGCCGTCACCAGACGGCTCAACTATGTGCCCAATGCCCTGGCCCGTAACCTGAAAAATCGTGAAAGCCGGCTGATCGGCCTGATCAGCGCCAGCTTCGACAATCCGTTCTACGGTGAGGTGATAAAGGCGATCTCCCGGGAGGCCAAAAGGCATGACTACTCCATTCTGCTCTTTGATACCGACGGTCTGTTGGAGTTGGAGACCAGGGCTATCGACATTCTCTTGAGTTATCAGGTCGCCGGCATCCTGCTCTCGCCGGTCTCTGATGACGATGATTACCTGCCACCATACCTTCCGCGCCTGGAGCTCACCAATATCCCGGTAATCCAGGTCGACCGGCAGATAGCCTTAAGCAAATTCGCCGGAGTCTACCTCGATAACGTCGAAAGTGGTTACAGGGGCTGCAAGGCCCTGCTGCACAAGGGATACCGGCACCTGCTGGTGGTCGGCGGGCCGGAAAAATCGAGAATCACCCAGGCCCGGATCCAGGGTATTCGCAGGGCTCTCGACGAATGCCCGGACAGCACTCAACTGGACGTGTTGTATGGTGATTACACCCAGGCTCCCGCCCGGGACGAGGTCGGTCGCTACCTGGCAAGCGGGCGGCGCCCCGAGGCAATATTCGGCCTCAATATCCTGATCACCCTGGGGGCCCTCGAGGCGATCCACCTGCAGGGTCTCTCTCACCGGAACTTCGGTCTCATCAGTATCGACAAGGTGCCCTACGCAGAGATTTTCGGCAATGGCATCCCCAGTGTAACCCACGACACCTACCAACTCGGCCTGACCGCCATCAATATGCTGTTGCATCAGATCGACGACCCCGGCTACCAGCCCATGGACAAGATCATTCCCGGTATCCTGCAACCGTGAAACGGCTTGAAACCAAGGGGGAGATGCCGTTTACCACTCAAGCTACAGCGGATTGCTGTTGAATATCGACAACGCAGGAGATCGGACTTTTTACGACGTTATCAATCTTTGAATAAATTTTCTATAGGAATTCGGTTCTCGTCGTAAAATCGATGACAGGACAAGTTTGTTACCACCTGGAAACCCATGGGCGTCATAATGCTGAAGCATCGTCAGGAATGTTTCCGTTGCATATGGTGTCCAGTTCTGGGATTGGCTTATGCGTCGTCTGCCATTTTCATCTAGCGTTTCAAGTTGAATTGGTCTGTTGAGTTCTTCGCTGATGAGTGCTGCCATTTCCTGGTAGGTCAGCATATCAGCGCCTGCCAATTCATAGGTGGCATTGCGCAGGCTTTTATCCATAAGGATATTGGCGATTGCCTCGCCTAAATCTTCTACATCTACTAAAGCGAATTTTTTGTCTGGTGCTGATAGTGCTGGAAATGTGCCGTCAGTACATATTTTCTTCCAGAAGCCAACAATGTTCTGCATCAGCATAGCTGGCTGAACGATATTGAAGGCCATTCCCGATGTAATGAGATCCTCTTCGACCAACAATTTCCTGGCATGATGCGGCATCTCCCGCATTTGGGGATGAAAAACAGAATTGAAAACGAAATGCTCGATGTTCGCCGCTCGGGCAAGTTCGATAGTTTGTAACCGTTCACCAGCACCCCATTTTCGCCCGATCAGGCCTCATCGCATAGCAACTCGAGCTATGAGATCTGCTTGAACGAACCTGTGCACTGGATGAGGTAAAATGAGAAGGCTAGTTCTCCCCCGAGCTATGATATATTCACGCTCAACCTTAAATTAACGCAGTCACAATGCTGCAAAAAAGGAGGAGAACTAGCCGTGAATAACATAACAATCGGAATGGACCTTGGCGACAAGAATAATGCTGTTTGTGTGCTGAACGAATCATGCCTCATTGTAAAAAAAGATGTACTGGACAACAATGAGCAGTCACTGCGCGATTATTTTACCCAATATAAAGGTGCCACGGTAGCCATGGAGGCAGGAACACATTCTCCCTGGATCAGCAGGTTATTGATTTCCCTGGG
>JBKEBZ010000062.1:0-79540 GCA_047973425.1 Desulfopila sp.
CAGCGGCCATGACCAACAGGCCCGAAGTGGAGCGGGAGTCCACCCCGAAAACCGTCATCACAATACCGAGCAACACCAGGATTGCCATGTTGGTTGCCAGATACAAAACTATTCGTAACACGTTTTCCTCCTCTTTGATAAAACCAGCATGGCTGGGCCAGGTAGCCTCAGCCACAACAAAACATGAAACTCCTCGGCCCGGTGACAGATCTCTCCGTGCTGGCGAGTTTCATATAACCAGCATGGCTGGACCAGGCAGCCTCAGCCACAATATAATATTTTGATATATAAGGAAATATGTAAACTAACCATAATATACATTATGCGACATTGAGCCATGTGATGTCAGGCGGTGCGAGTCGGTCAGTTGACGATTCGAGATGTCAATGTCGGGCCGGGATAACTTCGCTGGTGCGCTTTCTTTTTCTGGTAAAGTTGGTATAGTGTGCGGTCCTGCAGGCTTGGATGACGTACCGGTATTCCTGGCGCCATCACTTTGTGACGATAGGTGTAATAGTTGTTATATCTTTCTTATTTTACGTATTTTTACTCATCTTCTTTTATGATTTGGTGACCGCAATGAATAGAGAAATTTATCAAGAGCCTCTCGTCAGTCGTTACACCAGCGTCGAAATGCAACGTCTGTTTTCGGAAAAGACGAAATTCAGCACCTGGCGAAAATGCTGGATAGCCCTTGCCGAAGCGCAGCACGAACTCGGTCTGCATGACATCGTCACAACCGAAATGCTCAATGAACTCAAGGAGAACGCTGAAAATATCGATTATCAGCTCGCTGCCGAAAAAGAAAAAGAAATTCGTCACGATGTCATGGCCCACGTCTTTGCCTATGGCAGCAAATGCCCCAAGGCTGCCGGTATCATTCACCTCGGCGCGACTTCGCAGTTTGTGGTCTGTAACAGCGACCTGCTCATTCAGAAGCAGGCCATGGAATTGGTTCGCAACGCCCTCCTCCATGTCATCCGAAATCTGGCCCGTTTCTGTGAGACGTTCAAGGCATTGCCAACACTGGGATTCACCCATTATCAGCCGGCCCAGCCAACAACGGTGGGCAAAAGGAACACCTTATATCTGCAGGATCTGCTGCTCGATCTTGAATATATCGATATCTTTCTACACAACATCAGGGCTCGGGGGGCCAAGGGGACCGTCGGCACCCAGGCTACCTTTCTCGAACTCTTCAAGGGAGACCATGAAAAGGTTCGCCAACTCGATACCCTTGTTGCCCAAAAGCTCGGATTTTCAGGCTCGATAGCCGTCACCGGCCAGACATACAGCCGTAAACTTGACATGAAGCTTGCAGAAACCCTGGCCGGAATAGGTGCAACTGCCCATAAATTTGCGGTCGATCTGCGCCTGCTCTCCAATCTGAAGATGCAGGAAGAGCCCTTTGCCAAGCAGCAGACCGGTTCGTCGGCGATGGCCTACAAGCGTAATCCCATGCGTTCGGAACGGATGACCGGACTGGCGCGTAAACTGATGGGGCTGCCGGCCGACTTTGCCGCCACCTATGCCAATCAGTGGTTTGAGCGAACCCTGGATGATTCGGCGATCCGGCGGATGGATATTCCTCAGGCCTTTCTTCTCACCGACGCTATTTTAAAGTTGTTTGCCAATATCACTTCAGATATGGTTGTTTATCCGCAACAAATAGAGAAAACTCTCAAGGCGGAATTGCCGTTCATGTCGACAGAGAAAATCCTGATGCTGGCCGTCGAGCGTGGCAGGAGTCGGCAGGAGATGCATGAGATTATCAAGGAACACTCCATTGCAGCCGGCAAGGTCGTAAAGGAAGAAGGTCGGGAAAACGACCTGCTCGACAGGCTCGCCGATGACAGCCGGGTACCGGTCGATCGGCTGGAATTAGAAGAGATGACCAGTAATTACAAACAGTTCACCGGAAGGGCTACCGAACAGACGGAAGAGTTTCTGGATGAAATCGTCTGGCCTCTGTTAAGGCGCAATGCCGATACGCTCACCACGCTGGATGCATCACTCAGCGTGTAAGTGAGCGGGAACTCAAGGAAAACTTGGAGTTGATCCCAATGACTCCCATCCGGCAAGAAGAGCTTTTTCTCCGTATCCGTCCTGATTTGTTTCATTATCTGAAATTCATTCTGGAAGGTTACGATAACCTGGCAGTTCTTTCCAGTCATGACAGGACTGAAGGTATCGTCCGCCTGCGTTATCTCTCTTCTTCACGAGAAGAGCTGTTTGTTCTTATCGGCTCCCTGGCTGCCAGGCTGCATCCCTGTTGGCGGTCAACGGCTTGACTCACCAGCCAAGACTGGACCAGGTACCGCAGCCACAACAAACCATGAAAATCCCGAGGAAGTGTAACGACTCCTTGTCGACGATTTTCGGATAAAGGCCCCTATCTCTCTATGGTTGTTCACCTTATGCAAAAAACAGTTTTCATAAAAACATTCGGTTGCCAGATGAACGAACGGGACTCGGAGATCATGTTCCAGGCGTTGTCCTCCATGGGCTACAGCGAAAGCGCCGATATGGAATCAGCCGATCTTGTCATTCTGAACACCTGTTCGATCCGGGCCAAGGCGGAGCAAAAAGTGATGAGTCTGCTCGGTCTGCTCCGTAAGATCAAGCAGGATCGCAAGGAAATGCAGATCTGTGTCGCCGGGTGTGTGGCCCAGCAGGAAGGCGAAAAATTACTGGAGCGAATGCCCCATGTCGACCTGGTGATTGGCACCCAGAACATCTACGCGATCGGTGAATTACTGGAACAGGTCAAACGAGGACGAGGACTGGTTGCCGTAGCAATGACTGAAGGGTATGAGATTCCCCGTTTTCTGCCACAGACAGGAAGTGAGGCAGGCGACGATCTACACAGCCAGCGCCAGCCCCTTGTCTTCCAGCAGTTTGTCACCATCATGCAGGGTTGTAACAATTTCTGCGCCTACTGCGTGGTTCCATACACTAGAGGGCGAGAGGTATCTCGTAAAGTCCACGATATAGTCGATGAAGTTGACAAATTGGTTCAGCGTGGGGTGAAGGAGATTACCCTGCTCGGCCAGAATGTCAACTCATATGGCAGAACCAACAGGGTCGCAGACGGCGGCCTCCCCTACTCTTTTGCCGACCTTCTGCACCGCGTCGCCGCAGTTCCTGGTCTTGCCCGTCTCCGTTTCACCACCTCCAACCCCAAAGATCTCTCAGACGAGTTGATGTGCTGTTTTCGGGAGATCGAGGTGCTGTGTCCGCAGTTTCACCTCCCCGTTCAGGCGGGATCGGATAGTGTTTTACAGCGGATGAACAGGAAATACAGCGTCAACCAATACCTCGAACTCGTTAGCAGACTCCGTACATATCGACCGGACATCGCTCTCAGCACCGATGTTATCGTCGGTTTTCCCGGGGAGACGGAAGAGGACTTCCAGGGAACCATGGACCTTCTCGAACAGGTCCGGTATCACGGTTCATTCTCCTTCAAGTATTCCGATAGACCGGGCACCCGTGCCTCTACATTTGAAGATAAGGTTCCTGAAGAGATCAAGTCAGAGCGGTTGATGCGCTTTCAGACCCGGCAAAACGAGATCAGTCTTGCCCGAAATCGGGAGTATCTGAACCAGATAAAAACCGTACTTATCGAGGAGGTTCACTCAGAGGCGGCGAAGGGGCGAACGGATACCAATCATATTGTCCATATCCCGGAAGCGGCGAGAATCAACCCCGGTGAATTTCATCAGGTGAGGATAGGCCATGCCGGGCACCACTCGCTGAGAGGCAATCTCATTCTAACCAGCATGGCTGGACCAGATCGCCTCAGCCATAACGAAACATGAAGTTTCTCAAACGGCAACAGAGCTTTCCACGCTGACGAGTTTCATATTTCCGCCGAGATGGCCCAGGAAAAACTGTGATATATGAGAGGTAGTTTCTCAAACGGCAATGCGGTCGTACACAGGGCGGCGTGACCAAGAAAGGCGCCCCACCCGGCCCGACAACGATCAGATCTCGTCTGTGGACGAAGAGGAGGTTGTATCGTCAGGAGACTCGGCTTTTTCTTCATCGTCATCCCTGGCCTCCCCTTTGACCTGGTTCAGGCCGGGGAGAGACAGGTTGTGCTTTTTCTCGACCTGCATTTTTTCCGTCGTTTCGTAAACCCGACGAACGACCCGGCTCGATAGCCGTTTTCCCTTGGCGGAAGCTCCCTTTATCAGATATTCATCGAAATCTACATCGACAATATTGGTTCTGGCCCGAGGGGAAGGCATCAGGGTGGCCCGGCCATATTTCTGTGAACCAAACAGCAGAAGCAGGATCTTTGACCGGGGATGCTCGGTAAACAGCCGGTACTCCTTGTCCAGAATAAACGACGGCATATTAAACCGTTTGACATAGGTCAGGTTCTCCTTGCCGTCTCGGTATATCATATTGAAAACAAGAGACTTCGACACCTTGCCTACCCACTCGATATCATGCCCGACAAACACCTTGTCAGCCACCATGATGACCTTGTAACTGCCATTGCCATACAGGAGAAAAAGCCGGTCATACTCCGAGCAACTCATTGGTGGCGGGTCGCCCTGCTCTTCTTCGGCCTTGATCAGGTGACCGAGAAAGCCTGTCTTGCGGTTGTAGCCCACTGACAAGTTGGAGAGTGCGACCTTTCTCACACTCACTTCGGAGAATTCGGAGATTTCTGTTCTGCGCTGATAGGCGGCGCCATATTTTGTTAAAATGTTGTCGATATAGGAGATGGTGTAGCCCACCATATTCTTTAACGACTTTTCAATATCTCGAATCTCTTTACGGATTTGCCGAATCTCTTTTTGCTGCCGCTCGATATCGAAGCGGGAAATTCTTTTTATCCGGATTTCCAGAAGTTTTTCGATATCTTCACGGCTGACCGGCCGGATCAACTCTTTGGCAAAAGGGAGCAGAGATGTCTCGACTGATTCCAGAACTGTCTTGTATGTGGTTTGCTCTTCGATATTTTTATAGAGTCTCTCTTCGATGAAAATTTGTTCGAGTATGCGGGCGTGTAACTTCTCCTTGAGGCGGTCCAGGTCGATCTGCAATTCGCGAGTCAGATCGTCGACCAGTTTGGTGGTGTTGTGCTGCAAGACCTCGGAAACAGAAACTGTATAAGGGTGGTCCTCTTGAATTAAAGTGAGATTTGGTGAAATTGGCACTTCGCAATCGGTAAAGGCGTACAGGGCTTTGACCGTATCCGCGGCGTAAATTCCCCGGGCCAGTTTGATTTCGATCTCGACCTCTTCCGCGGTGTAATCGCTTATCGAGAGAATCTTTATCTTGCCGGATTTCGCCGCCTTCTCCACCGATTCAATCAGAGATTGGGTGGTGGTTGTGTACGGTATTTCCCGGATGACGATGGTCTTCTCGTCCTTTTCTTCGATCCGGGCCCGACAGCGGATCTTGCCGTTGCCGTCGCCATATCCGGAGACATCGACGAACCCACCCTGAGGAAAGTCTGGATAGACCTGAAAATCTTCGTGGCGGAGGATGGCCTTTTGCGCCTCGAGCAGTTCACAGAAATTATGCGGCATGATCTTGGTGGCCATGCCGACGGCAATGCCTTCCGCCCCCTGGAGCAGCAGCAGCGGGATCTTGGACGGCAGGGTCACCGGTTCGACCATCCGGCCGTCGTACGAATCGATAAACTGAGTGATATCCTTATTGAAAAGAACCTCCTTAGCCAGGGGTGAAAGGCGGCATTCTATATAGCGGGCCGCGGAAGCCTGATCCCCGGTGGAGGTGTTGCCGAAGTTTCCCTGGCGATCTATCAGAAAATCCTTGTTGGCCAGGTTGACGAGGGCGGCAAAAATCGAGGCGTCGCCATGGGGGTGGAGTTTCATGGTCTCCCCCACCACATTGGCCACCTTATGGAAGCGACCATCCTCCATATTGAACAGCGTCTGCAGAATACGTCGTTGTACCGGTTTCAACCCGTCTTCAATGGCGGGAATAGCCCGTTCTCGGATAACGTAAGAGGTGTACTCAAGAAAATTCTTATCGAACAGCCTGTGAAGCTTTCCGGGTGTAGAGTCCATATCGATGGCGTACCAGTATCCGCAACCGCGCGCCGGCGGCTGCCTAGAAGTTAAAGTAAAACATTACGCCTGATCGATAGCCATCAGGTTGTCCATGATATACTGCTTTCTTTCCGGTGTATTTTTACCCATATAAAAAGAGAGCACCCGGGCGACATCGCTCAGCGAATCAAGCGTCACGCTTTGCAACCGGATGTCGGGGCCGATAAACTGCTTGAATTCCTTTGGCGAAATTTCGCCCAGTCCCTTGAAGCGAGTGGTCTCGACAGTCTGCCGGCCATTCTTTTTTCCCTGCAGTTTTTCGGTGGCCGCGATCTTTTCCTGCTCGGAATAACAGTAAAAAGTCTCCTGTTTGTTTCTGACGCGAAAAATAGGTGTTTCTAAAATAAAGATGTGTCCGAGCTTGACCAGCGGCTCGAAATAGTAGAGGAAAACGGTAAGCAGCAGGTTTCTGATATGCAGGCCGTCGACATCGGCATCCGTGGCCAGGATCACCTTGTCAAAGCGCAGGTTGGCAATGGACTCCTCGATATCCAGAGCCTGCATCAGCGAGTACATCTCTTCGTTTTTATAGAGCACCGCCAGTTTCTGTCCCAGGACATTCATCGGTTTGCCCTTGAGCGAAAAAACGGCCTGGGTCAGCGGGTCCCGCGAAGAGACGATGGAGCCCGCCGCCGACTGCCCCTCGGTAATGAAGATCATGTTCTCCTGACCTTTCTTCGAGGGTTTGTCCTTGGCAGGATGGTATTTACAGTCTTTTAACTGGGGGATCTTGAAGGCGACCTTTCTGGCCTTGGCCCTGGCCTCCTTACGCACCGACTGCAGCTCTTTCCGCACGGTCTCGTTGCGAAGAATCTTCTCGATCAGTCGCTCGGCCAGGGTCGCGTCTTTATACAGAGTGCTGGAGACCACCTCTTTGACGGTATTGACGATCCAGGAGCGCACTTCGGTATTGCCGAGCTTGTTTTTGGTCTGCGACTCGAAGACCGGCTCCTTGATCTTGACCGCCAGGGTGCCGACGATGCCGTCACGGACATCGGTATTGATGAATTTCTTGCCGGAAAATTCGTTGATCCCTTTTAAGATACCTTCGCGAAAGGCAGAGAGATGGGTGCCCCCTTCGCTGGTATAGGTGCCGTTGACGAAGCTGAAGTAATTTTCACCGTAGGCATCGATATGGGAAAAGGCGAATTCCAGGGTGGCGTCTTTGTGATAGATGGCGGAATAGATGTTACTGCCATCCAGTTCCTTCTCGAGCAGGTCGAGCAGACCGTTGGCTGAAAAATACAGATTTTTGTTGAGATAGAGCTTTAACCCGGCATTCAGATAGGCATAGCGCCACATCCGCCGCTCGACATATTTGGGATCATAGACAAAGCTGGGGAAGAGTTCACTGTCGGCCAGGAATTCGACGAGGGTGCCGTTTTTCTCCTGAGTCTCCCCCTCGCTGGTCTCCTGCAGTACCCCCTGGACGAAATCGGCCGAGGCGAATTTCCCGTCGCGAAACGCCGTTACCTTGAAGCTTGCCGACAACGCATTGACAGCCTTGGTGCCGACGCCGTTGAGCCCCACCGAGAACTGGAACACATCGGTATTGTATTTCGCCCCGGTATTGATGGTCGAGACACAGTCGACGATCTTGCCAAGCGGGATCCCCCGGCCAAAATCGCGAACCCGAACCCAGCCGTCGTCTTCGATGGTGACATTGACCCGTTTGCCGGCCCCCATGATGAATTCATCGACGGAGTTGTCCACCACTTCTTTCAGCAGGATATAGATGCCGTCGTCCTGATTGGAGCCGTCTCCCAGCCGACCGATATACATGCCCGGCCGTTTACGGATATGCTCGAGCGAGCTGAGCGTCTTTATTTTACTTTCGTCGTAATTGTGAGCAGATATTTCCATATTCAACAGAGACTGAGTGGGTTGTTACCAAAAGGCTACGGATATACTATTAGATTTGATGGCAATTGGCAACACGGAGCAAAAAAGAGGAACAGCACCACGGCAGGCCTCACCAAAAGAGGAGAGCAGCTACCCGCAACTCGAAAGACAGGGAATTCAACCGGTCTGCGCCTCTTCTGCCCCGGTGCCATAGTCCGGGGTATGCTCTTCTCCGGCATGGCTGCCGGGGCATGTCACTACATCATTCTGATCCGCTCACAGTCCGGGCATATCCAGGTGGGACCATTGCTGATACCCCACCTGTTCTCCTCGAAACATTCTTTGCAGATCTGGAATCCGCAGGGGCAACTCCAGCAGAACTCCTTTTTCTGCTGGCAACAGTGGCAGCGATATGCACCGAGACGCCGCCGCCGGTATCCCCTTGGCGACGTTGGCTCGTTCACAGGCGAATCTCCTCGTTCATCCAGGCCAGATAGGCTTCGCTTATCTGGCCGATGGGGGTGGCGACAATTTCGGCGACTGCATAGGGGTGCTCGGCCAGGAGCAGCTTCTCGACCTCTGGATAGGCGGTGTCGAAGGTCTTCACGGTGAGGATGAACTCACTGGACTTAACGATCGCCCCCTGCCACCAGTAGATGCTGTCGACTGGTCCTGTGATCTGGGCACACGCCACCAGCCGTCTGGTCAAGAGACTGTCGGCCAGCTTTCTGGCGTCCTGGTCGTTTTCAACTGTCGTTCTGACAAGAATTGGATTTTTCATTGGTATCCTTTTTCTGGCAAGAAAACTCACCGTCCGTCTTGGCCCAAGGCAGGGAAAAAAGAGGAAGACAACTGCCTGGGCCGATGCCTCTTTTCTTTTCGGCGGGCGTGGAATATGGTACAGCGTTTTTAAAAAGTTTTCATTTTGCTGGCAAGAAATTTCGTTTTTCGCTCTCCCAGGCGATGCCGCGCCCGTGCCGCCTTGGCTCAGGCCGGCAGCGACACCGGTATCCCCGCCTGGAGAGGGTTATTTCGACTCTGGAGAACCCATGCTTTTTGTGATAGATATTGGCAACTCCCACACGGTGACCGGCCTTTATGACGGTGACCGGCTGGTGCGGAAGTGGCGACTGCAGTCAGATAGAAGACAGACCGCCGACGAACTGGCGATACGTTACCGCACACTGTTTGGCATGGAAGGCATCGACACCGGGAAAATTACCGGAGTCGTGCTCGCCAGCGTCGTTCCCGCCCTGGACGCCGCCTGGAAAACCTGTTGCGAGCGATATTTCTTTCAGCATCTGACCGCCCCGATTCTCCAGGTGACAAATACCAGCGTCACCGAGATGATTACCATCAGACTCGAGCATCCCGAGGAGGTCGGCGCCGACCGGCTGGTCAACGCCATCGCCGCATATCATCGCTATCGCACCAATCTGGTGGTGGTCGATTTCGGCACGGCCATCACCTTTGACTGCATAACCGCACGCTGTGAATATCTGGGCGGAACCATCGTTCCCGGGGTGGCGATATCGCTTGAGGCCTTGGCCAGCAGGACGGCCAAACTGCCGCATATCGATATCTCCAGCGGCATCTCCCGGGTCATTGGTCAGACGACGATCGAAGCGATGAAAAGTGGCATTCTCCATGGCTATGGCGCCTTGCTCGACGGTATGATCGCCCGTATTCGCGACGAGCTGACGACCCCGGAGGACCGCCGGATGAACGTCGTGGCCACTGGTGGCATGGCCCGCATCGTCGCTCCCTACACCTCGGCTATCGACCACGTCGATCCCTCGCTCACCCTCAAGGGGCTGCGACTTATCTATATGGCTCAACAATCGTGATGGGAAAAGTACAACAGATTCCGCCACCCCTTCGACCCGGCGACGTGGTGGGTATTGCCGCGCCCGCTGGGCAGATTGTCGATCAAAAACGTTTCCAGCGAGGGGTGGCGATCCTCGCCGACCTGGGCTTTGAACCGCGATTTCCACGGGAGATGTGGCCAGGGCCGGGATACCTTGCGGACACCGATCGCCGCAGGGCCCAGGAACTGCACGAGTTGATCGCCGATCCCGAGGTCGCCGCGATTATCGCCGCCCGGGGAGGGTATGGCTGCCTGCGTCTTCTGGCCCATTGCGATACGTCCCTGTGGCGACAGCACCCCAAGGCATTGGTCGGCTTTTCCGATATCAGCGCTCTGCTCAACCATGTCGTCCAGCAGACTGGCCTGCTCTGTTTCCATGGACCGGTAGTCACCTCTCTGGCCGATCTGAGCCGGGATGGTCTCGAGCGGTTTTACGCCTGTCTGACCGGTAACTGGCAACGAACCATCAGCCCGTCCCGGCTGGAAGTTCTCCGTGCGGACCAGAAGGTGGCCCAGGGGCCACTGATCGGCGGCAATCTCAGTACGCTGATGACCCTGATCGGCACCCCATACGATGTCGATTGGCACGGCTGTATCGTGGTGCTCGAAGATGTGGGAGAGCCGTTGTATCGTCTGGACCGGATGTTGACCCAGCTGGCGCTTGCCGGCAAGTTGCAGCAGGTCGCAGGCCTGGTTCTCGGCGATTTCACCTTAAACAACAATCAGGAATTACGAGAGAAAATCCGCTCTACCGAATATGTCTGGCAACGGGTGCTCGATCTGAGCAAAGATGGCGATTTCCCGGTATGGGGAAACTTTCCGGCCGGCCATTGCCCGGAGAATCTCACCCTGCCCCTGGGGGCCTGGGCCAGCATGGACAGTGGCCGTGGTCTGTTGAGTTTCCGATGACGGTCACCAACTCGTGGTTCACGCTGCAGGTGGCGACTGATTTGTCGGGACACCGACAACCCATTTGACTTCAGCGCGCAGGTTTGCTATAGAATAGTCTGGTTTTTTAGATGCTAAACAGCTGAATATAACACCCTATATAGAAAAAACACGAAACCATGCCTGTCCATACCATCGTCCGATACGGAGTGCGCTCGCTGCTGGCAGTGGGAACATCTTGCCTTTTTCTCACCAGCTCAGCCCTGGCTGCTGAATATGTCAGCGTTACCAAAGATAACGTCAATGTTCGCCAGGCGCCGACGACCAAGAGTCCGGTCTATATGGAGCTGTTTGCCGGCTATCCTCTGAAGGTGTTGAAAGAGGAAGGTGATTGGCTGCAGATATCCGACTACGAAGGCGATAGCGGTTGGATTCACAAGGGGCTTGTCGGTAGCAACAATACCGTGATCATCAACGCCACCAAAAGTGTGAACATGCGGGCCGAGCCAAATACCAGCAGTCCGGTCATTGCCGATGTCGAACGGGGCGTGGTGATGACGAAGATCGGCGAAGATGGCAAATGGCTCAAGTTGAAGCACTCCAGCGGAACCATCGGCTGGATCTATAAACCTTTGCTCTGGCCGTAAGCGAATATCGTCTTGTTTGTAAGCCGATCCGCCAGGCGCTGGTTACCCGGCGAGGATCTCGCGGATCGGCTTGCCAAGCGCAAGGGGCAAGCGCACCACCCTTCCTGCCTTGTTGGCAAAGAGCAGATAGCCGTTGTCCAAGGCAAAATAGAACAGATCTCTCGTTATCTCCACGTCTTTTCGGCAGTATTTCTGGATCAAATCCACTCTCCCCTCCTTGTACCAGCGTAACGCCTGCAGGCCGTCTGCCGATTTTCGCACCCCCAGGGTGTGCTCCGCCAGACGATCGAGGCTGAGCCGATATCCCAGGTGATCACGCACCTGTTCCAGCAGGTCGAGGCTCGGCAGGCGGTTGAGATCGGCCCTGGTATAGCCGGCCAGCACCCGGTTGTCGAAGCGCTTGTTGTTAAAGCCAATCACCAGTTCCAGATCGTTGAGGTGGTCGAGCAGACGTGGTATCTCATGTTCGAGATAGGTGACGCAGCCCCCCAGTGAGGAATCATACACTACCGCCACGGAGATCCCCATCAGGTCCGCCCGGTGCCAGCCCCCGACCTCGTCGGCCGAACGGATGGTTTCCAGATCGAACACCCCATATCGAGCCGGCAACAGCTCCCGACCGACCAGCTTCTCCCGGGGGGGCGGCAGTTGAATCACTGCCGACTCCTTCTCCTTCTCCTTCGCCTCCGCCCGTCCACCGCCTGCCGGGGTAGAGAACTCCCCCGCTTTCGAGATCGGCTCCGCCATCAGCAATTCGATCAACCGGCAACAGGCTATCTTGTCGATGGGGCGGTTCCCCGAGCCGCACTTGGGCGAATGCACACACGATGGGCAGCCATTTTCACAGTCGCAGGACGAAACAAGCCGCCAGACCTCGGTCAACAACTCTTCGATTCGGGTATATGCCTCCTCGCACAGACCGATTCCTCCGTTATAGCCGTCGTAAATGAATACCGTCGCCTCTTCAGTCTGCTCATGGAGGGGGCAGGAGATGCCACCGATATCGTTGCGGTCACAGAGAATGAGTATCGGCATCAGAGCGATCATCGCGTGCTCCAAGGCATGGATGGCGCCCATAAAATGGTGCTTTTCCCTCTCCAGGGCGGCTTTTACCGCCGCTGGAATATCGAGCCACAGCCCCTCCGTCTCCATGGTCTGTTCCGGCAGGTCGAGGGGATAGGTGGCGATCAGTTTCTGGCTGGATGTATTGCGTTTCTGATAACCGGTAACGTGCTCGGTGACCTTGAGCCGGCCAAACGAGACCCTGCCTCGAAAACACATCACGGTCTGTCTGGTCTCGAGTATGCGGGTGTTCTTACTCGACATCGGTCGGGTGAACCAGGGCGGACTCTGAGCGCAGACCACCACCTCGCGGGCCTCGAAATCAAGCCGGGAGACGACCCAGGTCCTGGCCCGATGCAGATAGAGGGCGCCCGGGTGACACTCTTTCATCGCCCTGCTGCCGTCGATTTCACCTACGATCTCCCCGGAATCGCAAGCGATGATTGCCAGCTGGCTCCCGCCACCCCGCAGGTTGACATGCCGTTGCGGGTACTTCCTCGAGGCGAACCAGGTGGTGGCATCGGCGGATTGCAGCAGGACTCCGCTGTTGGTCAGCCGCTGTATCGCCTGGTCTACGGCACCACTCTCGAGCAGTTCCTCTTCTTGTCGTAGCGGCAGTTCGGCGCAAGCGCAATGCAGATGCTGCTCCATGATCGAAATGTTGTACGGATTCAAGGCAGCGGATTCTACCGGGCGGGCAAAAAAATCGTCGGGCTTGCGCATGAAATACTGGTCCAGGGCGTCTTCCTGGGCGATGAGGACAATGGCGGATTCACGCATCCCGCGCCCTACCCGGCCACCTCGCTGCCAGGTGGCCATTATCGAACCGGGATAGCCCACCAGAATACAGAGGTCGAGATCGCCGATATCTATCCCCAACTCCAGCGCCGAGGTGGAAATTACTGCCAACAGTTCGCCGCTGGCCAGCCGGGTCTCGATATCTCGCCGCTCCTCGGGTAAAAATCCGGCCCTGTACGAACTCAGCTTGTTGGCGATATCCCCAAGTTTCGGTCTGGTCCAGAGGTTGATCAACTCGGTCATCTTGCGTGACTGGGTGTAGACAATCGTGCGCAGACCACGTTTTACCGCCGCTTCCAGCAGCTGAGAGGCGGTGTAGGCGGCGCTGTCCCAGGGGTTGAGCAGCACCAGATGCTTCTTTGCCGTCGGTGCACCGCTCGCACCAATCACCGTTACCGGTCTGCCGACCAACTTTTCGGCCAACTCTGCCGGGTTGCCGATGGTGGCGGAAAGCAGAATGAACTGGACAGTGGCGCCATGGCAGGCGGCGATCCGCTTGAGACGCCGGATGATCCAGGCCATGTGCGCACCGAGCACCCCGCGGTAGGTATGCACCTCGTCAATTACCACGTACCGGAGATCCTTGAAAAAATGCATCCAGTTGCCGTGATAGGGCAGCAGTGACAGGTGCAGCATCTCTGGATTGGTCATCAGTACCGGCACCCCCTCGTGACGGATACGTCGTCGCTGGTAGCTCGAGGTGTCGCCGTCAAAAATCGCTCCGTAAGGGTGCCGCCTCTTTGGGCAGAGCCGGGCAAAGTTGTTGAAGGTTCGCAGCTGATCCTGAGCGAGGGCCTTCAAGGGAAAGAGATAGAGAGCGTTGCCGGGGCGGCGAGAAAGCAGCATGTCGATAACCGGCAGGTTGTAGACCATGCTCTTACCCGAGGCGGTGGGCGTGGCGACGATGATATCCCGGCCGTCGGCGATTGCGGCCAGAGCCCGCTGTTGATGCAGATACAGCCTGGTGATACCGGCGTTCTGAAGATGGGCGTAAAGTGCTGGCGACAGCACCACTTTTTCATTGGCCCAGCTGGCATCGCAGGCGGATTTCACCCGGCGAGCGACAACCTGGGGCCCGAATTTTCTCGATTGAAGCAGGGCGTTCAGGTACTCCTCTACACCGGTCACATCAGCCATGAATCCACCCGGCACCGGAGAAACCGGCATGGCTGGGCCAGAATCCCCCAGTCACAGTGCACCATGAAATGCTCAACTCCGGCAGGAGAAACGTACCAGCTGATGAGTCGTCAAGGCACGATAGCGGCAGAAAGCGCGGCAAGAAAGAAACCTCCCCACGTGGCTGATCCGTAGCTGGCGTGACTGGCATCGCCGGGCTGTCCGGTTCCTCGAGTATGGCCATATTGTCTTGCGTTAACAGAGGAGAGGGGCTAATGTGCACGATTGCGGCTCAGGTAACGTCGATAACGGCAGGTAATTGATCTTTTTTCCTGCTATTTCATGCGCCTTGGCCACAACTATGACACTGCTACGCTGTTATGAAACTCCTCGGCGCGGTAACAGCGTTTTCCGTGCTGACGATTTTTATATAAACCAGCATGGCTGGACCAGGTACCGCAGCCACAACGAACCATGAAACTCCTCGGCGCGGTAACAGAGCTTTCCGTGCTGACGAGTTTCATATAAAAACATACGGTCAAGTCGGCATGGCCACTTTTGACCTCTACCCCTGCAGATGAGAGAAATGGTTTGCATCGCAACACTCGGACCAAAGGGCTCCGATGGCTTCCAGGCAGCCCGGCAATATGCCCCCGAAGCCACAGTACGGTTGTATAACCGGATACCGGAAATCGTCGAAGCGTTCAAAGCTGGTGCTGCCGACTATGCCATCATTCCTGTCTATAACACGCGTGAAGGCGAGGTGAAAGAGTATTTCCGCCTCGTGTCCCAACTGCAGGAGGGCCACTGGATCGATAACGTGGTTCTGCCGATCCATCTCTCCCTGGCCCGGTTGGCTGGTGGCACCGAAAACGGTGGTGCGGCGATGACCCGCATTGTCGGTCGTAGTTCGGTATTTCGGCAGTGCGATGAGTATATCGACAGCCATTTTCCCGAGGCGACCTTGATGGCCGTTCACGATATAGAGGCCGCCTTTACCCAGATAGCACAACAGCAGCGACACGACTGGGCCATTATCGAATCGGAAGAACTGGTTCGTCAGCACGGGTTCACCCTGATCGAGCGGGAGGTCGTCTCCCATAACCGCACACGCTTTGCAGTTCTTGGCAAGAAACCGGCACCTTCGACAGGCTATGACGCTACCGCCCTCATCACCCGGCCACTGCGCGATAGAGTCGGCATGCTGGCCGATATTCTCGGCGAGTTCACCCGGCGGGGCATCAATATTCTCGATCTGCAGTCGGAAAATGACATCAAGACCCAGAAACTCAGGATCTATATCGAGGTCGAGGGCCATATTTCAAGCAAGTCACTCCATGACGCGGTGGAGCGTCTCGATCGAACGGTCATTCAGGAAAACGATTCATTAAAGGTGCTTGGCTCCTTTCCGCGGGTCGACATGCGGGTGAAAAAGATCAAATCCTTTGGCTTTATCGGCTCTGGGGCGATGTCCTGCTGGTTTGCCGACCGCCTGGAAAACGAGGGCTACGAGACCTGGATAACGGGCAGAACGACGGTGCTGCGCCCGGAACAGATGATTGCCAACGTCGACGTCGTCGTCATCTGCGTGCCCATCTCCGTCACCGCCGCCACCGTGGCCCGCTATGGCAGTCTGTTGCGTGGCGGCCAGGCCCTTATCATCCTCGCCGGTGAGTCGGAGAATACCCTGCAGACGGCTTTGACAACCACCGACCCGGCCGTGGAGGTGATGTTTGTCCATAATCTCTGGGGTCCGCAGGCCATCTCGATGAAAGACAAGAACGCGGTGATTGTCCGGACAGCCAGAAGCGGAAGCTTTTGCAGTGAATTCGAAGCATTCATGTATAAGCATGGGGCCGAGATCTTTCATGACAGCCCCGAGAAGCATGATCTGCTGATGGGCGTGGGACAGAAGTTGCCGACCACTATTTCCGTGGCTCTGGCCCAGACGCTTTTCCAGCACAATATCGATTGCGAAGATATCGGCAGTCATTCCACCCTGACCTCGATTTACGCCATCCTGGCCATGGCCAGAGTACACAATCAGAACCCCAGGACCTATGCCGAGATCATGGCCACCAAGGGCGATGGTCGTAAGATCGTGCAGAGCTTTGCCAAAAACCTGCTGGCGATCATCGATATGGCAGAGCAGGAGAAAATCGACGAAATTGCCGAGATGATGAAGGATAACCGCCGCTTCATGACTCCCCAGTTCCTGCAGACCCGCATGCAGCAGGCCCGGGCTGTGGACGATGTCTTAAGCGATGGGGGGTTGCGCATCGATCTGTGAGATCAGTTGGCGAGACGTCATTTTTGATAGACTCGTAAAAACCTAAAACCTGCACGTAAGATGGCTAAGTACAAAAGCCTGATATACAAGGCGCAGTGGTGTCGGCCAAGCACAGACGTACATGTGGTACGTCGAGCATTGGCCGATCCCGCTGCAACGCAGGAGATCGGGCTTTTTACGACGCCATCATTTTTGAAAGCATGCACTACAGTGAAGGAGAGTTATTGATATGCATCGAGATTACAGCTTCTTAGAGGAAGTACACACCTGTCCGCATTGCCGCACCGCGATGGAATGCTGTGAAGCGCCGCAGTTTCACGTAGGCGACGGGCTCGGCTGGGGATCGGACATTCTCTTTATCTGCCTCAACGACGACTGCCCACTGTTTGTCAACGGCTGGGCCAAAATAGAACAACAGTATGGCCACTCCGCTTCCTACCGCTATATGGAGCTGCCCGGCAGTCGGGAGAAAAACCTGATGATGGTCGGCAACAAGATGGCCTTCAAGGGAGCCATTGTCGATCCCGACATTCTCCAGAGACAGAATCTCCGCTACCAGAAGGAGCAGGAGGCCATCACGGCGCTCGGAAACTGTGTCAACGAACACGACCTCTCGCCGGCAATGACCCTCATTCTCGACGAGGGCGCGGACAAGAGCCAGAGAAAACGGGCCATACAGCTGCTGCTCGAGCTCAATGACCTGGCCTGCATCGATCCCATTCGTAACCATCGATTCCGTGACACCTCGCTCGAGCAGGAGGCCAATATGGTCATCTCCCAGATTCTAAAAAACAATTACCTCAAAGAGTGTCCATTCTGCTGCGAACTGATCAAGGCCCAGGCCCGCAAATGTCAACACTGTAAAACGACCCTGTAGGCCACGGGTCATGGCCATCTGGCGGCCAGGACAGCAGGGTCGATCAGTGTGTCTTGAAAAAATCTTGTTGCAAAAGCGGGGGGGAACGAGTATAAAAGAGCCCGTTTTACAGGGAATACAGTGGTGGATGTAGCTCAGTCGGTTAGAGCACTTGGTTGTGGCCCAAGAGGCCGTGGGTTCGAGTCCCATCATCCACCCCATTTCCTGCCTTGTGTTGTTCTTTTTTCGCCGCTGTCGCTGGGCCCGGATACCTTGCTCTGATCCGGGCTTTTTTTATATCTCGTTTCAACTCGCGACCCCCTTTGTCAGCTGAAATACGGCTTTTCCTTCCGCCGATTCCTGATTCCTCTTTGGGCGCCTGATTCGATCAGTTGGCGCGGTCTGTTTTCTGTCTGTTCGGTACAACTTCGCGGGTGCGGCAGCAAAGGAGATCACGAGGACAATTCCTCCTTGAGGCAGGGGTCGTAAAGCAGTTCGGGACAGTTCTCGGCAATATGCTCGAGGAGTTTCCTGTGCCCTGCCGGAAAGCCATAGTGCACAAGTTTTTCTGGTTCGAGCCAGCGGAAATCCTGAGCGGCGGTCAAGACCGGCGCAGGCTGCAGTCGCTCACCACTTTCGAGATGTACGCCATAGCAGTGGAGGACCACCTTGTAACGGGTATAGAAGTGCACCACCGTGGTGATCTCGCTGCACACCGTAACCGCAAAACCGGTCTCCTCACGGTATTCGCGGACAACGGCGTCGCGGGGGTCTTCTCCTCCCTCGCGAAGCTGGCCGCCGGGAAATTCCCATAGTCCACCCCAGATATCGTCGTGCAACCGTTGCTGAATAAACACCTTCCCCCCGCTTTCGAGGAGACCGGTGGCCATCTCGATCAAAATCGTTCGTTTGCCATGTTGGGTCACCGGCCGGTGGGCGACTGTACCACGCTTTACCGCCAGGCAGAGAGTGTTGAGCGGACAGTGGCCACATCCTGGTCTTTTGGGGGTACAGAGTAGACCGCCAAAATCCATCAGTGCCTGATTGAACTGCCTGGCCTGGTCGCCCGGCAGTATCTGCCTAGCAAGTTCCTCGATTGACCGCCGAGTCTGCCTCGATTTGACTGGTCCGGCTATGTCGAACAGTCGGGCATAAACACGCAGGACATTGGCATCGATCACCGCAACCGGCTGATTGCAGGCAATGGAGGCAATGGCCGCGGCCGTATAGGGCCCGATTCCCGGTAGAGATCGTAAGGTTTCGAGGTCACAGGGAATCGTTCCGGCAAATCGGTCAACGAGAATTTTCGCTGCCGCATGCAGGTTTCTCGCCCGGGCATAGTACCCCAATCCCTCCCAGTATTTCAGTATTTCCTGTTCTCTGGCCGCAGCGACCGCTTCAATATCGGGAAACCTTTTGATCCAGCGATTGAAATAGACCACCCCGCGTTCCATCTGGGTCTGCTGGAGCATGATCTCAGAGAGCCAGATGTGGTACGGATCGTAGGTCTGCCGCCAGGGAAGCTGACGTCTAGTGGTACGAAACCAGTCCAGCAGCAGCTGCCGCATCTGCTCAATATGTTCGATCATGAAACGATGATCTCCGGTATGGGGAAAATTGGTAGTACATAGGGGACAGCGAAGTGTCGTTTGTAACCGAGGGCGGAGGAAATCGGAGTTTTTTACGAGTCCGACAAAACAGAAATTGCCCGAGCCCAGGTTTGCGAGTATACATCAGCACGGATGTGAGCAGAGCGAGGCTCCAGATAAGCGCGCAAAGCGAGATTCCGTGAGCCGCAGTCCCAACCAATCATGAAACTTTTCGGCCTGGTAAGAGAGACCTTGCCGGGCCGAGGCGTTTTGCCTAAACCAGCATGGCTGGAACAACTACGCAACCACAATGGACAGTGCAAATCCGAACTCCGAGAAAACGATCTTTCATGCTGGCGAGTTTCGCCTACAAATAGCTCGGCTGCCGATACGGCTTGGCCAATTGCTGAAAAACAGCAACCTGGTCCAGGATGGGTTCGAAGCGAAATCCAGGATCACGCATGGCGAGGTGCAGGTCAACGACGAGGTGGAGACCAGGCGCGGCAGGCAGCTCCACCTGGGTGATATCGTCACCGTTGACGGACAGGACTACCGGATCTGTTCAGCGTGAGCCGTGCGAGGTCGCTTTGACCGTCTCCTGCTGCTGAACCGGTACGGAGTAGACTCGGATTTTCTCATCCATCCCCTTGAACTGCTGCAGACCTAGCTCCTCGACCGAGAATCTGTTACTGACGGCCATGACCACGCTTTCGGTGATGAGAATCTGACCGGAGGTCGTTGCCGAAGCCAGACGCTGGGCGATATTGACATTGGTGCCGACCACCGTGAAGTCAAGACGTTTATCCGAACCAATATTTCCCAGATACATTTCTCCGCTACTGATACCGATACCAATGCCAATCTGATTAAAATACGGGGTTTCATCCGCCCATTTGGCCCGTAATGTTTCAAACTCCTGCAATATTTTCATTGCTGCGCTCACCGCGACTTCCGCAGGGGCCTCGATAGGCACTGGAGCGCCAAAGAGTACCAGGGCGGCGTCCCCCATGAATTTATCCAGCGTTCCCCTGGCGGCAAAGACGATATTGGTGAACAATTCGAAGAATTGATTGAGAAACAGACGCAGATCTTCCGGTGAGATGTGCTGTACCAGTCCGGTAAAATTTCTGATATCGGCAAACAGTACCGTAAGATTTTTCACCTCGCCGACATCGAGCATCTGCTCCTCTCGATTGAGGAGAAATTCGGCGACCTCGGGGGCGACATATTGCTCGAGCATGGTGCGCAGCCGCACGATCTGTTCACGTTCGACCATGGCCCGAACATTCTCCAGCGCCATCACCGCCTGGCTGCAGATCACCGACAACAGCTCAATATCGGCGCCACTGTATTCAACGTCGTTATCCCGGTTACTGATGTTGACGACGCCGGCCACCTCCCCCCGGATGAACAGCGGATAGGAAATGGAGGCGGAGATATCTTTTCGCTGCAAAAAGGCTGCAAATGGCGTGGTATCCTGGGTTCGACGATTGAGAATCAGCGGTTCGCCCTGGGCGAAGACCCAGCCGGCTATTTTTTCTCCCGGGCGTAATATCGTCTGCTGCGCTATGGTCTCGGCAACACCTCTCGATGCCACGATACGCAGGGAGTTGCTCGCCCGCTCAAACAGCATAACCGTGACGGTCGCAGCTCCCAGTTCATTATGGATCGCCATCACCAGCTCATCGTAAATTTCGCTGGCGGAGGTGACCGACATGAATTTCTTGCCGAGCTGATAGAGCGGGATCAGGGTCTTCAGCCTGGTGTTTTCCTGCCGCAGCCGGATCATGGTCAACGCGGCCTGGACCCGTTTGACCAACAACTCTGCGGAAACCGGCTTTTCCAGAACATCGGTGAAACCGGTCTGCATGGCGGTCATCACCGGCCCCAGCGAGGGTCGTTCCATCACCAGAATGCCAGCCAGATCCGCTATGCTGTCCCGCAACAGGGTATAGAGGAGGCACCCCTTGGTCGAGTCGGTTGTGCCGGCCACGATAACAAGGCCAAACCGCCTGTTCTTGGCAACCAGCAAGGCCTGTTCCGGGGTGGTGGCACAGATCACCTCACGGTCGGTGGTGCCAAGGGTTCGGCAGCAGAGATCGGTAAACTTCGCATCGGTATCGACCACCAGTATGTTCTGTAGCGGCATCGGTCCCTCATCCTGACAAGGTGTTGCGGAAAACAGGGAGGAGGGCAACATGTAAGCCAGCCCTCACCCATTGACTGGTGTCCATCCAGAAACGAGATATTTTCGACCAAACCACGGCGTGAGGGAAATTTTACCGCAGTCATGTGTTTGATATTACAGGTCAAAATTTTCATCAGAACGAAGAACGAGGACAAATAGCCGTTTCTGGACAGGCACGAACTGACGGCGACAACACCAGCGTGTTCAGCATGGGTTTACCAATGCGGCAACCTCTCCCCCCCCACAGGGCCTGACCTTTACTGGTAGCGACGGGCACAGAAAACGAATGCAGCAGTTATTCTGACCACATACATCCTTCATACTAGCATTCGCATTCGGTCAGTTCAACTCGTGGATCGATTTTCTTTGCGACTGGTTGTTTATCTGCAATTCATCAGCGCGGAAAACTACCTTGTGTCCGTCCAGAAACACCAATTTTTTGTCTAAACCGAGACGCGCGATAAATTTTATCACAGGCATATATTTGATATTCCAAGGATAAAATTTTGAGAGTAACGAAGCGCTTATATGAAACTCGTCAGTGTGGAAAGTTCTGTTACCATGCCAAGGAGTTTCATGTTTCGTTGTGGCTGAGGCTCTCTGGTCCAGCCATGCTGGTTTATATGAAACTCGTCAGTGTGGAAAGTTCTGCTACCATGCCGAGGAGTTTCATGTTTCGTTGTGGCTGAGGCTCTCTGGTCCAGCCATGCTGGTTAGGCAAAAAGGCCGTTCCTGGATGGACACTACCTTCCCGAACCCATCTTGGTGAAACATTCGACTTTTTACGACGCTACCAAGAGGTTGAAAAATCACATTTTCTGATACAATTCCAAGGTTCGTTCCCGGGTCATGATATTTCGCCAATCCGGGCCGAGACAGTTCTCCCACAGCGGAGCCAGTCCGAGGGCCGTTGTCACCATCTTGTCGAGGCTGGCTTCGTCCATGCCCCTGGTCAGGTTGCGCGGCAGCGAGATTTCGTGTCTGTCCATCATCCGTCGGAACTCCTCTACCCCATCGGGATACATGTCACCGAGGTAATCGAACGCGATGGAGCAGCCAATACCGTGATGAACACCAAGCACATAAGAGAGCCCGTACGAGAGGGCGTGACAGGCGCCAACCTGCGAGTAGGCGATGCTCATGCCGCCAAAATAAGAGGCCATCATCAGTTTGTCGCCACTGTCTGGATGGTCTTCGAGAAAAACCTGCCGGCACAACGCCATCGACTTTTCGCCATAGGCCTGACTGAATGCGTTGATAAAGGTGCCATTGAGCGATTCGACGTCATGGATATAACAGTCCATGCCGGTGTAGAACCACTGCTCTTTGGGGACACCAGCCAGCAGTTCGGGATCGAGAACGATCTGATCGAAAAGGGTATAATCGGAGTTGATACCAAGTTTTTTGTCCGGACCGGTCAGGATGGCCGTTCGTGATATCTCCGCACCGGTTCCGGCCAGTGTCGGCACGGCCAGATGATAGATGGCCGGGTTCTGAATGAGATCCCAGCCCTGGTAGTCTGTGGCCGAGCCGGGATTGGCCAGGAGCAACGACACCGCCTTGGCGATATCCATGGTACTGCCGCCGCCGATACCGATCACCCCGGCCGGGTTCCGCTCGTTTCCCTGGCGAACCCGGGCCACCAGCGCATCGATAAGCGTGGTTTTCGGCTCGTCGTCGACATTGACATGCAGCAGCAGATCGTCTTGTAACAGAGGCAGACGTGACTCCAGAGCGGTATCGGTAAAGACATCGTCGATAATGAAAACCATATATGCTTCACTCGCACCTCGTCGCTCAGCGAGAATATCGCCGAGTTGATTGAACGCACCCCGACCGAACATGATTTTGGGAACAATACTGAAATTTCTATACATGTGGTTTACCATAAGATGTCGTTCCGGCCGATTGGTCCCACCAGCAAGATCGTCATCCCATGTTGACGATACTTTGGCAGGAGGCCGGGACAGGAATTGTGCTACATCCGAATCGCCGGTTTTCTCTTTTTCGGCGACTCAATCGTCGTCGTGTTGTCTCCACCACAGGTGGCTGTCTCGATTATCGAGACAGCGAACCCGCAGAGAACCCAAATTAGGCATTTTCCTACCAAAAAATGGCATAAAACTCAATATGGATATTCTCGTAAAAGGTCGAATGTTCCTTACCGATGGATTTATGTGAAACTCGTCAGCACGGAGATTTTTGTTACCACGCCGAGGAGTTTCATGTCTCGTTGTGGCCGAGGCTATCTGGTCCAGCCATGCTGGTTGGGAAACCTTTGCTCTACGAAGCGTAGTATCGCAAGCGATACTTTGGTAGTACATACAGGTACAGCGGATGGACTCTGTAAGTTCTGCTTGACAAGTGGCACGGAGCGGATACCTATAGAATCGTTCGCCGTCATTTCGTTGAGGTATCACTCGGGTCGTTTTCTGGCTGGCGGAAAACTGTGCTTTTCGTAGATTCCTGCGGTTGATATCACCCATAACACTCTTTCGCTCTGGCACCGTCACCATGTCCACTCTCGAAGCGCACAGCGTATTCACCTCTTTGCAGCAAAAAGGTCCACTCGCCGTCGAAGAAGATGTCAATCTCTTTGAAGTCTTTTCCCCTCATATCCGGCAATGGGTACAATGTCTGGGGCAAAATCCCAACAACATCACCAAATACAGGGCCTTACGTAGCCAGATCTTCGAGTTTCTCGAGGTCTCCTCCTACCGGGAGATAAATGATCTTCTCAACGATCCGACACTGTGCGTCAGTCGCAGCCAACGAGCCTACGAGCGGCTGGGAAACATGTTTGGTATTCACGGCACTGTCAGAGAGATCGAATATCGGGTGCATGAGTATGCCCGCACCGCCGATGCGGTGGTCAATGCCCTCAAAGGCAAGATTTTCAAACCCTACGCCTCGCATATCGATACGACCAACGAAATTGAGGTGATGAACAATCCCATTGAACTGATGCTCATCATGTTCAATGATCGATATCACAAAAAGGCGCGCTTTGAAGCGAGGCGTAAACTGCAGTTGATGAACCTGGCAGCTACCATTCATCAGCGGGAAAATGAAACGGAAATCGAACAGAAATTTCTCACATTTTTAAATTTCCTCAACGATTACGTATGGAGCCCACGACAAAAAATTGGCGAGCACGATGTCGTCTATCTTCACTCTCGTCATTCCGAAGAGGATTTCCGTTGTCTGGACGTGAGGATTGTCGACCGGAAAACCGCCCAATCGCTCCAACCGGCCGATTTGACCAAACTGACCCTGCTCAAACGGCGTTGCTTCTCTGTCAGCGGCCGGGAATATCCGATCTACGTCTCGATCCGTAAGAAGCCTCCGGAGGCAAAAGTTCTGAAGTTACTGAGGAAAAATGAAAAAAACCCGGCAATCGCCGTTGACGATGAACTCGGGCTCATGGCCGTGCTCGATTCGGTGGCCGATATCAAGATATTTCAGAAGCATCTGACCCGCAGTGCCGCCAGGGCCAACTCCTTTCTCATCTTCGAAGACATATCCGACACCCTGACCAGCAGCACCTCGTATAACTCCAGGGCCACAGGTTCCTCGAGTAAAACGCCAATGATGAAATTCTTTGCCCGCCTGGGAGGAATGCGGGTCGAGTTCATCATTCACACCAATCGGACCTGGCTCAACTATATGTACCAGCAGGATGTGGCCCATGACGAATACGAAGTTCGCCGTATCTTCGATTCCGGCGTGGCTGAACTCCTCTTCCCGGAAGATATTTTTCTGCTCGATCATAATTTCATTCGTCAGGACATGCTCGAACTCTTCAGGCGGCAGATCGAAAAACGCACCTGAAAATCCGTCCGAACAGGTCTTCCCTCTTCTTCTCTGCAACCATTGACCACCAGAACGATCATGACGACCTCTATCACCCCGCTCAGTTCACTGCAACCCATCCAACCTGCCGGCGAACATCTCCTCCAACCACCCCCGGAGGGTGGGGCCGGTTCCTGCTGAGGACCCGACCCCGATCCCCGGTCCGGTGAACACGAAAAGGCAGGTTTTGTCGTCTATCCATTTGTCTCCGGTTTTCTCGCCACCGCCGCAGGGGCTGTGCCCCAGGTGGCGACAGCACTGCGGGTTGCCGATCACCTGGGTACCATCGGCGCCCGCACCGGTCTGGGACGCGACGCCTACAAGGTTACCCCGGGCCTGTATGCGACCGGCACTCCAGGTCCGGATGCTCCTGTCATCGTTACCGCCAACTACAAGTTGACCTTTGACTGCGTTCGGGTTGCTCTCAATACGATCGATGCCTGGCTGCTGGTGGTTGATACCCGGGGCATCAACGTCTGGTGCGCTGCGGGCAAAGGCACCTTTTCTGCCCCGGAGGTGGTCTATCAACTGCGCCGGGCCCGTTTGTCGGAAATCGTCAACCACCGACAGATTATTCTCCCTCAACTTGCCGCACCGGGGGTCAAGAGCCAGCAGATTGCCGAAGACTGTTCGTTCACCGTGGTTTTTGGCCCGGTTCGAGCTCAGGACCTGGCCGATTTCATCAACGGCACCATCGATGACGAGGAGCGGATGCGCAGTGTCACCTTCTCGCTTACGGAGCGGTTGGTCCTGATCCCGGTCGAGTTACGCCTCCTCTCGACACAGCTGATTGCCCTTCTGCTCTGCGCCTTCATTCTCTCTGGCTTCGGTCCCGGATTCTTTACCGTGGCGACCGCTGTACAGCGGGGATGGCAGTTCGCCCTGGCGACCTCGCTCGCCGTGCTGGCCGGGACGGTTATCACCCCCGTACTGCTGCCGTGGCTGCCCGGTCGCCGCTTCTGGCTCAAAGGCCTGCTTGCGGCGATGCTTGTCATCCCCCTTCTCTTCATCGCCCCTTCAGTGACGCTGGCCGCGCCAGCTACCCTGGCCCTGGTGTTGTGGATTCTGGCGCAAGGGTCGTATACGGCCATGAATTTCACCGGCTCAACCCCCTACACCTCCTTGAATGGAGTGGAGGCCGAAATGCGAACGGGCCTGGTGGTGCAACTCATCCTTGGTATTGCCGCTATCCTACTCTGGCTTGGCGCGCCATGGTTTTCGAGGGGGCTGTAGGCTGTAATGAAGATGGGCTCGTAAAACCTCTGATCTCCTTCGCCCTCGGTCGCAAACGGCCATTTTCTCTACCATGTGTGCTGCCGAATTACCGTTTGAGACGCCACGCCTCGTAGAGCAAAGTTTTTCAGAGCCCATTCTGGTTGATGGCGTCGTAAAAACCTCAAGTGTATACACAAGATGGCTAAGTACAAAAGCTCGATATACAAGGTGCAGTGGTGTCGGTCAAGTGCAGGCGTACATGTGGTACGTCGAGCATTGGCCGATCCCGCTGCAACGCAGGAGATCGGGCTTTTACGACGCCATCCTGGTTGGAATTCAAATTTTTTACGAGAGTGTCAATGAAGAAATTCCGTTATCTGGAAGAGACGGTCCAACTGCAGTTCGATGCGGCACTCTGCATCGGTTGTGGCCGTTGTCTGCAGGTTTGTCCGCACCGGGTCTTTTCGGCCACAAACCATAAAAAAGTGCGGATTGCCGACCGGGGTGGTTGCATGGAGTGCGGGGCCTGCGGCATGAACTGCCCGGTGGAGGCCATCGTCGTCAGGGCAGGTGATGGCTGTGGTTGCGCCACCCTGATCATCAAGCGCTGGTTCTCCCGCCTCTTTCGGCCAAGGGGGCGGCAGAACTGCTGTTGAGCAGTTCTCTCTCATCCGCTGACAAGAAGGCCTCAACTGCCAGGACCAGCCGATTCCACACCTCTTCACCGGCACAGTGGCTGTCGACGATGAGATGGGTGAAGGTCCGCCAGCGATCCAGCCAGGAACCAGGCTGATTGAGACGCACAGTCTGCCAGTTGTCGAGACCAAATCTCCTGATACATCGCTGTATCGCCCTGTAGCTGACCAGTTCATCATCGCTGCGCATCGCCACCAGGGTCGGTACATCGATGAGTCCCAGATCGGAAAATCTCTTGAAATCGTGTAACAGGTCAAACAGGGCCCTGTAGGCTGCGGCCGAGGTGCCCTGATGATTGGCCACGTACTGTTTGGGTGACCGAGATGGCAATCGATCGACGAAGTTACACAACAGAAGGACCAGACGGGTGTAAGGTTGAACCGCAATCGCGGGAGCCAGAAGCAGTTGTCGGGAAAAATAGCGGCGCTGGTCTTTGAGTTGAACGGTCAAGGCCAGCAGACAACCAAGGGAAAAACCAAGCAGATAATGCGGTTTATCGGCAAAACGACGGGCTATTTCCTGATAAGCCGCCCGGAACTCTTCCTCCCAGAGAGACGCATTCACCTGCAGCATGTCGTCAAAGCCGCGCCCCCGGTGCCCTGACAAGGCCAGTCGATACACATGCAGACCAAGCTGGTTCACATGCTCGGTCAGCTGTTGCCAACTCGAGGGCCGTTGATTGAGGCCATGGCTGATCAGAACAACCCCCCTGCAGTGGGGGCTTGGAGCGTACGACCAACGGCTCTCCTTCATTCCCTGCATACTCCCTGACCGCCTGGCTGCGCTGAAAGAAAAGTTTCACACTTCGATGCGACCGGGGCTCTATGGTCCAGCTGTGCTGGTTTGTAGGAAATACGCCGTCATCCCATCACATACTCTGCCATCAGCCCTACCAAACCACTTCAATGACAGATTGTCATTGGATTTGTTGCAATACAGTTTCGGGGACATTCTTTACTCAAGCCCTGGCGCACGGCGACGAATTGTCGATGACAACATAAATAATCGGCCGATACGCTGCAGGCAGACCCCTTTTCTCGGATGTCATACCGACAAAAAACGATTGCCGGGTACTGCCATTCATCGTAAGCTCAGGGTTGTTTTCTATGCAACGCCTTGGCCACAGGCCACAACAAACCATGAAACTCCTCGGCGCGGCAACAGCGTTTTCCGTGCTGACGATTTTCCGATAAACCAGCATGGCTGGACCAGGTACCGCAGCCACAATAAACCATGAAAATCCCGAGGAAGTGTCAACGGCTCCTTGTCGGCGATTTTCCGATAAAAACCTGACAGATACATACAACACGCGATGTAACCAGGAAACGCATCATGGACACGATACCCGACCCCGATGACCAGCTCGACCAGAAACTCGAAGACAATCTGCTGGAATTGGCGATACTCTATCGAAGCCGCTGTATCGGGGTGGTCGATGGGGCAAACGTGAGAGTTCACGAAATAGAAAAGGATGCTGAAGACGATGCGCGTCAACCACATGAGTAGATCTTGAATCAGGGTCTTCTGCTGCCAACCGTTTTTTGCGCGGTTACCTTTCTTGATCAGTACAGCAAGTATCTGGCGTGGAAATTTCTTTTCGGCCAGGTGTCGGTGGCCCTGTTTTGGGGTACCATCCAGCTTGAATGTGTTATCAATTTCCACGGTTTTCTCGGCTTTCTGGCCCAGGTCCCTTCCGGAACGCGTTACCTCCTCCTCACCTTTGGCGTAGGTTTCCTTCTCTGTATGCTCTGCCTGCTGTTGCTACTCGACAGACTGACCTTCCCGCAACGTCTGGCCATCACCCTGCTACTGGCCGGAGGAGTGAGCAATCTGGCCGACCGCTTACTCCACGATGGCGGAGTGATCGACTTTTTTCGTATCGGTGTCGGCCAGGTGAGCAGTGGGATTTTCAATTTTGCCGACATCTCTATCCTGGTTGGCGCCTTTGCTCTGGGTTGCTCATTGGCTCATTCGAAGATTCACATCTTTTCTCGATGACCAGCATGGCTGGTTTGTCCAAAACACTCCAGCTTATCCAGGATAAGCTGGAGTGTTATCCCAAAACCAAAAACATATGCATGGCCGAAAACGGCGAGTAATTCCAGCCAATACCAGGTACTCTCAAGACTGGTAAAGGAGAGACTCGACAATGCATAGCAAAAAAAACAGTGGCTGGTATTCAGCATTTAAGGCAAAAGACGCCCGGTTCGATGGCCGCATGTTCGTCGGGGTCTCGTCGACCGGTATCTATTGTCGTCCGATTTGCTCGGCACCATTGGCCAAAGAGGAGAACTGCACCTTTTATGCCTCGGCCGCAGCGGCTGAACTGGCAGGATTTCGTCCGTGTTTCATCTGCCGGCCCGAGCTTGCGCCCGGCTCCGCTCCCATCGACGCGACCTCCGCCCTGGCCCATAAAACGGCACGGCTGCTCGAAGAACATTGCGGCAGCGAGGGGAATATATCAGACTATGCCAGACGACTGGGCTGTTCAGATCGGCATCTCCGTCGAGCTTTCAAAACCGAATTCAGTGTCACCCCGATCCAGTATCTGCAGACCTGCAGAATGCTGCTGGCCAAGAAACTATTGACAGATACCGATCTTGCGGTGACCGATGTCGCCATTGCCGCGGGCGTCAGCAGTCTGCGACGGTTCAACGAACTGTTCAAACAGCGATATGGCCTGTCGCCCACCGCTTTCCGAAAGCGGACCTGTACGACAAAAGAGCATAACGGCAATCTCACGTTGCTGCTCTGCTACCGTCCGCCCTACCAGTGGCGGCAGATACTCGACTTTCTGGCCAGACGGGCCATTCCCGGGGTGGAAGCGGTCACCGAAAACAGCTACCTGCGGACTGTTTCTTACCCAAGGCCAGGGCAAAAAAACCTTTCAGGCTGGATAGCTGTAGCCCATCGACCCGAGAAAAATGCCCTGACAGTCACCGTCAACCCGGAGTTACTGCCTGTCCTGACGCATCTGCTGGTCCGTGTACGCCACCTGTTCGACCTTTATTGCTGCCCCGACGCGGTTTCCGAAACCCTGTCGGTACTCAACGACATCCGGCCTGGTCTCTTTTTACCGGGCACCAGGCTCCCCGGTTGTTTCGAGCCCTTCGAGATGGTCGTGCGGGCGATACTCGGTCAACAGATAACCGTAAAAGCGGCAGGTACCCTGGCTGGAAGACTGGCGCAAACCTATGGGACGGTGGTGGAGACGGGTAGAAACATGTTGACCCACGCCTTCCCCGCAGCCGGCGATATCGCCGCCTTGAGCGGTGAGATCGCCGACCACCTCGGTCCCCTGGGTATCACCCGAACCAGGGCGAAAACCATCTCCTTGCTGGCGCGGCGCCTGGTCGACGGAGAGATCGATTGCACCGCTTGCGCTCAACCGGAGGCAGAAATCGACCGGCTGATGTCGATTCCCGGCATTGGCGCCTGGACGGCCCAGTATATTGCCATGCGGGCGCTGAGCTGGCCCGATGCGTTTCCCGCCACCGATCTCGGGATCAGAAAAGCCCTTGCGCCGTTATCAGTGGCTGATATTTTTCGGAAAGCGGAATCCTGGCGCCCGTGGCGCGGCTATGCGACGATCAGTTTATGGAATTCTTTCAATGCGTAAGGAGAGCATCATGTTGTATACTCTTGGCTATGCATCGCCCTTGGGTCCGATCACCCTGGCCAGTGATGGTCGACATATCATCGGTCTCTGGCTGGAAGGACAAAAGTATTTTGCCGCAACAGTCAAAGGAATGGTCGAGCAGAAATCCGAGGTGCCGGTCCTGGCCTTTACAGGGAGGTGGCTGGATGCATATTTTGCCGGGGAAAAGCCAGCGATTGGCGAATTACCTCTGGCCCCTTCCGGCAGCGACTTCAGAAAAGCCGTTTGGGATATTCTCTGTAAAATACCCTATGGCCAATTGACGACCTACGGTGAAATCGCCAAAGAGATGGCCAGCCTCCTGAACAGGAAAAGCATGTCCAGTCAGGCAGTGGGTGGTGCGGTGGGTCACAATCCCATTTCCATCATCATCCCCTGTCACAGGGTCGTTGGCGCAAGCGGCAGCCTGACCGGGTATGCCGGAGGTATTGCCAGAAAAATCAAACTACTTCAACTTGAAGGCGTGGATATTACCTCCCTTTCTCTCCCTGTTTTGAAAACGTCGGCACAGGAGAGGAAAACGGTGAACGATCAACAGAAATGAACCCGCTCACCAGACCGTCAATTTCAACCGTTCAGCGGGCTGCAGAGAGATTGAAATAAACCGATTGACCCGGGTTACGCTGACACAATCTAGTGTCCTCGGCACGGTAACAGAGCTTTTCGTGCTGAAGATTTTCGGATAAAGCAAAAAAAGAGAGAAGAAATGCCGGAGAACGATCTTCACCCGCGGTTAGAGGAAATATTTATTGTCGAAGCACAGGTTGCCCCACCAGTCGTGGTCGGTCAAGACGACAGACATGGACGACGTCAATTAATCGAAATTACCGGAGGTATCGTAAGAGGTCAATTACGTGGCAAGATCCTTCCCGGAGGGGTGGACAGTCAGGTAATACGTCCGGATGGTTTTACTGAATTGATCGCCCGGTATGCCATCGCCCTCGATGATGGCGAAACCATTTATATCGATAATGCAGGGATCCGCCGGGTAGATCCACTGTATGCCGATGAAGTTGCAATGGGGAAAATCGTCGATCCCCAGTATGTTTATTTTGTTACCACTCCACGCTTTGAAACATATTCTGACAAATATAAATGGATGGAGCGGACAGTCTTTATCTGTTATGCGTTACGCCTGCCAGATAAGGTGATATTGAAATTTTACGAAGTGAAATAGTGATGGCGTCGTAAAAAGGTCGATCTCCTGCGTTGCAGCGGGAGCGGCCGAACACAGGCGCCCATGCGGTACGCCCGGCAGTGGCTGATTCCGCTACAACGAGGAGATCGGACGTCTTATGACGCCATATCAACGGATAGCCGGCCCTGCGCCCTGGTGAATGGCGACAGAGAGGTGCAGCGGTCAGCGACGACATCCATGCTGTAGGCGATCTCTTTCCCCTTTCCTTGTGCTGGAAAAATGTCTAATGTAACATATCCAGCAGCAGCGGATGACACCATCAAGGGTCATCGAGCAGTGAAATTTCTCCTTCGCACATGAAAACCAGTCCAGCGAAAAAAAAGCTCTTTGCCGCCAAACTTTCCATCAGTACCGCAATCACCCTTTCCGTGCTGAAATTCACGGTCGGCCTGCTGACCGGTTCCATGGCCGTGCTCTCCTCGGCCATAGATTCGATGCTCGACATCCTGATGTCCGGCGTCAATCTTCTCGCCATCCGGCATGCAGACCAGCCTGCCGATGAGAGTCATGCCTATGGCCACGGCAAGTTCGAAACCATGGCCGCTCTGGTACAGGCTCTGGTGATTGGCGGCTCCGGAGTCTGGATCCTGATCGAATCGGCCAGGCGTCTCTTCAACGGGTCCGCGCCCAGCGAACTCGGCAGTGGCATTATCGTCCTGGCCATCTCCCTGGTGATGTCATGGGCCATCTCCCGCTACCTGCAGAAGGTGGCTCGGGAAACCGACTCCAGCGCTCTGCAGGCTGACTCCCTGCATTTTTCGATGGATGTCTACACCAACCTGGCGCTGGTCGCCGGGCTGGTCGCTATCCGCATTTTTCAGCTTTCCTGGCTCGATTCTTTTCTTTCCCTGCTGGTTGGCGCATATATCCTCTATGAAGCACTCAAGCTCGCCCGTCACGCATTAGACGATGTGCTCGACGCACAGTTGCCCGAAGATTTACGCAACACCATCGAGGAAATTGTCGCAAGCCACGGTGGCAATACCCTGAGCTGTCATAATCTACGTACCCGTCGCGCGGGTTCACACAAGATCATAGATTTTCATTTGACTGTTTGTAAAAACCTGACGGTCGACGCCTCCCACCGGATAACCGAAATTCTGGAAGAAGAAATTCAACAGGCGCTCGACAATTCCGATATCACCATCCATGTCGAACCATGCCGCCGAACCGACTGCCAGGAAGAACCGACGTCCTGTGACGCTGGGATGATCCACACGAGGTTCGACAGGGCCGAGGACTCCTCCGCCAATTAGCCTTCTAGACGATATCTGTATTTGGCAAAAAAAATGTTGCAGCCGGCCTTAAGCCAGTTGCAACATTTTCTCTACCATTCTGTCTGTATCTGTTGGCGATTATTTGCCCAGATGCAGCTTTGCGGAGCGAACGGTATTTTTCATCAGCATGGTAATGGTCATCGGCCCAACCCCCCCGGGAACCGGGGTGATTTTTCCAGCGATTTCGGAGGCCTTCTCGTAATCGACGTCACCACGAAGAATTGCCTTGCCTGTGGCCTCGTTCATACCGACCCGATTGACCCCGACATCGATGACCGTGGAGCCGGGCTTGATCCATTCGGGTTTTACCAGATTGGGTACGCCAGCGGCGACGATGAGGATATCGGCGCGTTTACAGTGGGCGGCGAGATCTTTGGTGCGGGTGTGGACGATGGTCACCGTGGAGTTGGCACCAACCCCCTTCTGAGCCATCATGATCGCAATGGGCTTGCCAACGATATTGGAACGACCGACGACAACGACTTCGGCGCCGGAGGTCTCGGTGCCAGAGCGAACGATCATCTCCTGGATGCCGGCCGGGGTACAGGGCGGAAAGAGCACCTCGTCACCACCGATCATCAGACGACCGACATTCACCGGATGAAATCCGTCGACGTCTTTGTCCGGATCGATGGCGTTCAGAACCTTTTTATCGTCGATATGCTTGGGCAGCGGTAACTGCACGAGTATCCCGTGGATATCCGGATCGTTGTTGTACTTCTTTATGAGGGCGAGAAGATCGGCCTCGGAAATATCTTCCGGCTGGTTGTCCTGCACCTCATGAAAACCCAGGCTCTCTGCGGTTCTCACCTTGAGGGTGACATAACTGACAGAAGCCGGGTTCTCTCCGACGAGAATCGTGACCAACCCAGGAGGCTTGCCATATTGGGATTTGATCTTTTCGACTTCTTCTTTTAATTCGGCAAGAATCGTCTTGCGTATCTCGGTACCGCTGATAATTTCTGCTGTCATCAACACATCTCCTTTTCAGCTCTCTCTATGAAACTCATCAGCACGACAATCTCTGTTACCGCACCGGGGAATTTCATGTTTCGTTGTGGCTGAGGTTACTTGGTCCAGCCATGCAATGGTTCATTGCAAACAGCTGTCACGTTGCGGATTGCACATGACCGTCTGGTGAACGACCCGCAGTAATAAACGGGTCGTCTTTATCCAAAACTCTCTGGCACGCAACGCTCGGTTGCCGCGCCAAGGAGTTTCATGATTCGTTGTGACCGAGGCCATTTGGTCCAGCCGGCTGGCTAAAATACGCCCTTGACCTTACCGGTCTCGACATCGACATCGACGCGCTTGAAGGCAGGGTTGGAGCTGGTACCAGGCATCAGGCTGATGGCTCCGGCGACAGGAACGATGAACCCGGCGCCACCATAGATGAGCACCTCGCGGATGGACAGACGCCAGCCTTTGGGCACACCCTTGATCGCGGGATTGTCGGACAGCGACAGGTGTGTCTTCACCATGCACAGTGCCAGCTTGGACAGCTCCGGATCTTTCTGCAGCCGGTCGATGGATTTGAGCGCGGCGGCGGAATAATCGACACCATCGGCGCCATAAACCTCTTTGGCTATTTTTTCGATACGCGCCTTGATCGGCTCGTCGAGTTCGTAGAGCAGTTTGAACTCGCTCTTCTCTTCACAGGCGGCGATAACCGCATCGGCAAACTCCAGGGCCCCTTCGCCACCCTTCTCCCAGTGGCGGGACAGTGCGACCTTGGCGCCGGCAGCTTCGGCCAGCTCACGAACCTTGGCAATCTCGGCGTCGGTATCGGTGTAGAAGGCGTTGATGCAGACCACCGGGCTGATACCGGCCTTGCGGACGGTCTTAATGTGATGGATGAGGTTTTCACACCCTTTGGCGACCCATTCGACGTTCTCTGAAGAGTATTCGACCGGCATCGGTTTGCCGGGCACCGGTACGGGGGCGCCGCCATGGCATTTCAGGGCACGGATGGTGGCGACGACAACGGCACAGTCAGGTACCAGGCCGCTGTAACGGCATTTGATATTCCAGAATTTCTCGAAACCGATATCGGCGCCGAAGCCAGACTCGGTGACATGATAGTCGGCGAGTTTGAGACCTACCCGGTCGGCGATAATCGAGCTCTGGCCGATGGCGATATTGGCAAACGGACCGGCATGAACGATGACCGGCTGTCCTTCCAGAGTCTGCATCAGGCTCGGATTCATTGCGTCGACCATCCAGGCGGTCATAGCCCCGGCGACCTCGAGGTCTTCGGTAGTGACCGGCTTGCCTTTTTTGGTATAGGCAACGACAATCTTACCCATGCGCTCACGCATGTCCTTGAGATTTGTCGCGACCGCCAGAATAGCCATGACCTCGGAGGACACGGCGATACCGAACTTGGAGCGCATCATGTAGCCGTCGGCCTTGCCGTTGACGCCGTCGATGCCGATGATGATGTTCCTGAGGGACTGGCAGCAGAAATCGATAACGAAGCCCATCTCGACATTGGTCGGGTCGATATCGATACGCTTCATGCCGGACAGTCGTTCGAGCTGCTCGTCATCGTAGTTTCGTTCATGCTGCATACGGGAGGTGAGAGCGACCATCGCCAGGTTATGGGCGTTCATGATGGCGTTGATATCCCCGGTGAAACCGAGTGAAAACGGGGTCAGGGGGATACACTGGGCCAGACCGCCGCCTGCTGCCGAGCCCTTGATGTTCATGGTCGGGCCGCCGGAGGGCTGACGGATGGCGGCGCAGACCTTCTTGCCACGCTTGCCAAGCCCCTGGACCAGGCCCATGGAAGAGGTCGACTTGCCCTCGCCCAGTGGTGTCGGGGTAATGGCCGTTACGTCGATGTACTTGCCGTTTGGTTTGTTTTTCAGCCGGGCAAGGACCTTCTGGTAATCGATCTTGCCGATATAGTGCCCCTGGGGCAGCAGTTCTTCCTGGGTCAGCCCCAGTTTTTCACCGATCTGGTAGATCGTTAACATCCGTGCTTCGGCCTCTTCGGCAATTTCCCAGTCTTTGTGTTTGGTCGGATCTAATGCCATGTTGATATCCTTTTCGAGTGAAGGTGACAAAAGACGCAATACAGCGGTATTCCGTCTTCCGGTTAAATAGATACAGTGAGAGTTGTCGCTACGTATCCAATGTGCTCGCTAACCTACTCCTCTTACCGTGCTCTTGCAAGTTGTTTCGACTGAAAACAGTCACATACCCATGATTGAAGAGGCGGTCGTCCAAGAGTTTCACAATGTTGTTCGTCAAGTAAACAAAAATGGAATTTCGGTTCCGTTATCGACCAGGCTCGGCTTTTCAGGCTCGGCTTTTGACCAAGCGAGATAATCCTCTCACGTTGCCGCCGAGGCACCCGGTAGCCAGCCAAGGCATCACCGAGACAACTCTTGTCATACTCCCGTCACCTCGCCTGGCTGTCTTTTTCTCCTGGCCAATTGCCGGTTGACGCATTATTTGTCTTTGCAGTACATTCCGAGGAGCATGCCAATGCCAGGCGGCAGTGCCCCACCACCAAACCTTCCAGCGAACGGAGGCAGACCATGTGTGAGATACGCGTCGTGATGGACCAGAATGGTGACGAGAAGACGCTGATGGAAAACGTTACCAGGCTGCAGGTCCAGGACACTTCAATAACCATTACCTCGCTGTTCGAGGGCCCCCAGGAGATACCGAATTCTATCATCCGCAATATCGATTTTCTGGCCGGCAAGGTCTATCTGCAAAACCGTGCCTGAGGCAGGGCCGATGGTCATCTGAGCCGATGTTCGATACCATCACCCTGCCGCCCCAAACCGCAACCCCAGAGGAACATTATGGAAAACAAGGAAAAACTGCAACGCATCCTGCAACACTGGATCGAACATACCAAAAGCCACGTCGAGGAGTTCGAACGCTGGCGGCAAACGGCGGCAACCGAGGGTGAGTCCGCCATAGCCGACCATATCGCCGAGGCCATCAGCGCGGTGAAAAAGGCCAACGATGCCTTGGAGAGCGCCTTACAGAAAGCTGGCGGCCCGGCACACGGGGATGATCACCATCACCATCATCACCATCATTGAGGTGCCAGGCCGTCTGGTGGAAGTTCGGTCCGCCAGATAGGGCTAATCGACCGTGGGCCGGGGATAGAGACCGGCCCGCTCGACGATCTCAGGTACCTTCTCCTCCCACTCGATGGCCATGATGTGGAATCCGGCCACCCCCTTGATTTCTTTAAGACGCTGAATCTGTTCGACGGCGATATCGATGCCTTCCTGGGCCTGCTTTTTTTTATCGACCCCCTGCAGCCTCTCGATCAGCTCGTCCGGCACGTCCATGCCCGGTACCGCTCGCTTCATGTATTTAGCCATACCGACCGAGCGCATCGGTGTTATGCCGGCCATGATATAGACCTGCTGGTCCAGTCCGCGCTCCCTGACCCCTTCCATCCACTGTTCGAAGCGCTCCATATTGTAGATGCACTGGGTCTGGATGAATTCCGCTCCGGAGGCCACCTTCTTGGCCAGTCGGGGAACCCTGATCTTGAACGGGTCACCAAAGGGGTTGGCCGCGGCTCCGACAAAGAACTTTGGCGGGACCTTGATTTCATCACCACTCAAAAACTTGCTCTCTTCACGCATGTACCGCACGGTCTGGATCAGCTGCATGGAGTCGAGATCGAAGACGTTCTGGGCCTGGCGATGGTCGCCAAAACTCTGGTGGTCACCGGAGAGGCAGAGAACGTTGTTGATGCCAAAGGAGGCCGCGCCGAGCAGATCACTCTGCAGGGCGATCCGGTTACGATCCCTGGTGACCATCTGCAAAACCGGTTCGAGCCCCATGTTTTTCAGATGGATACAGGCGGCGAGACTGCAGATTCTGGTTACCGAGGTCTGGTTGTCGGTAACGTTGATGGCGTCGACATGATCTTTTATCAGTTGCCCCTTTTCGACAATATGGGCCGGGTCGCTGGATCTGGGCGGGCCACATTCACTGGTGACCGCAAGCTGACCGCTCTTGAAAATCTTTTCAAGTTTGCTTTCCGTATACAGTTCCACGATTAAAAGCCCTCCAAGGTAAAAGATCTCGGTCCGCCGGCCCGGTCCTTCGACCAGTCCTTGATCGTGCTCAGCTTTTCGTAATTGTCGAGTTTCCCCATGGCGTCCAATCGGTCGATGATCAGCTGCCAGGCACAGTCCATATCTTTTGAGACCTCGCATTTACCGTTGGTCGAGCCGCCACAGGGTCCGTTCATCACCCGCTTGGCGCAGCGGCTTACCGGGCAGACTCCGGCAGTGAGACCCAGTACACAGTCTCCGCAGGCCTGGCACTTCTCGGTGAAGTGCCCCGGTCGAATCACATCACCGAGAAACGTGGTGTTGAGAGCGGGATAGACGGGTGTCGCCGGATATTTCATCGCCATGAACTGCACCCCGATACCGCAGGCGAGACTGAGCACGGCCTCTGACCTCTCGATAATCTCCTGGGTCTTTTCAAAAAATTCATGCTCACACTGCCGCTCGATACCGCTGTCGACAAAGGTGATCTCCGCCTCTTCCTGGGTGGCCTTCATCCGCAGAAGTGAGGCAAGGATCTCCGCCTCCTTGTTGCCGCCCTGATGACAGACCGCCACACAGGTATTGCAGCCGAACACGGTAACATTCTTATGCTCGCGAACCATTTCCCAGATCTCTTCCAGTGATTTCTGCTCACCAACTATCATAATGTTCCAGCTCCTTGCTCAATACTCCGTTCTCTTTTGGCCAGCACCCGTCCCTCAGGTAGCCGGATGGCTCACCTTGGAACAAGACGAGGTGAACGCTTATTCTGTCACCGCCTCTCTTTTTTTCTTCTTTAAAGCCAGCCAGATGGGTGATGGCCCCAACTCCTGGATTTTTTGGGTAAATTCGCGACATATCTCCGCCCATCGCGGCCCCATGGCAGCGGAGAGATTGAAAAAATGCAGTCTGGCGCTATCGATTCCCACCGACTCCAGGAGGTGATGCAGCCGACCAACTCGTTTTTTGGCGTTGAGATTTCCTTCCAGGAAATGGCATTGCCCCTCGAGTCAGCCGGCAACGAACACCCCGTCGACCCCCCGTTCGAAGGCCCGCAGGACATAGGAGTGATCGAGCTTGCCGGTACAGGGAAGCCGCACGACTTTCACATTGTACGGATACGACAGTCTCATGACCCCGGCCAGGTCGGCCGCGGCAAAGGCGCAGTAATGACAGGCAAAGGCAATGACGTTGGCCTGCCAGTCGGCTGGAATATCCGCAGGATGTTTTTCTGGACTGACCCGTTCGCGTATCTTTTCCTCACCAGGTGTCATCAGTTCTCCTTGTAGTTCTCCTTGTGATATAACGCTCAGCCAACCTCCGTGACGGCATCGATCATGGCCCGGATCTGGTCATCCCGAAAGAAGTTGACCTGAAACGCCTTGGCGGGACAGACCCCGGCGCAGATCCCGCAGCCGGTACATTTCACTTCATTATGGCTGACCATACCGTCTTCATCGATAAAGGGGGAGCCGAAGGGACAGGCCCGGAAACAGGCCAGGCATGACATGCAGAGGTTGCGATCATGCTTGGCGATAATACCGGAAACAGCCAGTTTTTCATGGGACAGCAACGCCCCTACCCGACCCGCTCCCGCAAGAGACTGGGCGATGGTCTCTTCGAGATTTTTCGGGGCGTGGGCAAGACCGGCCAGAAAAAAACCCTCGCTGGGGAAATCCACCGGCCGCAGCTTGACATGGGCTTCGAGGAAGAATTTGTCGAGATTGCAGGTCAGCTTGTACCGCTTGGAGACATCCTCCACATCCGGCTGGGGACGCAGGCCGGTGGAGAGCACCACATAATCTGCATCGACGATCATCTCCCGTCCCAGAATCGTCGAGGCAAACCGTACCCGGCAGCCGTTAGCCATCACCTCGACGGCGGGTCTTTCCTCTGGCACGAACAAAAAGAACAGCACTCCGAGATCCCGCGCCTGCTTGTAATATTTTTCTTTCAGCCCGTAGGCCCGCATATCCCGGTAGAGGACCACCACCTGGGCTCCCGGCGCCCTCTGCTTGATGGCGATGCTGTTTTTCAAGGCATCCTGGCAGCAGATCCGCGAGCAGTAGTTATCCGGTTCCTCCCGCGAGCCGACGCACTGGATCATCAGATAGGTCTCACTCTCGGTCGGGTCGCGTTGCGCCAGCAGATCTTCGAGACCGCGCTGAGTGACAATCCGCTCCGAGGTGCCATAGCCGTATTCGCTCGGTTGATACTCCACCCCGCCGGTAGCCAGCAGTATCGCGCCATGCTCGATGAGCGTATCGTTGGCCAGCCGAGTGACGAAGTTGCCGACAAAACCGTCGGTGGCGGCAACCGTGGTATTCAGGTGAAGCGTTATACGCCGGTCCTCACGGACCTTGGTGATGAGATCGGCCAGAAAGATCTGGACGTCATCGCCCTCCAGCGTCCGCCGAAGACCACGGATCAGCCCACCCAATTCGGTGTTCCGCTCGACCAAATGAACGCCATACCCCTGTCGGCTCAGCGACAGGGCAGCGGTCATCCCGGCCACCCCGCCACCGACCACCAGCGCATGATGGGTCACTCCGACCGAACTCTGCTGCACCGGCTGGAGTAACCGGGCCTTGCCCACATTCATGTTGACGATCTCCAGGGCTTTCTGGGTGGCGTGCTCCTTGTCGTCCATATGACACCAGGAGCATTGCTCACGGATGTCGGCAAGTTCAAAGAGAAATTTATTCAGTCCCACCTCACGGATGGTGTCCATGAACAGCGGCGAATGGGTTCTCGGGGTACAGGAGGCGATGACCACCCGATTGAGTTTTTTCTCCTTGATCACCTCTTTGACCTTTTCCTGACCATCCGGGGCACAGGCGTAGATGACCGTCTCACTGTGGGTGACATTGGCCCCCTTACCCGCCTCTTCGGCCACCTTTTTCACATCGACGGTCCCGGCGATATTGACCCCGCAGTGACAGACGAACACCCCGATCCTGGGTTCCTGCTGCGAGATATCCAACTCGTCGGGAAGAACCACCTCTTCCACTTCACTGCCACGGCTCTCACCCAACAGGGCCATGGCCTGGGCGGCCGCACCGCTGCCCTGGACCACCGTCTCGGGAATATCCTTTGGTCCCTGATAGATTCCGGCCACGAAGACTCCCGGTCGACTGGTCTGTACCGGCGCCAGGGTCGAGGTCCTGGCGAAGCCGTACTCGTCGGTATCGATGGCGAAGATCCTCGCGAATTCGGCGGCCTCATCGCGTGGCTCGAAACCGATGGAGAGCACCACCATGTCAAACTCTTCGTTGACCAGCCTGCCATCGTCACCGACATAATGAATAAGGAGATTTTTGCTGTCGGCCTGTTCGTGAATTTCGGCGACCATCGCCCGCTTGTACCGTACCCCCGCGGTCGTTTTGGCCTTGTCGATAAACTTGTCGAAATCCTTGCCGAAGGCCCGTAGCTCCATGTAGAAAACGGTCTGCTCCACCTCGGGATCGTGTTCCTTGGCGATGGTGCACTGCTTAGCCGCATACATGCAACAGACCGACGAGCACCAGGGGTTGGCATTGTGCTCGTTGCGCGAACCGACACACTGGATCCAGGCCACCCGTTTAGGCGGCATATCGTCGCTGGGCCGCACGACATGGCCGCCGCAGGGACCGGAGGCGGACAGCAGCCGCTCAAACTGCAGGGCCGTGACGACATTGGCGTAGCGGCCAAACCCATATTCCTGACGGATGGCCGGGTCGTACGTTTTCAGGCCCGGGGTGAGAATCACCGAACCGATATTGAGCTGGTACTCCTTGTCGGTATCTTCGAAGTTGATGGCCTTGGCGTCGCAGACCTTCTCGCACTTCCGGCACACGCCCTTGGTGAGATAGAGACAGTGGGCCGAATCGATGGCCCTGGTGTTGGGAACCGCCTGGGGAAAGAGGGCGTAAACGGCCCGTCGATCGTTGAGGCCCTGATTGAAATAGTCAGGCACCCGGCTCGGGCACTGCTTCTCGCAGGCGCCACAACCGGTACAGCGATCCGCGTCGATATAACGGGCCTTTTCGCTGATGGTGGCGGTGAAATCGCCCTCCTCGCCTTCGAGCCTGCTGACCCGGGCGAGGGTATGCATCTTGATATTGGGGTGCCGGCTGCTCTCGACCATTCGTGGTGAGATCATGCACATCGCACAGTCACCGGTGGGGAAGGTCTTGTCCAGGCGCGCCATGGTCCCGCCGATGGAGGGTTCATCACTGATCATGTGAACCAGAAGTCCGCTGTTGGCAAGATCGAGGGCCGACTGCATGCCTCCTATCCCTGAACCAACCACCAATACAGAGCCGACGTGATGCTTCTGTTCCTGTCCGGGGGTAATTCTTGTCAAAGCAAGCCCTCCTTTCTGGTGCAGTCCCGACACAGCACTGGTACCGGCCATTCGCAGATCACCAGTGGCTTCACGGGTATTTGCAGAATGTAACAACAGTATCCGGGATCGTCATCCCTGGTGGACATGGCAAGTATAATACACTATCGCTATCGAAATAAATGATTTTTATGGTTAGGTGCGCATTTATCCATACCATGGGGTAAGGTGAGGCTGTCGACCAGCATCGCGGAGCCGGGCAAAGTGGGGCACTCTCACCCCAAAGACCGTCTCGGTGACTGTGAAGCTGGTAGTCGATATCGGCCTGACATGCCGCTGTCCCGACATTCTGGGTCACGACCGGTCGTTCCCGGACGATCTGGCGAGGCGAGAGGCGTGACCAATCACGATGTTGGCCACCCGTCGCCTCTCTGCGAGGTGCAAACGCAAATAAGTGTTTGAAAATGACAGTAGCTGTATTACCATGGCCACATGGCGTTCCAGGTACCTGCAGATTTCACCCGTATTTACCCGATATACCACAGGAGTCCACCATGGTTCAGGAGGCGGCAGAGCACGATCAGGCAGGATCACGTATCCTGGTTATCGACGACGAACAGCGCATCAGAGATGCGTGCAAGATGGTCCTGCGCTCGATGGGTTTCACGATCGAGACGGCCGGCGATGGCGCCCTGGGGATCAAACTGGTCAAGGAGAAACATTTCGACATCCTGCTTCTCGATCTGATGATGCCGAATATGTCCGGCTTTGAAGTGTTGGCCGAGGTCCGTGATATCGATCCCGACACCGTCGTCATCGTGATAACCGGCTATGCCACCCTGGAGCATTCCATCGAGGCCATGAAAAAAGGGGCCTTCGATTTCAGTCCCAAGCCCTTCACTCCCGACCAGTTGCGGGCCGTGGTCAATAAATCACTCCGCTATACCCAGGCCCTGCAGGATATCGTCACCAGCAAGTCACGGATGCGGGTCATGGTCAACCGGCTGACCGACGGGGTGATGACCACCGACAGCGACAAACGTATCGTCCTGGCCAACCCGGCCTTTAAACATATGATAGGTTTCCAGGGCAGCACCATGGTCGGCAGCCTGGTCCACGAGGCAATTGGCGATCAGAGTCTGCTGGCAGCTGTCGATCAGGCCCTGGCCACCCCGGCCGCCTCCTTTACCGAGATCGCCCAGGAACTGGTGGTGCCGGGTTCCGAAGGCGACGACGAGAAAATCTTCAGTGTCCGCTGCTCGCCCTTCTGCGGTCGTGCCGACCACAATATCGGTACCATCACCGTGCTGCATGACATAACGGCGATCAAGAAGATGGATCAGATGAAATCCGATTTCGTCTCGATGGTAAGCCATGAGATCCGCAGCCCGATCAACTCGCTGCTCATGCAGCTCAAAGTCATACTCGACGGACTGGCCGGCGATACCACCGCCAAGCAGCGGGAGATCCTCGAGCGGGCCTCGGAAAAGATGCTCAACCTCAACAACCTGGTCACCGAGCTTCTCGACCTTTCCCGGATAGAATCGGGACTGGTGGCCCATGAGAGGGAACTGGTCGATATCGCTCAGCTGCTGACCGAGCAAAAAACCTTCCACACCCCTTATGCCCAGAAAAAAACAATGCATATCGAACTGGAACTCGCCCCTGACCTGCCCAGGCTGTTGGCCAATCCCCGTCATCTCGACGAGGTGATCTCAAACCTTGTCACCAACGCCATCAAATACTCGCCGGAAGGGGGCAGTGTCCGGATCTCCGCCAAGGTGACAGCGGACGATCTCAATATCGAGGTGGCGGACTCCGGATTCGGCATCCCCGAGGAGGACCTGGGCAAGATCTTCACCCGTTTCTACCGGGTCAAGGACGCCAACACCCGCACCATCCAGGGCACCGGTCTGGGGCTGTCGATTGTCAAATCGATCATCGATTCCCTGCACGGCACCATTACGGTCACCAGCGCCCCGGGCCAGGGCACCACCTTCTCGATTCTCCTGCCCTATAATCAGCAGTAGATTCAGCAGGAGTGGCTGTACTTTGGGAAGATATGGAAATGGTGCGAGTTTTTTGTTCTACCACCGGTTTATCCGAAAATCGCCGACAAGGAGTCGTTGGCACTTCCTCGGGATTTTCATGGTTTGTTGTGGCTGCGGTACCTGGTCCAGCCATGCTGGTTTGTATGAAACCCGTTGGCCTGCGAGGCCATCTTACCGAGCCTCAGAGTTGTAGTGTTCGTTGTGGCAAAGACTCTATGGTCTATGGTCCAGCCATGCTGGTCATCCCCGTTTGAAGCCGTGCCGTTTGGCCAGCTTCATGAACATGATCGCCAGGCCGGCACAGAGTGAGTAGATGCCGTTGTTGCCGATGTTGTCGTTGACGGTGGTATCGAAATAGATATTTAAAGTCGACTCGATATGCTCTTCGGGGCGCCAGTAGCAGATCATCACCGGCACCTTCGGCAGGGGCAGCAGCACCACTGACACATCTGCCGCAAATCGGCTCTCCACCTCTTTGCCCTGAAAGATACCGATCATATCCTGAAACAGTTCGGGCCAGGCATCGGCCACCGCGCGCAGATCTTCTTCGCAGCGTTTGTTGAAGAGACCATAGCGCTCCCGGCCCCCCTCCACCTCTCGATAGGAAATCCAGTTACCCTCCGGTGTCTTTCCTTTGCCGTCGAGCACATAGAGGAGAAACGGTACCGCGATCCAGTGGTTGATATGGATATCTGAGGAAAAATTACCCTCGCGGTCCACCTTGAAGTCCTTGCCCATCACCTTGACAGTCAGTCGGTCATCTTTGACGCGGCCGCCACTTCTGGCAGCGGCGGCCGCAAAATCAAGGGTCTGCAACCGGTCTTTGAGCAGGCGCAACGACCGCTCGCTCTCGTCCTCTTCGCCTGTGCCGGTGTCGGTCACGGTCAGTCGTAATCGTGCCTCCGCACTCAGATAGGGGCAGCTGTCAAGGGTACGGCGCCCGGTAAATACCGCCCCGGCAAAGGCCAGACAGGTCTTCTCCCCGCATTCCCTGCAGTTTGACTTGTTCAGTGCCGAAAAAATGTCCATGGCATGCCGTGCAGCCATTTCTCTTCTCCCTGAAAACGTTGTGGTTGTAAGTTATCGTCTTTCTTCGTATATCGCCCAGCAGTGCAGTTACAGTCCGCAGCCGGAAAGCACCTTTTATCGCTTGTTTATGGGCAGATAGCTGCGAGTGGTCGCACCGGTGTAGATCTGCCGGGGCCGGGATATGCGCTGCTTGTGTTCATGCAACTCTTTCCAGTTGGAGATCCAGCCCGGCATCCTGCCGATGGCAAACATTACCGGATACATATTCAAGGGAATGCCGATGGCTCGCAGCAGGATACCGGAGTAGAAATCGACGTTGGGATAGAGGTGCCGCTCTTTGAAATAGTCATCCTGCAGGGTTTTTTCCTCGAGTTCGAGGGCGATATCGAGGAGAGGATCGGTGATGTTGAGCTCTTTCAGAACCGCATCGACATGTTTTTTCAAGATAATGGAGCGCGGATCGAAATTCTTGTAGACCCTGTGGCCAAAGCCCATCAGGCGAAAGCTGTTGTTCTTGGCCTTGGCCATGTCGATGTAGGCGGTCAGAGGACGCCCTGAGGTCTGCATCTCTTCGAGCATCTGGATAACGGCCTGGTTGGCGCCACCGTGCAGCGGCCCCCACAGGGCGCAGACCCCGGCGGCGATCGAGCTGAACAGATTGGCCCTGGAACTGCCGACAACTCGAACGGTCGAAGTGGAACAGTTCTGCTCGTGATCGGCATGGAGCACGAAAAAGAGGTTGATCGCCTTTTCCACCACCGGTGGTGGAACATACTCCTGATAGGGGTCGGTGAACATCATATGCAGGAAATTGGCGCAGTAGCTGAGATTCGGATTGGGCGGATTGAACGGTTTGCCGGCGGCCGTGCGGTAGGCCCAGGCGGCGATGGTCCGGACTTTTGAGAGCAGCAATGCGGCATTACGATCGAACCCTTCCCCCTTGTAATGCACCTCCAGCACATCGGGATGAAAGCAGGAGACCATGTTGAGCATCGATGAGAGGATGGCCATCGGTGGGGCGTCTGACGGTAGCCCTTCAAACTGGTGCTTGAGATTTTCATGTAGCTGGGCATGCTCGCGCAACAGCTGAGAAAACCTTTTGATCTGTTCGACATTGGGCAACTCGCCGTAGAGTATCAGATAGGCGGTCTCGACAAACGAGGCATTCTCGGCAATCTCTTCGATCGGGTAGCCGCGATAGCGCAGGATTCCCTTGCCGCCATCGATAAAGGTTATCGAGGAATAACATGACCCTGTATTGCCAAACCCTTCATCCATGGTGATGCAGCCGGTCTGCTGGCGCAGCTGGGTGATATCTATACAGCGTTCATTTTCTGAACCGGTGACGATATCATATAGGTATTCTTTCCCGTCCAGAACAAGCGTTGCCTTGTCGCTCATGTCGTCTCCCATAATTTTCAGGTTTTCCTGGAGATAGACAACCATGGTGGCGCACTCTTTGCACGCTCCCCGCTCTCTCGTCTCAACCGGCAGCAGCCCATCGAGATATCGTCAGCGCAACCAATATCTATCGTATTACTCCCTAGTATCATTCATAATACCCTTACCGAAAAAAAACAACCCTCGCATCCTGCAATGAAAATCTGCCGATCGCTCTCATTCCCGCCTGGCGCCCTTGCTCAAGGCCTTGTCTATCGCCTCAGCCAACGCTCTGGCATGAACCTTGCCGGCAAAGTGAACCGGGCTTTTCCCATAGATCGGATCCCAGCCGGCGGGATTTGCCGAGCAAAAGAACTGCGACTCAATCCCCATCTTTCGCGCGGCATCGTCGGTGGCAGTGCCGATAAGCCGCTTGGCCGCCTCCCACGACGCCGCACAGGAGGCCCCCCGCACCACCCGTATCGCGGTGATGATTCCGTCGGCGAGTTCCACCTCGTATTCCGGCATGCCAAAACGCTCTCCATATTCGCCCAGGCCAACCTGGCGGGCGAGTCCACATCAGGTCGGGGGGGTGATCGCCCATTGCCCCGGTATTTTTTTACCTGAGGAGATAACGGGGATACCCAACCGCTTACACAGTGCGACCAGGTCATGAGAGAGGTCGGCATGTTGAAGAAAGTCCAGCACCAGATCGGCGTCGATACTCTTGGGCAGGAATTCAGCCCCCTCATCGATAATTGCCGGCAGTACCTGATCGATGGAGATCACCTCGACGTCGATGGTATCGGCCGCGTGCGCCCTGATGCCGGCAATCTTTCTTTCACCGCGGCCCTGCTGTTGGAAGACGGTTATTTTCTGTTTCACTGCTCCAGTCTCTTTTTCGTCGTGTTTTGGCTCAGGCCGAGTTGGTCGATATTCCATCCTCGCAGGTGCTGTCGTGCACCCCTGTCTGAGCTGTCCGCGGGGAAGTGGATAGGCACTAGATATCGAGCCGGATCCATCGGGTACAATAGCGATTGGCGGTCTCGAGCATTTTCTTTCTGGGCAGCCCCCCATGCATCATGACCCGCAGTTCCCCCTCTTTGTCCCGGCAGATCAGCATGCCGCGCGCCAGAGTTTCCTCTTCGCCTGCCCATGTTATCGTCATTGGCCCCTGCACCTCCTCAATGGTCAACTCCTGGTCCTCGACCTGATAATAGGCCATTTGAGCCATGGCGTAAAACTCATGCTTGGCATGGGCTTCATTGCTCACTGTCATGGTCCGGACATAGCCCGGCTCGGTCAGGGCGGTCTCGGGCACAACGATGACACTGACATATTCGGCGACGGGCAGGGCCTCGCTGCGCACGGCTATTGTGTTCATTTTCTCTCTGATCGCGGTAATTGTTCAATGTGTCCTGAAAATTTTGCCAAAAAAAGGGGATTGAGCGTTGCGCCAATCCCCCACACGGCATCCTCACGGATACTGTACTGCATAATCGTTATTTCTCAATACGTACCGCGCAAACTTTTGCCTCCATGATCTTGCAGACCGGGTCGAGGGCGTCGCTGGTCAGGATATTGGCGCTGGCCTCCTTGTAGTGAAAGGGGATGAAGACGACACCGGCCGGCACGATCTCACTGATCTTGATCGGTAACTGGATCGTTCCCCGGCGAGAGCTGACGGTCACCGTTTCACCACTGGCGACGCCAATATCGAGGGCATCGATTGGATTCACCTCGACATAGGCGGTCGGGGCCACCTTGTCCAGACCGGTGGAGCGTCTGGTCATGGTGCCGGTATGATAATGGAACAGTTCCCGGCCGGTGGTCAGCAGATAGGGGTAGTCCCTGTCCGGCAACTCATGGGAGAGAACCTGGGGCACCACCGAGAATCTGGCCTTGCCGCCGGGTCGCGGAAAACTCTCCTGGTAGAGATACGGCGTGCCGGGATGGTCAGCGCTGGGACAGGGCCACTGCAGGTCTTCGTGTTCGAGCCGACTGTAGCTGATCCCGGCAATGGCCGGCCAGAGATGGCCGGACTCGGCAAAAACCGCTTCGGCGGTAACCGGTTCAACCGCTAGCCCGCGCAGTCGCTGGTAGATCTCGGCAATGATGGCCAGGTCCTCCCGGGCCTCGCCCGGGGCGTCGATGGCCTTTCTGACCCGCTGGATACGCCGCTCCGAAGAGGTGAAGGTCCCCTCTTTTTCGGCGAATGAGGCACTTGGCAGCACCACGTCGGCCAGGGCCGTGGTTTCGGTGGCGAAGATATCCTGCACGACCAGAAAATCGAGGCTTTCGAACCCCTTTACCGCATGATGGGTGTTGGGGTCGGACAGCGCCGGATTCTCGCCGAATATATACATCCCCCTCAGCCGGCCATCCAGCATCGCCGCGGTCATCAGCGAGGCCGGCAGACCGACCTTGCCGTTTAACGGGGTGCCCCAGGCCGCTTCGAACTTCGCCTGTATCTCCGGGTCGTCGACCTTCTGATAGCCGGGGTAGACATTGGGCAGGCAACCCATGTCGCAGCAGCCCTGAACGTTGTTCTGACCACGCAGCGGATTGACTCCGGCCCCCGCTTTGCCGAGGTTACCGGTCAACATGGCCAGGTTACCGACCGCATGGACATTGTTGGTACCCATCACGTGCTGGGTGATCCCCATGGCATAATAGATCCCGGCGTTTTCCGCTGCGGCGAACAGCCTGGCGGCCTGGACGATATCGGTGGCGGGCACCCCGGTTATCGCTGCGGCGGCTTCCGGGGTGAACTCCGCCAGGGAGTCGGCAAAGTCCTGATACCCTTCGGTACGCTCGGCGATGAAGGTTCGATCCTCCAGCCCCTCGGCAATGATCACCTGCATGATGGCGTTGAGCAGCACCGAATCGGTGCCCGGCTTGTGCCTGAGCCAGAGGGTGGCGAATTTGGTAAGCGGTATCTGCCGGGGATCGGCAACGATGAGTTTTGCCCCCCGCCGGGCCGCCTCTTTCATCCGCAAGGCGATAATAGGATGGTTGGCGGTGGTATTGGAGCCAATCACCAGAAGGGCCTTGGCATCTTCTATCTCCGCCACCGAATTGGTCATGGTGCCTGAACCGAATTTCGTGGCCAGCCCGGCCACGGTCGCACTGTGTCAGTAGCGGGCGCAGTGATCGATATTATTGGTACCGATCGCCGACCGCAACAGTTTCTGGAACAGGTAGTTCTCCTCATTGGTGCATCGCGCCGAGGCCAGGCCACCGAGGGCATCCGGGCCATACTTATCCTTGATCTCACTGAATTTTCTAACAATGAGATCGATAGCTTCCCCCCAGCTGGCTTTTTCGAACGGACCACCTTTCTCTCGCCTGACAAGGGGCGTGGTCAGCCTCTCCTTACTGTTGATGAACTCGTAACCAAAGCGCCCCTTGACGCAGAGCCAACCCCGGTTGTGGTTGTCGCTGGCCGAGGAGATGCGGGTGACCTCGTTGCCGACGGTGTGCAGGGTGATGTTGCAGCCACAACCGCAGTAGCCACAGGTGGTCTCGGTGCGCTTGATCCCCTCGTGGCGGGGATGGCCCGCCCACAGCTTGCCGGACAGGGCCCCGGTCGGACAGACCGCAACGCATTGGCCGCAGAACTCGCAGTCGAGATCACGCTCGAACGGCGAACAGATCTTCGCCTCGAACCCCCGGTTGGCATAGCCGATGGCCCCGACACCCTGAACCTCGTCACAGACCCGCACACACAGGCCGCAGAGCACGCATTTGTCCTGCTCGCGGCTGATGAAGGGGTTGTCATCGAGCCGATTGTGGTTGCGTACCGCACCGATAAAACGGTTTTCACGAATGCCGTAGCGGTAGGCCAATTCCTGCAAGGTACAGTCACCGGCCCGGATGCAGACCATGCAGTCGTTGGGATGGTCCGAGAGCAGCAACTCGACGATGGATCGGCGCAGCCGCGTCAGCCGCTCGCTGGTGGTGGTTATCACCATCCCCTCTTCCACCGGGGTGGTGCAGGAGGTCACCGGCCGCCGCCCCCCCGCGATCTCCACCACACAGAGCCGGCAGCCACCATGGGGTTTGAGGCGACTGTCATAGCACAGGGTCGGGATATCCCGTTTGAGTTGCCGGGCAGCGGTCAGGATCGTCGTTCCCGGGGCCACCTCGATTTGCTGGTTATCTATCGTACATGTGACCATACTGTCCTACTCCTTCAGCACTGCATTGAATCGGCACGCATCATAACACGCCCCGCATTTGATACATTTGTCCTGGTCGATACGGTGTGGCTGTTTCTTCTCACCGGAAATGGCGCCGGCGCCACAGGCCTTACGACACATGCCGCAGCCGACACAGTTCGGCTCGCGGATAAAGAAGGTCAGCAGCTTGCTGCAGGTCTTGGCCGGACACTTCTTGTGGTTGATGTGGGCCTCGTATTCATGGCGGAAATACTTGATGGTGCTGAGCACCGGATTGGGCGCCGACATCCCGAGGCCACAGAGGCTGCCGTCGCGGACATCTTCGGCCAGCTGTTGGAGCAGTTCGATATCCCCCTTTCGCCCCTCGCCTTCGGTGATCCGGGTGAGGATCTCCAGCAGCCGCTTGGTGCCGATCCGACACGGCACACATTTGCCACAGGACTCCTCCTGGGTGAAGGCGAGAAAGAACCTGGCAATGGCCACCATGCAGTCGGTCTCGTCAAGCACCACCATGCCGCCCGACCCCATCATCGAGCCCACCGATTGCAGGCCCTCGTAGTCCACCGGCAGATCGATGAACTGCTGGGGGATACAGCCGCCGGAAGGGCCACCGGTCTGTACCGCCTTAAACAGCCTGTCACCCTCGATGCCACCGCCGATATCGTAGATGATCTGTTTGAGCGGCATGCCCATGGGAATTTCGATCAACCCGGTATTGCGGATCTTACCGGTCAAGGCGATGACCTTGGTGCCGGCGGATTTGGCCGAACCGATCGACGCGAACCAGGCGGCACCCCGGTTGGTGATGGGGGCGATGTTGGCCAGTGTTTCGACATTGTTGATAATCGTTGGCTTGCCCCACAGACCGTTGGCGGCCGGAAACGGCGGCTTGGCCCGGGGCATGCCCCGGTCGCCCTCGATGGAGGCGATCAGCGCCGTCTCTTCCCCGCAGACAAAGGCGCCGGCGCCGAGCTTGACCTTGATGTCAAAGTGAAACGACGAGCCAAAGATGTTCTCGCCGAGAAAGCCACGCTCTCTGGCCGCGTCAAGCGCGGTGTTCAGACGCTTGACAGCCAGCGGATATTCCGCCCGGATATAGACATAGCCCAAGTCGGCGCCAATGGCCCAGGCCCCGATGATCATTCCCTCGATCACCGCGTGCGGATTGCCCTCGATCACCGAGCGATCCATGAAGGCGCCCGGGTCGCCCTCGTCGGCATTGCAGATGATATACCGTTTTTCGGCTTTCGCATCCGCACAGAAGGCCCACTTCACTCCGGTGGGAAAGCCGCCGCCACCCCGGCCGCGCAGCCCCGAATCCTTGATCGTCTGAATCACCTCGGCCGGAGGCATTTCGGTTATGGCCTTTCGGGCCGCCCGATAACCATCGACCGCCAGGTATTCGTCGATGGACTCCGGATCGATCCTGCCAAGATCATGCAGGATGATCTTTTCCTGATTGTCGTGGAAGGTGTGATAATCCTCACCGACCAGCCACTCCTTCACTGGCCGGCCGGCCAGGACATGCTCTGCCACCAGCCTTTTCACCATGGTGGCGTCGATATACTGGTAGGTATGGCTCACCTCGTCGACGGTGATGTCGACCAGCACATCCCGGGCACAGAACCCGCGACAGCCCACCTTGTGCAACCGGCAGTGGTCAACAAATGTCGCATCCTCTACCCCAGCCGCGGCAAATTCCTGCTGGAGTGCCTGCATCACCTCTTCGCCACCGGCGGCAATCCCCCCCGTGCCCATGCATACATTGACTGATATCTTGCGGTCCACGAGACTATTCCTTGTATGGGGTGAGATTTTTGATCATCGACTCGGGATTCTGCTTGCCGAACACCTTGTTGTTGACCAGCACCACCGGCGCTATGCTGCAGGCTCCCACGCAGTTGACGTTTTCGAGGGTGAACTGCAAATCCCCGGTGGTCTGCGCATCCTTTTTGAGCCGGAGGTTCTCTTTGAGTTTTGTGATGATCCGCTGTGCCCCCTTGACATGACAGACGGTGCCTGAACAGACGGTGATGATGTTTTTGCCTCTGGGGGTGAGGTGGAACTGGGCGTAGAAGGTGGCCACACCATAGTACTTGGCGGCGGCGATGCCGGTGCGCCTGGCGAACCAGTTGACGGCTTCTTCGCTGATATACCCTATTTCCTCTTGAATGTTTTGAAGAATTGTGATGATATTACCACCAGTTGCCTCACTTTTTCGATAGATTTCCTCGAAAATCTCATCTACCTTTTCTACATTTGCGGTCATAATATTCCCTGCCCTGGAAAAAATCGAAACGGGTGTCAAAAGATGCCGGCACTCCTGCCTGCCATCGAAAAGTATCACACTGTAGCACTAATGGCACCACAATTCTTCTCCGAAACTCTTGGCTGCGGCAAACTTTCTTACCGGAACAAAGGCAGAGGCTGCCTGGTCCAGCCATGCTGGTTTATATGAAACCCGTGCTTGCGGTTGGATATATTACCGCGCAGAGGGGTTTGATGTTTTGCCGAAAGCAGAGGCTGACTGGTCCAGCCATGCTGGCTTGGGAGACCATCTCTCCTGCCACAATGGCCGAGCATATCGCCCGTGGCCAACAGGGGGCGAAACGGGCCGGGGCCGATCTCTCTCAGGTCAATGAAGTCGTGAGGTTTTCCTCTTTACCACCGACCGTTTCAGGACGCTTTGCAAACCTCTTGGTAAGTCCTTCCTTGTTGTGACAACCTGGCTGAAACGCTCAGATAAAAGTTGCTAACAGGCGACAAATACGATAGACTGACCAGCACCGTCAGTGAGGCCTTTTTTCGCTGTTTTCATCCAGGTGCTCACTGCCGCTCTTCAGGGAGCAAACCACATTACACACCTCAGTTAGAAGGATTTCCAACTATGGCTGCAACGGCAATAAAGGTAGGAGACAAGGCCGGCCACTCCATCATGGATGACATCAAGGCCCTTCTGCCCCAAGGTAACCTGAGTCTCTGTCTCACCTGCGGGCTCTGTTCCTCGGGATGCCCGGCGACGGGACTCGAAGATATGGACCCCAGAAAGTTCCTGCGTATGCTGGTACTCGGAATGGACGAGGAACTCCTCAAATCGGACTGGCCATGGATGTGCACAATGTGCCAACGATGCGTCTATGTCTGCCCCATGAAAATCGACATTCCGCAGATGATCTTCAATCTCCGGGCAGCCCGCCCCCGCGATGAACGGCCCAAGGGCATCCGTAACTCCTGTGATGTCGCGGTGCAGAGCGAGTCGAAAAGCGCGATGGGCACCCCCACCGAGGACTTCATCTTCGTGGTCAACGATGTCCTCGAAGAGTATCGTGAAGCCCAGCCGGAGTTTGCCGACATGGTTGCTCCGATCGACAAAGTGGGTGCGGAGTTCTATATCAATCAGAACTCCCGGGAGCCGATGACCGAACCTGACGAGATGGTGCCCCTGTGGAAGATCCTGCATCTGGCCGGGGTCGACTGGACCTATGGCTCAAAGGCCTGGGCCGCTGAAAATTATTGTCTCTTTCTGGCCGACCAGGACAGTTGGGAGAGCATCGTTCGGGCCAAGGCGGACCACGCCTCCGAACTCAAGGTGAAGACCTACCTCAACACGGAGTGAGGCCACGTCACCTACGCGGTCCGGGCCGGACTGCAAAGATTCCACATCGCACACACCTTCGAAACCAAAAATATCTACGAATATTATGCCAAGTGGATACGTGAGGGAAAACTGAAACCTAACTCGGACTGGAACAAGGAGTTGGGGATTAAGTTCACCGTTCAGGATCCCTGTCAGATCGTCCGCAAGAGCTTTGGTGACTACATCGCCGACGAGTTCCGCTATGCGGTCAAGGCGGCGATTGGCGAAGAAAATCTGATCGAGATGTACCCCAACAAATCCAACAACTACTGTTGCGGTGGCGGTGGGGGCTTTCTCCAGTCGGGCTTCAAGGAGCAGCGGCTTGAATATGGTCGCCTCAAGGACGAACAGATCAAGGCTACCGGGGCCCAGTATGTAGTTGCCGGCTGCCATAACTGTCATGCCCAGATCCATGAGCTGTCGCATCATTACGGCGGCAATTACAATGTCGTTCATTTCTGGACGATCCTGGCGCTGTCCTTGGGTATTCTTGGTCCGAACGAACGGACATATCTCGGTGACGACTTGCGAGACGTCAATGTCTTTCACCCCGAGACGGCATTTTAAATGACCGGACGGCGTAGCGCTCGCCGGTTGCATCAGATGGTTCATTGGCTACAGGCTCAAAGCAGAATGGTTCCGAAAACGGAGAACAGACCATTCTGCTTTTCACCACTCACCTAGGTTTACTATGCAGCTTACACAACAGCAGATCGACTATTGCATGGAGTGCGGGGTATGTACCGGCAGCTGCCCCATCAGCTATGACCGTCCCGGCTTTTCGCCGCGACAGATGATTAAACGGACCCTGGTCGAACCGGACGGCGACATCCTCGAGTCGAGCGATATCTGGGCCTGCCTGAGCTGTTCACGCTGCAGCGACCGGTGTCCGGTCGGCATTGACTTCCCGGCCTTTATCAGAACCTACCGGGAAAAGGCCATCGCCGTCGGTAACCTGCCGCGCAAGAGTCACCACGGTGTTTTTCAGTCCATCGTCTCCCTGCAGGCCGGCTCTCTGAACCAGAACCGGATCGGCTGGGCCGAGGAGAGCGGCAGAATCCAGGAGAAAGGCGACTATTTCTTCTTTGTCGGCTGTCTGCCCTACCAGGACGTGGTCTTTGATTACCTCGACCTGAAAATGATCGACACCGCCAAGTCGGTTCTGCGAATTCTCAACAAAATCGGGATCGAACCGGTGGTCAGCAACGATGAACGGTGTTGCGGCCATGACGCCCTGTGGAGCGGCAACGACGAGCTCTTTGCCACCCTGGCCAGAAAAAACGTCGAGACCATCAAGGCCTCCGGAGCCAAGACCGTGATCTTCTCCTGCCCCGAGGGCTACTCGGCGTTCAGGGAAAACTATCCGGCGGTGGTCGGCGAATTGCCCTTTGAAATCATCCATATTTCTGAATTTCTCGCCCGGGAGCTGCCCAAGGCCGATATCACCATCGCCGGTGGCAAGGCCAACGGGGGGGTGACCTATCACGATCCCTGCCGACTCGGGCGTCGAGCCGGCATCTACGAAGAGCCCCGGGCGCTGTTGACGATGGTTGCCGGCAAAAATTTCAAGGAGATGGAGAACAACCGCGAAAATGCCGTCTGCTGCGGCACCACCGCCTGGATGGAATGCTCCTCCTGCTCCAAAAGCATGCAGGTGAAACGACTGCAGGAGGCGGAACAGGCCGGCGCCTCCACCCTGATTACCGCCTGCCCGAAGTGCCAGATCCACCTGTCCTGCGCCAAGTCGAATACCGACCTCGATATCGAGGTCAAAGATCTTTACGCCTACCTTTCTGAGAACATATAGCATCGGAGAATTGAGATGAACGTAGCAAGTCGTCAATCTGTTCAAGGCTCAGTCGTCGTCGTCGGCAGCGGCATTGCCGGTATGCAGACCGCACTCGATCTTGCGGATTCAGGTTTTTATGTCTACCTGGTGGAAAAATCCGCATCCATTGGCGGGGTCATGGCCCAGTTGGACAAGACCTTCCCGACCAATGACTGTGCGATGTGAGTCATCTCACCGAAACTGGTCGAGGTCGGCCGGCACTTAAATATCGAACTGAAAACTCTGGCAGAGATCACCTCCGTTACCGGCGAAGCGGGAGACTTCGAAGTTGAGCTCGTCCAGCATCCCCGCTATGTCGATATGGAGAAATGTATCGCCTGCGGTGAATGCGCGGCAAAATGTCCGAAAAAGGTGGACGACCCCTTCAATGCGGGTCTTGCCAAACGAAAGGCGATCTATGTCGACAACCCGCAGGCGGTGCCGCTGAAATACGCCATAGATGGCAAGAACTGCATCTATCTCAACAAGGGTAAATGCGGTATCTGCGCCAAGGTCTGTCCTACCAAGGCGGTCGATTACGAGCAGAAGGACGAAATCATCAAACTGCAGGTCGGTGCGGTCATTCTCGCTCCGGGGTTCGCCACCTTCGATCCCTCCGGGTTGGATACCTATCAATACCACAACTATCCCAACGTCATCACCTCGTTGGAGATGGAGCGGATTCTCAGCGCCACCGGCCCTTATCAAGGGCACCTGGTGCGGCCATCAGATGGCAAGGAACCCAAGAAAATCGCCTGGCTGCAGTGTATCGGTTCCCGCGATATCAACCGTTGCGATCACAGCTACTGTTCGTCGGTCTGCTGCATGTACGCGGTCAAGGAGGCTGTCATTGCCAAAGAGCACGCCCCGGCAGACCTTGATACCGCGATTTTCTTCATGGATATGCGGACCTACGGCAAAGAGTTCGAAAGTTACTACGATCGAGCCCGCGAAGAGCAAGGGGTCCGATTTTTGCGCACCAGGGTTCACACCATCGTCGAAGACAGGGACACCGGCGACCTGCAGCTCCGTTATGTCGACGAATCCGGCAAGACCCTGAACGAGACCTTCGATATGGTGGTGCTGTCAGTGGGCATGGAGACGCCCAAAGACGTGATCGAGATGGCGAGTAAACTCGATATCGAGCTCAACAGCGACCATTTCGCCGCCACCAGTGATTTCACCCCGGTGAAGACCTCACGGGAGGGTATCTATGTCTGTGGGGCCTTTCAGGAACCCAAGGATATTCCCTACTCGGTGATGGAGGCCAGTGCGGCCGCCTGCTGGGCCGAGACCGATCTGGCCCGGGCCCGGGGTAAACTGACCAGGAGCAAGACCTATCCTCCCGAGCGCGATATCCACAGTGAAGAACCGAAAATTGGCGTCTTTGTCTGCAACTGCGGAACGAACATTGGCGGCATCGTCGATGTTCCCGGCGTGGCCGCCATGGCTCGCGAACTGCCAGGCGTGACGTATGCCGAGGAGAATCTCTTCACCTGCAGCCAGGACAGTCAGGTGAAGATGAAGGAGGTTATCCAGCGCGAGGGTCTCAACCGGGTGGTGGTCGCGGCCTGTACCCCCCGGACCCACGAGGAACTCTTTCAGGAAACCATGCGCGATGCCGGTCTCAACAAGTACCTCTTCGAGATGGCCAACATCCGCAATCAGTGTTCCTGGGTGCATAGTGGCGACAAGGCCGCGGCCACCCAGAAGGCCAAGGATCTGGTGCGGATGTCGGTGGCCAGAACCCGGTTGATCAGCCCATTGAAGCAACCGTCAATCGGCGTCAACCGCAGCGCCCTGGTCATCGGTGGCGGTATTGCCGGCATGACCGCAGCTCTGGGGCTGGCCGATCAGGGTTTCGGGGTTCATCTGGTCGAGCAGGAGGCCCAGCTTGGCGGTAACGCCCGCCTTCTCGCCAAAACCTGGCAGGGAGAGCCCATACCGGCCAGACTGGCAGAGATGGTCGACAAGGTCAACAAGCATTCGGCGATTGCCGTCTTCCTGCAGACCACTATCGAGAGTTCTTCTGGTTTCATCGGTAATTTCGAGACCACCATCAAGCAGCAGGGCAAAGAGAGCAAACTGCAGCATGGCGCAGTCATTATCGCCACCGGTGCGGTCGAGAGCTATCCCAACGAGTATCTCTATGGCGAGGACGATCGGGTCATGACCCATCTCGAACTCGATCAGCGCTTTCTGGCCGATGATACCGCGGTTCTTGCCAGCACCAGAACCGTTGCCTTCATTCAGTGTGTCGGCTCGCGGGAACCCCAACGGCCCTATTGCTCCAAGGTGTGCTGCACCCACTCGATCAAGTCGGCTATCAAAATCAAGGACGCCAAGCCTGACACCAATGTCTTTATCTTCTACCGTGACATCAGGACCTTTGGCCGGCGGGAAACCCTCTATCGACAGGCTCGAGAAAAGGGTGTCATCTTCGTTCGTTACGACCTCGATCACAAACCTGTGGTGCGAAAAGGCGACGAGGGGCTGGTTATCACTGCCCGTGACCATATCCTCGGTATGGACATCGAACTGAGTGCTGATCTGCTGGTACTGGCCTCGGCCATCGTCCCCCGCAGCAATCAGACCCTGGCCCAGATGTTCAAGCTCTCGACCAACAGCGATCATTTCTTTAATGAGGCGCATGCCAAGCTGCGCCCGGTCGAATTCGCCACGGCTGGTATTTTTCTGGCCGGGATGGCGCACTATCCTAAACCGATCGAGGAATCGATCACCCAGGCCGCCGCCGCGGCCTCGAGGGCGGCGGTGACGCTTTCGCAAGAGCATATTACCGTCGAGGGTGTAGTTTCCCATGTTCAGGACTTCATGTGCCGGGGTTGCGGCGAGTGCGAGGCCGCCTGCCCCTTTAATGCCATCAGTGTCGAGGTGCAGGAAAACGGGGTGAAAATTGCCGTGGTCAAGGAGGCGCTCTGCAAGGGATGTGGCATGTGCGCGGTAGCCTGTCCCACTGGCGCGGCCACGGTGCACCACTTCAATGACGAAGAGATCTTGACCATGGTTGAAACGACCTTTGCCAGATAACCGGCATGGCTTGGGCCAAATACTTCAGTCACAACGACCAAGGAAACTCCGGACCCCAGGTAAAGCGGCTTTACCGACGACGAGTTTTGGATAACTACATTGCAAGGAAAAAAAATGTCCGTGGAATTTACCCCGAATATTCTGGTCTTCGCCTGCAACTGGTGCGCCTACTCGGCAGCGGACCTCGCTGGTGTGAGCAGGTTCCAGTACCCTCCGACCCTGCGTATCGTCCGGGTGATGTGCAGCGGCAGGATCAATCCGGATTTTATCCTGGAAGGTTTTCAGAACGGCGCGGATGGTGTCCTGGTCGCTGGCTGACACATTGGTGACTGCCATTACCTGGACGGTAATGTCAAATGTGAAAAGGTTTTCAGCTCTGTGCAGCAGCTGGTCGATCTGCTGGGCATTGATTCACAACGGGTCCGGCTGGAGTGGATCTCTTCCGCGGAAGGGGTCAAATTTGCCGAAGTTGCGACGAGTTTTACTGAAGAGATCACGGCATTGGGCCCCTTGACTATTGAAGAGGTGGCGTAGCTTCATATAAACCAGCATGGCTGGACCAGATAGCCTCAGCCACAACGAAACATGAAACTCCTTGGCGCGGTAACAGCGTTTTCCGTACTGGCGAGTTTCGGATAAAACGCACGGCAGCACGTCTCCAAGTGCTGCCGTGCCGAAAAGTTTCGTAACCGCGTAGCGGTGTCATCGTTGGGCTGAGATTCTATGTTCCGGCCATGCTGGTTGACATGAACATCGCCAGCGAGAAAGGCTCTATTGCCGGGCCAACGAGTTTCATGGTGCAGAGTGGCTGAGGTTCTATGGTCCAGCCGTGCTGGTTGACATGAACATCGCCAGCGAGAAAGGCTCTATTGCCGGGCCAACGAGTTTCATGGTGCAGAGTGGCTGAGGTTTTATGGTCCAGCCATGCTGGTGAGTAGATATGGAATACTGCTTAAACAGGAGATAGAGAGTGAACAAGGACATACTTGTTATTGGCGGCGGGATCGCTGGTATCCAGTCAGCGTTGGATCTGGCTGAAATGGGTTTCAAGGTGTACCTGGTGGAACGTTTACCGAGTATCGGTGGCAAGATGGCCCAACTCGACAAGACCTTTCCCACCAACGACTGCGCCATCTGAATACTCTCGCCGAAGATGCTGGATGTCGGTCGACATCCCAACGTTGAGTTGATGGCCTACAGTGAGGTCGAAGAGGTGAGTGGTTCTGCCGGTCACTTTCGGGTGAAGGTACGCAAAAAGGCCCGCTATGTCGATGCGGCCAAATGTACCGGTTGCGGGGCCTGTACCGAGAAATGCCCCACCGATGTCCCTGACCTCTACAATGAAAAGCATGCCACCAGAAAGGCCATTTACAGCTGGTTCGCCCAAGGCATTCCCTCGACCCACGCCATAGATACCGAGTACTGCCGAGTCTTCAACGGCAAAAAATGCGGGGTCTGTCAGAAGCGGTGCGAGGCCAACGCCATCGATTTCGAGCAAAAAGACGAGATGGTCGATCTCGACATCGGCGCGATCATCGTTTCGGTCGGCTACGATGTCTTTGATCCGGGCAAGATACCGGAATACCGCTATCACGATCTGCCCAATGTCATTACGGCCATGGAGTTTGAACGGTTTTTGAGCGCCAGTGGGCCAACCCATGGTCACATTGACCGACCGTCCGACATCGCCATCAACCAGCAGATCGCCGACCTCGAAAAGCAGGAGCAGCGCCTGGCCAGAACCCTTGCCCGCTTCGAGGAAAAAGAGGGGCAGAGTTCGGCAGACTTCTTTGCCGGTTCCAAGGCAAAGGAGGCGGAGGGCGACAAGAATCTTCAGCAGTGGAACGCCGCCTGGCAGGATCATACAGCCCTTTCAGCAGAACTTACCGGGCTCAAGGAACGTGCCGCCGGGTTTACCACCGCCAAAAAGCTGGCCTTTATCCAGTGTGTCGGTTCCCGGGATCTACGGTTCTATCCGTTCTGTTCCGGCTACTGCTGCATGCACTCGATAAAAGAGGCGATCATCGCCCATGAGCATGACAACGACACGACCTCGGTGATCTTCGGCATGGATATCCGGGCCGTCGGCAAGGGGTTTGACGAGTACAGGATGCGGGGTAATCATAACTCCAATATCAGCTACCGGCGCAGCCGGGTCGCGGAAATCGTGCACGGGAGCAACGACAATCCAGTGCTGGTCTACGAAGATACCCGGGAGCAGAAGGTTGTCCGGGAAGAATTCGACCTGGTTGTCCTGGCCACCGCCTGCGCTCCGCCAGCCGGTATCAATGAACTGGCGGCAAAGCTCGGTGTGGAAATCAACCGGTTTGGCTTTTTCCAGACCAGCCGGCGCAACCCGCTCGACACCACCAAAGATGGCATTTTCGTCTGCGGCTGCGCCCATTCGCCAATGGACATTCCGGAATCAGTGGCTCAGGCCTCCAGCGCCGCCAGCCGTGCCGTCCAGGTGGTCTCCCGCGAAAAGCTCATGATGGTTTCCTGATAACGATAGGAACGGACATGGAAAAAAAGAATCAACAACCAGAAGAAGACTTGCGGGTCGGGGTATTTATCTGCGACTGCGGCTCCAACATCGCCGGTCACCTCGACTGCGCCTCGGTCACCGAGTATGCGGCCAAACTGCCCGGCGTGGTCTTTGCCAAGGAAAATCTCTATACCTGTTCCGAATCCGGAATTGTGGAGATCAAGAAGGCGATAAAAGAGAACAAGCTCAACCGGGTGGTAGTGGCCTCCTGCTCACCGCGGACTCACCAGCCGCTGTTCGCCTCATCCTGCCAGGAGGCCGGGTTGAACCCCTACCTCTTCGAGATGGTCAACATTCGTGACCAATGTTCCTGGGTCCATATGGGCAAACGGGACATCGCCACCAGCAAGGCCAAGGATCTGGTGCGGATGGGCGTGGCGAAAAGCAGCACGTTGGAACCAGAAGAGAATATCGAATCCTCGCTGATCCGCAAGATCCTGGTGATCGGTGGCGGCGTCGCCGGCCTCTCGGCCGCGGAGGCGCTGTCTGGCATGGGTCTTGAGGTGCTCTTAGTCGAAAAAGAGGCCAGGTTCGGTGGACTGCTCAATGACCTTCATCTACTTGACGACGGTGAGTCCGCCGCGGAATCTGTCACCGAGTTGGCCAACAAGGTGGTCGCGCTTGACGGGGTGATTCCTTTTCTCAAGTCGACGGTCAAAGAGATAACTGGTTATATCGGTAACTTCGCGGTGACCATCGACACCGAAAACGGCCCGGTCAAAGACACTGTCGGCTGCATCGTCGTCGCCACCGGGGCGTTGCCGCTGATCGAACCGGGTCTGTTCGGACACAACGGTGAAAATATCATCACCCAGTATGAGCTGGAACTGCGGATGAAGGCGGGCAACTTCAACCCAGGCACCATTACGATGATCCAGTGTGCCGGGGCCCGCAACGAGAAACGGGAATACTGTTCACGTATCTGTTGCCTTATCGCGGTGAAAAACGCCATGCAGATCAAACGGCGGTATCCGCTGGCCACCGTGAACATCCTCTATCGCGACATGCAGATGTATGGCGACGAGAAGGAACAGATGCTCTGGGACGCCAGGGGCATGGGCATCCAGTTTCATGTCTATGATGCCGCCAATCCCCCTCAGGTACAGCAGGATGGCACGGTGACGTTTAAGCAGGCTGTGCTTGGCACCGAGAAAGAGATCAAAAATCAGCTAGTGGTCCTCTCCACCCCGCTGCTCGCCCGGGAAGACTCGAAAAAGGTCGCGGCGCTGATGCGTATCCCCACCGACAAGAACGGTTTCTTTCTCGAGGCACATGCCAAGTTGCGGCCACTCGACTTCTCGGCCGAAGGCATTTTTCTCTGCGGCAGCGCCCGCTATCCGGCAACCTCCGTCGAGGCGAGAACCCAGGGTTTTGGCGTGGCCTCCCGGGTGGGAGCGATTCTCTTCAAGGACAAGCTGGTCAAAAGCGCTATCGTCGCCGAGATCTTACCGGAGACCTGCGTCGGTTGCATGGGTTGTCTCAACGTCTGTCCGTATGGGGCCATCAGCTACAACACCGCGACGCGTGTCTGTGAGGTGACCGAAATCCTCTGCAAGGGCTGTGGCAACTGTGCATCGACCTGCCCATCGCAAAGTGCTATCCTGCGAGGCTTCAAGCCCGATCAGCTGCTGGCGCAGATCCGGGCCATTTAACTCAAAACCTTCATCTCGTATGAAGCGGATTGCGTATCCATACATAACAAAAGAAAAGGAAAAACTGATGAGTAACGACATTTTCGAACCGAAAATTGTATGCTTCTTGTGCACGTGGTGAGCATACGCCGCTGCTGACCTGGCTGGGGTCAGTCGATTGCAGTACCCGGCGAATGTTCGAACTGTCCGGGTTATGTGCAGTGGAAGCGTGTCTCCGCATCATATACTCCTCGCCTTCCAGAAGGGCGTTGACGGAGTCTTTGTTGGCGGCTGACGCCTCGGCGAATGCAATTACCTGTATGGTAATTATTCCACGAAGAAACGAGTAACCGTGCTGCAGGAAATGCTGGGTTTCAGCGGAATTGACGGGCGCAGGCTGAAAGCGGGCTGGGTCTCATCCGCCGAAGCGCCGGAACTTGTTCACGAATTCAATATGTTTATTGAAGAGTTGCGCGAGCTTGGTCCGTCCCCGTTGAAAAAGGATTTTCGCGGCGATGTGGTCGAGGACTTAGAGGTTGAGGTAAAGATATGATCGATGTTATCAGAGACACTGTCAAGGAATTGCTGGAATCCGGGAAGATAAAGGGGTTTCTGGGTCTCATCGAGAAGAACGGTCATGTCGCCCCCCATCTCTTTCAAGACGGTGACGATCTGGGCCATCTCTCGCTGGGTGACCGGAAAACGGCGGGTGACGCCAGGTATCCGTTGACTAAATTCCTGACCAGTATCCACAAGGCCTATCCCCAGGATGTCTTTGGCATCCTGGTCAGAGGCTGTGACGACCGGGCGTTGACCACCCTCTATACCTGGAATCAACTCCGGCCGGACAAGGTCGTCACCGTCGGCATCACCTGTCCGCAGGAGTTGGCGGATGCCTGCGAATGCGCGGCGCCCTACCCCAAAAAGATCGTGGCCGGTGAGCAGGCCGAGGGACGGGAGTACGGGTCGGTCAACACGGTCGACAACCTGATGCTCGAAGACCGTTTCACCTTCTGGATGGACGAGTTCGTCAAATGTATCAAATGTTATGGCTGTTCGAATATCTGTCCGATGTGTTTCTGTAAGGACTGCAGCCTCAAGTGCGACGAACTGATCCGTAACGGTGAGTTGCCGCCGGAAATTCCGGTTTTTCACCACACCCGGGCAATGCATATGGTCGGTCGATGTATCGACTGCGGTCTCTGTGAAGAGGCCTGTCCTTCCGGCATTCCCCTGCGCACCTTGTATAAAAAGGTGAACAGCATCATGACCGATAAATTCGATTACATCACCGGCGCCCAACGGGGACAACGGTCGCCCCTCAACATGCTCGACAAGTAAGTACATGGTGTGCAGCATGCCACCTGGCATGAGAAGATTTGTGAAAGTGAGGAACTACTATGGATTACAGGACAGTACTGACGACATGTACATACTGTGGCTGTGGCTGTAACTTTTTTCTGGAAGTACTCGATGGCAATCCGATCGGTACCATTCCCTGTAAGACGAGTCCTGTCAACAAGGGCAAGCTGTGCATCAAGGGATGGAATGTACATGAGTTCATCCGGCACAAAAAGCGGTTAACCACGCCGTTGATACGCAAGAACGGTCAACTCGAAGAAACGAGCTGGCAGGAGGCGCTGGAGTTCACCGCTTCCCGGCTCAAGGAGGTCAAGGCCGCCAACGGTGCCGACAGTATCGGTTTTCTCACCTCGGCCAAGGTGACCAACGAGGAAAACTATATCCTGCAGAAATTCGCCCGGGCCGCGGTCGGCACCAACAATATCGATCATTGCGCCCGTCTCTGACACTCCTCCACCGTGGCAGGTCTTGCCGCATCATTTGGCAGTGGCGCGATGACCAACTCGATGGACGAGTTGGAAGATTCGGATTGTATCCTCATTATCGGTTCCAACACCACGGTCGCCCATCCGCTGGTGGCCACCCGCATTTTCAAGGCCAAGAAGAACGGGGCGAAAATTGTCGTGATCGATCCGCGCAAGGTGCATATCTCCGAGATCGCCGACATTTACGCCAGCCAGAAAATGGGCACGGATGTCGCTTTACTGAACGGCATCATGCATGTCATCTTGAAAAACGGCTGGCAGGATCAGGCCTATATCGACAGTCAGACCGAATCGTTTGACAGCTGCAGACAGGTCATCGAATCCTTTACCGAGGAGATGGCTGCCGATATCTGCGGCATCGAGGCGGATACCATCCGCAAGATCGCCCAATACTACGGTACGGCCGACAAGGCATCCATTGTCTACTGTATGGGTATCACCCAGCACACCACCGGGGTCGATAACGTCAAGACGCTTGCCAATCTGGCCATGCTGACCGGTAATCTCGGCAGGGAATCGTGCGGTGTCAACCCGCTGCGCGGCCAGAACAATGTTCAGGGAGCCTGCGACATGGGGGGGCTGCCTAACGTGTTCACCGCCTACCAGCCGGTGATCAATGCCGGTGTACGGGAACGGTTCGCCACGGCCTGGGGGGTAGAAGAGCTGCCGGACAAGGTCGGCCGAACTATCCCGGAGATGCTGACGGGCCTCGAAGACGGCGCCATCAAAGCCCTCTACATCATGGGCGAAAACCCGGTGGTCAGCGACCCCGACGTCAACCATGTCAAGAAGGCCCTGGAAAAGGCCGAGTTTCTGGTGGTGCAGGACATCTTCCTTACCGCCACCGCGGAAATGGCCGACGTCGTCCTGCCTGGGGTCTCCTTTGCCGAAAAGGATGGCACCTTCTCCAATACCGAACGACGGGTGACTCGGGTGCGCAAAGCGGTCGAGCCGCTGGGCGAGGCCCATCAGGACTGGCAGATTATTCAGGATGTCTCCAGCGCCTTCGGCTACCCGATGAACTATAGTGGACCCGAGGAGATTTTTAACGAAATCGCCACGCTGACTCCCTCCTATGCCGGCATCTCCTATCCGCGCCTGGAAGGGGAAGGACTGCAATGGCCCTGCCCGACTCCAGACCACCCGGGTACCAAATTTCTGCACAAGGGCAAGATTGCCCGGGGTAAGGGGCTCTTTCACGGGATCGCCTTCCAGCCACCGGCCGAGGTGATCGATGAAGAGTATCCGTTCTGGTTCTCCACCGGCAGGGTCTTCGCCCATTATCATACCGGCACCATGACCAGGAATTCCCCGACGCTGCATAATGAAATCAAGGAAGGCTTTCTCGAAATCAGTAGAGATGACGCCAGCCGACTGAACATTCAGCAGGGTGATCTGGTCACCATCAGTTCACGACGGGGCAGTGTCGATATCAGGGCCGAGATAACCAAGCGGGTGGAGAATGGGTCGGTTTTCATGCCATTCCATTTCATCGAGAGCTGTGCCAATATTCTGACCAATCCGGCTCACGATCCGATCTGCAAGATCCCTGAGTTGAAGGTCTGCGCGGTCAATATCAGAAAGGCCGCCTGAACCAACCCTCATCCAGTCACCTCTCTCATCGAGAGGTGACTGAAATCTTCCCTCCTGCTGCCCCTATCTCGTGCCCCCCAGAAACGGCCTTTTTGCCTAACTCTTCGTTGCTCTTAAAATTTTATCCTCGGAGGTAAGCGTAGACTCCGATATCACATATATGCCTGTGGTAAATTGTATCGAGCGCCTCGATTGAGACAAAAAAATCGTGTTTCTGGATAGATACTGACCAGCATAGCTGAGGCTTGCCTGGTCCAGCCATGCTGGTTAATCGAAATAGCCTTCGATCTCTTTTTTGATATTGTCCCATTGCCGTCTGTCGCCGCGGAGCGCCTGTACCACCTCTTTGGCCTTCGAGATCCCGAAACCTTTCACTTCACTCCAGCCGATGCGCGGCGGCATCGACAGCTCGCCACTGTTGACAATGGCATCGACGATGAACGGCTTGGTCGCGGCCTTGGCCCGCTGCAGCGCACTTTCGACATCTTTGGCCTCTTCGACCCGAACACCGTCGCCGCCGACCAGTTTGGCGAATTCGGCGAAATTGAAATTGTTGACCTGCAACGCCTCGAGATTCGGAGCGATTCCAGCCTCTTCCATTTCAATCTTGACAAATCCCAGCTGGGCATTGTTGAGCACGATCAGCTTGGTCGGCAGGCCGTACTCCACCGCGGTGGAAAAATCCTGCAGCGTCATGTTAAAGGCCCCGTCACCGACGATTCCCCAGATCTTACGATCCGGGAACTGGAACTGGGCACCGATGGCCGCCGGCAAGACCACCGCCATCGAGCCGTGATTGAAGGCGCCGACAATCCTACGCTTCTTGAAAAAGCTCATAGAGTTCGAGGTCCAGATCACCGAGGTGCCGGTGTCGATGGTAAATCTGGCTGCCGATGGCCGAGATAAGCGGGTTGAGGGCATCTCCAGCCACGCCGAAAATATGACGAACGCCTTCATTGCTTAAAATATTCAGTAACTATTCTGAAACATTCATTTTTTATCCTCCAACATTCCTTTTCTGCGGTTGGCTCGGCAACACCGTCGCCCGACTCGCTCCCGGTCAACTCTTTCTCGACCCGGGGCATAACCGTCTCTCCTTCACCCCTGCAGGTAGCTTCCTGGCACGACAGCAGGATACAGTTCGGCAAAACTGACGTTTTTGCCATTGACCCGTTTGTTGATATGGCCTCGATTCAGCTCCTCGAGTCTGGTACAGCCGGCGGCGGCAAAGAGCTCGAGAAAATCATTGAGGGTCTCCTGCTGGTAATTCCGCACCCGTTGCCATTTCTCGCTGACCACCAACCCCCTGACCAGTTTCGGCTTGTTGGTGGCAATGCCGGTGGGACATTCGTTGGTGTTACAGCGCAGAGCCTGAATACAGCCCAGTGCCAGCATCATGCCCCGGGCGGAGTTGCACAGATCGGCGCCGATGCACAGCGCCTTGAAGATATCAAAGGCGGTAAAGATCCTGGTGGCGGTGAATATCTGGATATCTTTTTTCAAATCGTAGCCGTTCAAGGTATCGACGACATAGAGAAGGGCCTCTTCCCAGGGCAAGCCCACGTGGTCGGAAAATTCGACCGGCGCGGCCCCGGTGCCACCCTCAGCGCCATCGACGGTAATAAAATCCGGTTTGATACCCGTGGCAACCATCTGCCGACAAATCTCCTAAAATTCCTCTTTTTTGCCGATACAGATTTTGAAACCGATCGGCTTACCACCGGACAACTGCCGCAACTGTTCAATAAACGACAGTAAACCGGTCGCATCGCCAAACGCCCTGTGGGACGGCGGGGACAGCACATCAGTGTGAGGAGTGACCCCGCGGATCAGGGCGATCTCCTCATTGTTTTTGGCAGCGGGCAAAACCCCGCCATGCCCTGGTTTGGCCCCTTGCGAGATCTTTATCTCGACCATCTTGACCTCGGGATAGCCCGCTTTCTGGGTGAATTCTTCAGGGGAAAATTCGCCCTCCCTGGTCCGGCTGCCGAAATAGCCGGTGCCGAGTTGATAGACCAGATCTCCCCCCTGGCGGTGATAGGGCGAGAGGCCACCTTCACCGGTATCGTGAAAAAAATTGCCGGCCTTGGCGCCGAGGTTCAAGGCCATGATGGCATTTTTACTCAACGCCCCAAAGCTCATGGCGGAGATGTTGAAGATACTCGCAGAATACGGTTGACGGCAATCCGGACCACCGACCATGATCCGCGGTGGTTCGGCGAGTTTTTCCGCGCAGTAGATGGAGTGGCTCATCGAGACAAACTCATTCTCCTCGACATTGAGTTTTGTGCCAAAAGGACTGGTTTCGTTATCTTTTTTGGCACGCTCATAGATATAGGCGCGGAAATTACGGTTGATGGGTTTGCCGTCGGTATCGGACTCGACAAAATATTGGTGGATCTCCGGGCCGATCATCTCCAGCAGGTAACGCATGTGGCCAAGCACCGGATAGTTACGGAGAATGGTGTGTTTTTTCTGGGTGAGATCGTAAAGACCCAGGAAAAAAATCGCTACCACAAAGGTGATCGTGCCATAGATTGGTCTAATCACCAGAAAGGCGATAAGGGCCACAATACCGAGCATGATGAAGGTAAAACGGATGATTCTTTTCATAGACGATTCCCTTTCAATAATGTTTTGATTTTTGTGATCATGACTTGTCATTTCCGGATTTTATCGCCGCGAATTCGACCAGCATAGTATCGCTGATGTGGAATGTCGAGAGAGTAAAATACAAGAGGAGACCATACAGGCTGACAGCCGTTACATGCCATGGCACGGGATAGGCAAATTTATCGGGACTGAAAAAATTAAGGAGATAGAGCCCGAAAAAGAAACCGAATATCAGCCAGAGGGCTGACCATCGCATTGGTATAGAGGATGACCGCCATGAAACCAAGGCCCAGGGCCCCGACCAGCTGCACCATCGGTGCTTCGAAGTTGAGCTGATGCCATCCGGCCTGAACCTGCGCCGGTGAGAGCGCGCCGATGAAGGCCACCTGCAGCAAGAGATAAATCGCCAGCACCACGAAGGTGCTGCTGATGATGACCAGAGGGATCGTCTTTTTGGGGTTCTTCACCTCCGAAGCGTAGCCGGTGATCACCTGCAGGCCGTTGAAGGTGGTGATGAGCCCCGCGCCGACAATGGTGGTCATGATCGATTCTGTACCGTAGCTCAACATTGTCTGGCCAACGGCAACGAAATTGGTGGCATGAAAAGCGGTGACAAGCAGCAGGATCCCGGTTGAGGCCGGCACGATCAATTTGAATATCACGACGATGTTGTTGACCTTGGTGAGGACCCGAGCGCCCCAGTAGTTGATCCAGGCATAGAGCATGACCAGAACAAGCGCCAGAACGGTCCCCTTTGCCGTCAGCTGGCCATGGCTATAAAACAGCGCATGCGCCCGGGGCAGGAGTTCGACCATATACTCGATTGTCGCGGTCGCCTCCAGGGCGACCACCGCCGCCAGCCCCAGCCAGGCGGAGACCGCGAATGGCATGGCAAAGGTACTGTTATGGGTCAGAGACGGCACGATGGCCAACATGCCGCGCTGAGGAAAGATTCCGGCAACTTCGGCAAAACAGAGGCCAAGAAACAAAAACAGCAGACCGGCAATCAACCAGGCGTAGACAGCACCACCGCCGGCCGTTTGGCCCGCATAATAGGAGGCATAGAGCCAACCCGAGCCTACACTTGCACTGATTGATAAAAAAATACCGGACCAAAGACCGATTTTCTGAAACGATTGCTGTCGCTGCATGCTGACTCCTTGTGCGGAAAGAAAACAGACCTGTAAAAAAACGCTGCCCTGCCTGCGGCAGACTCCTGGGGTTCTGTCATGCCTCATCTGGCACATCTCGCCTGCCCTTTGACGTCCTGGCTTCGTTTCTCCTTCGGTTGCAGAGGTTGTCATCGCCTTCGGTCGTGCCTTGCAAAGAGCGAAAATTGATGCTCTCGTAAAAAGTCGAATGTTCCGCCGAGATGGACTCAGGAAAAACCCTGATATACGAGGCGTAGTGTCTCAAACGGCAATCTGCTAGTACATATGGTACAGCGGATTGTCGTTTGTGACCTACAACGAAGTAGATCTGGGTTTTTACGAGTCCATCAAAATTGAGACGTGAGATCCCCACATACCGGGGCTTGACAGGAAACGAGAAACGACAAGCAGTCCTGTCGGCAAAGCTTCTCGCATGACCGGGGAAGAGAGCTCTGAGGCAGGACGAAAAGACAGATGCCGCACTCGTCAGGCAAGATCCTCGAGATGCGTTTCGACGCGGACAGGGGATCAGCGGCAGACCAACCCGAGCCAAGAGTAGAACTTTGGATGTATTACTGCCATTTTTTTGTTTCGCAAAGATCATACCTTGCCTGGTTATCGAGGTGGTGTTTTGCAACGGACTGGCAAGCTGCGAGTGAACAGGACCTCAACTCTGCCCACATCTATAGGGAATACCTATTCATAACGTTAAAGTTATTGATAATCAATAGTTGTAATCACCGGAAATTCAGGTATTATCTGACGCTTGGCAAATCGGGAAAGTATAGCCGTTGGTATCGGCGACAGCCCGTGTTCAACGGTATCGTCATCCACTTCCTGACAGAAATCCAGGATACTCAAGGAGGATGGACTCGTAAAAATCTCAAGCGTGCGTACAGGATGGCTAAGTACAAAAGGTCGATATACAAGGCGCAGTGGTGTCGGTCAAGCACAGGCGTACATGTGGTACGCCGAGCAGTGGCCGATCCCGCTGCAACGCAGGAGATCGGGCTTTTTACGACGCCATCAAGGAGAAAACATGAAAAAAAAGAGTATAGTGTTCAGTATGCTTCTCGGCTGTTTCTTGACTATGGGGGCTTTCTTCAGTTCATACACCTATGTGACACCAGAGGACTTCAAACAGTGGCTAGATACAGATAAGCCATTGATTATTGTCGATATTCAAGACAAAGAGGCTTTTGCGAAGCAGCATTTTCAAGGCTCTATCGAGACCAACGCCTACCCTGTGGAAAACGATGCGGAACGCGCAAGGATCGAGCCGGCTGTAGAAAAATTCAAGGCCACCAATAACGATGTGGTCATTGTCTGCCCCCGGGGTAAAGGCGGGGCGGAGCGGTGCTATGACTACATGAAATCCCAGGGGGTGCCGATAGAAAAAATGTTCATTCTGGAAAAGGGCATCGACAAATGGCCCTACCGTGAAATGGTGGAAAATCAAAACTGATGGCGTCGTAAAAAGCCCGATCTCCTGCGTTGCAGCGGGATCGGCCAATGCTCGACGTACCACATGTACGTCTGTGCTTGGCCGACACCACTGCGCCTTGTATATCAGGCTTTTGTACTGAGCCATCTTACGTGCAGGTTTTAGGTTTTTACGAGTCTATCAGATACTCTCGTAAAAAGTCGAATCTCCCGTCGAGATGGGCTCTGGGAAAACTTTGATATACGAGGCGTAGTATCTCAAACGACACTTTGGCAGTACATATGGTACAGCGAAGTGCCGTTTGTGACCGAGGGCAAAGGAGATCGGACTTTTTACGAGTCCAGCAAAACCGGCAGGACGAGTGCTCCACCGAGGCGGAACCTTGTCGTGGCTGCATATTCTGGTCAGGAAGAATAGCGGAAGACAGGACCCCGAGCGCAAGGAACGGCCGATCCACACCATCAGGTTGTTTACGAAAACAGTCTCTATAACCAGCTTGGCTGGACCATAGAGCCTCAGCTACAACCAGCAATGACTCTCCGGGCTCGGTAACAGAGCCTCTTGTGCTCCTGGGTTTCGGATAAACCAGCATGGCTGGACCATAGAGCCTCAGCTACAACCAGCAATGACGCTCCGGGCTCGGTAACAGAGCCTCTTGTGCTCGCAAGCTTCAAAAATCAAAAAAACTCAACAGACCATGCAGCCTGATTGTCGCCAACTGGAAACTTCCGAACCGTTGCCGGTCCTGCTCACCCGCGTGGCTGAGGACTGCAGGGCCTGCGGTATCTGTGTCAAGCATTGCGCCTTTCTCACGAGCTATGGCAACCCGCGGGAGTTGGCCCAAAGGTATCAAACGACACAACCGGATTCTTCAGCCTTTGCCTGCAGTCTCTGCAATCTCTGTACCTCGCTCTGCCCTTTCGGGGTTGATCCGGCCCGGATGTTTCTGGCAATGCGACGGATGCGCACAGTGGAAAACGGCGGTATCGCCAGAGCTTACAGTGTTCTCCGTAGCTACGAACGACGGGGGTTATCCCCGCGTTTCAGCTCTTATGGGCTGCCGAATGGCTGCGATACGGTCTTCTTCCCCGGCTGCGCCCTGCCTGGCACAAGACCGGACACGACCATCAAGCTCTTTGAACATCTGCGCCACAGAACGCCTGAGCTGGGGATTGTGCTTGACTGCTGTACCAAACCGTCCCACGATCTCGGTGACCAGGTCTTCTTTGCAGCCATGTTCGACAACCTCAAACGTTTTCTGCTCGACCATGATATCAGTAAGGTCATCGTGGCCTGCCCGAACTGCTATAAGGTCTTTCGACGGTACGGCACTCCCCTGATCGTCACCAGCGCTTATGAGGAACTGGACTGGGATTTTCAAGTTACCGCCATCGCCGGCGAGGGGACGGTGACGATTCACGACCCATGCGCCGTTCGAGCGGAGGTCACCATTCACGATGCGGTTCGCTCGCTGCTGGGCAAGACAGGCCTGAGCATTGCGGAAATGCCCCATACCAGGGAGACCACCATCTGCTGCGGAGAAGGCGGTGCCGTTGGCTTTTGCCAACCAGAATTGGCCAGGAAATGGGGGAGTACACGTCAGGACGAGGCTCAGGGCAGAACGATAATTACCTACTGTGCCGGCTGTACCAGCTTCTTAAATCGCCTCACTCCCACGAGCCATCTGCTCGATCTTCTCTTCGAGCCCGAGAAGGCACTGGCCGGCAAGGCCAGAGTTTCCCGCTCACCCTTTACCTATCTCAACCGGTTACGGGTCAAGAAGTATTTCCAGAAAAATCTCACCGTGAAAACCAGCGGCCAAAGAAGTACCGTCAAGCCGCCACCGGCCATGAAAAAAAAGACCTTTGCCAAACCCCTGGCCCTTCTCGCCGCACTCGTTGCGGTAATCGTCGCGGTTCATGCAACGGGACTGCATGCCTATTTTGATCAGGATCGCCTGCGGGAACTGATCCAGGGCTATGGCCCACTGGGCCCGATCGTCTTCATCGCCCTTTACAGCGTGGCTCCAAGCCTCTTTCTGCCCGGTCTGCCCTTCACCGTGGTGGCGGGGGTGCTGTTCGGGCCGTTCTGGGGTGTGGTTTATGCCATTACCGGGGCCACTGCCGGGGCGACACTCGCCTTTCTCATTGGCCGGTATACCGGACGACAGTGGTTGCTCGGCAGGTTGACCAGCCCCAAGTGGCAGCAGTTGGACCGGGATGTCGAGCGACTCGGCTGGAAGATGGTGGCCTTCACCCGTCTCATTCCCCTCCTCCCCTTCAATCTTCTCAATTACGCCTTTGGCCTTACCCGGGTCAGGCTGCTGCCCTACATTCTGGCCTCCTTTATCTTCATGCTGCCGGGCTGCATCGCCTATATCCTGCTGTCAAGCTCTCTGTTCGACCTGCTGAGAGGCTCGGTTTCCCCGGTGTTCATCATCGGTCTGCTGGCGATGGCGGCGCTATCAGCCCTGCCCTTTCTCTATAAGAGATACCGGCAGCGGCGATCGAGGTGACTACGCCACCTATAACAGGGGCAGGAAGAGACGTGATGCTGCCCAGATTTCAAGTTACTCCATTAAAACGGGAATGGTTGATGAACCAGCACGGTTGGCCCATAGAGCCTCAGCCACAACGAACCATGAAACTCCTCGGCGCGGTAACAGCGTTTTCCGTGCTGATGAGTTTCGGATAAACTGTAGGTGTCGCGGACCATGAAGAATACGCTTCTGGTCCGCTTTTAAAAAAAATTCAAACCTTCTGCTCGACCTTGGCAAAGCAGGGAATGCAGAGAGTGCGCCCGGAAAAACGCCGAGTTCGTGACTCCATGGTGTTTTCGCCGCACTCCTGACAGACCAGGCTTGCCAATACCTTGGCCGGTCGGGGGACACCCCTGTTTAACTGCTGCACGGTAAACACTTCTTCAATCGGCAGCGCCATCAACCGTTCCTCTATCTCCTGACGCAGCTGTAGCAGCCGCTCCTGTTCTTCTCCGGTTATGGTTTGCTCTGCACTCTTTGCCATCAGAGCCGACATCTCACCATCCAGGTCGGCGCGTGCTTCGGACCGGAACACCAGCCGAATTCCCTTGCCGCTTTTTCGATTATAGAAGGAGAATGCCATCTTGCCGTAATCTCGATGTATAAAATTCCCTTTTCCATAGGTACATCCGGTCAAAAACTGGATACCATCCACTCCACACATATCCGTCTCCGCCACACAGACCAGATCAGTCTGTGCGGTCCCAGCCATCTCGTTCAGGGCAGCTTCCGCAGCCCGGATTCCAATAGCCAGCCCTGGACAGCTGTGGCCGTGAAAGCGAATTGTCTCATTTATCAGGTGCCGTTCAAATTGACAGCTCATATCTTTCTCCTCATCGTTGAATATTCCCCTACGGGTCAACATCAATGAACATCTTTGCTGCTCTCTTGCGGCACGACCAATGGATGACCATTGATAGTGTGGATTTCCACCGCCAATCCATAGACTGACTCGATCATCGCTGCGGTCACTCGACTCGTTTTCAAATGACTGAAGATCTTGCCGTCTTTCAGCATCAAGATGCTGTCCGCATAGCGCATAGCCTTGTTCAGATCGTGCATGGTCATCACCGCCCCGAGACCATGCTCATCGACGATCCGGCGCAGCAGACGCATGATGTCGATCTGGTTCTTCAAATCAAGGGCGCTGGTCGGCTCATCCAAAAGCAGCAGCTTCGGCTCTTGTACCAGGGCTCTCGCGATGCAGACCTTCTGCAGTTCCCCGCCACTCAGTTGATCGATAAACCGCAAGCTCTTGTCTTCGAGATGGAGATGCCGAATGGCGGCCTCGACAGTCTCCAGATCGTGGTCACTGGTACGCCAGCGAATGTGCGGCTTGCGTCCCATGAGTACAGCATCGAAAACTGTCATTTGGGCAGTTTCACTCTTCTGGGCCACATAACCGATCTGAGTGGCGATATCCATCGGTCGCATGCGAAGGACATCCACCCCCTCAACCATCACCGCACCAGCCGAGGCTCGATGCATACCGTTCAAACATTTCAGAAGAGTTGTCTTGCCAACTCCGTTCGGCCCGAGAATGGCAAGCAATTCACCTGGACGTACCTGAAAATCAATGCTCTCAAGAATTGCAGAGTCTTTATAGGAGAAATACAGATGGCGGGTATCGACAATCATGATCGACCTCCTCTCAAAATCAACCAGAGAAAAACAGGTGCCCCAAGGAAAGCGGTAAGCACCGATACCGGCAACACATGTGGGGCCAGCAGCAACCTGGCTGCCGTATCCGACGCCAAGAGCATCAAGGCCCCACCAACAAACGATCCCGGCAACAGAAATCTGTTATCGGCACCGATTATCCGCCGCACCATATGGGGGACCACCAGGCCGACAAAACCAATGATCCCGAGAAAACCAATCACGATTGCGGTGAGTACCGAGGCCAGCAGCATGCCCATCGTCCGCACCCGCTCCACTCGCACTCCAAGGCCTTTGGCAGTCTCCTCACCGGCATCAATGGCGTTATAGTTCCAGCTATTGCAAAAAAAATAGAGCGCCACCCCGATGACGACAATTGACATGGCGAGCAATTCCTGCCAGCTGGCCCTCGCAGTATCCCCAAAGGTCCAGAACACCATGGCGGCAAGTTGGACATCGTCGGCGAAAAACTGAAGCAACATGGTACCCGCAGTACACAACGATCCCAGCGCCACCCCGGTAAGCACCATCACTTCCGGGGTCGCTCCCCGCATCCTGGCGATAGTCACAATCACTGTTGCCGCCCCGATACTGAAAACAAAGGCGGCGGCGGTCGTAAGGTAGGGATTGGTGATCTGCACCGCGCCGACATTACTTGAAGTCATGATACCACCGCCAAGTACCATGACCCCGACGGCTGCACCGAAGGCGGCAGCATGGGCTATACCAAGAGTGAAAGGTGAGCCGAGCGGGTTACGCAGAATTGACTGCATCACCGCTCCGGCAAGGGCCAGCCCTGCCCCTGACACCATTGCCGACAACGCCTGGGGCAACCGGATATTCCAGACGATGATTTCGATCTTTTGAGTTGACTCGATGCCGACCAGGCTTCTGGCAACGTCCAGCAACGGAATGGGGGCTGCACCAAGCGAAATCGAGAGGAGCAGAACCATAAAAAGTACGACCCCGAGAAGGGCAAGAAAAATGAACTTTCGCCCTATGTAATATCGGTATTCCTGCGGTATTCGTCCATCATCAAAACGCATGTCACTTTACTGGTATCTCATTGAAAACATAATGATAAAAGCTCGAATCAAGTTCCGAGAAAACCGGTTCTCCGACAAAGAAGGTGAAAATTTCATCAGCCTTTTGTCGTGGGTCGATATCGGTAAAAAGCTCCGGGTGGAGCAGTTTACCGATATAGAAGGCATCAGCGAGGATCGATTCGTAATTCTGGTTGTACCAGTTATATGGTAACAGCCCGAAAACCTTACCAGTCTTGACCGCGGCGAGTGTCTGGTAGGCAGGATCACTACGCAGCTCAAACAGACCACCAGCCTCGTCGCCGAGTTGAAGCGTTGAAAGGTCGAGAAAGAGATAATCGGGATCCCATGCCACTATTTTTTCCTTGGCGATAGTGCTGTTGCTGACCTCTTTGCTGTTGACGTTGGCTCCGGCTGCAAGATTTTTAGCATTGACGAGGCGAAATGGCGGAAAGGTCGGTTCAGTCGACTGAAAACCGTGAGGGCCGGCATAGGCAACTCCTCCGAGATAGACTGACGGCTGCTGTTCTTCGGAGATATTTCTGATTCGATTTTTGAGATCAGTCATCTGTGCTTCAAAATATGTGATCACCTCTTCGGCACGAGGTTTTGTGTCGATCACCTCGGCCATTATCCGCAGAGAGCCATACAGATCTTCCTTCAAGCCGCCAAGGTTACCATATTTGAGTGCAACCACCGGAATTCCGGTTTTTTGCTGCAAGGTTGCGGGATCCGGGCCGACCGTTCCCTTGCCGATTCCCACGAGCTTGAAGATCACCTCTGGCTGCGGGTCAAGGGTCATAATCAGCTCCGGGTTATCTTTTCCCCGGAACCCGCCAAATATTGGTAACTGCCGGAATTGAGGATTGGCAATCGCGTAGGGACGCGCATCAAACTGACGACGTCTTCCCTCTATATCATCGACTGCCACTACCAGATTCTGCCCCTCAAGATATGTGAGCAGTCGAAGACAGCCTGAGCCTGAACAGATAACCCTCCGCACCTTGTCAGGTACAACAACCAATCGCCCCAGAGAGTCGGTAATTTCCCGGGCTCCGGCAATATCTATAGAGATGGTAAGTATAGTGACGAAGATGACGATGAAACGCATAGCTCCCTCATTGTGATCACTGTTTCGTTGCAGTGTGTTTATCCGAAAATCGCCGACAAGGAGTCGTTGCACTTCCTCGGGATTTTCATGGTTCGTTGTGGTTGAGGCTATCTGGTCCAGCCATGCTGGTTTATCCGAAACTCGTCAGTACAGAAAACGCTGTTACCGCGCCAAGGAGTTTCATGGTTCGTTGTGGTTGAGGCTACCTGATCCAGCCATGCTGGTTGGTAGAGAAGCACAGGCCACGGTAACACTAATTTGAATTTAGTATTACGTGTATTTGTTACTAACCTTTGTGGTACACAAAGTCAACACCATTTTTCTTAGTTCGTGTTACCGAGTGGCGATTAAGTAGATAAAAGTGAGAAGCGTTTCTCTCGATGCTGGAGGACATGTGCAGGAATCAGTCTGCCAAGAGGTAAATAGCTGGTAAACGACAAGAACAGAGCGACAAGGAAAACTGTAACCGTTCAGTGCGGCCGGGCAAGGTCGCATATTCTAGCGGGTGTGATTCCCGCCTCAGAAGGGCTAGCCACCCACTGAGTAGTGAGTCCTTGGATTCGAGGGGGTGACCCCGAGGATTAAGCGTAGGACAGCAAGCCGGCAGGCCGTAAGCCATATGGCTGAAGTGATTGAGCCCCGAAATTACCAATGGGAAGGATGACGCCTTTGAACGAGCGGAAATCAATATGGTCCAGGCGTTATATTGGCGA
>JBKEBZ010000124.1:0-10422 GCA_047973425.1 Desulfopila sp.
CCGTGAATAACATAACAATCGGAATGGACCTTGGCGACAAGAATAATGCTGTTTGTGTGCTGAACGAATCATGCCTCATTGTAAAAAAAGATGTACTGGACAACAATGAGCAGTCACTGCGCGATTATTTTACCCAATATAAAGGTGCCACGGTAGCCATGGAGGCAGGAACACATTCTCCCTGGATCAGCAGGTTATTGATTTCCCTGGGATGCAAAGTCCTCATTGGCAATCCACGTAAGTTACGTGCTATCTGGGAGAGTAACGACAAATGTGATGGGCGTGATGCCGAGATGTTGGCGAGAATTGCCAAGCTCGATCCAAACTTGCTGTATCCGATAGAGCATCGTGGAGAACAAGCCCAAGTTGATCTTGGCGTGCTTCATGCTCGGGATCTCCTGGTGAAGAACCGATCTAGCCTGATCAATCATATTCGTGGCAGCGTAAAAATATTTGGCAGTCGTCTGCCCCAATGCAGTGCAGAGAGTTTTCATCGTCAGGCAAAAGCAGAGATGCCGGCAGAACTCTGCAACACACTTTTTCCGGTCTTGGATATCATCGAACAATTAACGATCCAGATAAAGGCATTTGATCGGCAGGTGGAGCAAATCAGCCAGGAGAGGTATCCTGAAACCGAACTCTTACGGAAGGTAAAAGGTGTTGGACCATTGACAGCCCTGGCCTTTATATTGATTCTTGAGGATCCAGCCAGGTTTGCCAAGAGTCGTCAGGTTGGTTGTTTTATTGGGTTGACCCCTCGCCGTGATCAGTCGGGTGAGATTGATAAACAACTTCACATCACCAAGGCAGGCAGTCCTTTTTTGCGAAAATTACTCGTCAACTCAGCCCAGTACATATTGGGGCCATTTGGCGAAGACTGCAATCTAAGGAGGTTCGGGCTTCGACTGGCTGGAACTGGAGGAAAAAACGCCAAGAAACGAGCGATTGTGGCGGTAGCCAGGAAATTGTCAGTCCTCTTGCATCGCCTCTGGCAACATGGTGAGATGTATGAGCCGCTGTATAAACCACGGAAGTGTTCTTTGGCCAAGGCAGCGTGAGTAACCTGTCTCGGCTGCAGGTATCAAGGAAAATGTTTCCCTGTCATTTTGCGACTGGGGCTTGAACCGATCACGCAAAAAAGAGCACCCTGGTTGCTGTTGCCAAGGAGAAACATTTTCCTTGACACCCTTGCTCGCCAGGTTGAGCCTGAAGATGCCGAAAGCGAAAGGACGCCGCTTTCACCTCGGCATAAGGACTGGATAAATCAAGAGTAGAAAGGTGGAAGGCAAGGAAAACACTTTTGAAGTATCTCTGAAAAGAAGATCCCGTCCGGAAGACTGCGAGTAACCATTAGGTCAGCCATTAGCCAATGACATCCGAAAGACCGTTGGTGAGGTTGCAGCTTCCACGACGGATTTTACCATGCACCGGGGACGGCTATCCCCACAACAGAGTGCGAATGGAAGCCTGATGTTACAGGGATAGCAAAAAAAGTGTTCGCCACGTCGAATTATTATTGACTAGCCTTCTCATGGAAAACGGTTACGGAACCCGCAACTGGGATTTTCATTGTGCGTTGTCGTTGCCATTCTTGCTTGAGCCATGTTCGTTTCAACAGACCGCTTTGCTCGAACTGGTTCGGTGGAACGGTCCGCTTCAACGAACATGGGCGCAGGTGAACGGTCACGGCATTTCTGTCATTAAAGCATGCGGGATGTCGTCTGCCAACCTTTTTGCGTGGTATCGCGATATGGCAGGAAAGATGTCCAGAGCACCAACGTAAGTAGAACCACCTCATCTGAGGGCAATGTCGTGGTGCGGTGGAATTGCAGTGAAATGGAGGAGAACACAGGGAAGATTTTTGTCAGGAAGAGTGAGGAGACACCCGAAGTAAATCTTGCCAGGGAGGTCTGCAAAGGATACCATAAGAATCCAAAACTCAGGCGTTTTGCCCAATAGACCAGCTAACCAGCATGGCTGGACCAGGTAGCCTCAACCACAACGAAGCATGAAACTCCTCGGCGCGGTGACAGAGTTTTCCGCACTGGCGATTTTCGGATAAACCAGCATGGCTGGACCAGGTAGCCTCAGCCACAACGAACCATGAAAATCGTCGCCCCGGTAAAGGAATTTTCCGTGCTGACGATTTTCGGATAAACCGTCATCTTTCAGGGTCATCCTGGAAAGGCCGCTTCTTCTACCATCACATTGCCATCACCGGGCTTTTCCGTGCGGTGAACGGTTTCTCTCGCAACGAGAGGGGTACATCGACATTCCAGAAATGGAGGAACCATGAGGAAAAGAATTCCTGCTCGAATCGTTACATTCACCCTGATAATTACGGCCTTTGTATTTGTCGCCGTGCCTTCGTATCCGAAAAAAACCGTCCATCTGGCCTTGATGACAGGCGGCTTGACAGGTACTTATTATCAGTTCGGTCTCAATTTGAAAAGCCTTGCCGCTCAGCATGGGGTCGTCCTGGATGTCCATACTTCAAACGGTTCCGTAGAAAACATATATGCCGTGTTCAAGAGGCCGCATACCCAGATGGGTATTGTGCAGTCCGATGTTTTAGCGTTTGTCGCAAAGGTGCAAACCGATCCGGTGCTGAAAAAAATCGCCGAGAAAATCATGATGGTATATCCCTTGTATAATGAAGAGGTGCATCTGATCGGTCGAAAGAGCCTGCAGGGCTTTGATGATCTCAAAGGTAAGCGGGTGGCTATCGGGCAGGAGGGCAGCGGTACATATCTTACGGCCAAGCTCCTCTTTGAGGTTTCCGGCGTCGAGCCGGCCGAGGAACTGGAGATCTCCGCTGACGACGCATTGCCGCAACTCAAAGCTGGAGAGATTGACGCCATGTTTTATGTCGCCGGATATCCGGTGAAGCTGTTTAGCGAACAGGTCGAGACCAGTGATCAACTGGCGCTTCTGCCGATTCAGAATCCGGCCATTACCGAGTTCTATCCAACCGCCGACGTCCCGGCCGGAACCTATGCCTGGCAAGCCGAGACAGTACATTCCGTTGCGGTCAAGTCGGTGCTGGTGACCTATGATTTCCAAGGGGAGAATTGTCAATATGTTGGTGAATTCGCCCGCGTTGTCTCTGACAATCTCTCCTGGCTGCGGGCCAATGGGCATCCGAAGTGGCAATCAGTTGATCTGGAGTATCCTCTCAAAGGCTGGTCCCAGTATGGCTGTGTAAAAAAATATCAGGCAAAACCGGCCAGAGAGGTGATCAACCCTGTTCTCCAGGCCATAAAAAACGTCCTTTGATGTCGCGTTCTGTCTCCGCCTGATCTCGCCAGGCCGCCTGAGGCCTGTTGGCGTGTTGTTCTCATGGCTTGCTGGTATTTACTCAGATTCTGGTAAGTGCAGACCATAGCCTTGAGGTTGCATGCATTCACGATCGGTCCACCAACCAGCGCAAGCACCGGCAGGAGGAGGAAAAGACCGTGTATCTCGCATATTACCAGCTCAAAAAGCTGCCATTTCAGATCGCATGCGATCCTCAGTTCCTCTGGCTTGGAGAGAAATACCGTCAAGCCCTCGCATCACTTAGGTACGGTGTACTCAGCAACAGGGGCTTTCTGCTTCTGACGGGCGATGTCGGCACGGGGAAGACCACTCTTGTCAACGCGCTGGTGAACAGTTTGGGCGATGAGGTGATCGTTGCCAAAGTCTTCGATCCGGGGATCGGCAATATCGATTTCATCAATTTTGTCGGTCGGGCGTTCGATATCGGCCAGGAGTTTGCCAGTAAGGATCTCTTTCTTTTGGCCTTCGAGCGATTTCTCAAGGCCACCGCGCGACAAAAGAAAAAAGTCCTTCTCGTCATCGACGAAGCCCAGCGAATTCAGCCGGATCTCTTGGAGGAAATCCGGCTTCTGACCAATATCGAATGTCCGGAGAAAAAGCTGCTGAACATCGTGCTGGTGGGACAAAATGAGTTCAACGCCCTTCTGCACCAAATAGACAGCCGGGCCTTGCGGCAGAGGATCTCCATCAGTTACACGCTCGAACCGCTGGATGAGACAGAGACCGGAGAACTCATAAGGCACCGTCTTGCGGTTGCCGGGACCAGGGAAGAGATCTTCAGCGCCGAGGCGGTTCGCGAAGTTTACGTTCTCTCACAAGGTTTACCACGAAAAATCATCATACTCTGCGATCATTGCCTGCTGACAGGGGCTGCCGGCAATGTGCGTAAGATAACCAGAGAGATCGTCGGAATAAGTGAAAGAGCATTCCGGCTGCCGGATTTCTCTGGCAAGGAGATGACTGCTCCCGCCAAAAGGCGAATCCTTGGCCAGCCTGAGAACAGTGCCAGGAAAATTGCGGTCCGGCCGGGCAACGCTGCGCAGCAAGCCGAGGTCAAGGTTGAGAAAATCATACCGCCCTCCGCGCCGTCCTCTCCGCTGTACCTGAAGAAGGTCTCACGCCGGCACCCTCGGAGGGTGGCAGCCACCCTGGCTGCTGCGATCGTGGCGATCGCTATCGCCGCCTATGTCGTTACAGGTCATATCGAGCCGCCGCCTTTTCGGCAGGCAGACAACGACCGTCCACGTACCTCTTCGCATCTGCCATTGCCCGGGTCAGAGGATCAGGCCGGAGAATCCGCCTTACCCGCCGAGATACCAGCGGCTGGGCGACAACCGGTTCTCGATCGGCCCCTGGCGGAAAAAGCGGAGGGCAATCCTTCTATAAGCACGAATGATTCAGTAGACAGCTCATCTCCGGCCGATACGATCGATTCCAAGGACCAGGATTTCGTGTGGGATTACGGCCCGCCATCAGCAGGCACACCCCGGCAACCATTGGCAAATTCCGAACCGGCACGAACGGCTGCGCCGATGCCTCAACTGGTGGACGCCACTGCGGAATTCGAGCAGATTTCTGCCCGGTCGATACAACAACCTGCCGAGCAAGCGCCGGCTGCTCATAAGACACAACTGGATGAGCCGGCGGGACGACCGGTCCTGCAAGCCCCCTCTTTGGTGGTAGAGGGCGCGCAGGCCAGGAAGATGTTGACGGTACAACCGGCCAATGTGGTGGTAATCGACCAGTCGATAGCGGCAGGGCGACGCTCGTCACACGCAAGAGCCCGGGGAGCCGAATCGGATGCCATTCTCAGTGGTATTGCCGAAATGATGGGAGGTGGAACTTCTTCCGGGAAGGGGCGTCAGGTCGATCTCAACAGTGAAAATCAGAGAGTCAGCGCGGAGAAGGTGTCGGCCGACAGGGGAAAAAACGGCGAAGGGGAAGAACCTACAGTGGCAAGGACAAAGGAAAAGGCTGCCGGGCCAGCCGATACATCGAGCACAGCGAAACAGCAGATCGATTCGGGCAAAGTCATCGACTGGCTGCTGGATAACCGCAGCCAATAACAGGGGGGAACCAGGGATGGGCAGCGGCCTCACTGCAAGACAAGCGCTAGAGCGTCTCGCTCTCCATCCGCATCTTGCGCGGCTAACCCGACCTTCTCATCAGTTCAGGTGGCGTCAGGTGCGAAGTTTTTGCCGATGGGCCTATGTTCAAGAGCATTAGAGCAAAACTCATAACCATTCTTGTCATTCTCGGGGTCTTGCCACTTTCGATCGTCAGCTTTCTGGCCTACGAAACCGCCTCGGATGCCTTGCTGTATCAGGCCAGGGAACAGCTCGGCAACATCGGTGAAAAAACAGCCCAACAGATAGATGATTTTTTCCAGGATCTGGAAAAAGATATCTACCTGCTCTCCGAGTACCCGTTTCTGCAACTCGCCTTTCTTCAATACGAATTTCGTCAGCGTCTTGACACCGTACAGCGGATCCTGATCGATTACGATGCAAAAAACAATTATTTCAATGGCATATATCTCATTGATCTGAACGGGGAAACGATAGTTTCGGATAATGATTATTCCAGTGCTGGAGAGGCTGATCTCTCTGCCGAATGGTTCAAGAAAGCTCTGCAGAGTGGCCTGTATCTGGCAAAGACGGACGTTTCCGGCCAGGGTTCGCTGCCAAAGATTATCCTCTCGAAAACGGTCCACGATTTTGAGGATACCGGAAAGATCGTCGGTCTGCTGGTTTTCGATATACAATTCGAAGCCTTTACCCGCTTTGTCTCCTCTTTGAAAATTGGCGAAAACGGTTATGCCTTTCTCTGGGACCACGACGGTTACACGCTGTATCATCCGGACCCCGGAGAGTTGTTGAAGAGTCAAATCAGCAGGGATGATAACAGCTCATTTCAGCGGTTACTGGAAAGAATGAGCAGAGGAGAAAAGGGGTATGGAAGTTACACCCTCAACGGCATACCGAAGAACATGTTTTTTACTCCCTGTCAGACCTTCGCTTGGAGTATTGGTATCGCCCTGGAAAAATCGAAATTGATGGCGGATATTTTACAGCTACGACAACGAATGATCACCTTTATTTCGATCATCTGTGGTCTGATTCTGTTGGTGTCGTACCTCTTTGTCAGAAGTATTATTCGGCCAATCAACCGGTTGACAGAAGGCGCCAGGGCGATTGGCGACGGCAACCTCGAGCATACTATCACCATCGATTCGAGGGATGAATTTTTGCGGTTGGCCAACGAGTTCAATGGCATGTCCTCAAGGTTGAGGCAGAGCATGAATGAGATCATCGAGCTGAAAACGTTCAATGATGATATCCTGCGAAGCGTTTCCAGCGGTATTATAACGGTCAACAGACAGGACGAGATCACCTCGTTTAACGAGATGGCCGGGAAAATCCTCAACCTCGATCTTAACGATCCTCTCGCCAGTACATCACCACAGCTGGGCCGCATTCAGGTTGTGCTGCACAGAACGCTTGTGAATGGCGAGCCGCTGACGAGTGGCCAGTTGGAGTTTTACAATGCCACTGATGGCCATTTCGTCTTTTTGGAACTCAATACCTCGCTTCTGCGTAATTCCTCGGGTCAGGTGATTGGCGCAATAGCCGACCTCCGTGATATCACGCGCCGGAAAAAAATCGAAGAGGAAATGGTCAGAGTGGAAAAACTGGCTTCACTTGGTGAATTGTCGGCTGGTATGGCGCATGAAATCCGTAATCCACTGGCGGGAATGAAAACAAGTGCGCAGGTACTCAGCAAACGCCTGAATGCCGAATCTGACATGGTCCTGCTCAACGGTATTATCGCCAGCATCGACAGGATGAACAACACGGTTACGGATCTCCTGAATTTCTCTCGGCCCAAACAGTCTTGCCCGGCCCCATGCCGTCTGCCAGAGATTATCGGTGAGAGTATGAATATGCTGCGGGAAAAACTCCGTAAATCAAAGATAGAGCTGGTTCTCGACAATGCAGAGGATCTTCCCATGGCAATGGTCGACAGGGAACAGATACAGCAGGTGGTCATCAATCTGGCGCTCAACGCCATGAAGGCCATGCCCTCTGGTGGAACGCTTACCGTTTCGACAAGAGCACGGTTGTCGTCGGAGCAAAACTTCATAGAGCTGTCCTTTATTGACAATGGAATCGGTATCCAGAAGGAACATAGAGGTAAAATCTTCAATCCATTTTTCACTACCGACCCGAAAGGCACCGGGCTTGGCCTGTCCATTGTGCAAAAATTACTGGAAAAAAATAAGGGGTCTATTCAGATTGACAGCATGGTCAAAAAGGGGACCCATGCGGTCATTCTGCTCCCTGTCGTGTGAAGGAGGAACCATGCATGGACCAGCAGAACGTATTCATTGTCGATGATGAAGAAATTCTCTGTAATTCTCTGGCAATTGACCTTCGAGAAGATGGGTACAGTGTCGATATTTTCCATACAGGCGAGGATGCCATGGAAAAAATGGAAGAACGCTGTCCTGGCGTTGTCTTGCTTGATCTGCGTCTTCCCAGGATGGATGGCATCAGTGTGTTGCGACAGATCATTGCGTTCGACCAGGAAATTAAAGTCATCATGATGACCGCCTATGGAGACACCCAGACGACGGTGGAAGCGGTCAAATGCGGGGCCTATGATTTCATCAACAAGCCATTTGAACTCTGTGAGCTCAAGGCCATCATCAAAAACGGATTTGAGAGTCGCCGACTCAAGCAGGAGGTGACCTATCTGCGTCACCAGCAGAAAAAGTATAAGAAATACTCCGAGCTTGTTGGCAAGAGCGACAAGATGCAGAAGGTGTATCAGCAGATCGATATTCTTGCCAGGACCTGGGATACCACCATTCTGATACTGGGAGAAAGCGGCACGGGCAAGGAACTGGCGGCTGAGGCAATTCATCAGAAGAGCCAGCGCAGCAAAGCTTCTTTTGTCGATATCAACTGTGCATCCCTGCCTGAGAATCTGCTGGAAAGTGAGTTGTTCGGTTATGAAAAAGGAGCGTTCACTGATGCCAGGGAGGCCAAAAAAGGTCTGTTTGAATTGGCTGACGGTGGAACCGTCTTCCTCGATGAGATCGGCGAGCTGCCCATCAATCTGCAGGCGAAGTTGCTTCGTTTTCTTGAGAAGAAGAGCTTCCGGCGTCTGGGCAATACCCGGGAGATTACCGTCGATGTCCGGGTGGTTGCCGCCACCAATCGGGATCTGCTCGAGGCGATGCAGAAAAAACAGTTTCGCAAGGATCTCTATTATCGCCTGAATGTGGTTTCCCTCAACCTGCCGCCTCTGCGAAAACGTGGGCAGGATATCGTGCTGTTGGCCGAGTATTTTCTCGGCACCTTCTGCCGGGAGATGGGTAAGGCGCCTATGCGGCTTTCTGATGAAGTAAGCGAAATTTTCAAGCGGTATCACTGGAACGGCAACGTCAGAGAACTGCGCAACGCCATTGAACGGCTGGTTATTTTCAGCAATTCGTCGATCATTGGTAAAGAGTTGCTGGCTCCGGAGATGGACAACGGTGGCCAACCCGGTCTGGCAGTGAAAGCGTCAATGGATGAGAAGATAGACAGCATCGATGAACATCTTGCCGCAATGGAGCGGCAGATCATTCAAAGAACCCTGAGCGAGACAAATGGCAACAAGACCAGGACAGCCCGGCTCCTGGGGATCAGCCGTTTCTCGCTCGGGCGGAGAATAGATAAACTCTTCTGAGCTGAACTGTGACTGGAAAACACCTGCGGATCGTCGTTATCATTGTGCTGTTGACCGTTTCGCTATCCGTACAGCTGGCAGATACCGGTCAGGCGGCAGAGGGTCCATTTACTGTGGCCATGCTGACCTGGCGTGGCGATACCCAGGCCGAATCGGGATTTGTCGAAGGCCTCAACGAGAGCGGGTATACGATTCGTTTTGTCAAATATCCCGTGAATCTTGATTTTGTCCGGCTGCAAGCCGCCATCAGCTCTCTACAGCGCGAGCCGGTCGATCTTATTTATGTCTTTGGCACGACGGCGAGCAAACATGTTCTGGCAGAGGTGAAAAACACGCCTGTCGTCTTCAATATCGTCACTCGTCCGATCGAGGCAGGTATCATTGGCGGCTGGGAGTCGTCTGGTAACAATGCCACCGGTGTCAGCAGTATGGTGCCAATTCGCCACCAGCTGGAAACCCTGCGAAAGATACTGCATTTTTCTAGGTTAGGTATTGTCTACAACCCCCTTGAACAAAACTCCATCATCCAGCGCGATATCACTGCAGAGTTGGCAGCTGAAATGCATTTTTCCCTCCGAGAGTTTAAGCTCTCTGCCCAGGCCGATATCACGCAGTTGTTACGAAACGTGGGTGCCCGGGTGGATGCGGTTTTTCTGCCATCGGATTCGATGGTGAAAACCCTCGGCCGGGAAATAATGACTATACTCAATGCTCAGCATATTCCCACGCTTTCCGCCATAGAAGATATCGTGGAAAAAGATGCTGCCCTGATAGGATTGGTGCCTGATTATTACCAGTTGGGGCGGTTGGCCGCTCGGAAAGCCCAACGTATTCTCGAGGGAGAACGACCCTCTGCAATTCCCAGTTCGACCCTCGATCATTTTCATATTATAGTGAATATGAAGACAGCAAAGCAGATCGGCATAAATATACCTACCTCCATTCTGGTGATGGCTGACCAGACCATACGCTAGTCTCGTGCCCGTCCAGAAACGGCTATTTTCTCCTAACCAGCATGGCTGGACCAGGGAGCCTCAGCCACAACGAAACATGAAACTCTTCGGCACGGTAACAAAAATCTCCGTGCTGATGAGTTTCATATAAACTCTTCGTTGTGGTAATCGTTCAGTGCGGCCGGGCAAGGTCGCATATTCTAGCGGGTGTGATTCCCGCCTCAGAAGGGCTAGCCACCCACTGAGTAGTGAGTCCTTGGATTCGAGGGGGTGACCCCGAGGATTAAGCGTAGGACAGCAAGCCGGCAGGCCGTAAGCCATATGGCTGAAGTGATTGAGCCCCGAAATTACCAATGGGAAGGATGACGCCTTTGAACGAGCGGAAATCAATATGGTCCAGGCGTTATATTGGCGA
>JBKEBZ010000150.1:0-1899 GCA_047973425.1 Desulfopila sp.
AGACCGTTGGTGAGGTTGCAGCTTCCACGACGGATTTTACCATGCACCGGGGACGGCTATCCCCACAACAGAGTGCGAATGGAAGCCTGATGTTACAGGGATAGCAAAAAAAGTGTTCGCCACGTCGAATTATTATTGACTAGCCTTCTCATGGAAATGGTTACAGGCCGTGGTAGTGCTATCTTTTTGTGTATACCGCTGAACGATTACGCAACCTCCCAAATAAATGATATTGGTGGAGAGTAATCCGGCTCCCCTGTAGAGCCGATAAACGATTCCTGTCGATATTTCTGCTATGCGTGCGCAGGGCGCAATAGGTGATGACTCACGCTGCGCCGCTGTTGTATTTCTGGACCGCTCGTATCATTGCCACCACGTTGGCAACCGGTGTCATGGCCTGAATGTTATGAATGGAGCTGAAGACGAAGCCGCCATTTCTGCCGAGAATGTTGCACGTCTCGAGAACCTCCCTTTCGACTTCTTCGGGAGTGCCGAAGGGGAGGGTCTTTTGGGTGTCTACTCCACCACCCCAGAAAACGATTCTCTTGCCGTACTTTTTTTTCAGTTCCTTACGGTCCATGCCGGCCGCCGTCCACTGTACGGGGTTGAGGATATCGAAGCCGGCTTCGATAAAGGCTTCGATAAAGAGCTCCACTGCACCGCAGGAGTGCTTGAAGGTTTTCCAGTTGGTGTTGTCATGGATCCAGTCATTGATTTTCCTATGATGAGCCATATGCAGTTCACGATAGGATTGAGGAGAGCAGATCGGGGCCATTTGGGTGCCGAAATCCGCACCGCAGATGTAGACAGATTGGACCTTTTCTCCGACTACTTCATGGATCTTCTTGAGATTTTCTATGGCAATATCCGCTTGGTAGGCAAAGATCTTGTGGAGGTACTCCGGGTAGAGCAGGGTAGAGGCATACCAGTCTTCGACCCCACGGATGCCTTTCGGGTTTGCCAGCATGGTTGCGGAAACCAGTGAGACATCGCCCAGGGCGGTGCCACCAAAGTTACCGACCAGCCATCTGTCAGGGTCGGTCGCCGGTATTGCCCGACGATAGTCGTCCAACAATTCGTCGCTGATCGGCTCGAACTCTTCGACGTTATCGCGCCAGTCGAGTTTTTCTTCATCAATTTCCCCATGGCGGCTGGTCGCATCGAAGAAAAAGCTGTCCATTGGCATATAACCCGATGGCGGGAAGCTGGTATCACCCTTGGCATAGGTGTAATAGCCTCGCCCCTCGCGTTTTTCGATGACCAGGTCACCCGAGATCAGGACGGTCTGACCCCAGCTGGTGCGCCATTCCCGCCAGTTGTCTCGCCTGGTGCCAAACATGTTGTAGGGGTTCCACAGTCCGTCGGTGTCGATGCCCATCGCCTCCTTCAGGTCGCTCTCGATGACTCCAAGCATCTGATAGGGACAGGAGATCTTGATCGGATGTCTGGCTAGACCATAGTATTCCCGCAGCCCTTCGACGATAGAGCAATGGATTCCCGTTACCGGGTTGGCCCCGAAATCAACCGGAAGCGGGCCATCCTCAAAGGCGAATGCTGTGGTGAATTTTGTCATCGAATCCATATGCCCCTCCTGAAAAGTTAGGTGTTCTCCTGCTAACCAGCATGGCTGGAGCAGATAGCCTCAGCCACAACGAAACATGAAACTCCTTGGCGCGGTGACAGCGTTTTCTGTACTGACGAGTTTCGGATAAACCAGCATGGCTGGACCAGATAGCCTCAGCCACAACGAAACATGAAACTCCTTGGCGCGGTAACAGCGTTTTCTGTACTGACGAGTTTCGGATAAACCAGCATGGCTGGAGCAGATAGCCTCAGCCACAACGAAACATGAAACTCCTTGGCGCGGTAACAGCGTTTTCTGTACTGACGAGTTTCGGA
>JBKEBZ010000001.1:0-63727 GCA_047973425.1 Desulfopila sp.
ATGGTTTTGATGGCCATGCTGTTTATGTTGCAAGAACGCTTGCGGCATAAGGAAACAGTGAGCCTGTTGAGTTGTACCGATATAGTCGAGTTGCTCAGATTTTTTCTGCCACGTCGTGACGTCACCGAAGAGGAGGTTTTAAGACAGCTCCAAGTACGACACGCGAAACGGCAAGCTTCAATTGATTATGCATTCGAAAAACAACGGCGAAATATGTTGATAGTTAACTCGGCAGAACTAACAAAGTAGAAATAAAATCTGTCGCAAAAGTAAATAGCTTTTCGCTGCGCTCGCCATGTACGGCTGTGAGGCAAGGGATGGTCAGGGTGAGGCGCCGGGAGGTCCGCGCAGACTTCGCCAACAGTTCTCGGCAGGCGATACAATTTTGTCGAGGCCTCGATGGAGGAGAAAATATCTCTTTTCTGGATAGATGGAAACTGTGCTAAGATGGTGTTGTTGTGAATGAACGACGGTATTGCAGTCGGAAGGGAACCGGCTCTGGCGAAAAGGCCAATGGCGATCGAGCAGCTGCCGCTTGGCAGGTAAAACGGCAAAATGGGCAAAAAAAACGTCGGATTTTCGTTTTTCAACGCAGTGTTCGCTGAGCACTATGAATTTATCCGAAACTCGTCAGTACGGAAAACGCTGTTACCGCGTCGAGAAGTTTCATGTTTCGTTGTGGCTGAGGCTATCTGGTCCAGCCATGCTGGTTTATATGAAACTCTTCAGTATGGAAAGCTCTGTCACCGCGCCGAGGAGTTTCATGCTTCGTTGTGGCTGAGGCTACCTGGTCCAGCCATGCTGGTTAGACGTGATGGAACCACTCTTTATGGAATCAACAGATAATGATGGCCCACTGTGGCTTCGAAATGCATATGGCCCGGGAGTCGAGGCGATTTTTTCAACTCTTGGACCGACTGACCAGCAGATCGAGGCCGCGGTAGAAAATTTTTATGCCAATCTCAGACGGATCGAAGCGGCAAACAGTATTCTGAACAATCTCTCCCCCGAGGAGTTCGATCGCTTACGTCGCGCCCAGGTCAACTATCTCGAGCGTATACTGGCGCCGGAAATAAGCATTGAACAGCATCATCGGAAGGCCGTCGAGGTCGGCTATCGGCACTGCTTTGTCGGTCTGACGACAGGGGTGCTGGCGGAGGCGTCCATTCTCTACACCGACATCGTCAATACTCTGACAACAGGTGTCGCCAACGAAGAGGAGCTGAAAAGTGTCATCACTCGCCGACTCCAATTCGATCTCATCACCCAGATCGACGCCTATGCAGAGATACAGTTCAAGCGACTCGATATCTATAACCAGTTAGCCAAACTCAATCACCATGGCACCCCGCTCGACTTTATCCAGGACACGCTGGAAATACTCGTCAGTTCATTTGGCAAGGAAACGGCTGGCTTTGCCATAGGAGGCGTCAAGAATGGAACTTACCGCCATCTTTTGGCAAAGGGCAGTGTTCCCTTTGGCGCAGACAGCAGTTTGGCACAGAACTATCCGACCGTGAAAATGGAGGAAATTGAACAGGCATGGTTCAACGAGAGATCCTATATCAAAAACAGCCTGCACGATGCGACAAGGATTTCCGCCGAGCTGAAAAACGAATGTAAGCGTAAGGGTATACGATCTTTCGGTTTTTTTATTTTACATGATTTGCTTCATGTGCCAAAGGCATACCTGCTCGTCTGCAGTAACTATCCCGGTTATTTTGCCAATAAGTTGATGCGTCACTACTGGCACCAGCTGGCCGATATGATTGGTGGCAACTATGCCATGCTGGAGCGCTCGACCGCCAAGCGCCAGAATCGGGTCTCCGATGGCGTCTGTTTCCGGAAGCTTCTGGCAAAACAGCAGGTCGAGATGCATTATCAGCCGATCATCGATCCGGACAGCGGCAAAACAGTCAAGGTAGAGGCCCTGGCGCGGCTCAAGGATGGTGACCGGATAATTCCGCCGGGTATGTTCCTGCCGGCGTTTGGCGCCAATCAGTTGCGTGAGTTGTTTGAAATCGGCCTCTCCCGTGTTCAGAACGATATCGCGAGATTTCCTGATCATCCCTTTGTCTGCAGCATCAATCTGCCACCGGAAGCGATGTCCGATCTTGAGTGGCTCAAGGCCCTGCCGGATTACCTGCTGTCGGCAGGGGCGACGCCTCAGCGCATCTGTCTGGAGATCCTCGAGTCGACATTACACGATGAAAAAGAGGTTTTGAGCCAGATGTTCAGCCTTCAGGAAGCCGGTTATGCCATTTTGCTCGACGATGTCGGCGCTGGCGAGTCCTCCTTGCTGCGCATTGTCAATCTTCCGGTGTCTGGAATCAAGATCGATCAGAGTTTTGTACGTTCATTACAGCACAGTTTTGAAAACCTCGATCTGATCCTGTCTTTACGCTTTCTTGCCCTGCAGCGCGGGCTGGAATGTGTCGCGGAAGGGGTGGAGAGTAGAGAGATCATCGACGTGTTTTCAAGTATGAACGGTGGACGGTCGCTGCTGCAAGGCTATGCCTTCTCAAAACCTTTACCCTTACCCGAATTGGCCCGCTGGTTGCTCGAGGACAAACAACGCCAACCACTGCCACAAACACCTGACACCTTGTATGGCTGGTACTCACGTCATGTCGAGCGGCTGTTCACCATGCGAAACGCACTCTATACGATCAGTGATCTCATCAGTATCGATCAGCTGCAGGATGCGGAACAGTGTCCCCTGCATGCCGTTATCACCCATGTTGGCGGTGATGCCGAGCTCACCGAGGCCCATTATGAATGGCACCAGATGTATGGGGATTTTGCCTCACGGGTACAGGCGGGCCAACGGGTGCAAGAACTCTGGCAGGCCATGGAAGCATCGAAGCTGAAGCTGCGAAAGTTGATTGAACAGAAGATCCGGGCTAGCGGAAGGTACGGACAAAGCGGCGATCGATAGCGTCCTTGACCCGGAAGGCCAGCCTGCCATGCCAGGTCAGTGACCATTTGTGGAGGAGACCGGTGCCGTCACCGAGATTGAGGATTGTCAGGTAACTGCCACCAGGGACGAAGGGGCGGAGGGGTCTTTGTTCAAGGGTTGCCATCAGGTTGTGGCACAGCACCGGATTCTGGCGTACCGCATAGACCCCGACCTTGGCGAGCGGCTCCGGCTGAAAGGATATGCAGTCGCCGCCACCGAAGATTTCCGGGTATTGGGTGCTCTGCAGGAACTGGTTGACCAGCATGCCGCCATCTGTGCCGGTGGCAATGGCCGAATCGGCAAAGACCCGGCTGGGGGTGAGTCCCGTTGCCAGAAAGAGGATATCAAAAGAGGTGTTTTCGCCGTCGATATCTGTCAGCTGGCCTGTGCCGACAGCGCGGATCCGGCAGTTTTCCCGGATCTCGATCTTTCGCTGTCGCAGCGAGGCCTCGGCGATGCGGCGTACTCTGACCGGAAAGTCGGTCAGCAGCCGGCTGGCGGTGTAGAGGGTGACGGTGACAGGCCGCATCCCCGGCTGCTGGCCGAGGCGCCAGAGGTTGCCGGCGATCTCCACCCCGGACGGGCCGGCACCGATCACCCCGATACGTAAGGGCCGTTTTTGCCCCGCTGCCAGGATCTGACAGCGAGCCTCATGGAGCGCTTCGATGGGTTTGACGGGGTAGATGTCATCCGCCTGGCCGTCGACCATGTCGCTTTTGATCTGGCTGCCGAGGTTACAGGAGAGGAGATCATACTCCGTGGTCTCTTGCGAGGTGAGGTGTACGGTTTGGCCTGCGGGATCGATACTTGCCACCTCGCCGAGGAGAAAGCGGCCACCCAGACGCTCGGTCAGCCGCCTGATCGGGAAACGGAGTTCGGCGGGACGGTAGAAACCGCCGAGCATTCCCGGGCCCATGCCGGAGTAGTAGTGGTACTCGCAGGGCGCGATCACCGTAACCCTGTGACCGGCTGTGACAAATTCTTTCAGCCGGGCCATAACCAGCATGTGGGCATGACCCGCGCCCGCTATAACCAACCGTTTCCCCATGCCCTACCCGCAAAATTTGCATTGACCGGCGTGTCGTCCTGTGTTTTTTATTCATACTACCTTGCCTCTCAATTTCAATCAGAATCGTTTCTCGTAGCTCTGTGTTGCGCGAAGTCAGGTCAAGATGGGCCGCAGGCCCGATGGCCGGTCAGACGTACCCCCGTTTATCGGGCCCCGCAGGCCGACCGATTGTAAACCTCTCTGACAAGGAGAACAGGATGGACACCACCCCGATTCAGGATCTGTACCAGGATGAGTTCGCCAACTGCTATGGCTGCGGCCGTAACAATCCCCATGGCCTGCATCTCAAGAGCCGCTGGGAGGGCGATGACTGTGTCTGCCGGCACACGCCCAGGGAGGTCTACACCGGTGGCGTGCCAGGTTTTCTCTACGGCGGGATGATCGCCTCGCTGATCGACTGCCATGGCGCGGCGACCGCGGCCGCGGCCAAGTCCCGGGAAAGCGGCGAGCCGATCGGCCGATTTGTCACCGGCAAGTTGACTGTCAATTTTCTCAAGCCGACGCCGCTCGGGGTCGAGCTGGAGATTCGCGGCCGGGCCATCGAGATCAAGAACCGTAAGGTGACGGTGGATCTGCAGCTGTTGGCCGACTCGGTCGTTTGCGCCACCGGTCAGGTGCTGATGATCCAGATCTGAACCGCTGATTGATGATGCATGTAAACACCAGGTTTATGTTGTGGGTCATTGCCCTGTGCAGCCTGCTGCTGACGCTGGCGGTTCCCTGTCGCGCCGCGGAACGTCAAGGGCTGCCCTACTTCTATCCCTACATCAATCCGTACGAGGCGACGGTGATGGAGACCCCGGCCTATCTCCAGCAAAAGCTGCCTGATCAGGTGCCGACCCGGGTGTTCAAGATCTCTCCGTTTCCCAACCGGCAGATTCCCGATGTCTTCTGGTATCAGGACGGGTTGCGCTGCTCCCTGGTCTACCAGAAAATCCGGGCGCCGCTGGTCATTGTCATCGCCGGCACCGGCTCGCGGTTCGATTCGCCGAAGATGAACGGTCTGCAGCGGCTTTTGTACACGGCAGGATACCATGTGCTGTCGATCTCATCGCCGACCTCGTCCGAATTTATTGTCAACGGCTCGGCCAGCATGATGCCGGGCGACCTGCGGCAAGACGCCGCAGATCTCTATCGGGTGATGGAGATGGCTCTTGCAGAAGTGAATGAACGTGTCGAAATTTCTACTATTTCTCTGCTTGGGTACAGTCTGGGTGCGACCCAGGCCGCCTTTGTGGCCAAACGTGATGAAGACCAGAAGGCCTTTGGTTTTCATAAGGTCCTGCTGATCAACCCGGCGCTCAACCTGTACAGCTCGATCAGCCAGCTCGATGAGATGCTGCTCACCAATCTCCCCGGGGGGATCGAAAACTACGGTATCTTTGTCGACGAGACCCTGGCCGATGTCGCCGAGATCGCCCGCAAGATGGGCTATATCGAGCTGAGCGGCGAGTATCTGTATCGCATCTATCGCAACTATCCGCCCAACGAGCAGTTTCTGGCCAGCCTCATCGGCTTTGCCTTCCGGTTCGATTCAGCCAGCATGATTTTTACCGCCGACGTTATGAACGGTGGTGGCTATGTGGTCCCCAGGGGGGCCCGGTTGACCAACTCGACCTCGCTGACGCCTTACAGTATGGTGCTGCTGCGTACCGGTTTCGTTGACTATTTCAAGGAATACTTCTTTCCGCACTGGCATCGGCGCAACCCGGAGCTCACCATCGAGCAGTTCAAGAAGGCACAGTCGTTGACCGCCATTGCCGACTACCTGAAACAGGCGAGCCATATCTGGCTCATCGACAATGAGGACGACATCATTCTGGCCCCGGGCGAAATCGAGCAGCTCGAGGAGATTTTCGGGGCGCGGAAAACGATCTATCCGACCGGCGGTCATTGCGGCAATATGAATCATCAGGACGTGCAGCGGTTCATCACTGAATATTTCCGCCAGGGGGGACGACGATGAGGGCCGACTCCCGCAAACAGCCATTCCTGGCCGCACTGTGCACTGCGGCGCTGATTCTTGGCGGCTGCAGCACCAAGCCCCGGCTGGCCCCGGACAGCGTGCCGCCGCTCAGGACGGTGGCGAACACCGTCGACCCCAATACCAAGGAGCAGATCATCATCTACGATCCCTTCGAGGGGTTCAACAGGGGCATGTACCGGCTCAACTACTATCTCGACGAGTGGGTACTGCTGCCGAGCGTCAGGGTCTACCGGACGATTGTGCCCGATTACGCCGAAGACCGGGTTTCCGACTTTTTCGACAACATCGGTGAGATCGCCAACTTCATCAATGCCACCCTGCAGCTCAATCCCCGGAAGATGGGGATAACGGTCGGCCGGTTCATGGTCAACACCACCTTTGGTATCGGTGGCCTCTGGGATATCGCCGACAGGGGCGGGCTGCATGAACAGCAGGAGGACTTCGGCCAGACCCTGGGCTATTGGGGCGTGGCTAACGGTCCCTATCTGGTGCTGCCGTTTTATGGGCCGTCCAATCTCCGTGATGTCTCCGGATTGGCGGTCGATTCCATGACCTTCAGCGAGATCGACCCCCTCGATTTCGCCGACAACCACCTCGAGATTCCGTACTATATCCTCAAGGCGATCGATACCCGCAAGCGGGTGCCGTTCCGTTATTATGGCACCGGCAATCCCTTCGAGTACGAGCTGGTCCGTTTTCTCTACACCAAAAAGCGCGAGGTCGAGGTCGACAATTAACTGCTGTTGCGGTTTCCCCTGATTGCCAATCAGCTGGCGGCAAGGGCGGCCACCAGTCTGTCGCGGGCCTGTTCCATATGGGTTGTCAGATGCTGGCTGGCCAGCTGGAAGTCGCCGGCGGCCGCTGCCTCGACTATTCTGCGATGAAACTTCTGGGACAGCTCGTTGTTATAGTCATCGAGCAGATAGAGCCGCATATACCTCTCCACGTTGCGGTGCAGGGTCGCGATCAGTTCGAGCAGACAGCTGTTGTCGCATCGTCTATAGAGGGTGGTGTGCAACCGCTGGTTGAAACGACTGAGATCCCGGCCGTGTACCGCCGTGTCGAGCCGGGCGATGAGCCGGTTGGCCTGGGCGATATCGTCTGGAGCGAGCGCTGGCAGGGCCAGGCGAAGGGCCCCGGACTCGAGGATGATCCGGGTATCGAATATCTCCCGGATTTCCCGGATCGACAGGGCGCTGACCATCGCCCCCTTGTTGGGATAGATGGTCACCAGGCCCTCCTGTTCCAGGGTGCGCAGGGCCTCGCGCACCGGGATCAGGCTCGTGTCGAAACGGGCGGCGATATCCACCTGTTTCAGCCGGCTGCCGGGGGGCAGCTCGCCGTCGAGAATGGACTCCCGCAGGGCCTGACCGATGCGCTGCGGCAGATTCTGGTAGGTCGGCGCTCTCACTGGAGGCGATTCAGCCCGGCCGTCAGCTCTGGCAGGGAATCGATGGTCCAGGTGGGCTGTACCGGCAGAGAGGAGCGTTCGATATGGCTCCAGTTGACGAAGACGGTGTCGGTGCCGGCACTGGCGCCGCTGCAGATGTCGTAGTGGGCGTCACCGGTAAAGACGGTGCTGGCCGGCTCGGCGTGAAGAAGGCGCATGGCCTTTACGGCCGGTTCGGCGTCGGGCTTGTGTCTTGTGGTATCTTCCGGGGTGATCAGTACATCGAAATAGCGGGCGGTGCCGGTCGATTCCAGGATCTTTTCCAGGCTGTAGCGGCGGCGCGAGGTCACCACCGCCAGCTTTTTCCCCGCCGCCTTCAGGGCCGCGAGCGTTTCGGCCAGATGGGGGAAGGGCGTGACCTTGTCCGCCATGATCGACAGCTGGTATTCGAGATAGTCGGCCAGAACCTGCTCCTGATCGATGTCCGGGCCGAGATGCTCGAGGAGCTGGCTGCGTAACGGCGCGCCGATACCGGCGATGACGGTTGCGCGCTCGACGGTGATGCCGCGGTATTTTCGGGTGATATGGTCAAAGCAGGTGCAGATGAGATCGACGGTGTCAAAGAGGGTGCCGTCGGCGTCAAACAGATAGGTATCGTAGATTTTCATGGTGCGTTTCGTCAGCCGATGGTTATGGGTGATGGGTATCTTTCGACCCGATGCCAAAGAGATATCCTCTGGCCGGGCGCGCCGCCGCCAGGTGGCTACAGCCAGCCCTTGTTCTTGAAATAGAGGTAGGGGGCGATGCCGGCGCAGGTCATCAGCAGCAGGGACATGGGATAGCCCCAATACCATGACAGTTCCGGCAGGTGCCTAAAGTTCATTCCATAGATAGAGGCGATAACGGTGGGTGGCATGAAGACCACCGCGACGATGGAGAAGATCTTGATGATCTTGTTCTGTTCGATATTGATGAAACCGAGGGCGGCGTTGAGCAGAAAATCCAACCGTTCCGAGAGAAAATTGTTATGCGACAGCAGGGTCTTGATGTCCTCGAGAATATCGTTGACCGTGTGCGCGCCCGCCTCCGTCAGCCGACCGCGGCGCAAGAGAAAATTCAGGTCGCGCTGGGCATCCATTAAGCACAGCCGTATCTTGCCGTTGAGGTCGTCTTCTCGTGAGAGTTTGTCGATGATGTCTTCCTGGATCGTGTCCTCACGGTTGAAGATCTGTCTGCCGATCTTTTCCGCCGTGAGGTGCCCGGCTTCCGAGAGGTCGGCCAGCCGTTCGATCGAGTCCTCGATCAGGGCGATAACGGTGGCGAGCGGGCCGTCGATCAGATCGCCGTTGGCGGTTTTGCGGGTCTGCAGCCGGGTGAGGATCGGAACCTCTCTGGCGCAGACACTGATCAGGCAGTTGCCGTCGGCGAGGAAGGCCACGTTGGTGATGGTATACACTCCATCGACCTGATGGAGAAACGAGCAGTTCACCTGCAGGCCGTCGGCATAGACCTCGTAGTGTGAGCTCGCTTCGATTTCCACCGTTTCCTGGAGTTCGGGTACATCGAGCTGGCTGTACTCTGCAACGGTCTCGATCTCTGCGGGGGTCGGGCTCGACAGATCGATCCAGACCATGTCGTCGTCCCCATGCTGCTGCCGGGTCGCCAGTTCCGTGGGGACAAAGCGGTTGTGTTCGTAGGTAAAGACGTTGAGCATGCTATTCCCTATGGTTCCTGAAGTGGACAGAAGATCTGTCGGCCACCTGGCTCTCTTACCATTTTTTCGGGGCGTCTGCCACAGGCAAAGGGGCGGGGTCAGCCGCCCCGCGGGCCGGGCTGGCGCCACTGGCCTGGCTTTTCCGGGATGGCGTCGGGACACCGTGAACAGTGGTCACTGGTCTGGACCGGGATACGCTGTCTGTATCCGGCTCTTTTTTTTCGTCAGGACGCACCTTCTGCTTGTCATTCGCGAATATTTTTTCTATGTTCACTCTCGCAAAATTTATTTATTCGAATATTATTTTTGTGGAACCAGTTTGTTTTACGGTTGAAATATGAGCATGTTCCACAGATCGAAGGAGGGGAAATGGACGGAAATGAAACCACGGGGACGACAGAGGCCAAAAAGCGCAATGTCGTCCTCGATCCAGGTAATCTGATGTTGTCGATATACACCCTGGCGATCGGTTTGATTACCCTGTTCGGTGGCCTGCTGCCCACCGGCTGAGCGTTCGCTGGTCGTCTCACTCGTTGTTCACCTGTGCCTGGGGCTACCCGCCGTGAAACCAGGCACAGCGCCGCTTCTGTCTCTTTCTTCTTTCAGCTCGTTGCTGTAATCGTTTCCGGCCGGACATTATTCCGGTATGCGGTCGCCGTACCGCACCCCCCAGTCGTGCAGGGCCTCGAGTACCGGGCAAAGGGTTTTGCCGAAGTCGGTCAGGGCATATTCCACCGAGGGCGGAATCACCGGGTACACCGTTCTCCTGACAATCCCATCACGCTCCAGTCCCCGGAGCTGCAGGGTCAACATCCTCTGGCTGATCTCCGGCATACTGCGCTGCAGGGCGTTGAACCGGACTGGGCCAGCCACCAGCTTGTGCAGGATCAGGACCTTCCATTTACCGCTGATGATTCTCAGCGTCTCCACCACCGGGCAGGATTTTTCGTACATGATATACCTCGAGTCATTTGAGCAGTATACAAAATGTGCCTACTTGCCAGCCGTTACCCTCTGTCCTACCGTGTGGTCAGACGAAAAAAGACGCTGGACAGACATTACCAAAACACAAGGATCACAGAAATGAAAGACGACTATGCAACCGGCAGGATGGCAAAAAAGGTATCGGGAATTTACGGCAGGACCGCCTCGCATTGGGTCGGCGACGGTTTTCTGGTACAGTCGCTGCTCAACTATAACGATCCCCGGCGCAGTTGTGACCCGTTTTTACTGCTCGACTACGCCGCGCCATACCGCTTTGACCCCAATTCCGGAGCGCCTCGGGGGGTGGGCCAGCATCCCCACAAGGGCTTTGAGACCGTGACCATCGCCTACCAGGGAGAGGTGGCCCACCGCGACTCCAGCGGTGGCGGCGGCGTGATCAGGGAGGGTGATGTGCAGTGGATGACCGCCGGCAGCGGGATTGTCCACGAGGAGTTTCATTCCAAGACGTTCAGTCGGCAGGGCGGAATGTTCGAGATGGTCCAGCTCTGGGTCAACCTCCCCGCCGCCAGGAAGGGAACAGCGGCGGCCTACCAGGCGATTGCGGCGGAGGAGATCCCCGTTGTGGAACTGCCGGATGCGGCCGGTTCCGTGCGGGTGATCGCCGGCAGCTACGGTGACCGGATGGGCGCGGCGGTGACCTTTACCGCCATCAATGTCTGGGATGTGCGGCTTGCCGCCGAGGCGGCGGTGACCCTGGCCCTGCCGGCGAGCCACAATCTGGTGGTGGTGGTTCTCGATGGCGAGGTGTCGTTTACCGGGGAGCACCGGGCAACGACGGGAGAGCTGGTCACCTTTGCCCGCGGTGGCAGCTCGCTGACCATGAAAACAGCGGGAAGGGGGGCAAAAGTCCTGCTCCTTTCCGGCGAGCCGCTGGGGGAACCTGTGGTGGGCTATGGGCCCTTTGTGATGAACAGCGCCGAAGAAATCCATCAGGCCTTCAAGGAGTATGAGGAGGGCACCTTCGGGGTGATCGATGAGTGACCATCTGCAGATTTCGTAATCGTTCACCGGTGATACCGGGAATGTTCCGTAACCTGGATCTGTAAACGTTTATCCAGTACTCCAGATTCGTTCAAGCGGGCCGTTGCCCAAGAGTTTGCTCTGTGAGGAGGCCTGATCGGACGAAAATGGGGTGCTGGTGAGCGTTTACCAGATTTCTGCAGAGACAGCAACGAAAGCTCCAGCGTTTGCACCGTAACCCGGGGCCGTGGGGAACGATGTCCCGTGCGGCCCCGGGTAGGTTTGATGGCGTCGTAAAAAGCCCGATCTCCTGCGTTGCAGCGGGATCGGCCACTGCTCGGCGTACCACATGTACGCCTGTGCTTGGCCGACACCACTGCGCCTTGTATACCAGGCTTTTTACGAGTCCATCATGTTTGCTGCGGTTTTTTTTTTCAATTGATGCTATTCTGCGATGTTTTTCTTCTTTTCTCGAGTCGTTGTTGTGTTGACAGAGCCAAAGCGTCAGCACCCGGCAGAAGCCCAACGATGCCTCACTTCCACCACGTACCGGACCACTCGCTGCAGCCCCGGGCCACCGACGATCACCGAGCCATGGTTTTGCAGAGATCATCTTGAACGAAAAGGACACAACCATGGGCACCACGATTACCCAACTCTATCGCCGGCTGAATGCAACCCGGGCCTACTGTTTCAATGTCGAGTCGACTCGGCCTTTAACCGACGAAGAGTTGACGCGGCTGCGACTCATTCTGGCCGACGGCTTTTTGCTCGAGACCGTCTCCACCACCCCGCTCCTCACCGGCGAGCGGGTGGTCGAGGTGGGCCCGAGGCTCAATTTCGCCACCGCCTGGTCAGCGAACATGGTCTCTATCTGCCAGGCCACCGGGCTCGACGCGGTGACCCGGGTCGAGCGCTCCCGGCGCTATCTGGTGCCCGAGGGTCAGGACCTGCAGGTCTTTATCGATGCCCATCATGACCGGATGACCGAATGCCGCTATCCCGAGCCGCTCACCACCTTCGAAACCGGGATCGAGCCGGAGCCGGTCTACGAGGTGGACCTGATCGGCCAGGGCCCGGACGGCCTGCTGGCCATCCCCGGGATCTCGATGGATGAATGGGACCGCAACCTCTATTACGACTACTTCGTCAAGCAGCAGGGGCGCAATCCGACCATCGTCGAGATCATGGATCTCAACAATGCCAACTCCGAGCATTCACGTCACGGCTACTTCAAGGGCCGGCAGGTGATCGATGGCGAGGAGATGGAGAAAAACCTCTTCGAGCTGGTCACCGATACCCTCGCCGCCCATCCCAAGGGGTCGGTCATCGCCTTCAAGGACAATTCCAGCGCGATCAGCGGCTATCCCCTTTCCACCCTGCAGCCGGTTACGCCGGGCAGGCCGGGGCCTTTTACCCTGCGCGAGGTGGTTTTTCATCCGCTGCTGACTGCCGAGACCCATAACTTCCCCACCGGCGTCGCTCCTTTCCCCGGGGCCGAAACCGGCACCGGCGGCCGAATTCGCGACGTGCTCGGCACCGGTCGCGGCGCCTATGTGATGGCCGGCACCGCCGCCTACTGCGTAGGCAATCTCAATATCCCCGGCTATTCCCTGGACTGGGAGAGCAACGAGCCGATCCCCGGCAACCTGGCTCGTCCCCTGGCCATCGAGATCGAGGCGAGCAACGGCGCCTCCGACTATGGCAACAAGTTCGGCGAGCCGGTGATCCAGGGATTTACCCGTAGCTTTGACATGCGGCTCGAGAACGGCGAGCGCTGGGGCTTTCTCAAACCGATCATGTTCACCGCCGGAATCGGCCAGATCGATGCCCGTCTCACCGACAAGAAGTCTGCCGCAAAGGGCATGTGCATCGTCCAGGTGGGCGGCCCGGCCTACCGGGTCGGCTTCGGTGGCGGCGCGGCTTCCTCGATGCTGCAGGGCGAGAATGCCTCCGAGCTCGATTTCGACGCGGTGCAGCGTGGTGACGCCGAGATGGAGCAGAAGATGAACCGGGTGATCCGGGCCTGCTGCGAGATGGGTGGGGCGTCCCTGATCGATGTGATGCACGACCAGGGGGCGGGGGGCCCGGCCAACGTCTTGAAAGAGCTGGTGGAGCAATCGGGCGGTCGGGTCGAGATCAGAAATATCCGGGTCGGTGACCCCACCATGTCGGTGCTCGAGATCTATGTCGCCGAATACCAGGAGCGCTGCGGTCTGTTGATCAGCCCGGAAAATGTTACGGAGTTTCAGGAAATCTGCGCCCGGGAAAAGGTCAACTGCGAGGTGCTGGGCGAGGTGACCGGCGATCTGCGGTTCATGGTCCATGATGCCAGTGACGACAGCACGCCGGTCGATATCGATATCGAGGCCCTGCTGGGCAAGATCCCCCAGAAGACCTTTACCGACAGCCGCCGGCCGCTGGCGGCGAGCCCGGTCAGCCTGCCGCCGGCGCTGACGGTGAAGGCGGCGCTGGCCAAGGTGCTGCGGCTGCTCTCGGTGGGCTCCAAGCGCTTTCTGACCAACAAGGTCGACCGGGCCGTGACCGGGCTCATCGCCCAGCAGCCCTGTTGCGGGCCGCTGCAGCTGACCGTGGCCGATGTGGCGGTGGTGGCCCAGAGCCATTTCGGTCTGACCGGCATCGCCACCGCGATCGGTGAACAGTCGGTGAAGATGCTGGTCGATCCGGCCGCCGGCGCCAGGATGGCGGTGGCCGAGGCCCTGACCAACCTGGTCTTTGCCAGAATCGAGGACCCCCTGCAGGTGAAGTGCTCGGCCAACTGGATGTGGGCCCCCAAGCTGGCCGGCGAGGGCGCGGCGCTCTATGACGCGGCCCTGGCCATGCGCGAGGCGATGATCGCACTCGGGGTGGCGGTCGATGGCGGCAAGGACAGTCTCTCCATGGCCACCATGGTCGGCGGCGAGACGGTCAAGTCGCCGCGTGAGCTGGTCATCTCTCTCTATGCGGCGATGCCGGATCTGACCTGCAAGGTGACCCCGGATATCAAGTATCCCGGCGCCTCCACCCTGCTGCTGGTCGATCTGTCTGGCGGCCAGAGCCGGCTGGGCGGCAGCGCTCTGGCCCAGGTGCACCGCCAGTTGGGCCATGAGTGCCCGGATATCACCGATTGCGGCCAATTGCGAGCCGCCTTTCTGGTGGTGCAGGAATTGCTTGAGAAGAGGCTGATCGCCGCCGGCCATGACCGCAGCGATGGCGGCCTGGTGACCACCCTCCTCGAGATGGCCTTTGCCGGCAACTGCGGTATCGATATCACGCTGGCCAGTGACGCCTCGGTGCTCGAAGCCCTCTTTGCCGAGGAACTCGGCCTGGTGCTCGAGTGTGCCAACGAGCATGTGGCGACGGTTGTCGAGCGCTTAAGCGCGGCCGGCGTCCCTGTCACCCGCCTCGGCACCAGCCAGGTTGCGCCGCAGGTGCGCATCGCGGTCAACGGGGTGACGGTGCTCGATGAAGAGATGACGCTCCTTCGCTCCTGGTGGGAGGAGACGAGCTACCAGCTCGAGCGGCTGCAGATGAACCCGGACTGCGCCGCCGAGGAGAAGGCCAGCATTCATGACCGTCGGGGGCCACGCTATGTGGTGCCCTTTGTGCCCCAGCCGACCCCGGCGGCTACGTTGGCGGTGCAGCATAAACCTCGGGTGGCCATCCTCCGCGACGAGGGCTCCAACTCCGATCGGGAGATGACCAGTGCCTTCTACAGCGCCGGCTTCGAGCCCTGGGATATCTGCATGCAGGACCTGCTGGCCGGCAAGGTCGATCTGGCTGGCTTCCGGGGCCTGGTGGCGGTGGGGGGCTTCTCCTACGCCGATGTGCCGGAATCGGCCAAGGGCTGGGCGGCGACCATCCGCTTTAACGAGCGGCTGGCGGCGATGTTCCAGACCTTCTACCACCGTCCTGACACCTTCACCCTCGGCATCTGTAATGGCTGCCAGCTCTTTGGCCTGCTCGGCTGGGTGCCGGAGCCTAATCTGTCTGCTAAGCGGCAGCCTCGGTTCGTCGGCAACCGTTCCGGCCGGTTCGAGTCGCGCTGGACCTCGGTAAAGGTGGCCGCGAGCCCGGCGATGATGCTGCAGGGCATGGAGGGAACCATCTTCGGTATCCATGTCGATCATGGCGAGGGGCGGATGCTGTTTGCCGATGCGGCCTATCGCGACCGGGTCATGGCCGACGGACTGGTGCCGATGTTCTATGTCGATGACGAGGGCGAGGCGACCGAGAAATACCCCTTCAATCCCAACGGCTCGCCGCTGGGCATCGCCGGGCTCTGTTCCGCCGATGGCCGGCATCTGGCCCTGATGCCGCATCCCGAGCGGGCCTTTCTCGCCTGGCAGGCCCACTATCTGCCCGAGGAGATGCGACACTTCACCGTTTCGCCCTGGCTGAAGATGTTCCAGAACGCCTACGACTGGTGCCGGCAATAAGCCGGTGCTTTGCACTGGCAACGGGCGACAGCGTCAGGTCGGATTCCGGCCCGTCGCTGTCGCCCGTTGCCGCACCCGCCCCTTTTCCCCTCACCTGCGGCCAATCAGTAATAGTACCAGATGGTGCTGTACTCCGCGATGTCCTCACCCTGCGCCTGCAGGCGCATAAGATAGTCGTGGATCGACACGTCGGTATAGATATAGGTGTCGATCAAGGCCAGCTTCTTCTCCCAGGGATGAAATTCGTAGACCCGCCTGCCGCTGGGCAGAATGGAGATGACGTCCCGATTCTGGGAGCCCCGCAGATAATTTTTCCCCAGTCCCGGCACATTGAAGACGATCTCGTCGGTGCGAACCGTGCCCGGCACCAGCCGCGCCTCCTCCTGCTGCTCCTGCAGCAGACGGGCGATGGGCACCCGGTAGAGATCGGTCTCCTCCTTGCCCTTGGTGTTGAAGGTGTAGTAGGGGGTGACGCCGATGAGCCTGAGCTGCTGACGCAGGGCCGTGGCCTCGAACCGCCGTGAATTGTAGAAGGTGTAGACCAGCTGGTTGTACACCCCGATGCCAAAGGATCTGAACTTCTGCACCGCGGCCATGGCCTCCGGGGTGATCTCGGTGGCGTGCTCGAAATGGGTGATCAACAGGATCTCGCGGCGCCCCGGCACGTGATAGTGGCTGAGGGTGCGGACCAGGGCCTCGGTAATCCGCTGGGGCAGGGTGACGGGGGTGCGGCTGCCGATACGGATCCGGATGACATGCTCGATGGCCGCCAGCCGGGCGAGCAGATCATCGAGTCGATCATCAGTCAGCAGCAGCGGGTCGCCGCCGGTGACCAGCACTTCGGTGATCTCCGGCCGCTCGGCAATCCAGGCGATGGCGGCCGAGAGTTTCTTCTCGCCCAGGACCGCATCGGTCGAGTAGACGTCTTCGATCTGCCAGTTCCGCTGGCAGTAAACACAGATCTGCGGGCAGGTGAGCACCGGTTTGAGGATGACGATATTGGGATAGCGACGGGTGATGCCCTCGATGGGAGAGGTGTCCCGCTCGAGCATGAAGTCCATGGAGCAATCGGCGTTTTCTTTATGCTCTTCCATGGTGGTGACATAACAGAGCGGCGGCAGGACCTGGGCGCGGACTACCTGGTCATAGCTGCCGGTATTGTCCGGATCCATCAGCGACAGGTAGTAGGGGGTGATGCCAAAGGGGAGCCGGTACTGCCTGGCCAGATGGATGGCCTGGTATTCGTCGTCGGAAAGGCGGATCAACTCGGCCAGTTTATCACCATTACGGATGATGTTGGCGGTGTGCCAGCGCCAGTCGTTCCATTCCAGATCGGTGATGCCGAAGTGGTGCTGGATCGTCTGCTTGTTGGTGCTGCGAGCACGGATCAACTCCGGGGCAAGGCCGTTGGCGTGGCGCTCCATCGCCGCCAGCGACGCGCGGCCCATCTCCGAGAGGTAGCTCGAGCGTGCGCAGGCGGCTTCTCGCCCCGCAAGGTCGATGAAGGCCGGTGGCTCTTCGGGATAGACCCCTGTCTGGCCGCTCACGCCCTGGATGAGATGCCTGATCTCGGCGACAAAGCCCGGGTGGAGCGCCGGCAGGGCCTCACGGGTGGTGCCATTGAGCCAGCCGTCGAGATATCGGAGAACGCTAAAGCGTGCCAGCTCTTCGCTCCGGGGGTTGAGGAGGTTACGAAACACCCAGACCGCATCTCGCCGTAAGATCCATTCCAGCGGGCGGATGGGGTCGGTGCTGTTGGAAATAGCGGTCAGGGTGGTGGCGAGATAGCTGCGCAGCCGGCTCCGTTTTTCTGCCAGCGGCAACGACGAGACGAGAATGTTTTTGATATCCTGGTTGATTGATACGGCGTCAACGAGTTGTTTTTCGATGCTATCCATCATGATTCTCCGGTTGCGGGTCATCGGCGGCAGCTCCCTGTTCACGCTCTTGAGAATGAGGCATGCAGGCTGTTTACCACGATGGATGCAGGGAGCAGAAGGGGAAGGGGCCAGGGCACCTGCCTGTCTGTTGGCAGGAACTACCCTCTGTGCCGCGGTTGAGCGATTCCGCGGCGCGCACGTGTGTCACCGACGAAGTGCTTTCTTTTTATCTGAAACTCGCCGGTACGGATATCTCTGTTACCGTGCCGAGGAGTTTCATCGTTCGTTGTGGCTGAGGCTCTCTGGTCCAGCCATGCTGGTTAGCGGGTAAACGGATACCTCTTTACTATAACCATACGCCAGGAATGAGCGACAGGCAAGCCCCGCCAGGTCGCGACCTGAAAACGGTGGTGCGCCTGAACAGTCCCTTCTTACAATATAAATTACCAGGTACTCGTTTGCCGGATGAACGCAAAACTTTTAGTAAACTGTGTCCTCATACGGAACCTTCAGAACCACCAAGAATCCTGAAAATCTCATCACGTTCTACAAAGCCGGAATCTTCATCATCTTTAATTGCATGAATCATGGCCACATCTTCCAAGGCCTCGACCAGGAGTTCCTGGACCATATCCTTCTTTTCTTCAATTGCCTCAATGATAGCCTGCTTCATGAGATCCTTGAGTTTCGTGTCATCAACTGTCGCTTGCATATCTATACCCCGTATGCCTTTTTGGCTTTTGCGTCCCTGAGTAGACTGTCAATCACCCGAATAATGACGGTCTTGTCATCCTGGTCCAAATGGTTGATCTCGGTAATTCGGTTCAACATCTCTCGATCCGTAACTTCCGCGACGGCTCCCGTCTCGTCCACCAGAAAATCCAACGTTATGCCGAACGCCTCTGCCAGTTTTTTAGCCACTTCCACTGAAGGCGTTATCTCGTCACGTTCATAGCGGCCGAGCGCTGGTCCGCTTGTTCCGATTATAGCGGCCAGTTCCTTCTGGCTCCACTTTTTATCCTTTCTAAGACGTAATATCTTCTCGCCAAGAGTCATTTTAGTCACCTTATTGTATCTAAGATCTGTTCCAGTTGCACTATAAGGCATATTTATATCAAATAAAAGTTCTCTCGGCTCAAAAAAGAAAATTGACGGAAAAATGGGGACAGACCACGATAAATTTGCGACTGGTTGGCGCAGGTGGCTGCTACGAATACGATGCAGCCAGGGAATGGTCATCACCTGCTTAGCCGTGATGCGACCGATGAGACCGCAACCTCTCTCTGCCGGAGTGTTTCTGGGGAAAACGCTGGGACGCTTCAGCGACCATGGGCAAGCGGGCGCCATTGACAACACTACGTAGTGGCACTTATTGTTTTATTTGATGGTCAGGCATCGCATCAAGATCACAGAATATCTGCACAATTGATAACAGCGTCCACAGCGCGGCTCAGGTCCTCTGGCAAGGGGCGTATCGAGAAAGAGACTGTTCAACTCCGTGGTCGAATGGTGATATACCATCAACGGACCTAACCAGCATGGCTGGACCAGGTAGCCTCGGCCACAACAAACCATGAAACCCCTCGGCGCGGCAACAGAGCGTTCCGCACTGGTGAGTTTCATATAAACCAGCATGGCTGGACCAGGTAGCCTCAGCCACAGCGAACCATGAAACCCCTCGGCGCGGCAACAGAGCGTTCCGCACTGGTGAGTTTCATATAAACCAGCATGGCTGGACCAGGTAGCCTCAGCCACAGCGAACCATGCAACTCCTCGGTGCGGCAACAGAGCTTTTCGTGCTGACGATTTTCGGATAAGCCGAACGAGCCAATCTTCTGTTGTGTTTCGTCTCTTCAATCGTATGTTCAACACATGAGGTAGTGTGATGAAAACACCAAATATTATATGGAAAGGAGGTTTTGCCGATTTTAAAACAGCGAATGCTGATTTCAGAACGCACGCGGATGCAGAGGCCTTTGTTACGGAATCCGTGTACCGTGCCCAGCGCATGGCAAGTGCGGGTTTGCGGCATCTGCAACAGATTCTGGGAGCCAGGACAACGGCAGGGAAAAAGGATCGCTGGAACACGGATCCCCTGACGACCCTCTATTTCGGTCGTGGCGCCCGTGTGGCCGAGATCCGGGTCATCCATGGGCATCTCGAGAGGGCACACCGGCGGTTGCGCGACAAGGTGCTGAATATCCGCTTGCATCCTGCAGATCCCGAACGCGATGGGCGCAATGCGGGTTTTTTCCTTTCACCAAACAGCTTTCGCCTCTATGCCGGCTGGGTTCCGCTCAATCCTGTGGCGAGGGCAGGAATGATCATTCACGAGTTGCTTCATGAATGGATGATCGACCAGAAGATTGGTGACGAGGTCGTCTATGGCGAACGGCTGACCCAGCGGCTTGCCATCGTCACCAAGGATGAAGCCCGGAGAAATCCCGACAACTATGCGGTTTTCTGCCAGGAAGTCTGGCTCGACGCGGGGATCGAAACGCCTTCTGGCGGCCAGAAGCGCGATGAACCTCTGGTTATCAACGCGACCAATATACAGAACGAAACAGGTGCAGTCAGTGACAGGCCGGTGATTTGTCGCACGCATTTCGATCAAGGATGGCGGGGCGTACTTGCTGCCGTCCATGGGAAGGGTTCCGATGTCTTGCGTCTGATCCGGTATCAGAAGAATGGATCCACTCTCGATCGTGTCATCGCCTCGGAACTTGGCCCGCGGATGGACGGGTCGCCGACCATGGCGATGAATGCCAACGATGTCTATGTCACCGCATTGCATGATCGGGATGCTGGACGAATGCGCCTGATTGCCTGGCAGATGGACAATGATCGGTTGACCCGTATCGGCGATTCCGGCGATCTGGTCGGACGAGTGTATGCCACGCCGGCCATCGCCTGGATGGGCGGACGGTTTTTCGGTGTGGCGATCAAAGGCAAATCCGGCCGGATGAAGGTGATTCTGATGCGGCTGGAACCCGATGGCGAATTCAAACGCCTCGGCGATGCGGAAACCAGTGGGCCGATCAGGAACGCGCCGGCTATCGCCCATGCCGGGCCAGCGTCGTTTCTCGGTGGCCTCCCCAGCCGGATCGACCCAGAGAATATCTATGCGGTCACGGCCTTTTGTACGCGTGAGGAGCGGCTCAGTTTCGATGTCTGGCTGATGGACACCTTGACCGGTGAGGTGAGACGGCAGGGTGGGCATGTGGATCATTCGATGACCGACAAACCGGCCATTGCCGGCACGGCCGGCGGGCTCGTGGTCACAGCGGCGCGCGACAAGGAGAGTGGCCGTCTGCGTCTGACATACTGGCGGGTGCATCAGCCGGGTGAGTCGCTGCCCAATCCCGGCCGTCCACGACGTCTCGGCGACAGCGGCAACGACGGGGTCCGGATGACCAATTCGCCCGATATCGCCAGCATACCAAATGGGCCCACTCCCTATTTCGTCACAGCGGTGCGCATGGCCGACGGCGGGCGCTTACGGGTCAACCAGTGGAGTTGGCGCACATTCAGGGCGAATGTCGACACCGATTTATCCGTCAGAGAGAGGGATAGCGGCACAGTCGGGCCGGTCATTCTGCGGAGCCCGAGCATCGCCAATCGCGATGTCGAGAGACAGAACCGTTTTTTCACGGCCAGTACCGGCCCGGGTGATACCCTGATTCTCAACCATTGGGTCTCCGGTTAAACCAGATCTCTCATCCGTTCAGGTGGCTGTTCATGAGCAATGCGGCTTAAACGTCAGCTAGTGGCTGTGATGCCAGCATGCGGCCGGCCGGGGGTGATCACATTCGTTCTGTGCTGTCATCAGCTTGCACGGCTTCTGTCAAATGCCGGTTGGTCAGCTTGGCAAAGGTTTGCGCACCCAGCTCGATAACGGCCTTTTGCGAGTTTTGGTTGAAATAGAGCTGGGAGACACTCCCTTTTGCGTAATGGCCGGCCGGATCAAGCAGATACTTGCTGGTAATTATCTGCTCGAGATCGATCTTGCCAAAGACAAGCCCTTCCTGATCATGGGGTAACGACTCGGAGATGACATAGCCGTTTGGATTGATGATGCCGGCGTGACCCTGGCCAAGATTCTGCTCGATATTACCGAGCTTTTCCTTCATCTCCTCGGTGAATATCTGCGAGGCCATAAGGACGAATGTTCCCGTTGTCGCCGCGTAGTATGTGGATGCGCCCACATTGTTTGCAGCACTGAACAGATGATCATCCACGCCAATCCCGGTGGGCCATGCCGCCACATGAACCTGTTCGTTCTGTGCCGCCATGACCAGCAGGTTGGTCGGCATCCGGTGTTCCCAGCACTGCAGGCCGCCCAGTCTGCCGATTCTGGTGGCAAAGACCGGCATCATGCTGCCGTCGCCCTCGGCCCAAATCGTCCTCTCTCCGGCTGTGGGTCGTATCTTGCGGTGTTTGCCGATAAGAGCGCCTTCATTGTCAAACCACAGTTGGCTGAGGTAGAGAGAGCCGCCCTCTTTTTCCGTCACCGAGATAGAGACATATATGTCGTTGTCCCTGGCGGCATTGCTGAGCATCATGATGGTATTGCCTGGGATCTCGACACTGTTTTTGTAAAAATCGATCCAGTATTTCATGCCATAGTTGAAGGGGTCGCCGTGGAAGATCCACCATGGATAACCAGGCAGAAAGGCCTCGGGGAAGGCAATGAGTCTGGCCCCGTTTTCGGCCGCTTCACGAATCAGCACGCAGGCTTTTTCCGTCGATTTTTGCAGATCGAGATAGACAGGGGCGGCCTGGACGGCGGCAACTGTATACGTTGGCTCTGTTTTCATGATATTTCGCTTGGTAAAAGGTTGATGTTCTCGTAAAAAGTCGAATGTTCCACCAGGATGGGCTCAGGAAAAACCCTGATATACGAGGCGTAGCGTCGCAAACGACAATTTGGTAGTACATATGGTACAGCGAAGTGTTGTTTGCGACCTACAACGAAGGAGATCTGGGTTTTTACGAGTCCATCAAGGTTGATGGACCCGTGTCGTATCTCTTGTCGTAAACGTTCAGCAGCGCCTCCTTTTCGTCTGATCGGGTCTCCTCGCAGAGCAAATTGCTCCATAGCCCGCTTAAAAACGAATCTGGGGCGCTGCTGAACGTTTACCGTTATGACCGGGTTTTCTGTTGGGCCTTCTCCAGCATGATCTGCAGGATGGTTTTATCCGTTTCGATCATGCCCTGGTTACTGAGGGTGCCAAGGTTTTTTACCGTGCTCTCGGTGGAGGTGCCGATGATGCCGTCAGTTTCTTTGACGTTGATGCCCTGCAGGGAAAAAAGGGCCGCCTGGACAGCGGCCCCGGCCGCGGTGTTCAGCTTTAAGGCGCAGCCGGCCTTGGCCCCGTCGCAGATCACCCCGGCCAGGTCTTCCATGATGTTGCGGATGGCCCCGGCCATGTGATTGACATCACCGCCGACCAGGTAGGTGATGCCGGCGGTGGCGCCGGCGCCGGCCGCCACCGAGCAGCCGCAGACCGCCGACAATCTGCCGGTATGGGCCTTGACGTAGCCGGTGATGATGTGGCTCAAGGCGATGGCTTTCAGCACCGTCCGCTGGTCGCAGTCAATGAAATCCTTGATGGCCCAGATGGGCAGGATGGCGGTCAGCCCGTGGTTGCCGCTGCCGGCCGAGCTCATGGCCGGCAGGCGGGCCCCGCTCATCCGGGCATCGGCCGCGGCCGAGGTGAGGCGCCGGGCCGAGGTCGCCATATCGTTGACCAGCAGCTTCTGCTTGACCAGTCGGTCGAGTCCCTTGCCGATGCCCAGCCCGCCGCCGTATTTCAGCCCGTATTCCGCCAGGCGGAGATTGTGGTCGACCCCTTCCTGCAGAAAGGCCAGGTCGTCGTCATCCACCTCGTCGAGCAGCTCGTAAATGTCCTGCAGGGTAAGTCCGCGCAGCCACTCTTCGAGTTCCTCCAGCCTATTTCTGCCCGATACCGGCAGGGGGGCGGCCAGAAGGGGCGAGTCGGTCACCGGCTGGCCGTTTATGGTCAGGCTGGCGATGTTCTGATGCAGGTCCTTGACCACCGATTCGGCAGTGTCATCGCCCGCGGTGAGGCGGGTATGGATATACAGCCCGGACCTGTCGCGTAGATTGACCTTGACCCTGCCTGCCTTGAGCAGCTGCAGGGCGTTCTGCAGGGCCCGGTCATCGAGAGAGTCGAGAACCTCCAGCCCCCTGGCCGGATTTCCGCCGGTGGCTCCCAGTGCCGAAGCGGCGTCGATTCCGGCCAGGCCATTGCTGCCGGGAATGGTTACCGCCATGCCGTTTTTGTAGATGTTGGGGTCGACCCAGACCTCGATGGCGTCGATCTGCCGGCCGGGCAGGAGACTGGCGGCGGCCGCCGCGCCAAGGGCCACGGCGACCGGCTCGGTGCAGCCGAGCGCCAGGGTGACCTCCATTTGCAAGATATCCTTGACGGTGAATTTCATCTGCTGTCCATGGGGCTGGTTGATCCGCTCACCTGGAGTTGCGGGCGCCGCGACGATAGAGCGAGCGCCGCTCTTCTACAGGGCAATGACGGCCTCGATCTCGAGATTGGCGCCAAGCGGCAGCCGCACCACCTGCACGGTGGAGCGGGCGGGCTGGTCGGCGGGGAAGTGGCTGGCGTAGGCCTCGTTCATGGTTTTGAACTCATCGAGGTCGGTTAAAAAGATCGTCGTCTTGACGGTGTTGGCCAGGCCGGTTCCCGCCGCCTCGGCGATCATCTCGATATTGGCCATGATCCGGTGGGTACGGGTGGCGATGTCACCGGACACCAGCTGGCCGGTGGCGGGATCGATGGGCAACTGCCCGGAACAGAACAGCATGTTGCCTGTCGATACCGCCTGCGAATAGGGGCCGACCGCGGCCGGGGCCCTGTCGGTGGTGTGAATTTTTTTTGGCATATTCTTTTGCTCTTTTTTTTCTTGGGGCAAGCCCGGGGCGCCGGCAACCGTGAGACGGTCAAACCGGGTGATATGTAACACAATGTCGGAATAGTGATCTCACCACACTTTCATCTCTTGTCGCCGTTCTGTCAATACAAAACGTTCATATGTTCATAACAAGATGCGGATTCTTGCCGAGAGTGCATTATATTCTTTTCAAACCGGCGTGGTTACCCCTGTTGTCTGCCCTCGCCGGAGAACAGGCGGATTGACATCTGCAGCTTGTCAGGTTTTGGCGGGGCGATCGCGGACTGTTCATCTGCCGATCCTTGAATTTCCGGTATATATGTGCAGATAATAAAGGAAACGATGCAGAGCCGACCAGCATGGCTGGACCAGATAGCCTCAGCCACAACGAAACATGAGACTCCTCGGCGCGGTGCCAGAGGTCGTCGTGCTGGCCAGTTTCATATAAACCAGCATGGCTGGACCAGGTAACCTCAGCCACAACAAACGATGAACATCCCCGGTGCGGCAACAGAGCTTTTCGCACTGACGATTTTCGGATAAAACCGCTACTCACTCACCACCTTGTAAAGGAGAGGCATGATGCCAGCCCAGAACAGTAACAGCCTGTACAATCACATTACTGCGGTGAAAAAAGGGGAGCGTGTCTTTGAAAATGCGTTCCAGGGGGTCAGCCGGATGATTCTCGATAGAGATATAGAAAAGGTCGTCGTCAACGGCAAGACCACCTTCGATTTCAAGATATTTCGCGATGGCAAAAAGCATATCATCGGCATGTATGACGAAATCAACTCGTTCGTCTCCTTCGTCAAGGATGCGGCTCAGGGCGGCTCGTCCAAGGAGATGGCCTACGTTCTGGTGGGTGAGCCCGGTAACGGCAAGACCTTTCTGGTCGAATACCTCTGTGGCATGTACCGGGACTTCCTCGCCGCACCCGGCAACCGCAAATACACCTTTCGTTTCAACAAGCTCGATAAGCTGGGAGGCTACGGCCACATAACCACCATCGAGTCCCAGACTTACGAAGATCCGATGATTCTGGCGATGAATCTCTTCGAGTCAAAAGACGAGAGTGTCCAGCATCTGGCCAGGAAATGCCGGGTCACCGACAAGATGATGCTGGAGTGGCAGGAAAATTACCGTTCGCTCGGGGCCTGTTCCGCCTATATCTTAAACGATATCCGCAATTTTACCGGCGGTAAGGTCGATGAGATGCTGGAGTTTATCGATATCGTGCCGGTGCCGCTGGTGGAGAGCCTTGGCACCGTCACCGGCAAATACCCGGCCAAGGACAAGATCACCTCCTCGGCGGTGGACCTGCTCGGTGAAGAGTCGATCCAGCGGCTGCTGCATATCACCGATACCAACAACCCCTACCGCTTCGACCTGCGGCGCGGGGCGCTGGCCCGGGTGGCGGGCGGCGGCATCCATTTTTCCGATGAGATCTACAAGAACAAAAAAGACCTGGTTCAGGTCTATCTCGGGGTGATCCAGAACCGCTCCATCGAGATCGATGGCTACAAGTGGCCCATCGATACCCTGATCATCGCCACCTCCAACAACGCCGAGTTCAACCGTTTTCTGGCGGAAAAGGAAGAGGCACCGATCATCGACCGCTGCCGGATCTGCTACGTGTCCCACAACACCAACTACAAACTGCAGAAACAGTTGACCTCGTACGCCATCGGCAACGAGTCGAAGACCACCCTGACCGGTGATGTCATGCACCAGGATCCCAATCTCAACTATGCCGCTTCGGTGGCGGTGGTCCTCACCCGGCTGCCGCGTTCGGAGAAGCTGACCCCGATCGAGACCATGAAGCTGGCTTCGGGCGAGGTGGCGGGCGAAAAAAGCCTCAAGACGCTCTCCGAGGTGATCGACACCCTCAATCAGGACCATGACATCACCAAGCGTTTCGGCCAGAAGGGGCTGGGGCAGCGGAACCTGGGCCGGACCATGCAGCTGATGCTCGAGAGCAGCGAGACCAACGAGGGGCGGTGCATGTTCGCCTACGATATCTTCCTCTCGCTCGAGCGGATCATCCTCGACTATGTCAGCGAGGTCAACGACCGCACCAAATTCCTGGCCGATCTGAAGATCGCCCGGGGGCTCTATCGCGAGCGCATTCTGACCGAGATGTTCAACGCCTATATGGATGAACCGCTGGCGATCAGAAAGGATGTGCTCAACTATGTCAACATGATCATCGGTATCGACGCCGAAAACCTTGGCGCCGACAAGATGTGGAAATACAAGAATCCGCAGACCGGCGAGTTGCAGGCGATCAAGATCGACGAACGCTACATCGATTCGGTGGAGGACCGGCTGGGACTGAAGACCAGGGAGCAGAAGGATTCGTTTCGGACCTCGATCCGCAAGGTCTACGGCCAGAAGATCTCGGTCGATCCCAATTACGACTTCATGGACAACCTCGAACTGGTCAAGGCGGTGACCGATGTGCGGCTGAAATCGGATATCGCCGGGGCGGGCAGCCTGATTGGCGCTCTGGCCAACCGGACCAACGAGGAGAATCAGAAGCTCTACGACCGGATGATCGATACGATGCTCAACAAGCTCGGGTATTGCGCCACCTGTGCCCAGAAGACCATCGAGTATTTCTGCACCCAGGTCGACGAGAACTGAGTGACGGGCGGCATTGCCAATCCCGGCATGGACCATGACCAGTTATGAAAACGTTGAAGGCACTATATACAGAGTTGTTGCGTCAGAGGCCGGGCCCGGAGCAGGAAGCGGTGCTGCGTCGGGAGATGGAGATGGCCGAGGCCGCGGGCATCGCCATCGCGTTGCAGCATTGCCTGCCGGATGCCCCCAGGCCCCTGCCGCTGTACGGCTATCATGACCTGCTGACCCTTCTCGATAGGCCCCGGGAGCGGCCGGAAATGGCCCCTTCCCTGCACTCCCTCGAGCACCTGCTGGAACGGGACTCCCAGCGGGAGGAGGACGGTTTTCCCCGTAAGATCCAGGTCGGTAAAATGGTCAAGCCGGGCCGGGACGGCAACGACAAGATGGTGGTGGTCCCCACCACCGTCGAGGAGAAGCTGCTCCACGATCGCATCACCCCCGAGGATGAGGAAGAGGGGGAAGGGCAGGGCGAGGGCGGCGCCGGTGAAGGTGAAGAGGGAGAGGTCATCGGTGAGCAGCCGGTTCGCCAAGGCCAGGAGGGCGAGGGCAGCGGCGCCGGCCAGGGAGATTCCGGAATTCATGAGATCGAGTCGAACGCCTATGATCTCGGCCGGGTTCTGACCGAACAGTTCAAGCTGCCAAACCTGAGAGACAAGGGGAAGAAGCGGTCGCTTACCCGTTATACCTACGATCTGACCGATAAGAATCGCGGCTTTGGCCAGGTGCTCGACAAGAAGGCGACCCTGCGGCGCATTATCCAGACCAATATCGGCCTTGGCCGCATCAAGGGCAACAGCGTTGTCGCAACCGACGAGCTGCTGATGTCGCCGAGGGACCGGGTCTACCGGATCCTCTCCAAGGAAAAGGACTACGAATCCCAGGCGGTGGTCTTCTTCGTCCGCGACTATTCCGGCTCGATGAGTGGCAAACCGACCGAGCTGGTAGTGAACCAGCACGTGCTGATCTATTCCTGGCTGATCTACCAGTATGAAAAACAGGTGGAGACCCGGTTCATCCTCCATGACACCGATGCCAAGGAGGTGGAGGATTTCGATACCTATTACAACTCCAAGGTGGCGGGGGGCACCCAGGTCTCGGCGGCCTATAAACTGGTCAACACGATCGTCGAAGAGGAGAATCTGGCCAGGGACTACAATATTTACGTCTTCCACGGTACCGATGGCGATGACTGGGACACCCGCGGCGCCGAGGCCATTCCCCAGCTGAAGACCATGCTCGGTTATGCCGCCAGGATCGGGGTGACCATAGCGGAAAACGGCTATGGCATTACCGGCAGGAGCGAGGTGGAGACCTATCTGCGCAAGTCCGGCCTCCTCGAGGAGTGGCATAACAATCTTCGCCTCGACGTGTTGAGCAAGGATGCCACCGAGACCAGGTTGATCGACGGTATCAAGAAACTCATTTCGTAACTGTATTCCGGGTCTCTGACCTGGATCGGATAGAAACAATGGAACTGATCAGTCAACACGCCAAGCGGATCATGGAGGGGTGCAAGGAGCGAGCCCGGGATGTCGGTCTCACCTTCCATGACGAGAGTCTCGAGTACATCGTGACCAACAGGGACATGGTCGAGCTGGGGCCCAAGAACATGATTCCCACCCTCTACGACTACTGGGTGCAGGATGTCGAGGTTCTCCGGGAGCAGGGGCGATATGAGCTCTACCCCAACAATCCCTACGAGACCGTCATCAACACCCGGCCGCCCATCTCGTTTTACAACGACAACAATCCCGACTGGCTCAACGTGATGATTTTCTATCATGTGTTGGGTCATATCGATTTTTTTCAGAATAACATCTATTTCCGTCATACCTGGGAGTATGATTTCGCCTCCAAGGCCCTCTCCGACAAGCGGTTGATCGCCATGCTGCGCTCGGAAAAAGGGCGCTGGGTCGACTATATCATCGAGTTTTCCAAGGCGCTCGACAACCTGGTGGGCTATTTCGATCTGCTGGGTGATTTCAACCGGGCCAGCGGGTCCGAGTTGAGCCTGCTCGACTACTATTTCGATGTGTTCCTGCAGCAGAAAAAGAGCAAGAGCATAACGAACTACGTCAAGGAGATAGAACGCTACAACGGCTTTATCCGGGAAAACCGGGAGAGTGGCGAACGCCGGTTTCTGGAGACGGTCAAGGGACAGCATACGGAACTGGAGGCCTTCTACAAGAAATATCTCGGCGACACGGCCAGCCGGAGCAAAATGGATATTCTCCAGTTCCTCACCGAGAACTCTCCGTTTCTGAAGAAGGAGGAGAACCGGTGGATGTCGACGGTGATCGAGGTGATCCGCACCACATCGCTCTATTTTCAGCCGCAGATCCGCACCAAGATATTGAACGAGGGCTGGGCCAGCTACTGGCACGAGGAGCTGTTCTTGCAGGATGACCGGATTCGAGGGCATGAGGTAAAATTCGGTATCGTCAACGCCAAGGTCACCTCGATGCCCCGGGTTGGCCTCAATCCCTACGCCCTCGGCATGCGGCTCTTCTCCTACCTCGAGGAAAAGGCCGACAGGGGGCGGTTGGGGCTCGACTACTCCCGTCTGCTCGACAGCCACCAACGGCGCAACTTCGATGCCGGTACCATGAAGGGCCGGGACTATATCTTCCATGTCCGGGAGAACTATTCGGACACCATGTTCGTCAACTCCTTTATCGACCAGGACTTCGTCGACCTGCACCGGCTGTTCGTGGCGGGCAAGAAGCTCAACAAGGAACGGATGACCTGGCAATACTACGTCAAGAGCCGTGATGCCGGGGAGTACCGGAAGATGGTCGCCGACCAGCTCTACCATCCGCCGTCGGTCAAGATCAATGTCAACGAGGCGGGAACGCTCATTCTCAATCACGTCTTCGAGGGCAAGCCGCTGGTCCGGGATTTCATCGACAACACCCTGCTGGGCCTCGAGTTCCTGTGGGGCAGCCCTGTCTGTCTCTACACCTCCGAGCCGGTGACGGTGAGAAGCGAAGAGGTGCTCAAGGGCAAGCAGGAAAAACCGACGCAGCAGTATGCCTGGAAGCGCTTCAGGTATACGATGAAGAAGCGCCACCTGAGCCGGGAGCTGGTAGAGTAGGCGCGGGACGATGGCTGGCCGCAGTGCTCTGCCGGGCTGGGGCCATTGGTGCTGTACATACATATACTGCCGGCTCGCTCACCGTCGCGGTGGCGGGTGGTTTCGGCCGCGGTCGGCGGCAGTCTCTCTACGGGTGGAAACATGAGTGAGCTCGACAAGGCGCTGGAAAGCCTGAAAACGCATCAGGGCGGCTGGGAGAAGCGGCCGGTTATCTCGTTTGCCGATTTTCTCCGGGAGGTGATTGCCGCACCCGAGCGCAATATCAGAAACGTCTACCAGGTCTATGTGGACATGATCAACACCTTCGTCTGTGAAGGTATTGATGAATATGTAAATGATGTCGAGTCGATAGGCTATCTTGACTATAACTGCAATCGTCTCTTTGTCGATGGCTCCGACCGGCCGTTTTTCGCCGACCGGCTGTTTGCCAACCGCTTGATGCGTCATGTCGACTCGGCGACCGTTGGCGCCCATCAGAACAAGATCTATATCTTCGAGGGGCCGCACGGCAGCGGCAAGTCGACCTTTATCAACAACCTGCTGCGAAAATTCGAGGAGTATACCAGCACCAGCGAAGGGATGCGCTATGAGGTGATCTGGCAGCTGCGCGGCAACAGCAATCACGGTGGCGAAACCTTTACCGTACCCTGTCCGAGCCACGACCACCCCCTGCTGATTGTGCCCAAGGAGATGCGCCGCCAGTTTCTCGACGAACTCTTTGAAAACGACGAGCTCAAGTGGAAACTCTTCACCGAAAAGAGGTACGACTGGCTCTTTCATGAGGAACCATGCACCATCTGTACCTCGATCTACCAGGGGCTGTTGCGCAAGTATGGCAGCCCTGGCAAGATCATGGAGTTTGTCTTCGCCCGACCCTATTCCATCCGCCGGCGGCTGGGCGAGGGTATCTCGGTGTTCAACCCCGGAGATCGCCCGGCCCGCAACAACGTGATCCGCAACGAGGTGATCCAGAAAAATCTCGACCAGCTCTTTGCCGGTTCCCAGCAGGTGGACTATATCTATTCGAGCTATGCCAAGACCAACAACGGCATCTATGCGCTGATGGATATCAAATCTCACAATACCGAGCGGTTGATGGAGTTGCACAATATCATCAGTGACGGGGTCCACAAGGTCGAGGACCTCGAGGAGCAGGTCAACTCGCTGTTCTTTGCCCTGATGAACCCCGAGGATCGGAAGATCCTCACCGATCTGCAGGCGTTTTCCGACCGGATCGAATATATCAAGCTGCCCTACATCCTCGACCTGAAGACCGAGGTGGAGATCTACCGGGAGATCTTCGGTCGGCACATCGAGGAGAGCTTTCTGCCCCGGGTACTGCATAACTTCGCCCGGGTGATCATCGCCACCCGGCTGCGCAGCAAATCCGAGGCGATGGAGGAGTGGATCGAGGATCCCAGGAAGTACGAACTGTTCTGCGACAGTAACCTCCAGCTGCTGAAAATGGAGATCTTCACCGGTCACATCCCCAAATGGCTCGAGACCAAGGATGTGGAGACCTTTACCGCCAAGCGGCGGAAACGCATTATCGCCGAGTCGGAAAAGGATGGCTGGCAGGGGCTCTCCGGTCGGGACTCCATCCGGATGTTCAGCGAATTTTTCACCTCGTATGCCCATGCGGAAAAGCTGATCGACATGTCGATGCTGATCCGCTTCTTTCGCATGTACTGCAAGGCGGACAAGAAGATCCTGCCGATGGGCTTTCTCGATTCGCTGCTGAGAATGTATAACTATTCGGTGCTGCAGGAGGTCAAGGAGGCCCTCTATTATTACAACGAAGAGCAGATCTCCCGGGATATCCAGAACTACATGTTCGCCGTCAATTTCGATATCGGCACCAAGGAGAAGTGCACGTATACTGGGGAATATCTTGAAATTAACGAAGACTTTTTTCGTCGAATCGAGACCAGGCTGCTGAGAAGCGAAGCCGATGCCCCGGCCTTCCGTAACAATGTCCAGCGTGCCTACACCACCGGCGCCCTGACCCAGGATATCTTGAGGGATGGGCTGCGCATCACCGATACCGCGCTGTACGGCCATCTCTACGAGCGCTACGTGCACAATCTCAAGGAAAAGGTGCTGGAGCCGTTTTTGCGCAACGAAAATTTCCGGATGGCGATTCGAGACTACGATACGGCCAATTTCAAGACCTATGACCGGAAGATCCGTGAGGATATCGACTTCATGCTCGACAACCTCGAGCGAAAACACGACTATACCCGACAGGGCGCCAAGGAAATCTGCATCTATGTCATCGACAACAACCTGGCCGAGGCCTTTTCCCGGCAGCAGTAGGCCCGCAGGGCGAGAACGTGACAGAGCCCCTGCCCCTCGATCTCCCAGCCAGTGAATGAGCAAAATCGCCTCTGACCTCGATCAGGAGAGGGGCTGGGCCTGGGCGATATGTTGCGCCACCAGTTCGCCGATACCCGGCAGCATGCCGAGCCCCTGGCGGTGGATGCTGACCGCCAGGCCATGGCGCCGCAGTCTGCTGTACCAGGAATGACCGTTATCGTCGAACAGGTCGCGGCCGGTGTGCAGGCCGGTGGTCAGAAAGAATGGAATGACAAGGACTTTGCCGAAACCGGCTTGGACCAGGCGACCTTCGTCCCGGGCCATATCCGGATAGTGTTCGACCACCCCGACAAAGAGCCGCTCGCCGAGTCGGCGGCGCAACAGGTGTTCCAGGGCGAGGTAGGCGGTCCACACCGGGTGGCGGGTGCCGTGGCCGACCAGCAGCACCGCCTGGCGCTCATCTTCGCCGATGACCGGGCCGAGCAGGTCGGCCAGCTGTCGGTAATCGTCTGGCGCGGAAAAGAGCGGCATCCCCAGCCGGCAATCGAGACCCTGTATCCGCCTGACCTGTCGATAGAGCTGATGGAATTCGAAGCCGGGCAGCAGATGCAGGGATTGGACGATGGCCTGGTGATGTCCCGTCGCTGCCAGGTCGTTCAGAATTTCGCCGGGGCCCTGCAGGGTTGTGCCCTGTTGCCGGGCCCGCTGCACCGTCCTGGCGTTGTAGGCCCAGTATATCGGCTGATCGGCAAAGCGGTCGCGGATGGCCGTCTCGATCTGGCTGCAGACGGCGGTGCCACTGGAGGCGCTCATGGCGGTGAGCACAAGGGCTGGTTTTTGTTCAGTCATTGGGGTGAAGGGGAGTTGGCTTTGGGGGCGGGGTACTGACCGGCGGTTTTCATATGCTGGACCATAGAGCCTCAGCCACAACGCAACATGAAACTCCTCGGCGTGGCAACAGAGCTTTTCGTGCTGACGAGTTTCAGATAAAGGCCGCACCGGCGGCAACAGGTACGTCCAGCCACCAGCCCGGAATTCTCATCGGTTCAGGCGTGAGGTTCGACGTTTTTGCCGATGAACGAGAGTATACTCTGTTCACCGGCAAAATACGAAAGAAGATGGCGTCGCCTGAACTGAACTTTGCTGAACACTGTATGTGTTGGGCCCCTCGGCTGTTTGCCTGACCTTCAACGTGCGAGACGATGTTGACATCGACGGTGAAAACGGGTATCACTCGATTATGGAAATTCATTATATAATGTAATGCTTCATTGCGCCAGGATGCAGGGCCCGGAGAGCGGTGTGCCCGTCTCTGGGTTCCGGGAAGTGCCGGTATGCCGGTGTCGCTGGGGGGGTGGTGGAGCGCAACTGGTCGGGAGGAGCGAAAATGATAAAACGATTTTCCGTGATGACTCTGGCAGGCCTTTTGGCTTTGCCCGGTACCTCGTTCGCCGTCAATAGCAAGGTCGCCGATATGGAGCGCAAAATCGAGGAGTTGAGCAGACAGCTCGAAGAGCTCAAGTCGGCAATGGCCGAACAGGCCGAAAAGAACGAGGATCAGGACGACGAGTTGGAGGATCTGGACAATCGTTCCGAGGAGTGGGATCTGGCCTCCCGGATCAAGTTTTACGGCGATTATCGTGGCCGGCTCGATTACTACAAGGCCGACACCAAGTTTGGCAGCGACTATAACAACGATACCCTCTGGACCAACCGGTTCCGCTTGAATCTGCGAGCCAGGGCCACTGAGAATGTGGAGTTCAAGGGGCGGTTGGCGATGTACAAGGTCTGGGGCAACCAGTCCGGCTTCTATGACGACAGTGGCTCGATCTGGCCGGTGTTCGACGGAAACGCCAGCAGGCGGCCGGCCGACAGCGCCCTCTATGTCGATCGGGCCTTTATCAACTGGACCAATATCGGTGGGCTGCCGATCTGGTTCTCCATCGGTCGGCGCCCCACCACCGATGGACCGCCAGCCGATATCCGTATGGGTACCGACGAGCGCATGGCCACCCCGATGGAGTTTATGGACTGGCCGTTCGACGGTATCTCCACCGGTATTGCCTGGACCTGGGGACAGGAGTGGATGGGCGACAGCCGGATCCGGTTCTGTTACGGCCGGGGATTCGAGGCCGGTCTCTGGGGTGATAATCCCGGTTCGGAAATTGACGATATGGATTTTGCCGGACTCAGTTGGGATATCATGAAAAAGGGCGATCGTTTCGCCTATATCCAGTCGTTCATGGCGTATAACGTGATCAGGTATCCGGACTTCCAGTCGCCCTTTGTCAACTATGTCGCCGGCTCGCCCGCCGGCAGCTGGCCGGGAATCACCTCGTACGGGATGAACGAGAATCTCGGCAATATCTGGCACACTGCGGCGGTATATGAAGATAAGATAAGTGATTTCAAATATTTCATTGCTGGAGGGTACTCTCAGACCAGGCCGGATTCCGGTGGCTCGGGAATGTTCACCGAGTTGCCGTATTTTGCCGGCGCCCCGGGCTATTCGGCCAACACCGACAACAAGGGCGGTTACAGTCTCTATACCGGCGTGCGCTACGATATCGACAATATCGGCTTAAAACTCGGCGGAGAGTTCAACTGGGGCTCCAAGTACTGGCTGGCGATGAGCCCGGGTCACGATGATATCTACATGTCCAAGCTGGCGACCCGTGGTCGGGTTTACGAGCTTTACATGATCTATGATCTGCCCACCGGCGATGCTATCTCCAGGTATGCCAGAACCTTTATTCGCCTGGGCTATCAGCATTACGACTACGACTATACCGGTTCCGGAGACTGGAACCTCTATCCCTACGACCTGAGCGATTCATCGGATATGGCGCTGCTCAAGTATGCCGGAATGGATCCGGTCGACAGCGCCGATCAGGTGTATATGACCTTTGAGGTCTATTTCTGATCCGTCGCCTCGAAATTACGGCTTTTCCGGGGAGCGGCCATTGCTGGTCGCTCCCCTTTTTTATTGCCTTGCCCTGCCCCATGTACTACCGTTAACCCGGAAAAGCTGGTCTCTTATCGAGAGATTCTGTTGATCAAGGGTGGCGGGGATATGACGAAAATGGCTGGACAACATATCGCTCGGCTCCAGCATTTTGCCGGGTATGAGACGCGGAGCTGCCGGTATGGGTTCTTTGACCGCCACGGCGGGGTCAGTGACGGTGCCTTCTCCTCGCTCAATATCGGTATGGCTGTGGGCGATAGCGAGGCGGCGGTGGCCGCCAACCGGCAGCTGGTGAAAAGGTGTCTTAGGGCGGACTGTCTCATCTCCGCGCACCAGGTACATGGCGACAGGGTGTACCAGGTGGGCGAAAATTCCGGTGCCGATCTGGAGGTTGAGGGCTATGACGCACTCATCACCCGCCAGACCGGGGTGGGCCTGATCGTTCAACATGCCGACTGTCAGGCGGTGCTGCTCTACGACCCGGTACACGAGGCGATCGGGGCCGTGCACAGTGGCTGGCGGGGTAGTGTGGCCAACATCATCGCGGCCACCGTCGGCGCCATGAACCGGGCCTTTGCCACCGACCCGGCGGATCTGCAGACGGTCATCAGTCCGTCGCTTGGCCCGTGCTGTGCTGAGTTCGTTAACTATGCCGAGGAGTTACCGACATCCTTTCTGCCGTTTATGGATAACAGGAAACATTTTGATTTCTGGCAGATCTCGAAGCGGCAGTTGCTGTCCTGCGGGGTGAGGGCACAGGCCATTGCGGTGAGTGCCATCTGTACCAGCTGTTCGCCCGACTACTTTTCCTATCGCCGTGCCTGTCGGGAAAAACGGGTCACCGGGCGCAACTGTTCGGGGATCGTCCTGACGGCGCGCTGACCCAGGCGGTGGAGGTCACCATGCGGATTTTACTGATCGAAGACGACAAGAAGATCGCCGGCTTTATTGAAAAGGGACTGCGGGAGGCCGGGTTCGTGGTGGACTGGAGTCACGATGGGCCTGACGGGCTTGCCCTGGGTCTGGAGAATACCCATGACGCGGCCATCGTCGACATCATGCTGCCGGGCATGGATGGCCTGACGGTGATCGAGCGGTTGCGCAAGAGGGGGATCGACACCCCGGTGCTCATTCTCAGCGCCCGCCAGTCGGTGGATGACCGCATTCTCGGGCTGCAGCGGGGAGGGGATGACTACATGATCAAGCCCTTCTCCTACAGTGAGCTCCTGGCCAGGATCCAGGCCCTGATCCGCCGGGACAAGAAGGGCGGTCGACCGACCGTGCTGCGGACGGCCGAGCTGGAAATGGATCTGCTGCGCCACGAGGTGACCAGAGACGGCGAGAAAATCGAGCTGCCGGCCAAGGAGTACGCCCTGCTCGAATTGATGTTGAGAAACTCCGGCGCGGTGCTCTCCAAGACCACCATTCTCGAAAAGGTCTACGAATATGACTTCGATCCTCAAACCAATGTCGTCGATGTCCTGGTCTGTCGTCTGCGCAACAAGATCGACAAGGATTTTGACACGAAGCTGATCCATACGGTGCGGGGAATGGGGTATGTCCTGCGTGGTGACTAGAGAGGATTTTCGCTGGCACCGTCTGCGGGCGGCATTGCCGTTTTTTTTGCTTTTTTTTTCTGCCTTTTCTCTGTTTTCCCTGCTGTTCTTCCTGGTTGCCCGGCACCAGATAGCCCAGAGCGAGATGGCCGAGACGACGAGGCTGCTCTCGGCCTATCTCGAGAGCAGCCGGGCGGCGCTCAGGTTCGGCGCAGAGCCAAAACAGGCGGACGACCGTCTCGGTGGCCTGGCCTTTGTCAGGGTGAGCCGGGGGAGCAACCGTGCCCTGCAGAGCGGTGAGACGATCTCCGCGGGTTTCTTTCATGAACTGCTCCGTCTCGATCCGTTCCCCGAAGGTCCCTGGCTGACCCTGCCGGGTTCGGGCGAGAAGGCGGTCTGGGCGGTGATCTCCAGAAGGCTTGACAATGGCGCCGTTGTCGAGGCCGGCCGAGAGAGCACGGTCTCCTATCACCATTACCGGCAGATGCTGGGCCTGACCACAGCGGCCTGGCTTGGCGGTTTGCTGCTCTCCTTTGCGGTGTCGCTCTCTTGCGTGCGGCTGCAGGTTGCTCCGCTGGTGACGCTCACCACCGAACTGGCGCAGTTGATGAGCCGGAGCGATGAGCAACTGCTGCCGGAAGCGGCCCGCGGCGGTGAGGGCGATATGCTCTATCGCCAGGTCAATCGGTTGATCCGCCAGAATCGAAAGCTGGTGGCCGGGATGCAGGCCTCGCTCGACAACGTCGCCCATGACCTTCGCACCCCGATGACCCGGCTGTGCTCGGTGGCCGAATTCGGCCTCCGGGAAGAGCACGATGTGTCCAAGTTACGGGAATCGTTGGTGGACTGTCTCGAAGAGTCGGAACGGGTGCTGTCGATGCTGCGGATCATGATGAGTGTGGCCGAGGCCGAGACCGGTACCATCCAGCTTGAATATACCTCGCTGGATCTGGCCCTGAGCGTCGAGGATATGGTGGAGTTGTATCGCTATGTGGCCGAGGAGCACCGGGTGACCCTGCGCACTGATCTGGCCCCTGGCCTCATGGTCCTCGCCGACCGCACCCGTATCGCCCAGGTCTGGGCCAACCTGTTGGATAACGCGATAAAATATGGCCGGGAAGGCGGCTTTGTCGAGGTGGAGACGACGACGGCGGCGGGGATGGCCTGCATACGTTTTTTAGATGACGGCATGGGCATTTCCGCCAGTGAGCAGCCACGCATCTGGGATCGTCTCTATCGTGGCGATCGCAGCCGCTCCCGCCAGGGTCTCGGTCTTGGCCTCAACTTCGTCAAGGCGATCGTTGTCGCCCATGGCGGCACGGTGCAGGTGGACAGCGTTCTGCACCAGGGCAGCTGTTTTACCGTGCTGTTGCCCCTGGCCGGCCCTCAACTGGCCCCGGTGATGGAAAAGTCGCAGACAAGGGGTGAGTGATCGGAGAGATGGACGTCAGGGATGGCGAAGTCGGTCACCCGGATACCGGCGCTGTGCAGGATGAAGTCGATCTGCCGGTGTGGGGCGTGGCTGGGATGGGACGGCAGGTTCAGGGTGTTGGCGTTCTGCAGGTTGGCTGCGGCGAGAAAGAGCTCTAATTCCCGTTCGCCGAAAAAGGTGTTGAAATCGCCGGCGACGATGACCTCCCGGTTGAGGTGTTTGATCAGGTTGTGGAGATGCTCCAGCTGGTGCTGACGGTGCCTGAACTTCAGCGAGAGGTGGACCAGAAAGATGATGACCTCGTCGAGTTCGGTCTTGATGATCAGCCGCTTCACCCCTTCGTTGAAATAGTGAAAGCTGTGACCGTGGATCGGCTGTCTGGTCAGCAGGGCATTGGATTGCTGCTTGAGGATCGGCACCTTCTGAGCAAAAGAGCTCTCGCTGTATTTGGTCTCGGCGATATAGTGATAGCCCAGGCTTCTGGCGATTTCTTCCGCCTGACAACTCTTTCCCGAGCGGTAGGAACCTGAGTCCACCTCGATCAGGCCGACGATATCCGGGTCCACCGAGCGGATAAAATCGATGATACGTCGCAGGTTGGGTTCGGTTTTCTTGAAAAAACCGGTATAGGGAACCGGCAGGTGGTAATTGCTGCCGTGGCCGGTAGCATACCGTATGTTGTAAAGAAGCATTCGCATGGTGTAACCGGTAACTCGAGGGAAAACGTGGCAATTCCACCAACACACTGTATATGTTATAGGGGGTGTTCGCCACTACTGCAAAGACCATTTGCTGACGCCCTATTATATTGCATGCAACACTGAAATGAAACAATGACTGAAATCACGATAGGAACACGAAAAAGTAAGCTGGCGATGTGGCAGGCCGAGACCGTGGCCGCAGCGCTCGCCGCCGATGGCATGACAACCCGGATCAATGGCATGGAGACCATTGGCGACAGGGTGCTCGATACCTCCATTGCCAGGATCGGCAGCAAGGGGGTCTTCACCGAGGAACTGGAGGCCCAACTCGCTGCCGGAGCAACCGATATCGCGGTCCACAGTGCCAAGGATATGCAGTCGAGCCTGCCTGCGGGGTTCGAACTGCTGGCCTTTACCGCCAGAGAAAAGGTCAACGACGTCCTGATCAGCGATGACCGGACCATCGACATCGACAATATCCACCGGCCCCTGCGGATCGGGACCTCCTCGGTGAGACGGGTGGCCCTGCTCAGACACTATTATCCGCACCTGGAGACGGTGGAGATGCGCGGCAACCTGCAGACCAGGATCCGCAAGATGCGGGAGGGGGCCTGTGACGCCCTGATGCTTGCCTATGCCGGGGTGAAGCGAATGGCCTATGAGGGGCTGATTGTCAAAACCTTCGCCGTCGAGGAGTTCACCCCGCCAGTGGGCCAGGGCTGTATCGCCATCGAGGCGGCGGTTTCCCTGGCGCCGGTGAAACGGCAACAGATCCGGAATTGCCTGAACGATCCGCGGAGCGAGGCCTGCCTCACCGCCGAGCGGGCCTATCTCAAGGAGTTGGAGGGGGGCTGCTCGATTCCGGCCTTTGGCCTTGCGGTCCTTGCAGGAGAGACCCTGACCCTGCGGGTCGGCCTGGCCAGTCTCGATGGCCGCCAGGTGCTCAGGCGGACGATGACCGGGCCGGTCGGCGAGGCAGAACATATGGGCCGGGCCGCCGGTCAGGAGATTCTTGCGGGTGGCGGCCGGCAGCTGCTGGCGGAGATCCGTCGCCAGCAGGCGGCCGAGGTCATCGGCACGACCCGGCCAACTGCAGGATCGTAGTCGCCGACCCGGGGAAACGATTGCGGTGGATCAGGCGGTGGCGGCCGCCCTCCTTGCCCGCACCAGCTCCCGTAAATAGTCGAACCAGGCGGTGAGCCCGGAACCGGTGGTCGCGGAAAGTTCGAGTATCTGCAGAGACGGATTGGCTTTTTGCGCCTCAAGCCGCGCCTCTGTAACCGGGAAATCGAAATAGGGCAGAAGGTCGGTCTTGGTGATGAGAAAGAGCTGGGCGGTGGTGAAGGTCTTCGGATATTTGGCCGGCTTGTCCGGGCCCTCTGGCACCGAAACCAGGACAATCCGCTGATGTTCTCCCAGATCGAAGGTCGCCGGACAGACCAGGTTGCCGACATTTTCGATAAACAGCAGATCGACGCCTGCATATCCCGGTTCCTGCTCCAGCAGATGAAAGCCCTTATGGGTCATGGCGGCGTCCAGATGGCAGGCCCCGCCGGTGGTCAACTGGACAACTGGTACGCCTTTGGCCCGGATCCGTTGGGCGTCGCGGTCGGTCTCCGGGTCACCCTCGATAACCCCTATCCTCAGCTCATCTTTCAATGCCTCGATGGTTCGTTCCAGCAGGGTGGTCTTGCCTGAACCCGGACTGCTGATAAGATTGACGGCCACCGTGCCAAGCGCGTCGAAATGCGCCCTGTTGCTCTGGGCTATGGCGTCGTTGGCCGCAAGCAGGCTGGTATGTACCTCGACGGTCTTGGTATGGTGGTGTCCATGGTCTGGATGATTCTGATGATGGCCCGAGGGGCTTGGGCAACCGCATGTATCGCACATAAATACGTATCCTCGCGAGTCTATAAAGAGGTTGTTGGGTTGTGTGCCGGGTGGGCGTGCCGAAAAAACTCACTCCATTTCCACCTGCCTCAGCAGCAGGTCGGTGCCGCTGTCCGCGCTGAGAAAGACGTCACCGCAGGCTGTGCATTTGTCCGGGCGCGGCCCCGCCGTGACCTGCTGATGATGGCAGGTCAGGCAGGTGTAGCGCACGTCCGGCACCTCGATCACCAGTTCCGCTTCTTCAAGCAGCGGGTCCTCTTGGCAGAGGACATCGAAGCCGAAACGGAAGGCGTCGATGACGACTCCGGCCAATGGGCCGATCTCCATGGTGACCCGGAGCACCCGACTGGCGCTGTTTTCGGCGGCCAGGGTCTTGAGCTGGTCGACCAGCCCCTGGACCAGCGATATCTCGTGCATGCGCTCTCCTCTACCCTGCCGCTCTTCTCTGCACCGGCACCCCCAGCTGACGGAGCCGGGCGATGATCGCCTCGGCCACCTCGACCTTGCGTTCTGCCGCGATTTTCGAGAGCTCGAGACCCTCGCTCAACTCCTGGGGGACGATGGTGAAGAACTCGACCTGCCGCGGGGCCGTGTCGCGCAGCTTGCAGATCTCGAGAATTTCCAGCAGGCCCAACTGGTGGGGCGACAGCCTGGTCTGGAAGGTCCCGGCCTGCACCTCGGCCAGGGTGAAAAAGTGGAATGAACCGGGTTCTCCCGCAATATCCACCACATCGATCACCAGGACGGGATCACAGCTCTCCAGGAAAGGGGCCATATAGATGCCGGCGGTGCCGATATCCTGGATGTCGACATTGGCAGGAAAACTATAGTTGTCCTGGAGGAATTTGACAACGTGGACCCCGAATCCCTCGTCGGCCAGCAGCAGGTTGCCGATTCCGGCAATGCCGATGTTTTTGGTCATATCCATGGGGTTTACCTGTGTTGTTTCACTTTGTTATTCGATCAGCAGATGCGCGGCAGAGGTTCCCCATGCAGGGGGGTGACCAGCCGCGAACCGCCCACCGGGGTGTTGATCACCACCCGGCCAGCCTTGCCGGCGACCATGGTGCCAATCCGCACCGCCTCCGCTCCCTCCGGGGTGGAGCGGATCAGGCGCAGGGCCCGTTCGGCCTGGTCGGCGGCCACCACCAGCAGACACTTGCCCTCGTTGGCCAGATAGAGCGGCTCCAGGCCGAGCAGTTCACAGGCGGCCCGCATGCTGGGACGCACCGGCAGATTCTCTTCCTGGATGGTGACCGAGAGCCCGCTGGCGGCGGCGATCTCGCTTAAGGCAGTGGCCACTCCGCCTCTGGTGGGGTCGCGCAGTACCCGGACCGCCTCGACGGGAATCTCGGCCAGCAGCCTGGCCACCAGCCGGTGCAGGGGCCTGGTGTCGCTCTGCAGATCCCCGCTCAGGTCGATACCGGCTCGCCGGCTCATGATGGTGATGCCGTGGTCGCCCATGGTGCCGGAGAGAATGATGACGTCGCCGTCTCTGGCGTTTGTAGAGGAAATATCGATATCGTTGGCAACGATGCCGATGCCGGAGGTGTTGATGAAGATTTTGTCGGCCTTGCCCCGTGGCACCACCTTGGTGTCACCGCAGACGATCGGCACCCCGGCCTCATTGCAGGCCTGGCCAATCGAGCGAATGACCCGTTCGAGTTCGTGAAGCGGCAGCCCCTCTTCCAGGATCAGGCCAAGACTGAGGCAGAGAGGGGCCGCCCCGCGCATGGCCAGGTCGTTGATGGTGCCGTGTACCGCCAGTTGACCGATATCGCCACCGGGAAAGAAAATGGGATCGACCACATAGGAGTCGGTGGTGAAGGCCAGTCGCCCACTCTGGTTGTCGAGCACGGCGCTGTCTTCAAGGCTCTTGAGAATCGGGCTGTGGAGATATTTGAGGAAGAGGCCGCCGATCAGTTCCTGGCTGGCCAGTCCGCCGCTGCCGTGGTCGAGAAGTATGGTGTTTTCGGTCATCTGAGTACTCGTTGTCAGGGGAAGCCGGCCATGTGGGCCTGTTCGCCGAAGGGGTATGCGACCGGTTTTGCCGGGTAGCGGCAAAATTCAGCTGTCCCGGCCGTACTGGTAGTAGGCGGCGCAGGTCCCTTCGCTCGAGACCATGCAGGGGCCGATGGGGTGCGCCGGCGTACAGCGGTCGGCAAACAGCGGGCAGTCCGCTGGGGTGTGGGTTCCCTTGAGAATCCGCCCGCACAGACAACCCTTGGGTTCCGCCGCCGGGGCCACGGTGATGTCCAGCCGGTTCCTGGCGTCGAAGTCACCGTATTTTTTTCTGATCTTCAGGCCGCTGCCAGGAATCACCCCCAGACCGCGCCACTCCATGTCCACCGGCGTAAAGATCTCGTCCACCATCTTCTGGGCCCGGAGATTGCCCTGCCAGCTGACTGCCCGGGGGTAGAGGTTTTCGACCCTGATCCGGCCGGTCGTCACCTGGCGGGCCAGCATGATCAGCCCTTTCACCAGGTCGGCGGCCTCGAAGCCGGCAACGACACAGGCCAGGCCATATCTCCTTGCCAGCGGTTCATAGGCCCCGGCGCCGATGATGGCGCTGACATGACCCGGGCAGAGCAGCCCGTCTATCTGCAGCTGCGGGTCGTCGAGGAGGGCGAAAAGCGGCGGCGGCATGGTCTTCTGGGTGGAAAAGACCACGAAATTTTTTATCTTCTGCACCTTGGCCGCCATAATGGTGGCAGCGATACCCGGGGTGGTGGTCTCGAAGCCGACTCCGGCAAAAACCACCAGCTGGTCGGGATGGTGCCGAGCCAGTTCAAGGGCATCCATGGGTGAATAGACCAGATCGACCCGGGCCCCGCCGGCGCTGGCGTTGGCCAGGGAACCGTTACTGCCCGGCACCCGGTACAAATCACCGAAGATGGCCAGGCGGACACCGGCCGAGGTGGCCATGGCGATGAAGGTGTCGATATGGGTCGCGGCGGTCACGCAGACCGGGCAGCCCGGGCCGGAGACCAGCTCCATGCCGTGGGGTAGAATCGAGCGCAGGCCGTTGCGGAAGATGGCCATGGTATGCGAGCCGCAGACCTCCATGATCCTCAGCGGTCTTGTAACCGAGCGTTGCAGTTCGGCAACCAGCGGCGCGACCAGTTCCGGGTCACGGTATTCATCGAGATGCTTCATGATCGGGCTATTCCGGCTGTATAAGCAGATCTTCTGGCATGCTCCTCGCCAGCTGCCGCAACAGCTCGAGGTTTTTTTCCGCCTCCTCCTCGACAAGGGAATGGATGGCGAAGCCAGCATGAATGATCAGATAGTCACCTACCTTGGGCCAGTGATCGACAATGTCGAGCCTGACCTCTTTGCTGATGCCGTCGGCATCGACCGTGGCGATCTGGCTGGTGGTGAAATCGTCGGGATCACCCTGAACACTGGTGACCCGCATGGGAATTGCAAGACACATGGCGAAGACCTCCTGTGACAGCCTGGCCAAACGAGATGGCGCCGTCGTTGACCGGCAGTTTCTCGCCGGTGAAAATCTGCAGTCCATCCGCGGCGAGGGTGTGGCGTAGCCCTTCGAGCAGCAGACTGTTCTGGATGCAGCCCCCGGCAAGAGCCACCTGGCGGATTCCGGTGGACTCTGCCAGTTCGACCAGGAGCCCGGCCAGGGCGCCGATCAGCAGGCAATGAAAGTAGAGCGCGGTCTCGGCCCGGGTGCGGCCCTGGTCGAGAGCGGTAAGTACCATTTTAACAAATTGCGTTGAATATATCTCCAGTTTCCCGTCCTTTTCCCCCCATGGCCGCAAGGAGCGGCGCTGACTGACGGTGTCGATTTCCCTGTACCAGGTGGCTGTCGCCGCGGTCCTGGCCAGCGCCTCCAGTTCGCTGGCTCCCTGGCCCTCGTAGCTGAGCTGCTGCCTCACGGCAAGGATCGCGGCCACGGCGTCGAAGAGCCGGCCGCAACTGGAGGTGAGAGGGCTGTTGAACTGTGCGGTCAGCATGGAATTGACCACCCTCCGCTTCCTGGCGTCGATCGCCTTGAGTGCCCCCGGCAGGGTGTTTTCCGGCCAGGGGCGGTGGTCATGGGCGGCAAAGAGGGCGGCAAGGCCCATGCGCCAGGGCTCGCTGGCACAGCTGTCGCCTCCGGGCAGCGGGAGCTGTTCGAGATGGGCAAGGCGTGTGGAGTCGGTATATTCGGTCAGGAGAATCTCGCCGCCCCAGACCGTGCCGTCCGGGCCATAGCCGGTGCCGTCCAGCACCACCGCCAGCACCGGTCCGTCAAGACCATGTTCGGCCATCACCGCCACCGCATGGGCGTGGTGATGCTGGATGCGGTAGAGGGGGATACCCAGTTGAGCCCCGTAACGGCTGCTCAGGTAATCGGGGTGGAGGTCGCAGCAGCAGATTTCCGGTTCGATCTGGAAGACCCTGTGGAAATGAGCGAGCGATTCCAGGAAAAATTCAGAGGATTCGAGGTCGACCAGATCACCGATATGCTGGCTGAGATAGAGCGAGGTCTCGCGGCCGAGGCAGAAGGTGTTTTTCTGACTGCCGCCTACGCCGAGCACCGCCGGCAGAGGCCAGGGAACGGTGAGAGGGGCCGGCACATAGCCCCGGGCCCGGCGGAAGATCTGGGGCCTGTCGGCCACTATCCGCGCCACCGAATCGTCGACCCGGGTGACGATTTCCCGATCGTGGAGCAGAAACGCGTCGGCCAGAGGGGATAGCCGGGTTATGGCATCGTCGTTGGCGGTGCAGATCGGCGCGCCGGCGGCGTTGCCCGAGGTCATCACCAGGACATCCGGGCAGCCTGGTTCGGCAAAGAGCAGTTGCTGGAAGGGGGTGTAGGGCAGCATCACTCCCAACTCGCCGATGGTGAAGACCAGTTCGTCGGCCAGTGAAAAGGGTCTATTTTTTTTCAGCAGGACGATGGGATGGACAGGCGAGCGGAGCAGCTCTTCCTCCTTTTCGCTGACCAGGCAGTGGCGGCGGATCACCTGCAGGTCTGGCATCATCACCGCCAGCGGCTTGTCCGGTCGCCCCTTCCGCCGGCGCAGCAGCCGGACGGCCGTGGAGGAGTGGGCGTTGACCGCCAGGTGAAAGCCGCCGAGTCCGCGGATCGCCACCACCTGGTCCGCCGCCAGCGCCGCGGCCGCCCCGGTCAACGGGGTGATGGTGGCCCCTTCTCCGCCGCCCGGATCGTGCCAGAAGAGGCCGGGGCCGCAGTCGGCACAGGCGTTGGGCTGGGCGTGGAAGCGCCTGTCGCCGGGATCCTGATACTGAGCGGTACAGGTCGGACACATCGCAAAACTCTTCATCGAGGTGTGCCGGCGATCATAGGGGATGGACTCGACGATGGAAAAACGCGGGCCGCAGTTGGTGCAGTTGATAAAGGGATAGCGAAAGCGATGATCCGCCGGATCGAACAGCTCCCGCAGGCAGTCGTCACAGAGGGCGATGTCGGGGGGGAGGGCGGTCCTGGCCCCCTGACCGGTCGAGGAGGCGAGGATGACAAACCCGTCGTCGACCAAGGGCTGGTGGAGCGGCTGGTGGCGCAAACCGGTGATCACCGCCAGCGGCGGGGCCTCGTGGCGCAGGGCGGCCAGAAAGGCATCGAGGCTGTCCTGGTCGCGGGCCATCGCCCTGATCCGGACGCCGTCGCCGGTGTTGGCCACTGAGCCGGCGATCTTCAGGCGGCGGGCCAGGTTATAGACGAAGGGTCGAAATCCCACCCCCTGGACGGTGCCCTGGATGAGGATTTCGAACCCGTTCGACGCGCTATTTTTTCTGCAGGAGTTTGTCACCGCTGACGATCGAGGCAATGAGCACCTCGGGCTCCTTCACGTCGTTCCATATACACATGTAGACATGGATGAGGGCGAACAGCATGAACCACCACATCCCCAGATGGTGGAGAAATCGAGCCCATTGCTGGCTGCCGAAAATGGCGGTGCCGATTCCCTGCCAGGTCGGCGCTTCGGGAAACAGCATGTAGAAACCGCTCACTATCATGAGGAGAGCGACGCAGAAGGTGAAAAGATAGGTGACCCCGGCCAGGACATTGTGGCCCAGACGGATTTCATGGTCCTCGGTGAGGTAGAGGTAGCGCAGGATGGTGCGATAGAGGTTTCTGATGTTCCGTCGGGTAATGGGGAGAATGTCCCACACCCTCTCCTGGGGGTTGCCGAAGATATAGAGAAAGGCGCGGATGATCACAGCACCGAGAAAGACGTAAGCGGCAGTGAAATGGATAAGACGCATGTTGGCCATCGGGAAGCTCGCGCTCCCCTCGATCATGGTGTCGGTCCACGGGCTGTTGATATAGATGCCGGTGGTGCACAGGGTCATGATAGACAGGGCATACATCCAGTGGAAGAGCCGGAAGAGGACACTCCAGCATCTCTTTTTCTCATACGTTTCCATGGATTGAACCTCCTGGTAGAATCCGGAAAGGAAGATTGCGGTCTGGAAGCCGCTACAGGGCCTTCACCCGCATCGTCTCCTTGCCGGTCGGATCGAGCATATGCACCGCACAGGCGATGCAGGGGTCAAAGGAGTGAACGGTGCGCAACACCTCGAGAGGCCGCTGGGGATCGGCAATGGGGTTGCCCAGCAGAGAGGCCTCGTAAGGCCCGGCCTGCCCCTTGGCGTCACGCGGGCCGGCATTCCAGGTGGACGGCACCACCGCCTGGTAGTTTTTGATCTTGCCGTTGTCGATGACGATCCAGTGAGAGAGCAGCCCGCGCGGGGCCTCGTGGACTCCGACTCCACGTTGTTCTCCCGAAGGAAAGGTCGGCGGGTTGAAGATCCGGTAATCGCCCCGGCCGATGTTGTCGACGAGTTTCTGCCAATGCTCGAGACAGAGATCGGCCATGATACCGGCCCGCACGGCCCTGGCGGCGTGGCGGCCAATGGTGCCATGGAGGATCTCCGGCCCGACCTGCACCCCGGCAACGCTGCTGATTCTGGCCAGACAGGAGTCGACGGCCTTGACGGTGCGCTCGTGTCCCTGGGCGTAGCCGACGACCATCTGAGCCAGCGGCCCGACCTGCATCGGTTTGCCCTCAAAACGCGGGGCTTTCATCCAGGTATATCGGCCATCGTCCTCAAAGGAGGTGTATTTCGGATCGGTGGACTCTTCCCAGGGATGTTTGGACCAGTCGCCGTCGTACCAGGCCCTGGCGATGGACTCCTCGACGTTTTCCCGGAAATAGGGGTCGGCGAGGGTGCTGATCGGCTTGATGGTAGTGAGGTCGCCGTTCATCACCGTGCCTCCCGGCAGATCGGAGGTGAGGCCGGCCGCATCGAGAAACATGTCGGGAGCGGCCAGGTAGTTGGTCACCCCGGCGCCGTAGGGCAGCCAGTCCTTGTAGAGGGCCCCGACGGCGACGACATCGGTCATGTAGACCATATTGATGAAGTCACGGACCTCGCTGACCAACTGCTTGATGTAATAGAGCCGCTCCATGGTGACCGCGGTCTCGTTGTCGATAAAGAGGTTGGTGGTGACCCCGCCGACGGAGAAGTTCTGGATGTGGGGGTTCTTGCCGCCGATGATGCCAAGGGCCTGGGTGGCCTTGCGCTGGTAGTCGAGGGCTTCCAGGTAGTGGGAGACGGCCATCAGGTTGGCTTCCGGCGGCAGTTGCATCGCCGGGTGCCCCCAGTAGGCGTTGGTAAAGGGGCCGAGTTGGCCGCTTGCCACCAGGCTTTTTACCTTGTCTTTCACCGCGGCAAAACGCTTGGCGCTGTTGCCGGGCCAGTTGGAGAGGCTGTCGGCCAGCCTGGCGGTGGCCACCGGGTCCGCGTCAAGGGCGGAGACCACGTCGACCCAGTCGAGGGCGGAGAGGGCATAAAAGTGGACAATATGGTCATGCAGACAATGGAGCGACTGGACCATATTGCGAATGTATTGGGCATTTAAAGGGATTTCGAGGTTGAGAGCATTCTCTACCGCCCTGACCGATGCCAGGGCATGAACCGTGGTGCAGACCCCGCAGATCCGCTGGACGAAGAGCCAGGCATCTCTTGGATCGCGACCCTTGAGAATATTTTCAATGCCACGGTACATCTGACCCGAGGACCAGGCCTTGGTGACCGCGCCGCCATCGACTTCGACATCTATCCTGAGGTGACCCTCGATCCGGGTTACCGGATCAATGGTAATTCGTTGAGCCATCTGCTGAACCTCCATGAAATATTGCTCTGCCGCTGGGTTGCCGGAGGCCGGGACCCCGGAACCGGGCTGGTGGAAAATCGTCCTATCGGCCGTACAGGGCCTATTCCTGATGATGTTTTCCTTTGCCGATCAAACCCTTGCCGATGCCGACCACGGCGTGAATGCCGATGGCCGCCGCGGTGACGCCAAGAACCTTTTTGCCGAGGGCGTCCGCCTCACCGACAACCCCGGTGCCTCCGGGAATCGTGACCTGGGGCAGTCGCTGGTAGAAGGGGGACATCGAGTCCCAGAAGTCTGGCTCGGTGCAGCCGATACAGCCGTGACCGACCGAGACCGGCCATACCCCGACGTCGTTGAAGCGGGCGACGGGACAGTTGGAGAAGGTTTCCGGGCCCTTGCAGCCCACCTTGTAGAGGCAGTAGCCAAGATTGTGGCCCTGGTCGCCAAACCGTTCGACAAAGCGCCCCTCATCGAAATGGGCCCGCCTTTCGCATTGATCGTGGATCTTGCGACCGTAGGCAAACATCGGCCGCTGCAGTTGATCCACCGGTGGCAGCCGCTTGAAGGTCAGATAGTGAAGGATGGTGCCGAGAAAGGAGATGGGATTGGGCGGGCAGCCGGAGATGTTGACGATTGGCCTGTTCCTGACCAGATCCTGAACGCCGACGGCGCCGGTCGGGTTGGGCGCTGCGGCCTGCACCCCGCCAAAGGCCGCACAGGTGCCGATAGCGATGATCGCTTCAGCCTTTGGCGCCACCTCGGCCAGGATTTCCATCGCGGTCTTGCCGGCGATCATACAGTAGACGCCGTCGTCCTTGGTGGGAATGGCCCCTTCCACCACCAGCAGAAACGGATGGTTGTTCACGGTCTCCTGCAGGTTGTGCTCGGCCTGATGGCCGGCGGCCGCCATCACGGTCTCATGGTAATCGAGGGAGATGACATCGAGGATCAACCGGGCCAGGTCGGGGTGGGAGGCGCGCAGCAGGCTCTCGGTGCAGCCGGTGCATTCCTGGAAATGCAGCCAGATCACCCGGGGGCGCTCGCCTGAGGTGGCGGCCTCCACTATCTTCGGGATCATGGTTTCTGACAGTCCCAGGGCGGCCGTCGCCATGGTTATGCCCTTGAGGAAGCCGCGACGATTGAGCCGCGGATCCACAGTCGTGTGTGCCGTATCTGCCATATCAACCTCCTGTTGCTGTACAACATTTTGCCAGATGAGCTGCAATGTGCCGGCAGAGACGCCGGACGAACATACCCCAACAGCCTGGGCCAGAGCTGAACGGGTCCTGACGGAGCGCGGGAAAACTCCGTCCGTGTTGGGCGAAAAGGGCGTAGTAGTTGTTGGAGAGACAAATTTCTACTTAGAAAGTATTCTCACTAATTGCAAATAAAATGATTGGAAAGATAAAAAATATTTTATGGAAATAAGAGAAAGTGAAGAGTTTTTTCAATAAAAAATCAAGTAAAACAAGTTGATAACAAGATGTTGTCGAGAATATGGGTCGACAGCAGGCTGGCAGCAAGAAAAAGTGGGATAGAGAGGGATAGTCGTCTAACTGGGTTATTTTTTCAGGCCGAAGATGCCATTTTTGGCTCTGGGGGCAAAGGCTGGCCTCTTACGGTGTCGCCCTGAACCTCCCCCTTCGCTATCACTATGCGGTATATGCGTGTTGTGCACAATGGGCAGTTGCTCCTCGCTGACCTCCTGCCCAGAGATGATTTCCATGTAGCAGTTGTAGAAAACGACGCTTTGGCTGAAATACTTTTTGCGGCGCAGCCATTTGGGCCAGGAATCGTTTTGGCGATTGTGGATGAGGGTGCCGAGGGTGGTGAGCAGCGAGGCGATCTCCTGGCGGATGGCCCGGCTTAAATTGAGGTGCTGGCCAAGTTCCCGATCGATGTCGGCGCGGATCTGTTTGCCGGTGTGAAAAAGAGTGGCTCCCGCGAGTTTTTCGGAATAGATGGGATAGGTGCAGTCGACCCAGGGCAGGAGAATGAGCGCCAGCATGAAGAATTCGGGTTGGCGGGAGGCGCCCCGTTGCCGGGTCAGAGTGCTTATCCTGTCGATTGCGGTGAAGACGTCTGTCAGACGATGGCGGCAGGAACCGCCGCTGGCCTCTTTCCCCGACAGGGCCTGTCGGTAGATGGGTAAAAGCTCGAGGAAGATGCCGGAGTCTATGGCAAAGGCGAACCAGGCGGCGGCGGCGCCGCTGTAGATGTCCTTGAGTGTTTCGTCACGTAACCGGGATGGCGGACAGTAGCGCAGCTTCTCGTGGTTGGCGCAGATCGCCTGCCAGGAACCTTCCTCGATGGTGAAGTTGTTACGGGCGGCGTGGCGGATGGCCCGCATCATCCGTACCGGGTCCCGGTTGATCCGCTTGGTCGGTTCGCCGACGATGCGGATGATCGAGCGGTCGAGATCTTCCACCCCCTGCACGTAGTCGATGATGGTATGGTGTTCGATTTCGTAGAAGAGGGCGTTGATCGTCAGATCGCGTCGCTGGGCATCCTGGTCGAGGGTACCATAGGTGTTGTTCGGGGCCAGCACCGCCTGCGGGCCATCGAGGTCGTGTTCGCTCAGGGAGCGAAGGGTCGAGACCTCGATGATGCTGCCGTTGCGGAAGAAGACCTGCACCAGCCTGAAACGCCGGCCGATGGTTCTGGAGTAGGGGAAGATCTTGCGAATCTGCCCGGGTCGCGCATCCGTGCTGATGTCGAAATCCTTGGGGATCTTGTCGAGATAGAGATCCCGAACCCCGCCGCCCACCAGGTAGGCGGAGAAGCCGGCATGCTGCAGCTTCTCCATGACATGGAGCGCCTCCTGGCTGAGCATCTCCCTCTTGATGGGGTGCTCTTGTCTTTCGATAATGCGGGCCGTGAGCGAAACGGGTGGGGTGTCGGACAGGATAGCTTCCTCTGGGGGTGTCATGGACAGTGCTGTAATGGATCAGTAGACGGGAGCGAAACCTCTGCCTTCTTTATAGACAGCTTCCGCTTGTTCCTTGAATCTTCTAAAGATTTCCGCAACAGGCAGGATCTCTTTCATCTTGTAGGTGTTGGCCCCGGCAAAGACCAGCCCTTCCTTGATGTCGCCGGCCCTCGAGGCCAGCAGCCGTTCACTGATGCAGTAGTGGTGGTCGCATTTTTTCAGGCAGTTCTGCAGGCATCTCTTGGTGGAATGGTCGGTACCCTTGTTTTTCGAGGCGACGAACGGGGTGTTGATCGCCCTGCCGGGCAGACCGACCGGCGAGGAGGTCAGGACGATGTCCTCCTTCTGGGCATTGAGGTAGGTCTGCTTGAACTCGTCGGCCACATCGCACTCCTCGCTTAACACGAAACGGGAGGCCACCTGGACCCCGTCAGCCCCGTACTTGTCCATCATCTCCGCCATTTCATAGCCATTGGTGATGCCGCCTGCGGCGATGAGCGGAATATTCTTCACCACATCGCGGATGGTCGGAAATATCTCTCTGAGTGGCCTGTCGGTGCCGAGATGTCCGCCGGCTTCGGTGGCCTCGACCACGACCGCGGCTGCCCCGAGCTTTTCCGCGAGCTTGGCGAGCGCAGGAGAGGAGACGATCATCACGATCGGCACATTGTGTTCCTTGCCGATCTTGAAAATATCACGGGAGAACCCGGCGCCGGTGATGATCAGATCGACGCCGGCCTCGATCGAACACATCACCAGATTGTAGAAATTACGCATGGCGTACATGATGTTGACGCCGATAATTCCATCGGTCATGCTCTTGGCCTTCTGGATGTCGGCCTTGAGTTCGTCAGTGGGAATTGCCGATCCGCCGATGATGCCAATGCCGCCGCAGGAGGCTACCGGGGCCGCCAGAGCGGAGGTGGAAACACGTATGGACATACCTCCCTGGATAAGAGGGAATTGGGCAATGAACTTTCCAATGGTCAGCGACGGTAGCTTCATGTACTTTCAAATCCTCATAGTAGAGTATATAGGCGACAGTGAACGATAATGCCTATCTTGTGCACATTTGTCAAGCAGTGTGACAGGGTGCGACAGCCTGCAAAGAGATATGCCTTTTTCCAAGACCCCTCAGCACGGAAGGCTCTGTTGCCGGGCCGAAGAGTTTCATGACGGCGTAGCGGTGTCTGAGGCAATCTGGTCCAGCCATGCTGGTTATTGGTTGACGAGAGCGGTCAGCGCTGCAGAGCGCGGAGTGTCGACGCCCATTGGGCCCATGCTTGACAAAAAAAGGAAATTGCGTTTAATTTCTACTCTTTTTTTATCAGCGTCTACTGTAATCACTTTTCTCGTCCGCGTTGGAGATATTTTCGTGAAAATAACGGCCTTGAACGGATTTAAGGATATCCTGCCGGTTGATGTCGCCCTCTGGCACCTGGTGGAGTCGACCGCTCGCCAGGTCTTCTCCCGCTTCCAGTTTGCCGAGATTCGCCTGCCGATTCTCGAAAAAACCGAACTGTTTGCCCGCTCCATCGGTGAAGCGACCGATATTGTCGAAAAGGAGATGTACACCTTCAAGGACAAGGGCGTCACCATGCGGCCGGAGGCAACCGCCTCTCTGATTCGAGCATATATTGAACATGGGCTCTATGTCCAGCGGCCAGTGCAAAAGCTGTTTACCACCGGACCGATGTTTCGCCATGAACGTCCCCAACTCGGCAGGCTGAGGCAGTTTCATCAGCTCAATGTCGAGGTGCTGGGGGCCGAGAATCCCCGACTCGATGCGGAGATCATGGCGATGGGGGCGATGCTGCTGACCGAGCTGGGGCTTTCGGTGAGTCTGGAAATGAACTCTCTTGGCTGCCCCCGGTGCCGACCGGCCTATCGCCAGCAGCTGCTCACCTTTCTGGAGCGGCGCCTGGACAGCCTCTGCGACGACTGCCGGCGCAGAAGCACCACCAATCCCCTCAGGGCGCTGGATTGCAAGAAGCCATCCTGCCGGGAGCAGGTGGCCCTGGCCCCGTCGATCATCGACCATCTCTGTGCCGACTGTGCCGACCATTTTCAAGCGGTGCGCGCCGGTCTGGAGAGGATGGGGGTAGCCTACAGCCTCAATAAGTTCATGGTCCGCGGCCTCGATTACTACTGTCGTACCACCTTCGAGTTCATTACCGGTGACCTGGGTGCCCAGGCGGCGGTGGGTGGCGGTGGTCGCTATGATGGCCTGGTGGAGCAGCTCGGCGGCCCGAAGAACACCCCGGGTATCGGCTTCGCCATCGGCATCGAGCGTCTGGTGCTGCTGCTGCAGCAACAGCAGGGGGACCCGGCAAGACGGGCTGACGAGCTCGATATCTTTCTTGCCGGATTGGGGCGGGCCGCCGCCGATTTCTGCTTTGACTTGGCCCATGAGCTCCGTAAGAAAGGCCAGCGGGTCGGTCTGGATTATGAGGGCAGAAGCCTGAAAAGCCAGATGAAACAGGCCGACAGGGCCGGAGCGACCCATGTGCTCATTGTCGGCGACGATGAGCTGGCGGTCCAGGAGGGGACGCTCAGGAATATGACGACCCAGGAGCAGGTGGCGGTACCATTGGCCACAGAGAAGATTATCGCGGCATTGACCGGGCACGGGGTGGGCTGATCTGTCGCGCCACGACAACAGGATGCCAACCCCTCGGACCACAGTTTTGCACATATCGATGCTTCGGGGTTGAGGCGTGCAGTCCCCAGCCCCGGATGTTCTTTCACCTACGCCCCATTTCTGGCGGCGGGCAACTTAACCATATTGGCAAATCATGGAATCAATGGGAAACTTGGTCCGGTCGCATTCCTGCAATGCACTGAACACGGACAATATCGGCGAAGAGGTTACACTCATGGGCTGGGTCCTGCGCCGACGGGACCATGGCGGTGTTATCTTTATAGATCTCCGCGACCGGGAAGGGTTGACGCAGGTGGTGTTCAATCCGGAGGTTGAGGGGGAGACCCACGCCAAGGCCCACCAGCTGCGCAGCGAATGGGTACTTGCGGTCCGCGGCAAGGTTTCGGCCCGCCCGGCCGATATGGCCAACCCCAAACTCGCCACCGGCGAGATCGAGGTGCTGGTGGAGGAACTGCGTATCCTCAATACCAGCGAGACCCCGCCATTTCCCTTGGATGAAGATGTCGAGGTGGGTGACAATCTGCGGCTGCAGTACCGGTATCTGGATCTGCGCCGGCCGGAAATGGCGGCCAACCTCATCATGCGGCACCGGGCTGTGCAGTCTGTCCGCAACTATCTCAACGATAACGGGTTTCTCGATATCGAGACCCCGATGCTGACCCGGTCTACCCCCGAGGGGGCGCGCGACTATCTGGTGCCCAGCCGGGTCAACGCCGGCAAATTCTATGCCCTGCCGCAATCACCGCAGCTGTTCAAACAGCTGCTGATGATCGCCGGCATGGACCGCTACTACCAGATCGTCAAGTGCTTTCGTGATGAAGACCTGCGGGCCGACCGCCAGCCGGAGTTCACCCAGATCGATATGGAGCTCTCGTTTGTCGATGAGGAGCAGATCATCGCGGTGACCGAGGGAATGATCGCCCGGCTGTTCAGGGATACCCTCGGCCTGGAGTTACAGCCGCCGTTCAAGCGCATGACCTATGACGAGGCCATGGCCCGGTTCGGTACCGACCGCCCCGACACCCGCTTTGGCCTGGAACTGGTCGATCTGACCGATATCGCCAGGGGCTGCGGCTTCAAGGTGTTCCGTTCCGTCGCCGATGGGGGGGGCACCGTCCGGGCCATCAACGCCAAGGGCTGCGCCACCTTCTCCCGCAAGGATCTCGACGATCTGACCGCCTATGCGGTGCAGTTCGGGGCCAAGGGGCTGGCCTGGGTGAAGATGAAGGGTGGCGGTGAATGGCAGTCGCCCATCGCCAAGTTCTTCACCGACGAGGAGCGGCTGACCATCAACAGCGCCATGGACGCGGTGGAGGGGGATGTGCTCTTCTTTGGCGCCGATGCCCCCAAGGTGGTCTTTCAGGTTCTCTCCGAGTTGCGGCTGGAGTTGGGCCGCCGTCTTGGCGTGATGCGAACGGATAGGTACAACTTCACCTGGGTCACCGATTTTCCGCTGATGGAGTATGACGAGAAGGAGAAACGGTTCCAGGCCCTGCACCACCCCTTCACCTCGCCAAAAGAAGCGGATCTCGACAAGCTGACGTCCGACCCCGGCCAGGTGTACAGCAGGGCCTACGACCTGGTACTCAACGGTACCGAAATCGGCGGCGGTTCGATCCGTATTCACCAGAAAGCGGTGCAGTTCCGAGTGCTGGAGGCCCTGGGGATAGGGACGGATGAGGCCAACGAGAAGTTCGGCTTTCTGCTGCGGGCCTTGGAACTCGGGGCCCCGCCCCACGGTGGCCTGGCTTTTGGTCTCGACCGGCTGCTGATGCTGATCTGCGGTTGCAGCTCGATCAGAGACGTCATCGCCTTTCCGAAGACTCAGAAAGCGACCTGCCCGCTTACCGAGGCGCCCTCCGCGGTCAGCCGCAAGCAGTTGACCGAGCTCTACCTGCGTCCGGACTGGAAAGAATAGTCATTTTCACCCGCCGGGACCCAGGCCAGGTCCCGGTGGGCGAGATCGTTTCCCCGGGTGGTCGACGAGCCCTCGCCCCTGGTCTGCCCGTCTGCCCGCCCGCGCTGGCCATGATGTCTTTCTCTTTGCTGCAAGGCGTTGAGCATTCGTCTTTTTTCGTTCCTGCAGTCACCTGGACCGCCAGCGTCACAGACTTGATTCGACCGGTGGAATGCCTACATTGTAGGTAGGTGTTGCACGATGCAGAGGAGGTGACGTGATGCGAGCCAAAGAGCGTATATGTCAAAAGATAGAAGAACTCATTCCCGAGGCCGGTCGGTGTGGCAGGGATTTCCAGGTGGAATACGACGTGGACAATCATGCCTGGACGGTCCTGCTCTGCGAGGGCGGGTTGCGGTTGAAGACCTTTGTGGAGGATATCGAGGCCGATAGCTGTTTGACGGCCGACAGATGCATCCCGCTTGGCTTACAGATTGGTCAGCTCAAACGTAATCTCGAGCTGTACCACCAGTCATAAGAGGCGGCCGGTTGCCCTCTGGGCCGTGGTGGCCGGCCAGGCGGGAGACCATGTACCGTTTTACCGGGTGCCTGCCGACGCGACCGTGGCGCCGGCGCCGGTCGGAGGAGTGCCGTTCACCTCGTCGCCGCAGGGAACAGTTGCGCAAGTTCGTCACGGTTGAACCGGTAGCTGTCTCGACAGAACTCGCATTGCACTTCGATGCCGCCTTCCAGTTCGAGAAGGTTCTGTACCTCGGCCTGGCCAAGCGATACCACCGCCCGTTCCATCTTGAGCCGATTGCAGCTGCACTGGTACGACAAGGGTCTCGAACCGGTGGAGTGGTGGTCGATGTCCCGCAAGATGTCGGCGAGAATATCGGCCGGCGATCTCCCCTCCATCAGCTGCCTGGTAAGGGGGGGCAGCTGATGGAGCTGTCGTTCGAGGGTGTCGAGCAGGGCCTCGTCGACCGGCGGCAGGGCCTGGATCAGGTAGCCGCCGGCTGCCGGCACGCTGCCGTCGGGCTGCAACACCACCCCGAGGGCGACCACCGAGGGTATCTGCTCCGATTCCAGCAGGTATCCGGCGATATCCTCGCCGATTTCACTGGTGCGCAGCTGGACTGTCCCCTGGTAGCTGTGTTTGCCGCCGATATCCTTGGTGACGGTCAGAAAACCGGCGCTGCCAAGACCTGCGGCTACATCGACCGCCCCGTTGCGTAAGGGGACCTCCGCCAGGGGATTGGCGACATAACCGCGGGCCCAGCCCTGATGGCCGGCTTCGGTGATAATCTTGCCCAGCGGGCCGTTGCCCTCGAATTTCAGCTGGAGATGTTGCTCCTCTTTCAAGAGGGCCGCGAGCAGGACAGCGCCGGTCAAGGCCCGGCCGAGGGCCGCCGCGGCTGTGGGGCCGGCGTCGTGTTTTCGGCAGGCCTCGTTGACGAGGTCGGTGGTGTCGCAGGCGAGAGCGAACAGGTTGCCACTGTTGGCGATACTGCGATAGAGGATATCTGGCATGGGTCGTAAAAGAAGTCGATTGATTTTTATCCGCAACTCCCCGGAGTGAAGGGCTCTGTTACCGGGCCGAAGAGTTTCCTGGTTCGTTGTGGCTGAGACGCTATGGTTCAGTCACGCTGGTTATCACAGGTCGTGGCCGTTGTGCTCATCGAGACTGGTGGGCGTCGGCGGGTTGGTGGCGAACAGTTCCTGAAAGCGGTGTTCGGCATAGGCCTCGAGATCGTTTTGCAGCTGCCGGTAATTACGAATGAGTTCGATGGCCTTGGGGGTGAGCAGCGTGCCACCGCTGATGCCCTTGCGGGACACCACCAACTCGTCGCTGATGTTGTTCTGCAGGATCTTGATATGGTTCCAGGCTTTTTTATAGCTGAGTTCCATCAATGCCGCGGCCCTGGCGATAGACCCTTCGCTTTCGATGAGTTCGAGGATTTCGGTCTTGCCCTTGCCGAACAGGAGCTCCCCCTGGTCGTTTTCAATCCAGATTTTGGTGCGAATACGAAGGTGGGATATCGGTTTGGGCTGGGCCATTGGTGTTCCTCCTGAGCTGACTGAATGATTGGCTATCCGGCAATCTACCCAATAGGGCCCTGCCGTGCAAGTCGACACGGGCGCCGGAGGTCGGTTCAGCCGTACATCAGGAGCGGCGTTTGCCCGATATAGGTGCCTCGTAGAAGTTCGACCAGGATGAAATCGGCGACATCGGCCCGGGATATCCGGGTCGCGGTCACCCCGTGCAGATCGGTCAGCACCCTGTAGTCGCCGGTGCGGGGACCGTTGGTGAGGCCGGCCGGCCGGACAATGGTCCAGAGCCGGTCGCTGGCGGCGATATACCGTTCCTGGAGGTCCTTGTCCTGATAGATAGTTTTTAAAAACAGCGGCTTGAAAATCCGGTCATAGAGAAAACCACCATGACCCCTGGAATCGCCTGCGCCGATACCGGTGACGCAGACCAGCCGTTTCACCCCATGCTCCTGCATGGCCATCAGCACGTTTCGGGTCCCTGCAGAAAAAACGGTAACCGTGGCAAAGGTGATCGGCACACCGATGGTGAGGCAGACCGCGTCCCTGCCCTGGACCGCGGCGTTGACCGCCTGGTGGTCGCGGATATCGCCTTCGAGCACCGTGAGAGGCGCGGCGCAAGGAATTGCCGCGGGCCGGCGGGCCAGCACCGTCACCTCATGGTCGGCGGCAAGGGCCTGTTTACAGAGTTCCGCCCCGATCCCTCGGGAGGCGCCGATAATGAGAAGTTTCATATGTTGCTCCTTGGCCTGGTCTTCTTTTCTTGGCGGAGACCGACGATGTGGTACGTCGAGCAGCGGCTGATCCCGCTGCAACGCAGGAGATCAGGCTTTTTACCACGTCATCAAAAGAAATATCGCTTGACTGATTATACGCTGTCGGCTCAACCGTTGTTATGGTAAGCTGCAGAACTTCTTCGTTTGGCCCACTTGGGGTTTGCCCCGCAACGGGTTTTTTCTTTTCGGGTGGAGAGTATGGAATTTTTCAGCGCAATGGTTCCGTTTGTCAAGGTTCTTGCCGCCTTTCTGGTGATGCTTGCCGGGATGCGCTTTCGAATCGGTCTGGCGCTCTCCATTCTCCTTGGCGGGATCTGCATGGGGCTGCTGTTTGGCCTGGGCCCGGTGGCGATCGTCACCAGCGGGCTTGGCGGGTTGAGTGGAGAAAAGTTCCTTTTCCTGGTCGCCATTGTCGGGCTGATCATGATCCTCTCCGATGGTCTGGAGCGCTCCGGACAGTCCGGACGGTTGATGGCGGCCCTCTCCGGGTATTTGACCCGGCCTCGTCTGCGGCTGGTCTTTTTTCCGGCCCTGATCGGGCTTTTGCCGATGCCTGGTGGGGCGATCTTTTCGGCGCCGATGGTCAAGAGCATGGGTGAGGAGATGACCATGAGCGGTGAGGACCAGGCCCTGGTCAACTACTGGTTCCGGCATGTCTGGGAGACCTGCTGGCCGTTGTATCCCGGCATCATCCTCACCGTGGCCCTGGCCAATATTCCGATAAGTACGCTGGTTGCTCGAACCTGGCCGGGTACCGTCGCCATGCTGTTTTTCGGTTGGCTTTTTTTGTTGCGCAAGGCGCTGCCGGCCGGCAGCGTACCCCGGCAGGCCGTGGCGGCCAGCCGTAATCCGGCGGTGGTCCTGCGGGAGGGTACGCCACTCTTGATCGCCATCGTCGGGGCCATCGGCTGCGAGACCCTGCTGGCCCTCTATGCCCGGAGTATCCCGTTTGAGTGGGGGGTTATCGTTGCCCTGGTCGTGGCGGTGGCCGCGATCATGGTCCAGAACCGGCTGGGGGGAGCGTTTCTTGCTCAGGTGCTTGGCAAAAAGAGCCTCTGGGCCATGCTCCTGGTGATCGCCGCCATCTTTGTCTTTAAAGAGATTATGCAAAACGCCGGGATCGTCGAGGAAATGGCCAACTCCGCCGGCGGTGGCGCGGCTCTTTTCGCCGCGGTCTTCTTTCTGCCGTTTCTGGTCGGGCTGGTGGCAGGCATCAATGTCGCCTTCGTCGGAGCGACCTTTCCCCTGCTGCTGGGCCTGCTCCACAGTCTCGGTCTCGAGGCCCAGACCGTGCCCTATCTGGTGCTGGCGACCTTTGCCGGTTTCACCGGGGTGATGGTTTCGCCGATCCACATCTGCTTCGTCCTGACCTGTAACTTCTTCGGGGCCGATGTCGGCAAGACCTGGCGGCAGTTGCTGTTACCCGGCTGCTGTTTCATGGTCACCGGTGTCGGGCTCTTCTATCTGCTCCTGGCCCTGTAGTTTCGGGATCTCCCAGAGAGGCGTCACGACAGCCTTCAGATCTCGTCGACGCCGGCGGGAATCAGGCAGATAAAGACAAAGTCTTCGTCGCCGCCATTTCTCAGCTGGTGCTCTTCGTCGCCGGGGATAAAGATCGCGGTGCCGCTGACAACGCTCTGCCACTCCCCCTCCCTGTACACCTGACCGCGGCCGGAATGGATGAATATCTCATGCTCCCACGGGTGGGCGTGACGGGGGGTGAAACCGCCGGGAGCCAGTGTGAAGGAGCGCATGCAGAAGGTGTTGGCGTTGTCGGCTTTGCCGATCAGGACCCGGCCGGTGACGCCTTTGGCGATTTCGTTGTCGAAGATGTGGGCGGGCGGGTCGGTATGGTTCAGTATCTTCATATGGCAGCCGCTGCAGGTAGAGGGTGGACCAGGGAGAGAGCGCGCGATCTCCCTGGCTGTGGTTGGCAATGGGGCGAGCGCCCCAGGCGCGCTCTTCTCTCAATAGACCATCTTCGCTCGATGTTTTCAACGGTCGTCTGCTGGCCTTGCCGGGTTCGACTGCCGGTAATTCCCAGAGAGATCAGAGAAAAGAGCAGAAGGGTTGCAGAAGCAGGAAGAGCTCGATGAGGGGAGGCGCGACGGCGTCGCCGTAAAGAGAGAGTGAGCAGGTGCCACCAGACAGGGTGAAGGCAGGTTGATTATGGAAAAACAAAATCTTGCAACCACATATCTCGGCCTGAAACTGAAAAATCCGCTGCTGGTCGGCAGCTGCGAGTTGACCGGTTCAGTGAAGGGAATACGAGAGCTGGCCGCAGGCGGAGCGGCCGGAGTGGTGCTCAAATCACTCTTTGAAGAGCAGATCGAGATCGAGCTTGCCGGTCATCTGGCCGGCTATCAGAGCGATTATCCCGGGGCCTGCGAGTATATGCGTAACTTTACCAGAAATACTGCCGTCGATGACTATCTCACGCTCATTGCTGGCGCCAAGAGCGCGGTCGATATTCCGATTATTGCCAGTATCAACTGTGTTTCGGCCAGCGAATGGATTGCCTTTGCCGATTCGGTGGAGAAGGCCGGCGCCGATGCCCTGGAGCTCAATCTCTCGCTGTTGCCGAGTCATCGGACGCGAACGGGCGCAGAGGTGGAACAGATCTATTTCGATATCGTCAAAAAGGTAAGCGACCGGGTTTCTCTGCCTATCGCCGTCAAGATGAGCTCCTCTTCCGCTGGGCTGGCCAGTCTGATCGACCGGTTGGCCCGGTCGGGGGATTGCCGGGTCTCCGGCTTTGTCCTGTTCAACCGTCACTACCGGCCAGACATCAATATCGACACCATGGAAATGACGATGGCGGAGCCGTTCAGCACCCCGGCCGAAATAACCGAGCCTCTGCGTTGGATCGGTCTGCTCTCCGGCAGCGTCGAGGCGGATTTCGCCTCGTCCACCGGGGTTCATGACCGTGACGGGATGATCAAATTGTTGCTGGCCGGGGCTGCCGCGGTCCAGGTGGTGTCCACCGTTTACCAGCATGGCCCGGGCAGAATTGCCGAGATACTTTCCGGGGTCAGGGAGTGGATGGCCGAAAAATCGTTTGGGACTATTGCTGATTTTCAAGGACGGCTGCGCTCTACCGCACTTGCCGATCCGGCGGTGTATGAACGTATTCAGTTTATCAGACAGTTTGCTGGCGGGCGCTGATTTACTTGCTCGTTTGAGGATAAAATTTCGACCACTACGAAGAGTCAGGATGCAATGGTCGTTTCTGGATGGGTACAAGGTATACAAAAGAGGGATACAGCATGGGTATAGAACAGGCGCGCGAGCATCTCAAGCGGTGGAATCGTCAGGACGATATTCTCGAATACAGGGCCTCGAGCGCCACGGTTGCACTGGCGGCCAGGGCGCTTGGGGTCGAAGAGGCGCGGATTGCCAAGAGTCTGTCGTTTAAACGAGGTGATCGGCCTTTGCTGGTGGTCACGGCCGGCGATGTTCGGGTCGATAACAGGAAGTACAAGACCCGGTTTGGCTGCAAGGCGAAGATGATGCAGCCGGCCGAGGTGAGTGAAACTATTGGCCATGAGGTCGGCGGGGTCTGTCCTTTCGGTACCAGAGACGGTGTCGAGATCTATCTCGACAGCTCCCTGAAGCGATTTACCACGGTGTTCCCCGCCTGCGGCAGCGCCAATTCGGCCATCGAGCTGAGCTGTGCCGAGCTCGAGGATATTTCCGGAGCCAGCGGCTGGGTCGATATCTGCACATCCTGCTGAGTACCGATATCATACGAGAGCGGTCGCAGACACACTCTCGTCCCGACACCGGGATCATTCAGCTGGGGTAGAGGCGGCTGAAAAGATTGACCGCTATACCGCAAAAAAAACAGCCAGCGCGGATCAGCCTGGCCTGCTGGTCGATTCGTTGTGGCTGCGGTACCTGGTCCAGCCATGCTGGTTTATATGAAACTCCTTGGTACGGAAAGCTTTGTTACCGTGCCGAGGAGTTTTATGTTTTGTTGTGGCTGCGGCTACCTGGTCCAGCCATGCTGGTTTATATGAACCTGAAAATTGGATAAAGCGTACACTATTTGGCGCCTACTCCCAGGTAACTCAAGAACAACCTGTCTCTTGCCACTGACTCGGTGGACCAACGATACCTACCGGCGGCAGTCTGTACCTGTGTGGTTTCAATGCAGTCGAACCAATCCAGGATCTGGGTAAGAGAGCGTTGGGCAAGCCAGTTTTTCAGATCCTTTTCGAGCTTGAGAAGTGATTTGGGTTTTCCGGTTTCTTTCTCGCTGAGCATGTTCTGCACCTGCTTGATTTTTTTCGTCAGGAAACAATGATACCCCAGCGAAACAAATTGCGTAAA
>JBKEBZ010000090.1:0-3374 GCA_047973425.1 Desulfopila sp.
AGGGAATTCACATCGGCTGGCTTGCGTCCGGGCACCTTGGGCGCAGGCAAGATCAAAGGGTGCTGGCTGACCCCATAGCGTGCGACTGCGCGATGGAGTTGGCGAGATTCAAAACAGACCGCTAAACATGTAGAACTGGGCGTGGAAGGTTTGCGGACGGGGGTTCAAGTCCCCCCAGCTCCACCAATACCCAAAATCCCAACCTTCATCGGTTGGGATTTTTTTTGCCCGTTCCCCCAGTGTTGGCGCGGTTTCCGGGCCTGGCCTCGCGAGCGCCACCCCTGCGAAGGCGGCGTTTTCGCCCCCGCCGACGCCTCTCTGTTCTCCGTTTTCTCTGGTCGCCACGCGAGCGTTCTCGAGGCCATTTCCTTTGCTGGCACGGGTTTAGAGGCGGTGGGTTGTGGTTGGCAACTCCTGTAGCGGTGGCGACCGAGTGCCAAGCGGCCACAAAAAATCCGCCCGCAGGCGGTTGCTGGCGCTGGGTACGACGCGCTCACCCGGGTGGCGCGAGCACGCGCATCTGGTCGCCCCAGGCGTTGGGCCAGGGACGGCGCATCACTTTCTCCAGCACGGCATCGGGCGAGCTCACCAGCCGTTCCACGACCTTCGGGGCCAGGAGCGTCAGCCGCATGACCCGGCGCACCTGTGTCACGTCCATGCCTTCGGCCTCGGCGATCTCGGCTACTGATGCCGCCCGCTGCTCATCCAGCAGGCGTTGCCAGTGGTGTGCCAGTCCGAGCGCCCGCATCAACGCGGTGTCCTGTGCGGCCGACCGGGCTTCCCGCTCCCGGGTGGCCTCGGACAGAAATTCCTGCGGCGCGTCCAAGGGCGTGATGACTTGCTTCTTCAGCCCCCTCTTCACCAGCGTCCAGGGCACGAAGGTTTCCAGTTGCACGCCGCCTGCCGGGTTCGGCAGTTGATAGGTGACCGGATCACCCTTGAACCGGCCCCGGTGCTTCTTGCTCATGCGTCCTCCTCAAAGCGCTTCACGATCTGGCGTTGCGCCTCCCAATCCACCGGCAGCGGGTTGCGCTGGAACCAGATCAGGTTCATCCGGCGAGGCTGCCGCCCGGCCATCAGCAGTTCGAGGATGTCAGGCGCGAGCAGGGTCAGGCGCATCAGCTCGTTGGGCACCGAGGGGTGCAGTCCTTCGGCCCGGGCAATGTCTGATCCACTCTTCATCACACCGGTGTCCACGAGGTGCTGCCAGTAGAAACCGCGTGCCACCCCCTCCAGCAGCGTCACATCGTGAACGTGGCGCTCGTCGGCGGCCACCCGCCGCGCGCCCCGGCGGCGAAACGTCAGGGGCACGAAGGTTTCCAGTGTGTCGTCCATCAGGCTTCGACCTCCACCAGTTCCGCGCCGATGCCCCTTGGGGCGAACTCACCGATCAGGGCGTCCCAGCCCAGTTCCCGCCACTTCACCTTGATGCCCTGCACCTCGCCGACGTGGACGAGGTCGATGCGCTCGATCATCAGGTTGGCGATGCGGTGACGCTCGACCGGGAACAACTGATCCCACACGTCGTTGAGCCGTCCCATCGCCATCACCGTGGTGGCCTCGTCGATCTGGGCCCCATTGCGCTGGATGTGGCGCACCACCGATGCGATGGATTCCGGGCTGGTCAGCACCGTGCGGATCTGGGCCACCACCGCTGCCTCGATCTCCGGCGCAGGCAGGCGCTCGTAGCTCTTGCCTGGTGCCCCGAACCGGCTTTCCGACTTGGACACGTAGTAGTGGTACTTGCGCCCGTTCTTGCGCGAGTAGGTCGGGTACATCCGTTCGCCCGAGGGGGCGTACAGCAGGCCACGCAGCAAAGCGTCGGTGCGCGACCGGATCTTGGTTTCCACCGACCGGGCGTGCCCATCCCTGGCCAGCACCGCGTGAACCTTGTCCCAAAGCTCCTGGTCGATGATCGGCGGGTGAGCGCCGGGGTACCAGTTTCCTTTGTGCGACAACTCCCCCAGGTAGATGCGGTTGCGCAGCAGCTTGTGCAGGTACTTCTTGTCGATGCGCGCGCCGCTGCGGGTCTGGCCCTCCTGCGTCGTCCAGGCCTTGGTAGTGATGCCGTCGGCAGTCAGATTGACGGCGATCTGGGTCGGCGAGCCGATGGTCAGCATCTCCTCGAAGATGCGACGCACCACCGCCGCCTCGGCCTCGTTGATGACCAACAGGCGGTTGTCGACGTCGTAACCCAGGGGCGGGACGCCGCCCATCCACATCCCCTTGCGCTTGGCGGCGGCGATCTTGTCGCGGATGCGCTCGCCGGTGACCTCACGCTCAAACTGGGCGAAGGACAGCAGGACGTTGAGCATCAGCCGACCCATCGAGGTGGTGGTGTTGAACTGCTGGGTGACCGACACAAAGGACACCCCGTGGCGTTCGAACACTTCAACCATCTTGGAGAAGTCGGCCAAGCTGCGCGTCAGGCGGTCGATCTTGTAGACCACCACGATGTCGATCTGGCCGCGCTCGATATCCGCCATCAGGCGTTTCAGCCCCGGCCGATCCGTGTTGCCGCCAGAGAAGCCGGGGTCGTCGTAGTCGTCGGCCACCGGAATCCACCCTTCGGATCGCTGGCTGGCCACAAAAGCGTGGCCAGCCTCCTTCTGCGCGTCGATGGAGTTGAACTCCTGGTCAAGCCGTTCATCCGAGGACACCCGGCAGTAGACGGCGCAGCGCTTGCGGGCCTTGGTGCTGGCAATCTCGCTCATCGCGCACCTCCCTTGCTCAGGCCAAAGAACAGCGGCCCCGACCAGTGCGCGCCCGTGATGTGGCGAGCCACCGCCGTCAGGCTCTTGAAGTTGCGCCCCTGGTACTCAAACAGCCCCTCGGCGGTGACTGTCACCCGGTGTTCGCGCTCGCCCCATTCGCGCAGCAGGATCGTGCCCGGCGCGAAATCGAACTCGCGCGGCTTGGCCCGCAGCTTGATCTTGGAGTGTTTTGCGCCGATGGCTTCCAGGCGCTGCTTGGTCTCGGGCGCAAGGCCACCGAAGGCTTCCTCCTGCAGCTTGTAGGCGAGACGGGACTCGACGTGCGTGCGGTTGGGGTAGTCCGGGCGGCGCGGAAAATACCGATCCCACACCGTCCAGAGCTCGGACATCGGCAGGCAGGCCAGCTCCGCGATCCGTGCCGCGACGGATGCTTGTTTCTCGTTCATCACAACTTCTCCTCTTGATAGGGGGTTGTATGAACGCGCTGGTCGGGCAGGAAGCCAAGGCCAACTTCTCTCTGTTTTGGCTCATCCGCAGCAAGGGTGCGGACGATGGCAGCCGCAAGGATGGCGGCGATTTCGCCAGCACGGGCGCTGGCGCTCATCTCCGGGGGAGATGCGAGTTCGAGGTTCTTCATGACGGCTCCGAGGAATTGCAACC
>JBKEBZ010000021.1:0-16094 GCA_047973425.1 Desulfopila sp.
CCGCCGTTACCGGCCGATGCCCGGCCCCAGGGGCCGGCGTGATGAGCAGCAAAAATTAGCTGATTTCGATTTTTTTGTCAATCACTTTTTTTCGCTTTCCGCCGGCTTCTCTCTTCCTGCCGGCACCCGCTCTTCCTGCCCTGTTCAGATAAGCCGTCTGGCCTCTCATCCGAAGACGCGGCACACTACTGAATCTGGAATCACCTGTCAAGAGGAAAAACAATGGTCCCCCGTCTGTTAACAGATAACGCCCTTCACGATAGTGCCTTTTCTCCGAGATACCAGATCAGTTGCAGGCTGATAAAGGCATATATGCCGGCGATGACATCGTCCATCATGATGCCGAGGCCGCCATGAATCTTCTGGTCGAACCAACAGACAGGAAAGGGCTTTCTGATATCAAAGAGTCGAAAGAGGATGAAGCCCAGCGCCCAGGCCGCCGGATGACCGGGAGCATGGATCAGGGTGACGAACATGCCGAGGATCTCATCGATAACAATAGGACCGGCGTCGGCCTGGTCGAGGATTTTTTCCGCCGATCCGGCAGCAAAAAAGCCCACAAAGAAGGTGGCTACAAGAGCCAGCAGATAAGGAACCGTGGGTAGATCTCTCAGCAGGAGCCACGGCAAAAGGGCGAAAAGAGATCCCCAGGTGCCAGGTGCCTTGGGGAGTCTGCCGACCCAGCAGCCGGTGGCTATGACCATAATGAGTGTTTTCATGGGACGTCATTTCCTCGGGCATTTACCGGGTGGGTAGAACACCTTATCGACTGAGCCGTTGATTGGGACAGGGCATGGCCGAGAGGGCTCGGTTCAAGAGTTGAGGCGGCTTCCCGGTATAAGAGGAGATCCACAGAGAAAGGCGTCGACTGTCATCCGTTTCTTGCCTTCAGGCTGTACTTCCCGGATCAGTAAGCAGTCCTGGCCGGTGGCGATGAGCAGCCCCCGCCTGTCCGCGCGAATGACGGTCCCAGGGGCGGCGTTGCTGCTCTGATGAGCAACCTCCGGAACGAAGAGCCGCAGCCGTTTGCCATCGAGAAAACAATAAGCAGATGGCCAGGGATCGCATCCCCGGATAAGGCAATGGAGTTGGCGTGCACTTTTTTGCCAGTCAATACTACCATCATCTTTTTTCAGCATCGGTGCCAGTGTGGCGTCGGCATCGGTTTGACATGTGGCGGTCAGCTGCCCCTGTTTGAGGAGTGTCAAGGCCTTCAGCAATGTCGTGCCGCCCAGTCTGGCAAGTTTGGTAAAGAGCGAACCGGCGGTTTCGTTCTCATCGACGGCAATCGAAGCCGTCAGCAGAATATCACCGGTGTCCATCCCTTGGTCCATCTGCATGATAGAGACACCCGTCTCTGTCTCTCCGTTGATGACCGCCCACTGGATAGGTGCGGCACCGCGATAGGCGGGCAGCAGGGAGGCGTGGACGTTGATGCAGCCATACGGCGCGAGCTCAAGCAACGACACCGGCAGAATCCGGCCATAGGCGGCAACCACGATAAGGTCCGGACGATACGAGGCCAGTTGGTTACGAAAGTCGTCCGTCTTTATTTTTGTCGGTTGCAGTACGGGAATTGCCTCGCACCGAGCGAGAACTTTCACCGGTGGCTCGGTAAGTTTTTTACCACGCCCCTTGGGCCGGTCTGGCTGGGTAACTACTGCGACAGCGTGATCGGGCCCGGACAATACTGCCCGTAAGACGGCGGCTGCAAAATCCGGAGTTCCCATGAAGAGGATGCGAAGAGGAGCGTCTGTCATGTCAGCCTTCACTGGTTGCGAGCCACTTCTTTACTTTCCGCTTGTAGAGTTTTCTTTTCAGAGGGCTCAGGTGGTCGATGAAGAGGATGCCGTTGAGGTGGTCGATCTCATGTTGCAAGACCACGGCGAACCGGTCCTCCGTGGTCAATTCGCAGGGCTTGCCCTCCATGTCCCGATAGGAAACGGTGATTTTCTTGTGGCGTTTCACCTGGGCCGTCAGCTCAGGAACGCTCAGGCACCCTTCCTCGTCGAGCTGATAGCCTTCACTGGCGATTATTTCGGGGTTGATCAGTGCCATGTATTCCCGGTCATTTTCCCTGTCGCGACTGACATCGACGACGATGAGTCGTACCGATTCACCGATCTGTGGCGCGGCAAGACCGACACCGGGCGCGTCGTACATGGTTTCGGCCATATCGGCGATGAGCCGCTGTACTTCTTCGGTACAATGGATGATTGGGACTGTCGGTTGCCTGAGGACCTGTTCTGGATACTGGTATATTTTGCGGATACTCATTTGACGTGGTTTGGCAATGGCGTGGTGACGCCGAGAAATACATGCTCTTTTCCAGCGAGGAAAACCTCTCGCGGACAGTAGAAAAGTGCCGTTTGACGGGGTGATTCCTGCTGGATCTGTTGCTATGGTTCCTTGGGAACCTCCTCTTTTGCTCAAAATGCCCTGTAGCCTGATTACTATACCACATCCAGCCCAACTATCACACTACGCATCGTTGGCCGTGAAGGGGAGTTGAGGGACGACGTTACTCATTTTGTGCTTTAAAGGGGGGAGCGATGAGAGCCGTTTTCGAGTAAACGGACAGTCGCGTCAGAAGAAAAGAGCCGATTTTCTAGCAGAATCCCAGGTGACGAAGAGGGGGACTGTAGAGGATGCCGAGAAGGGTTCGGATGACCGGAAAACGGTTGCTCTCCAGCGCTGCTGACGATGGTCTGCAAGGGGTGGTTATGATGGACTAAAAAAATAAAATTTTTACTAAACTTTTTGAATTCAACAGCCGAACCCATTACTATGGAATATGATTTTTTGGGGGATTCAATTTATCATATTTTACTTTGAGGATTTCGATGAATGTCATGCGATCTAATGTTAAATGGGCTGTGATCCTGCTGGGCAACCTCGCATTATGCTCAGCCGCTGGTGCGGAGACTCTGCAGGATGCCGTCAAAACCCTGATAGCGACCAACCCCGATATCAGGTCATCTGCCTATAACAGGCTTGCCCGGGATCAGGAGGTGCGGCAGGCCCGGTCCGGTTATTTCCCCACCGTCGACCTGGAAGCGGGTGCCGGCAAGGATTATGTCGACAAACCCATTGACCACAACCTGGACCCGACCCAGTTGCGACTCGGAGCCCGGCAGAACCTCTTCGCCGGTTTTTCCACCATGAATGAGGTTGATCGGCAGCAGGCCAGGGTCGAGTCCCAGGCCTATGTGGTGCGGAGTACCGCTGACAATACCGCGCTCAAGGCCTCGGAGGTGTATCTCGAGGTTCTGAAAAATCAGGCTATTGTCGGTCTGGCCGAGGAAAATCTGACCATTCATCAACGTATCTCCGATCAGATCAAGCTGCGCAGTGAGTCGGGGGTCGACAGTCGGGCCGACATGGACCAGATTCGCAGCAGACTGAATCTGGCACACTCCAACCTGATTGTCACCGAACAGAATCTGCTCGATGCCGAATCCAACTACAATGCGGTAATTGGCAACCCGCCGCAGCAACTCGAGTTGCCTGAGAGCATGGAAAGCTCTCTGCCGGCCTCGCTGGAGGAGGCGGAGCGCCAGGCCCTTGCCAGTCACCCGCAACTCAGATCGGCGTCTGCCGATCTTGAAGCGCGGCGGAAGCAGGACGAGGTCGCCAAGAGTCCCTTCATGCCCAATATCGATCTCGAGGCGGATCAGAATTACGATCGGGAGACCAGCTACGGTTCAGACTATAATGATTATAAACGAGAAGATTTCCGGGTCTTTGTCAGACTCCGTTATAATCTTTTCAATGGCTGGAAGGATGAGGCCAGGAAACGAGAGACCGCCCAGCTCATTAACGAGGCCCGGGAGATCCGCAACCACACTCATCGGCAGGTCGTCGAGTCGATGCAACTCTCCTGGCGGGCGCACGAATCCGCCAAAAACAGGATCAGTTTCCTCGAGCAGCGCCTCGAGTTCGCCACTGCCACCGCCAGTGCCTACACCAAACAGTGGAATATCGGCCAGCGGACTTTGCTGGACGTACTCGACGCCGAGGCAGAACGAATTGATTCCGCCCGCCAGCTGGTGGTCGCCCAGTTTGATGAGAGCTATGCCCAATATCGAATTCTCAATGGCCTGGGTAAACTCATCCCGACACTCGACTTGCAATGGCCTGACGAGGGTCTCGTGGCGGAGGGGGCTGCCCAGCAGATCTCCACTGCCGGCCAGTCACCTGGCAAGCAGCGCGCCGATGAGGTTTCCCTTCGTTGATCAGCATACCTTTCTGATCTGTCGACAATTCTGTATGTTATCGGATTATCCGGGGGAGGGGCTGCTGATCCACCCTCCCTCCTTCTGCGGTTGATCTGTTTTTGTCGATATGTTCTTTCCACGCGGTTATGCACAGATAGTCGTTGGTCTCTACCGGGGGGGGCTGCTCTGTTTCCTCCTTCTGGCCGCAGCACCGGTTTTCACCAAGGAGGCGTTGACCATCAGTGAAAAGACGCTCGAACGGGTTGATCAGCAGTATGGTGAGGATGCACGCCAGAGATTGCTGGACTGGCAACTGCTGATCCAGACGACCCAGGGCGATGAACGAGCCAGGCTCGAAAAGGTCAATTCCTTTTTCAATGAGACCGTTGAGTTTGTCGATGACAAAATACACTGGAACGTCGAAGACTACTGGGCAACCCCCGTCGAGTTTCTGGCCAGTAAGGGGGGGGACTGCGAGGATTTCGCCATTGCCAAATTCTTTACCCTGATCAAACTGGGCATCCCCGAAGAAAAGTTGACTCTGACCTATGTCAAAGCGCTACGGCTCAACCAGGCGCACATGGTTTTGACCTATTATCCCGCCCCCGGGGCGGAACCGCTCATACTCGACAACCTGGTGTCGACCATTCTCCCCTCATCACGACGCACCGACCTGCTGCCGGTATACAGCCTCAATGGCTCCGGGTTGTGGCTTGCCAAGCAGCGGGGAAAGGGCAAACTGATCGGCCATAGTGGTCGCCTGCAGCGGTGGCGGGAAATGCTGGGCCGGTTGACCCAGGAAATGGAAGAATCAGACGAGGAAGCCCCATGACCCTCTATCGACAGCTGCTTACCTATTCCTGTGCGGTGCTTGTCTTTCTCAGTATCTGCCTCGGGATTGGCGAGCTCACCAGGATTCGCCAGTTTGTCGGCGATCAGCTCGAATCGCATGCCCAGGATGCAGCCACTTCCCTGGGGCTGTCGCTCAGTACCATCAGCGACGGTAAGGATATTCCCACCATGGAGGCCATGGTCAACAGTCTGTTCGATCGTGGTTACTACAGTCTCATCCAATTGCGGGATGTCGGCGACCAACTGTTGATCGACCGGCAATCCACCATGCTGATCGAAGGGGTGCCGGCCTGGTTCATTCATCTGCTTCCCTTGGATCCCCCAAGGGCTGAGGCCCTGATCATGCACGGCTGGCAACAGGTCGGGACGATCACGGTGGAGAGCCATCCCGGTTACGCCTATCAGACCCTGTGGCGTTCCGCTGTAACGGCCACCATCTCCTTTGCCGCCACCTTTCTGGTGGTGGCCCTGCTGGGTGGCTGGGGGCTGCGTCGCCTGCTCAAACCCCTGGCCGGTATAGAGGAGCAGGCCGTTGCTCTGACCGAGCGTCGCTTCCACATCCAGAATGAGGTTCCCCGTACCCGGGAGCTGTGCCGGGTGGTCACCGTCATGAACCGGATGACGGTGCGTCTTCGTGACATCTTTCACGATCAGGCGGCTATGGTCAATGAACTGATGCAGCGGGCCTACCAGGACCCGGTCACCGGCCTGGGTAACCGCCGTTTTGTCGAGGCGCAGGTCAAGGCGAAGGTCACCGCGAAGGGAGAGGATGTTCAGGGCTCGTTTTTACTGATTCAGCTGCAGAAACTGCAGGATATCAATCATGTCGAGGGCTATGACGCCGGCGATGAGCTGCTCCGGCAAACGGCCGAGATCCTGCGTCAGGCCACCGACAGCATCGCCGAACCGGTCGTCGCCCGGCTGGGCGGGGGGGACTTTGCCCTGCTCCTGCCCAATATCGGCGGCAACGAGGCCCAGTCGGTTGGCAATACTGTTCTAGAGCTCCATCGACAGACGGCCAATGGGGGCAGTCAGCCGCTCCTCTGTGGCGGAACCGTCTATCGTACACCCTTGACTATGCAGGCGTTGTTGACGACCGCCGACCAGGGGCTGATCGCCGCCCGGCATCGACCGGACGGGTCTGCGGTACTTGCCGCGGCGGAGAGCTCTACCGATTCTGCCGCCGGCGGCAGGCTCGAATGGAAGACTCTGCTGCAGCGGGTCATCGCTGACCGCGCGGTCGTCCTTTACAGCCAGCCAACGGTGCGTGTCGATAATATCGAAAAGATAATCCATCATGAAATCTTAAGCCGGGTCGTCGACGCGACCGGGGCCCACCTCTCTCTTGGCAGGTATATTCCCTATGCAGAACAGTTTGGCCTGATGCCTGCGCTCGATCGCCTTGTTCTCGAGCGTCTGGCCGAGGTGGGGTTCCAGAGCCTCTCGCCCCAGCGGATAGCGGTCAATCTCTCAGTATTTTCCCTGGAAGATCGGGATTTCATGCGCTGGCTCGACTCCTGGCTTGCGCAGTGTGTTGCGGTCGGAGTGGCCTTGAATTTTGAATTCACCGAGTACCAGGCCGTGCGCCACCGCACCGCGATCGCTGACTTTGCGGCGCAGATCCGTCGGGAAGGCCACAAAATCGGGATCGATCATTTCGGCCAGGGCCTGATTCACTTCGGCTATCTCAATTCGCTGCTGCCAGATTATGTCAAGATTGACCGGGCGATAACCCAGGATCTGTGGAACGAGGAGAATGACAGTACCTTCTTCGTCAAGGCCCTGTGCAATGCCGCCCACAGTCTGGCGATCGGCGTGATGGTGGAAGGGGTGGAGTCGGAGGAGCAATGGCAGGCCGTCTCCAGGATCCAGCTCGATGCGGTGCAGGGATTTTTGATTCAGCGCCCGACACCGCTCAAGCCATGAAGAAGAACGCTACAGGATGTCGTCGACCAGAAACTGGTCTTTGTGCAGGTTGGCCCGGAGATTTTTCCGATTCTGGATTTTTTTCTGGGCCTCCGGGGGAAGTTCGGTGAAGAGAATCACCTTTTTTGCTATCAGCAGATCGATCAGGTCTTCCAGCACCCGGACAATCGAGACATCCGACTCCGACAGCAGCAGTGCCAGGGGCTCAACTCCTTGTGCTGAACGGAGAAAGGCCATGACTTCTTCATCAGACGACGACACCGGTTCGAGGCCGCAGTCCGGCTCACCACGTCGGATGGCCGCGATCGCCCCCTTGCTGTCTCGCTCAATAAATAACATACCCGTCTCCTGAAGTGACCCTTGATCCACATTTCTTTTTTGATACAATCTTTTTACCACACCAGTAAATAAAATCTCAACCACCTTCTCAAGGTATCCCATGACAGCCAATGTTTCCGTAGAGAAGTCCACCGGCGACCACCAGCTCTCTCTGGATGTGGAATATGCTGATGATTCTCTGGCAGAATGTCTGCTCTATCTCGGTAAGATATTCCAGTTACCGGTTTCCCGTACCGGCATCCGGGCTGGATTGCCCCTGGTCGACAACCGTTTGACGGTCGAGTTGTTCTCCAGGGCTGCCGACCGGGCGGGGATGGCGGCTCGACTGGTCAAAAAACCCTTAGAGAAGATCCATGGCCTCGAGTTGCCGACCGTCCTCCTGCTGAAAGACGGAGAGGCCTGCCTGCTCTCGGCGATTGATCCCGGTAACCAGACGGCCACGGTCATCTGGCCGCAAACAGGGTTTGGCGAATCGGTGCTCGATATCGCAGAACTCGGGCAACAGTATATGGGATATGCCCTGTTTGTCCGGCCCAAATTCCGTCTGGATCGACAACTTGACGACGAGGTGCGGGTCGAGGAGAAGAGCTGGTTCTGGGGGACCCTGCTGTCGTCCTGGCGTATCTATCGTGACGTTCTTCTCGCCTCCCTGCTGATCAATATTTTTGGTTTGGCCGGGCCATTTTTCACGATGAACGTCTATGATCGGGTTATCCCCAACCTCGCCTTCGAGACCCTGTGGGTGCTGGCCATCGGCATTGGCATCGTGTACGTTTTCAACCTGTTGCTCAGAAGTCTGCGCGGCTATTTCATCGATGAGGCGGGAAAGAACGCCAATCTTCGTATTTCTGCGGCGCTGTTGCAGAAGGTCCTCGGTCTCCGCCTGGAGGTGCGGCCCAAGTCTATTGGCGCTTTTTCCAAAAAACTGCAGCAATTCGAAGATATCCGTGACTTCATCACCTCGTTTTCCATCACCGCGGTGATCGATCTGCCCTTTATGCTGCTGGGGCTCGTGGCCATCTGGTATCTCGGTGGGCCGATTGTGATGATCCATCTCAGCGCCATCCTGGTGATGGCCCTCTTTGCCTACCTGGTGCAGCGGCCGCTCAAACATGCCGTGGAACAGTCCTATCGGGCCGCGGCCCAGAAGAATTCTATTTTGATCGAAGGCTTGGCCGGTATCGAGACCATCAAGATGCTGGGGGCGGAAAGTCAGATCCAGCGCGGCTGGGAGGAGGCGGTGAGCTTCATCGCCACCTGGAGCAGTCGTTCCCGGCTGTTTGCCGCGGCGGTGAGTAATTTTTCCGATTTCATGATGAATCTGACCACGGTCGTCACGGTGATCGCCGGGGTCTATCGCATTGCCGAGGGGCATCTCTCCCAGGGTGGAATCATCGCCCTGCTGATCCTCTCCCGTCAGGCGATTGCGCCGATGTCGCAGGTGGTGAATCTGGCCACGCGCTATCACCGGGCCAAGGTCGCCTTGCAGGATCTCAACGATATCATGGAGCTGCCGGTCGAACGGCCAGCGGGTCGGAACTTTCTCATTCGCGGCGAATGCAAGGGCCGGATTGCCCTCGACAAGGTGGACTTCAGCTACCCGGAACAGAACGATCTCGCCTTGAAAAATATCACCCTGGCGATTGCGCCCGGAGAGCGGGTCGCCCTGATCGGCGCCATTGGCTCGGGCAAGACAACCCTGGGCAAGCTGTTGCTCGGGCTCTATCAGCCGACGGCGGGAATGGTTACCCTCGACGATACCGACATTCGCCAGATCGATCCGGCCGAACTGCGGCGTTTTGTCGGCTATGTCCCTCAGGACATCACCCTGTTTCGCGGCACCATCCGCGACAACATCATTCTCGGCAGTCCGGAGATAGAAGACGAGAGGATCCTTCGGGCCGCCGAGCTGTCTGGGGTCAGCGTCTTCGTCGGCAAGCATGCCCGCGGTTTTGACATGGAGATAGGGGAGCAGGGGCAGGGACTGTCTGGCGGTCAGCGGCAAAGTGTGGCCATTGCCCGTGCCTTACTGCATGATCCGCCCATTCTGGTGCTCGATGAACCGAGCAGTTCCATGGACAATCGCACGGAGAGTCGCTTAAAGCAGAATCTGACCCAGCGGCTGGCCGGAAAAACCCTGGTTCTGGTCACCCACCGTGGCTCGTTGCTGGAATTGGTCGATAGGATCATTCTCCTCGATAACGGGATGATCGCCGCCGATGGGCCCCGGGACCAGGTGCTGACCGCCATCCGCAACGGACAGATCCACCTCTGATGACCAGCAGATCACCCGGCAACTCGCCCAACCATCCTCAAATGTTCGACGTCCTGGTCGAGTTCGGCCGCTATCGGCACCGACCGGGGCCTCTTACCACAAGGAACGCACAAGGAACGCAACATGGCTGACCACTCTCCTCCGCCGGCCGAAGAATCTCCTGATAAAGGTCTCTTTCGCACCCTGCCAACGCCGGATCTCGATCTGACCACCGATATCCGGGCGACGCTCCTGATCCAGACCCCCCGGGGAGGGCGGTTGATCATCTGGTTGATCGGGCTTTTTTTCATCGCCTTTCTGGTCTGGGCCTCGCTTTCCGAGATCGACGAGGTGACCCGTGGCAATGGTAAGGTGATCCCCTCCCATCAGATCCAGGTGGTTCAGAACCTGGAAGGGGGAATTCTTGCCGATTTGCTGGTCAACGTCGGAGATGTGGTGGAAAAAGGTCAGCTGCTGCTTGAAATAGACAAGACCCGCTTTTCCGCGCCGTATGAAGAGAGCCGCTCCAATTATCTGGCGTTGAAGGCACAAATCGCCCGGTTGGAGGCGGAATCCCGGCAGATCGATTTCGTTGTCCCCGATGATGTCAACAGAGAAAAACCGGAGATAGGCCGGCGCGAGAAGCAGTTGTTCGACTCGAAAAAACAGCAACTGGCTGCCAAGGTGGAGATTCTTCAGGAACAGATCGCCCAGCGGAAACAGGAAGTCAGCGAAATGCAGGCTAAACTCAATGAATTGATCCGCACTTCCGGCCTGCTCCAGAAGGAGCTGTCGATGACCAAACCCCTGGTGGCCCAGGGAGCGGTTTCGGCGGTGACCGTGCTGCGGCTCGAGCGGCAGATCAGCGAGGCGAAAGGGTCTCTGGAGACCACCAGGATAGCCATCCCCAAACTGCAGTCCAAGATTGCCGAGGCTGAAAAGGCCAAGGAGGAGGCCGAACTGGAGTTCCGCAACGATGCCAGGAAAGATCTCAACGAGGCCTACGTCAAGCTCGACAGTATCAATGCAACGTCGGTGGCCCTGATGGACCGGCTGCAGCGTACCGAGGTTCGCTCCCCGGTTCGTGGCACCATCAACCAGATCAAGATCAACACCATTGGCGGCACCATCCAGCCGGGGATGGATCTGATGGAAATCGTACCCTTAGAAGACACCCTGCTGATCGAGGCCCGGATCCTGCCGGCCGATATCGCCTTTTTACACCCCAACCAGCCGGCAATGGTCAAGTTCAGTGCCTACGACTTCACCACCTATGGCGGTCTGGAGGCGGAACTCGAGCATATCAGCGCCGACTCGATTACCGACAAAGAGGGCAACGACTACTATCTGGTCCGGCTGCGGACCAAGTTGAATTTTCTTGGTACCAGGAAACATTCTCTGCCCATCATTCCCGGAATGGTGGCCTCGGTGGATATCCTGACCGGCAAGAAAACCATTTTGTCCTACTTGCTCAAACCTGTTTTACGGGCCCGATATTCAGCCCTGCGAGAACGATAACATGAATCTCATTCTCTGCTGTAGTGATGCCTCGTTGCAGGACCGGTGGTTCTCGGTCGTCAACACGCTCTTTACGACGTACCGGTCGACCACGCTCGCCGATCTGCGGATTCTGGTCAAACAGCGGATCGCCTTCGATCTGTTGCTGCTGCATGCCGCCCAGGTGGATCAGGACAGTGTCAGGTATATCCGGGAGAGGCGGCCGGCCTGCCGGTTGTTTATTCTCTCGGACAGGCCCGAAGACGAGGAGGGGCTTGGTTACCTTCGCCTCGGCGTGGTCGGATATGGTAACAGCTATATCAGTCCGGACCGTTTGCGGGCCGCGGTGTTGACCCTTGCCGAAGGAGGGGTCTGGATCAATCAGCGGTTGATGCGGCGGCTCATAACCGCTCCTGCAGTGCAGCCATCTCTTCCGGCCGGAAACGCTGACAGCGAAGAGGGGCAAACCGCTTTGACGCGACTGTCCAACCGGGAATACCAGATCTCCCATCTGGTGGCCGATGGGCTCCCCAACCTGGCAATAGCCGAGCGCCTGGGTATTACCGAGAGGACGGTGAAGGCGCATCTCGGGGCCATCTATGCCAAGACCTCGACCAGGGGACGGCTGGGGCTGGCCTTGCTGGTGAAGCAGGGTGGGGCAGCAAAGCCATTGCGCCAGAACGCCGAGAGCCTGGAATAGGGCTGTACGGTTTTAAAAAGCTGTTGTGCCGATAAGGAGGCTGGAGGGATGATTTGATGACGATTGCCTGAGATAGTGTCTGTCCAGAAACTGGATATTTTCTTCTAAATCGAGGCGTGAGAGAAATTTTACCACAGGCATATATTTGATATTCCGAGGATAAAATTTCGAACACAACGAAGGGTTAGGATAAAATAGCCGTTTCTGGATGGGCACGAGATAACGCATCTTGAGAAAAAAATGTCGTTTGGCGGAGGGATGGTGTCGTGTGCTCACGAACTCCGCAGGAAACGATTGTAAACAGAAACTGTAGCAGGAGAACAATGATGACAAAACGACAGAGGCTCACCATGGTTCTGACCATGGTGTTCTTCACCCTGGTTACCGCGGCCTCGGCACTGGCCTTGCCGATTTACCAGGTTGGTTCGACCACTGAGCTGTTTCGTGACGGGAACTATTACGCATTGAGCAGTTTTGGTCTTCCCGTTCCGGGCAGCCAGGTGATCAATGTCCCGATATTGGCCGATTTCAGCGGCGAGGCCGAGTTGTCGATCACCGCTGAAGGTGTCGATTCGCCCTTTCCCGGCGGGATCGGTGAAAATGATCAGGTCTTTTTCGGTGTTGCCGATACCACCAGGCGGGCACCGGTAAACGGTTCTGGCTCGTTTCTGGGGCTGCTGAACCAACAGGGCTTTTTTGCACCGACCCTTTTTCTCAATCTCGGGCCGGGGGCGATGGCAGATGGCTCGACCGCTCTGACCACCACCATCTTCGATGTCTGGGTGACGGCAGGGGTCGACTATTTTCTGACCATCTTGATCGACGCGCCAAACTGGGTCAGTGAAATCGAGACCGTTTCGCTGCAGCCGAAATCCACGGTCAATCCCATTCCTGAGCCGGCCACCGCCATTCTCCTGGTTTCAGGACTTGCCGGCCTGGTCGCCTACCGGCGAAGAAAGAGGAGTTGATGGCCTCGTAAAAAGCCCGATCTCCTGCGTTGCAGCGGGATCGGCCACTGCTCGACGTGCCACATGTACGTCTGTGCTTGGCCGACACCACTGCGCCTTGTATATCAGGCTTTTGTACTTAGCCATCTTACGTGCAGGTTTTAGGTTTTTACGAGTCTATCAGGAGTTGACCGTTTTCATTGGTGGGTTGTCCGCTGGAGATATCCCCAGCGGACACGAGGTTTGGTGACGGTGACCTGCCGGGAGGGAGTCGTCGCGAAAAACGAAGAGCAAAAAGTAAAAAAATACGGCCGGGACATGTCGCCCCGGCCGTACCCTCCTCCCCCGGTCCTCTCCCTATTTCTTACAGTGTGCCGTGACTGTCCTTGACCTCGACCTGGTTGAGCAGGGAATCGAGGCTCATCGAGTTATCGCTGTTGTCGATGGTCTCGAAGGTCACGCTACCCAGTTCGGTGCCGCCATTGTCGTGGATGACCAGTTTGGCCGCACCATCATCGGAGCTTACCGTCAGGTTGTCGCGGGTGGCGTCGCTGAGCAGGTTGCTGATGTCGACCACGTCGCCTTCCCCCCTGTTGTAATCGGTGATCCGGTCATCGCCGCCACTGGCCATGAAGGTGTCGCTTCCTGCGCCGCCGGTCAGGGTGTCGCCTCCGGCGCCGCCATCGAAGGTGTCATCGCCTGAGCCACCGACCAGGGTGTTGTCGTTGCCATCGCCGGTCAGCGCGACGGGGCTGTGCGAGCCGCTGGCGTCGACGTTCTCGAAGCCGGTGACGATCACCTGGTCGCCTGAGGTCTGGTCGCTGGTTGCCGACAGATCGATGGCCGCGGTTTCATTGACCATCAGGGTGTCGTTCCCCGCATTGCCAGCGAGGATCGTGTCGATATCGTCATAGACGACGATATCGTTCCCTGCGCCGGCGTCAACGGTGTCGCTTCCCGCCCCACCATCAAAATAGTTGTCGTGGCTATTGCCGATCAGGGTGTCGTCACCCTGACCGCCGACGATCCCTTCGATATGGTCGAGGGTATCGCCGCCGGCATCACCGCCAGCAATATGTCCCTCGGTTGCTGCGGTGCCGTTGGCGGGAGCGCCCTTGGCATGGCCTGATTCATCGAGGTCGACCAAAATGGCCCTGGTGCTGTCCGAGTAATCGACCACGTCGGTGCCATCCAGACCGTCGATTCTGTCGGTTTCGGTGCCTGCCGCCAGCCAGTCATCCTGGCCGTCATTGCCGGTCAGGGTGAATACGGTGCTTGCCAGGCTGCCCTGGCCGGAGTGTGTGGAGTCGACAGTCTGGATGGCAAGCGACTGGGCCGCGGAGACATCGCCATCGTTGTCGACAGCCTGGATGGTAAACAGCTGCTCCAGGTTGCCTGGTACAATGCTCTGGGAGAAGGAGAGGAGACTGATCTGTATCCCCTGACCGTCTGTCAGGTTCGCGTTATAGAAGGAGAGCCGGTTGAAGTCGATGGAGGGATCGATACGAAACACTCCGGTCCCCCCGATGGTGAGAAACCCGGATTCCGTGGCGCCGCTCACGGTATTGACTGCCACCCAGCCAAACATTCCGCCGCTGCCGTTGATCTTGCCCACCTCGAAGGTGACACTGCTGGCAAAGTCTGGGTTGGTGGCGGCGGTATCGTCAACCATGGCCGTCGAGGGCTGGTGGAATTCCATATAGAGCCAATCGCTTTTGCCAATATAGGAGTTGCCGACCCCCAGGCCGGTGTTGTTGAGATTGATGCCTTTGGGTGAGGAAAACTCGATTCTCCCATCGGCGGTTTCTGCCCAGTCGTTGTTGCCGGCATGGAGATTGGCCATTGAATAGGTCTGTGATGGCACTTCGGCGCCGGGATTGACCATGGCATAGCTGTAGGTGCCATCCGGGCGGACGGTGAGATTGAAGACCTCGCTGTCGTCGATGGTCGACATTCCATGGAGAATGGTGGTGCCATCGGCCAGGGTAGCGGTTGTGTAGTCAATATTGTCAAGCGCGGGACCGGTGATGTTGAAGTGATCGATCCCGTCCGCGCCCTGGGCGAGCTCGAATTCGCCGCTGACCGTGCCGGTCTCATTGGGGAGGGTTGCCGGATCGAATTCGCCGAGAACGGGACTGTCGTCTTCGACAGTAACGGTGAAGGTCGTGGAAACCGTGGCCATGCCATCGGAGACATTGACCCCAAAGACCGCATTGAGCTGGTCTTCTCCCTGGGCTGGGTGATCCAGTGGCCCGGCCAGGGATACCGCATATTGACCGCTGGCATCGACTGTGGCGGTCAGGATGGGTGTTCCGCCGGCTGAACCGACAACTGTTGCCGTGCCCAACCCTGTCCAGGTGATGGCCACTCCGTTGGAGGAGAGACCAGTGGGCGCGCTGGCGAAGGTGAAGGTGAAGGTGAGCGGGTCGCCATTTGGATCGGCGGCTGATATGGAACCGGTTACATAGGCTGCATTGGTCGTGTCGGTAGCACCTATGGAATCGGGCGATGCCCCGCCAAGACCTTCCTCGGAGACCCGCGCCACAGTGGCTTGCGCACTCGGGGCATAGTTGACGTTAACCGAGGTTTCTCCAGTGGTTTCAATCTTTTCGTATTCCGAACCGCCAGTGTGGGAAACTATATGGTTGGTGATCGTCTGCTGATTGGTGATCTGAGCATCGGTGTAGGTATGGACAGCGGAGCCGGTGGTCTGTCCTGGCTCAATGGTGATGACGGTCCCATCGGCGAGCGTGAAGGTAAGAGACGTGTCGGGATCGACAGATCCAGGACCGCCTGTCAGGGTGACGGTATAGGTGATGGTACCACCACTTTCGCCAATCATTGCCGTGCTGGTCGTCAAGGTTGCGGTAACCGGGTCGATATCGTCGGTGATCTGAACCACGGCAGCTGTGTCATCGATGTCGATAGCCTCGAACTTGCCACCATCGCCGGTCTGCGTGGCGTCGGTGATGGTGACGCTGCTGCTGGTCGGATCGATATAGACATCGTCAGTGCCGGTGAATGTGTAGTCGACGGTGCCACTGTTGCCGCTGGTGATGGTAACGGTCTGACCATTGGAAAGGGTGACGGTGACCGGGGCATCGCCATCCCGGACAGGATTGTCGAGGGTGACGGTAGAGGTGACGGTGTGGTTGCCATCTTCACTGATGGAAGCAGGTCCGCCGGTCAGACTGGCGGTAGTGGGCTCGGCATCATCGGTGATCTGAACCACGGCAGGTGTGTCATCGATGTCGATAGCCTCGAACTTGCCACCATCGCCGGTCTGCGTGGCGCCAGTGATGGTGACGCTGTTGGAATCCGGATCGATATAGACATCGTCAGTGCCGGTGAAGGTATAGCCG
>JBKEBZ010000088.1:0-58740 GCA_047973425.1 Desulfopila sp.
CCAGCCATGCGGGTTTATCCGAAACTCATCAGCATGAAAAGCTCTGTTGCCGCGCCGAGGAGTCTCATGGTTCGTTGTGGCTGAGGCTATCTGGTCCAGCCATGCGGGTTTATCCGAAACTCATCAGCATGAAAAGCTCTGTTGCCGCGCCGAGGAGTCTCATGGTTCGTTGTGGCTGAGGCTATCTGGTCCAGCCATGCTGGTTTATCCGAAACTCATCAGCATGAAAAGCTCTGTTGCCGCGCCGGGGAGTTTCATGGTTCGTTGTGGCCAAGGCTATCTGGTCCAGCCATGCTGGTTAGTTGGTCAATAAAAATTCACGGACATGAGACTCGACCCGTTCCCGGAGAATGGGTTTGATCAGATAAGCCTGGCATTGCCCCAGGGTAAAGGCGTTCATAATGTTCTGGGCATCGTCCAGGGCCGTCGTCATGAAGACGATGGTCGTCTTGTTTTTGGGAATCTTCCGCTGATGCTCCATTCTTCGCAGCGAATTCAACACCCCGTGCCCGTCGGTTTCCGGCATCATGATATCGAGGCAGACCAAGTCATACCGCTCATCCTTTGCAAACGCCCGCTCCAGCTTGGTGATCGCCTCCCTGCCATTTACGGCTATTTCACAGTTGGCATAGGTGGCAAGAAATTCGACCAGAAGGTCGCGGCTCAAATAATCGTCTTCGACAATGAGTGCTTTGAGTTTTTTTTCCACGGGAAACCTTCAGTTGTTGGTCTTGTGGTAGCCATTCACCAGTAGCCAGATCCGCTCTGTCCGGCTCGTTTCCCCTCGTGTCGCTGCCACGGAGGGCCACCCCCCCCGGTTACAACGAGAGAAACGCCGGTCATAACATCTGAGAAGCAGGAACAAGTTTCATTCTCAGCCATGTTTTTATAAATATAGCAATCCGCCCGTAGATTCAAAGGAAAAGCGATTTTTTTGTCAATTCTGAGCCAAAACAGGCCGTATCTCATCTGGCGAATGAACGTGAATTTTGTTTGCCCGCAAGACAATGATGGTGTACGAGAGTATTGGCAGCGCTGCGGCAATCAAGCCCTGTGGCCGAGAGCGTGTCCCTGCCCCGCCACATTCGGCCAAACCAGCATGGCTGGACCAAGAAGCCTCATCCACAGCGAACAATGAAAATCCTCGGCCCGGCAAGAGATCTTTCCCGGCTAATGAGTTTCGGCCAAACCAGCATGGCTGGACAAAGAAGCCTCAGCCACAACAAACCATGAAACTCCTCGGCGCGGTAACAGAGCTTTCCGCACTGATGAGTTGCGGATAACGAAACCCATCGCATACATTGCAGAGACTCGTTTACAGAATAGTTGGCAAGATCAAGAGCGAACGGCTTTTCTCCGCCGGCGCTACCGTGATAGCGGCCGTCTCCGGCGGGTCCGACTCCACCGCCCTCCTCCATGTGCTTGCCAGCAGCCAACTTCAGCTCGACCTTATCGCGGTCTATATCGATCACGGCCTCCGCCCTGTCGAGGCAGCGGCAGAACGCGCCTTCACCCGAGAAATCGCTCAAAGTCTTGGCATCCGTCACCTGACGGTTTCCGTCGATGTGCTCGAGTTACGGCGAAAACGAGGCTACTCCCTGGAAGAGGCGGCGAGACGGCTCAGATACCAGGCGCTCGAGAGAATCCGTCGCGAGCACCATGGCCAGGTGATTGCTGTCGGCCACACCGCCGACGACCAGGTCGAGGAGTTTCTCATCCGCGTGATTCGCGGTACAGGTCTCAAAGGGCTCGGCGGGATGGCTGCCAGAAACGATCGGATCGTCCGCCCCCTTCTCGGTGAAACCAGGGCGACACTCGTCGACTATTTACAGAACAATGGACTGCGGCACTGTCACGATTCCTCTAACGAAGACCCCAGTCTCTTACGCAACCGAATCCGGCTCGAACTCCTCCCCGAACTCAAGCACCACTACAATCCAGCGATCGATACGACCATTCTCCAGACCACGGCCATTCTCAGTGCAGAAGAGGATCTGCTCGACAGCCTGGCCGAAACATCGTACTCCCGGCTCTGTACCGCCAAAGGTGCTGCCACCCCGCCCGGCGCTATCCATTGCCGGCGACAGCGGTTCATCGCCAGCCATCCCGCCATCCAGCGCCGGGTCATTGAAAAGATCTGCTGGCGGATGGGGGCCAGACCTTCCTTTCGCCAGATACTCCAGGTCCAGCAGCTGATCTGTACCGGTGTTTCGGGAAACAGGCTGCACCTGACCCAGGGACTGCGCTGCGTGATCGAGGAAAGTCAGGTAATTTTCACCTATCCCCAGGGCAGACAACGGATACGGGGCGAAGCCTCGCCGCCCCAGACGCCGCAGCGGACAATCGAGTCGGCGGGAACCTACCCCTTTATCGAGTTGAACCGTCAGCTCACCATCGCATTCGCAGAGCCAGTCGACCCTGTCAGCCTGCCAGCCCACACCCTGGCCATGGCAAACGACACCATCGCCTGGCCCCTTCTGGTCCGCCCGCCGCAGCCAGGGGAGACCATGCGGCCACTCGGGGCACCAGGAAAGAAGAAAATAGTACGGATATACAGTGACATGAAGATACCGGCCAGCCAGAGAAGGTTCTATCCGGTGGTGGTGAGCGATGGCGAAGTGGTGGCGATCCTTGGCCTGCGCATCGCCGAACGAGTCAAAATTACCCGGGAAGGCAGAGCGGTGCTGCTTCACTGGGCCGAAAGCAATACCGGCCGGAAGGAGGGATGAGATCAGTTCTTCTTGCGCAGAATCCGTGCATCACCGACCCTGATGGTGAGTTTTATCCGATCGAGATATTCAAGAACCGGTATCGAGAATTTTCGGGTCAGGCCGGTGAGATTCTTGAAGCCGGGAGCATCTATCTGCCCCTCGCGCTTGATTTCGTCCATGACCCTGGTTATCAGAGCATCGATAATCTCTCGCTGGTAATAGAGCGTCTCACTGATTTTCACCAGCTTTCCCTCCCGCAGCAACAGATCGAGCACGCCTTTGAGCATCTTCTCCGGGTAGCTGGCGAAGTGGTCGGCGGTCTCGCGCACGGTCGGCGTGGAGACGCCCTTGCTGGCATACCACGCCAGCAGCTCCCGCTGTAACTCCTCCTCGTCGGCCTGCAGGGCCACCTCATGGCTGGCGAGCCGGATCATCGACTCGTCCTGCACCACCTCGCCTTTGCGCAGCAGCTCGTTGAGGCAGTAGGCAAAGACCTTCTGGTCGATCCGCTTGCCGACGGCAAACCGCAACTCTTCGCGCACCAGACCGACCAGCAGCGGCTTCTCCCGGTGATAGCCAGCCAGATAGGTGAGGATCTTCTCCTTGGTCTCCTCGGCGATATCGACATCGACATAGCGTTGGGAGGCCGAATCGACCACCACCATTTTCTTGGTGGAAAGGGGCTCGGTCAGGGCCTTTTTCAGGTGTTTGCCGAACAAACCGAGACGTACGGCCAGATCATCGAAGGTCAAGCCCCGGGCCCCGCTCTCCTTGAGGTGAGCCAGAGTCCGTTCCGTCAGCGAACCCTCGGCCAGAACCTGATAGATCTGCCGGTTATAGGCCCGATCATTTTCACTTACACGCTTGCGTTTTCGGGGTGAGACGTTGCCCAGCACCCGTCCCCCGCCAATAGTGGCAATCGGTGAATAGCTGCGGATCACAAACCGGTCTCCAGGCCAAACCGCCACCGGCTTTTCCAAAAGCAGCTGGACCCCGGCCTCCTCGCCCGGCTCCAGCTCTTCGCGGTCAAGAAGAGAGACCCGGCCGATAATCTCCGCCGTGCCCAGGTGGACCCGGACACTCCGCCGGTGCCTGAGCGGTCTGGTGTTCGAAGAGAGATACTGGAGCTGACAGTCCAGCATATAGTTGGGCTGCAACGCCCCGGGATTGGCCAGCACCATCCCCCGCTCGATATCGCCGGTATCGATGCCCTGCATGTTGATGGCGGTCCGGTGGCCGGCCTCCACCGTCTCCACCGTCTGGGAATGGACCTGGATTCCCCTGACCTTGGCGGTTTTTTCGGTTGGATAGACCTGCAGATCCTCGCCAATGGCCGTTCTGCCCGAAATCGAGGTGCCGGTGACCACCGTACCGAACCCCTTCATCGCAAAAACCCGGTCGATCGGCAGACGAAAGGGCCCGAACACCTCCTGGAAATCGACCTCCCTGACAAAATCGTCAAGGGTGCGCAGCACCTCGTCTATCCCCTCACCGGTGATCGAAGAGACCGGAATGATCGGCGCCTCCTCCAGAAAGGAGCCCTGGCAGAACGCTTCGATCTCATCGATCACCATCTCCAGCCACTCCTCATCCACCATGTCCTTTTTGGTGACGACCACCATCCCTTTTTGCACCCCGAGCAGCCGGCAGATCTCGAAATGCTCCACGGTCTGCGGCATGATGCCCTCATCCGCGGCAACGATAAAGGCGACAAGATCCATCCCGGTGACCCCGGCCACCATGTTCTTGACAAATCTCTCATGACCGGGCACATCGACAATGCCGAGGCGGTGACCGCAGGGCAGATCGAGATAGGCAAACCCCAGCTCGATGGTGATGCCCCGCTTCTTTTCCTCTTTGAGACGATCGGTCTCTATCCCGGTCAGGGCCCGGATCAGGCTGGTTTTGCCATGGTCGACATGACCGGCGGTGCCAAGGACAATCTCACGCATACGATAATAATAGACTTGAAAGTTGGAAGTTGATAAGGGCCTCCGGCGCCCGGCAAAAAGACCAGGCAGCACGGGACCCACTGGCAAGCGGAATCGGGCTCGGGCCACCGTGCCCCGGCCGAGGAACGGGAAGGACGAAGGTTTATCTTTACAAAAACGGATTCGTCCGCTTCTCCAGACCGATGGTCGAGCGGTTACCGCCATACCCGTGTCCTGGCCAGACCACGGTCTCATCGGGGAGGATCAGCAGTCGCTGATGGATGGCGTCGAGCAGCTCGCGCTGCGAGCCGCCGGGGAAATCCGTGCGCCCCAGCCCCCCGACAAAGAGGGTATCACCGGTGATGAGGTCGACCCCGTTCAGCAGGCAAATCCCGCCCGGGGTGTGCCCCGGGGTATGGATGACCTGCAACTCCTCGTTACCGATCTGGATCACCTCGTTATCCTCCACCAGTATGTCCGGGGTGGGAGAGGCCTCCATACCGAGCATCGCGAAATAATCGGCGATCTCCTTCTTGCCGAAAAAGTCGGCATCGGCTCGATGCATGATGATTCTGGCCCCTGTGGCCTCCTGCAGCTGACGATTGCCGCAGACATGATCGGGATGACCATGGGTGGCAATGATATACTCGACTGTCAGGCCGGCGTCATCGATAGCGGCGAGGATTTGCGGCACATCGCCACCGGGATCGATCACCGCCGCTTTTTTCGTTTGCGGGCAGCTGACTATATAGCAGCACACCCCCATGGAACCAACCGTCATCTGCTGTAATTGCATCACGCTGTCCAAACTCGTATGAAATTGTCTTGACTGGCCCGGCCACACTGGCGCGGCCGGGCAGCGTTGTACGCCATGGATACGGGCACTGTCAGCTCTTGGACGAGCAGCCGCAGCCACAGGAATCGGCCATCTTCAAGGACGTTGGCGCCGCCACCGGCGGCAGACGATTCTCGATGGCCGAGACGACCTTGCCAAAGGCCTGCACCGCCGGGCTGTCGCCATCGGCGGACAGATAGGGCACGCCATCATCACCCGCCATCACGATCTGCGGGTCCATCGGCACTCGGCCCAGGAAGGGCAGATCGAACTCCCGGGCCACCTCCTCGCCGCCGCCCGATTTGAAAATTTCCACGGTTTCACCGCAGTTGGGACAGACAAAACCGGCCATGTTTTCCACCAGACCGGTCACTTCGACATTGAGTACCCGACAGAAATTGATCGATTTCCGCACATCGGCCAGGGCCACCTTCTGCGGGGTGGTGACTATCACCGCCTTGACATTGGGTATGGTCTGGGCGACCGAAAGGGGCTCATCGCCGGTGCCTGGAGGGGCGTCGATCACCAGATAATCCAGCTCACCCCAATCCATATCCGAAACGAACTGGCGAATGGCCTGAATTTTCAAAGGTCCGCGCCAGATGATCGCCTCATCCTGGTCCTTCATCATGTATTCCAGGGACACCACCTTGAGATGGTCGTTGTACTTGAGGGGGGACACCAGCGCATTCTTTGAGGCCGGTGGCTGGAGGTTGCCCTTGAGGTCGAGCATCCTGACCACGTCGGGCCCATGCAGATCGACATCCATAAGGCCGACCTGATGTCCCCTCTTGGCCAGGGCCAGGGCGAGATTCACCGCCACGGTCGACTTCCCGACCCCGCCTTTGCCGCTCATCACCACAATCTTGTTCTTGATCTTGCCAAGCGATGTGGTGATGGCGTTCTGCTGCTGGGCTGCAGCCGCCTGCTGGGCTTCCTTGGTCGGCCCGCAGCTGCTGCCGCTGCTTGCACATGAACTGCCACACGATTCTGCCATAATGCGTTCTCCCGATGGTCAGGCCACTCTTTTCTCGAAATTTTCTCCCGCCAAGGCGATACCACAGCGAGCCATCAAGGCTGATCACGGCATGACAACGACCTTGATCGCGAGAAAAAAAATCAATTATTCGAGCGCCCTGTTAGAGTGTATCGATATGTTGCAGGTATTGTTTCCCTGTGGTAAAGACCCGGGTTGACGGGCCCTCTTTACAGTAATGCCGTTGGCCGGAAATGCAAATGAATTCCTGCGCAAGCATCACGCGTCTCGCAGGCCGCCCTCCGGCCGCACGCGTCACCCCGGAGGGGCGGCGCTTTTTGTTGCGGAATCGTCAGCCAATCCGTACAATCCGTACAATCCGTACAATTCATGACCGTGCTGGCCAGGCCAGCCGTAGAACGCCATTACCCAATCTTCACCCTTCTCCAGGAGTCTTCATGCTAGGCTGGTTGAAAAAACTCTTTGGATTCACGCCGACGGCCAACCCGCCGGAGCAAACGGCCGCATCGCTCCCGGCAGCCGACGCTGTCACAGGCGGTCAACCGGGCAGCCAATCCGTCTTCTCCAAGCTGTCACAGCGCCTGAGTCGGACCAGGGAGTCGTTCACCTATCGGCTCGACACCCTGTTTCTTGGCAAAAAAGAGATCGACGCCGCCCTCTTCGACGAGCTCGAGGAACTGCTCATCACCGCCGATCTCGGCTTTCATGTGACCCAGGAGGTGCTCGATCACACGCGAAAGAACGTCAAACGCCAGGAGCTCTCCGATCCGGCCTCGCTCAAACAGGTCATAAAGGAAAAGCTCAAATCCTTTATCGTCGAACATCAGCAGGAGATGAGCCTGGTCATGCCCGAAACGGGGCCGTTCGTCATGATGGTGGTTGGCGTCAACGGGGTAGGCAAGACCACGACAATCGGCAAGATCGCCAATAAATTTCAGCAGTCCGGCCGCTCGGTGCTGCTGGTGGCCGGGGACACCTTCCGGGCCGCCGCCGTCTCTCAGTTGAAAATCTGGGGTGAGCGGAATAGCGTACCGGTCATCGCCCACGAACAGGGATCGGACCCCTCGGCCGTGGTCTACGACGGCCTGGCCCATGCCAAGGCCAAAGGCTATGACGTGGTGCTGATCGACACCGCCGGCAGGCTGCACACCCAGGCCAATCTGATGGAGGAGCTGAAAAAGATCAAACGGGTGATGAGCAGGCAGATTGCCGGCGCACCCCACGAGGTGATGCTCGTCATCGATGCCACCACCGGCCAGAACGGGATCAGCCAGGCCAGACAGTTCAACGAGGCGGTCACCCTCACCGGCCTGACCCTCACCAAACTCGATGGCACCGCCAGAGGTGGAATCATCATGAATATCTGCAGAGAGCTCGAACTGCCCATCCGTTATATCGGCGTGGGCGAGCAGCTCGACGATTTACGGGATTTCAACCCGGACGAATTTATCGAAGCACTCTTTCACGCCGGCGACACCGCACTCCACTAAAAGGATTCTGCCATGCAATACCGACGTCAGCAACAGCCCGGCTGTGGCGGCTGTCTGCTCATTCTTTTTCTTCTGGTCTTTGTCACCGGTGGAGCTCCCGCCCTCATCAACTTCATGGGGGCCCTTATCTTCTCCGGCCTGGCCGGGGTCCTGCTGCTGATCGCGCTCTTTTTCGGCTTCACCTACTGGATTCAGAAGCAGGTGGCGACCTATGAGCAGTCACAGTCGGAGAGTCACAACCGTTTTGTCTGGCTGCTGGTACAGATCCTCATGCACATCGCCCGGATCGACGGCCAGGTGACCCGCGACGAGGTCCTGACCATCCAGCGTTTCTTCCAGGTCAACCTGCGCTATTCCCAGACCCAGATGATGTGGGTCAAGGAGCTGATCAAAGAGGCCACCAGCTCCACCGTCACCCTCGACGCCCTGCTCACCGAATTCAAGAACACCTTCGCCTACGAGCCCCGCCTGATCCTCCTCGAGCTGGTCTACCAGGTGCTCTACACCAAGAGCAGTGTTCCGGAAAACGAACTGCAGATCGCCAGAAACATCGCCAGCTATCTCGACATCTCCGCCTATGACCAACGGACCATCGAGGCCAAGTACAGATACCACCACCAGCAGGCCGCCGCCACAAGCGTCGACGAGGCTGCCCGTAACTATGCGGTGCTCGGCCTCGAGCCCGGGGCCAGCGAGGAGGAGATCAAAAAGGCCTACCGTAAATTGAGCATGCAGTACCACCCGGACAAGGTTCGACATCTCGGCGACGAATTCCGTAAGGTTGCCGAAGAGAAGATGAAGGAGATCAACGCGGCCCACGACTATTTCAAAAAGCACTGACCAGCATGGCTGGACCAGATAGCCTCAACTGCAACGCAACAGGAAATCCTTCGGCGCGGCAACAGCGTTCACCGTGCTGACGAATTTCATATAAACCAGCATGGCTGGACCAGATAGCCTCAACTGCAACGCAACAGGAAATCCCTCGGCGCGGCAACAGCGTTCACCGTGCTGACGGATTTCATATGAACCAGCATGGCTGGATCAGATAGCCTCAACTGCAACGCAACAGGAAATCCCTCGGCGCGGCAACAGCGTTCACCGTGCTGACGGATTTCATATTAAACCGGCATGGCTGGACCATGTTGCCTCAGCCACAACGAACAATGAAACTTCTCACCAGGGAAAGAGCGTTATCCGTGCTGACGAGTTTCATAACAAGGAGCACGCTCATGTCAATTTCTTTGAAGATGCAGTCATTTGCGGAAAAATCTTCATGGATTCGCAAGATGTTTGAAGAGGGCATAAAACTCAAGAGCCAGTTCGGGGCCGATAATGTCTTCGACTTCAGCATCGGCAACCCGGACGTCCCCCCGCCCCCGGAATTCAACACGGCGCTCAAAAAACACGCCGCCGACCAGAGTCCGGGGGTTCACGCCTATATGCCCAACAGCGGCTATCCCTTCGTTCGCCAGGCCATCGCCACCCGGGTGAGCGAGGAGCAACAGGTGGCCATCACCGGCGACGAGGTGCTGATGACCTGCGGCGCGGCCGGGGCTATCAACGTCGCGCTCAAGGCGCTGTTGAATCCCGGTGAGGAGGTCATTCTGCTCTCGCCGTTTTTTGTCGACTACCATTTCTATATCGACAACCACGGCGGCGTCGCCAAGGTCGTCAATACCGATGCCGACTTCAATATCGACCTGCAGGCCATCGAGGCGGCACTGACCGACAAGACCAAGGCCCTGCTCATCAACACGCCCAACAACCCCACCGGCCAGATATACAGCGCAGCGGACCTGACAGCGCTGGGCCAACTGCTGACCGAGGCCGGTAACCGCTACGGCACCGCCATCTATCTGGTCTCCGACGAGCCGTATCGCAATATCGTTTTCGATGGGGCCAGTGTCCCGTCCACCTTCGCCGCCTACACCAACAGCATCATCGCCACCAGCTACTCCAAGGAGCTGTCTCTGCCAGGCGAGCGGATCGGCTATCTGGCGGTACATCCACAAATCGCCGACAAACGGCCGCTATTGACCGCGATGAACATGGCCAACCGTATCCTCGGCTTCATCAATGCCCCGGCCCTGATGCAGCGGGTGGTGGCGGAGCTGCAGAACTGCTCGGTGGACAACTCCGTCTATACCAGAAGAAAGGAGATCTTCTGCCGGATTCTCAGCGAGGCCGGCTATGCGTTTCAACCGCCCAAGGGGGCCTTCTATATCTTTGCCAAGACCCCCATTGCCGATGATGTTGAGTTCTGTACGATACTCCAGCAGGAAAAGATCCTGGCCGTACCTGGCCGTGGTTTCGGCATGCCGGGCTATATCCGCCTGGCCTTCTGCGTGGCCGAAACGGTCATTACCGGTGCTACCGAGGGCTTTGCCCGGGCCATGACCAGGGCGAAAGGGTGACCGGCGGGTCTGCCTGCTCGTTTGACCCGCAAGGCCGTAGCCAGAGGGGACGCCGCCCCTTTGGCTATCCCTCCTTTCGGCCGGACTTGCCTTTGAAGATCAGCTTGATCGCCACCTTGTCGAGCCCCAGCCCTTCGCGATATTTGTTGGTGAGATAGCGCTGGTAGGAAAAATGCACGCCCTTGCCACTATTGGTCATCACCACGAACATCGGCGGGCAGGTTCCGATCTGCGAGGTATAATAGAATTTGAGTCTCTTGTTCTTGTACATCGGCGGGTTATGTTCAGCGACCGCCTCCTTGAGCAACCGGTTCAGGGCGGCTGTCGGAAAGGTCGCCCGGTACTGGCGGAAGACCGAACCGATCACCGGAAACAGCCGCTTTATACCGTAGCCGCTCTTGGCTGAGACCTTTAACAGCGGAGCGAATCCGACAAACGGCAGCTGCCGGCCGATTTCCTCCAGCAGCTGCTCCTGCCGCTTTTTGTCGTCTGCCACCAGATCCCATTTATTGACCATGATGATCAGGCCGCGACCATGATCGAGCGCATAGCCGATAACCTTGGTATCCTGCTCGGTAAGCCCCTCCCCAGCATCGAGCAGCACCACCGCCACATCGCATTTTTCCAATGAAGCCAGCGATTTCAGAATACTGAATTTCTCGAGTTTATTGGTGGTCTTGCCCCTGCGCCTGATACCGGCGGTATCGATCAGCAGATAGCTGTGTTTGCCGTGGATGAGCAGGGTGTCGACCGCGTCACGGGTGGTGCCGGAGATATCCGACACCACCATCCGCTCGGTACCGAGAATGCGGTTGATCATCGACGACTTGCCGACATTGGGTCTGCCGAAAAAGGCGACCTTCACCGTCCCCTCGGGCAACGGTTCTCCCGGCGGGGAGCTGTCGATTTCCGCCACGATCCCGTCCATCAGGTCCCTGAAGCCATAGCTGTGTTCGGCTGAAACCGGCCAGAGCCTGTCGACCCCCAACTCGTAGAAGGAGGACAGCTGCTCCACCTCCTGCTCCGGCCCGTCGATCTTGTTCACCAGATAAAAAATCGTTTTTTCCGTCCGCCGCAGGATTTCGACCACCTGATAATCCGCCGGGGTCACCCCCTGCCGCCCATCGACCAGAAAGAGCACGATATCCGCCTCTTCAATGGCCGCCAGGGCCTGTTCACGGATGTGATCGCCGAGTTGGTCCTCGGGGTTGTCGTCGATCCCGCCGGTGTCGACCAGCATGAAGGTCTTGTCGTCCCAGCTCACCCGCTCGTAGTGACGGTCCCGGGTCACCCCGGGGGTGGGATCGACCAGGGCCTTGCGCGACCTGGTGATCCTGTTGAACAGTGTCGATTTCCCCACATTGGGTCGGCCGACCAGGACGACGATGGGGCATGATGCAGAACTCATATCTTCTCTTGTCAGTTTCGTTATAGCCATAGGTTGTCTGAGGGCAGCAGGCGGTGTGCGTGTCCCTCTATCCGGCCGCTCGCCTTCCAGCTCAATTTAGAGGCGGGGCAACAGTTCCCTGGCCCTCTGGACAACCTGATACAGAATGGGCAGGGAGGGCGTATCACAGATCCGGGCAAGCCCTGCCAGCGAAGCCAGGGCCGGGGCCAGATATTGGCGAAAAAAGGGCTTGCCGGCAATCGAACTCAAATACGCGTAGGCCCCCACTATCTGGAGGTTGCGCTGCAACGCGAGGGCAACATACCAGCGGGCGAAGCTGTCGGCGTCGATCTCCAGATATCCTTGCAGCTGTCCAAGATACTGCTGGTACAGCTCTTCCTGCAACCACTGCGGCAGACCGGCATACGGATCGAGCAGCAGAGAGGCCAGGTCGTAGGCCAAGGGGCCCAGCCTGCCGCCCTGGTAATCGATGATCCGCACCTGGCCGTCTTTGACCATGATATTGCGGGACTGGAAGTCGCGGTGCAGGAAAAAATCGGCCGGCGCCCCGGCCGCCGCCTCGGCCAAGGCGGTCAGCTCGGCCGTCAATCCCTCGGGGACGTCCTGGCCCAGCAAGCCCTGCCAGCAGGCCCGCAGAAAATACCCCGACTCCCGCGCAAGCATCAGGTCGCGGTCGTAACGAGGGGTATCCCAGCACCAGCCAGGATCGAAGCCGGTCCGGGCCAGACACTGCATGCCGGCCAGTTCCTTCACCGCCTGGTAATAGAGGTCACGCAGCCTGGCGATCGATCGTTGATCGTTCCAGTCGGTCGCCACGGCGATATCGTGCAGGTGGACCGTGCCGAGGTCCTCGCAGAGCAGGATACCGCTTGCCGGATCATAGCCGGAGATGGCCGGCACCGGAACGCCCCTGCCGTGCAGATGGCGACCGATACGATAGCCCGCCCGGGCCTCCCGCAGCCATTGCCGCTCCGGTCCGGCGGGGGCGATGGCCAGCAGCGAACGCCCGTCAGCCCAGGCGAGGCGCCAGAAGCCTCGATTCGAGCCATCACCGCCAAGCCTGGTCAGTGAAGACAGCTCGGCAGAACCGGTCCCGACCTTGGTCGAGCCGGTCAGCAGAGCGGTGACCACCCTGGCCAGATCCTCTGGCATCTTCTCTATCGCCATCCGTTCCGAGCTCCTTCAGGTCACCGACACTCCGGCACAAGCGAGATCACCGCGTCATGGGCCGCAAAGCCATCGGGCAGTTCCAACCCATCCCACACCACGCATCTGGCAAGCGAGACATTCCGCCCCCGTACCGCCCCGACCGCACACCAGTCGACAAGCTCGGCGGGGCCCGAGAGGCTGGCCGTCTCACTGACCAGAATCGGCTCGGCCCCCTGATAGGTAAACTCACGCCAGCGGGGAATGGTCCCGCCGAGCAGTCCGCCATGCAGCTGCAGGTAGTCGTCCACCGTGCCCATATCGGTCCAGAAACAGTGATCCGCCCGGTAGACGCCGATCTCGATCCCTCGCTTGAGCAGTTGCCGGTAATGGGCTATGATGCAGGACTCTTCTCCGTCGGCGATCCCGGCAAGAAGTGACGGCTCGATCACCGAAAGACCGGTAAAGGCGAGTTTGGGCAGATCAGCGGGCTCGTTGCCGAAACCCACCACCTTCCCGGCTGCGACCGGGACCGTATTGAAGCGGGGATAGTCGTGCATTGCCAGGGTAATCGATCGGCCCGTCCGCTGGTGAAAAGCGTAAAGCTCATGATAACTGATCAGATGGTAGATATCACCATTGGTGACGAGCAAGGGCTCATCGCGCATCACCGGCATCGCCCGCCGCAGTCCGCCGCCGGTGCCGAGGATGGTCTCCTCCTGCTGAATGACCACCCCGGCCACTCCCCGCAGTTGGTCGACGACCTGCTGGCGCAGGTGGTGGCAGTTGACGATGATGTGGTCAAAGCCAAAGCGCTGCAGGCGGCGAATGGTCAAGAGCAGCAGCGGCTCATTGAGCAGGGGAAAAAGTGGCTTGGGCCGCCTGCCGCTATGCGGCAGGAGTCGGGTGCCAAAGCCGGCCGCCAGGATCATCGCCTGCACGGGTCTCTCCTCTCTCTCAGATCGTATCGAGATCTCGGTCCCATCTGCGCCCCATGCCAGGATTTTCCAGACCTACAGATCCAGGGTGCCATCCGCGCGTTCGTTGACGCCGACGACCACGATGCCTGCGCGATCGGCGGCCGCCACCATCCGTTCCCGATCAAAGAGCAGGGCCTGACCCGCCTCGACGGCAAGGACCGCACCCTTGACCTCGGCTAAGGCCTCGACGGTGGCGGCGCCGGTGGCCGGCAGATCGAAACGGAAATCCTGACCCGGTTTCTTGACCTTGACCACCACCGCCTGTTGCCCGGCCAGGCCGCCGCCGCGTCTGATGGTGGCGTCAGTCCCCTCGATCGCCTCCACCGCCACCACGGTACGGTTGCGGACCACCACGCACTGCCCGATGTCGAGCGCGCCGATGGCCCTGGCGTGACGCCAGCCGAATTCGATGTCCTGGCGCTGCTCACGGGAAGGCCGTTTCCGGGACAACACCCCTTCAGGGAACAGGAGATGCCGGAGATAGAGGGTCGATTCGCGCACGACGATCTTTTCCTGTTCCAGCACCCCGGCCACCGCCCGCAGAATCGCATCGTCCTGCTTGATATCGATCTTGTTCCACAGGGTCAGCGCCTTCAGATCCGGAACGATATCGCGGAAAATCCTGGTCTTGGTGATCGTCCCGGAAAAGACCGTCTCCGCCACCCCCTGCTGCCTGAACCAGCTGATCATCTTGCCAAGCTGGCCCAACTTCACCCAGCACACCCCGTCAGCCGCCTGGGCGACCCGTTCGTCCGTCTCACCCTTATGGGCGATCACCATCACCTTTCTGCCAGCCTTACGGGCGGCCTCGATGAACAGCAGCGGGAACTGACCGCCGCCGGCGATGATACCTATCTTTTCCCGGTCAATCGCCATCGGTGGGCTAATCCTCGATGGTCCGCTTGATCACGCCGCGTTTCGAATCTTCGAAAAAGCTGATCATCCTATTCACCTCCGGGCAGTCCGGGATGTCGCTGCGCGCCTGTTCGAGAGCGTCCTTTAACAACAGGTTCGGCGATCTGAAGATAATTTTGAAGGCCTGCTCGAGATTGGCGATGGTCTCCCGGGAAAAGCCGTTTCTTTTCAGGCCGATCTTGTTGATACCCGAGATACGGGCCTGGTTCCGGGTCCCGGCCAGGATGACAAAGGGCGGCACGTCGTGGCCGATGCCGGACAGCCCGCCGACGTAGCTCAGCGAGCCGATACGGCAGAACTGGTGCACCGCGACCAGCCCGCCGATGGAGGCCCGATCGCCCACCTCGACATGACCCGCCAGGGTAGCGACATTGGCGAGAATGACATTGTTGCCGATCTGACAGTCGTGGGCCACATGGATATAGGCCATCAGCAGATTGGCGTTACCGATCACCGTTCTGCCCCGGCCGTGGGGCGTACCCCGATGGATCGAGGCATATTCGCGAATCTGGTTGTCATCGCCGATAACCAGTTCGGTGGGCTCGCCCCTGTAACTGAGATCCTGGGGTGCGCCGCCGACGGCGGCGAACGAACCGATCAGGTTGCGTTTGCCGATTCTGGTCGGTCCGGAAATCACCGCATGCGGCGCAACCCGGGTATCGGCATCTATTGCGACCCCGGCCTCGATAACGGCGTATGGGCCGACCTCCACCGAACTGTCCAGTTCGGCCTTCGGGTCGACAACTGCTGAAGGATGAATAGGCATAATGGAATTATCACCTGGTGAGATTGAAAAGAGTACAAAAAATGTAGAATGGGAGAGCGCGCCGTGGTCGCAGGCCTCGCCTGGCAGGCGTGGACAGATACCGTTTTTTCCCGCAATCCGCAATCGATATCTGGCACACCGGCCCCGGCCAGGCCACTCCCCGGCGCGGCAACAGGGCTCATCGTGCCAAAGAAGTGTGAGCCAGCATCGCTGGGACCAGGTCGTCTCTGCCGCAACGCACCATGGATCTCGGGCTCGATAAGAAATCTTTCCGCGCTGGTGCGTTGCCGAGAAAAGAGGAGAAATCGACCAGGGTCAGGAGAACGAAGCCTTCAGCTCCGCTTCGGCGACCAGATCCTCGTTGACATAGGCCTTGGCCTCGATCAGCCACAGCGTCCGTTTCTGCTTGAGCAGTTTCATTCTGTAGATCAGTTGATCGCCCGGCACCACCGGTTTTCTGAACCGGGCCTTGTCGATTCCGGCAAAGAACATGATCTTCTCGCCCACCGCTTCAGGGGTGGCATAGTAGGCCATCACCGCACCCACCTGAGCCATGCCCTCGAGAATGAGCACCCCTGGCATCACCGGCTTGCTCGGAAAGTGTCCTTGAAAGAACTGTTCGTTGTAGGTCACGTTTTTCAAACCGACAATCTCCTTGCTCTCGCCGACATCGATATGCAGTATCCTGTCCACCAGCACAAAAGGATATCTGTGCGGCAGCAGGGCCAGAATTCCCGCGATGTCGATCTGGTCCGGAGTGGTAGCTACCTCTGTCATGCGTTCTTCTCTCCCGTCGTGCACGTTGTTTCTTTTTTTCCCTGCAACTCGGCAACGGCCTTGGTCAGTTTTTTCAGCTCGCTGTAGAGTTGTGGCAACTTCGCGTAGATCGCGGCCGATTTCGCCCAGTCGCGGACATCGATCGCCGGACTGCCCCCGACCTTCGCCCCCTTGGCCAAGGACTTGTGGATACCACTGCTGGCGGCGGCCATCACCTGATCGTCCAGATGGATATGGCCATTGACCCCCACCTTGCCGCCCAGAACCACATTACGGCCAAGGGTGGCTGAGCCGGCCAGGCCAACCTGGGCCACAATCAACGAGTTGGCCCCGATCACCACATTGTGGGCGACCTGGACCAGGTTGTCGATCTTGACCCCGCGCTGAATCCAGGTGTCGCCGAAAACGCCTCGGTCGATGCAGGTATTGGCGCCGATCTCCACCTCATCGTCGATCACCACCCTGCCGACATGCGGCCGTTTGACATGACATCCCCTGGCATCGGTGGCGTAGCCATACCCGTCGCTGCCGACCACCGTGCCGGAATGAATGATGACCCTGTTGCCGAGAATGCAGCCTTCACACACCGTGACATTGGCTTTCAACACCACGTCGTCGCCGATCACCACATCGTCACCGATCACCGTACCGGAGCCGATCGCCACCCGCCGGCCGATAACCACCCGGTCACCGACCACCGCGTACGGGGCAATGGAAACCTCCTCGGCAATAGCGCAGTCGACCCCGACACAGGCTCGCTGATGGATGCCTTTGGCGATGAACGGGCGAGCAAGCAGGTAGTTGTGGAGAATGGCCGAGGCAAGATAAGGATCCGGGACCCTGATCACGGGCATCGGCACCTGCTCGCTCAGATCGACGGGCACCAGCGCCGCCCCGGCCCGACTTGCGGTCAGACGGGCCACCTCCGCGCTCTTGGCCAGAAAGGTCAAGTCATTCTCGCCGGCCGCCTCAGGCGAGGAGAGACCGGTGATCAGTCGATCCCGATCACCGTGAAGGGTGCCAGCCACCATCTCGGCGGCTTGCAGTAAATTCAAGGTGTTTGGTCTCATATCCTGCTGTCCGCTCTCGTTGCGGCCGCTCTCCGGCGGCCAAGACGGTCTGTTGGGCTGCGGCCGACACGCTGCCGCGCAGACTGGAAATCACGCTCACGCCAGGCTGTCTAAAATCAACTGTATAGCAGATAGTTGTCACGTTTTTCAATAAATTCCGTCAGCTCTGACTGCCAGCCCATCTCGATCTCTGTGAGCGGAATCATGTTCTCCAGCTGCTTTCGCAGCCGTTGGCTGCCGAGGATCAGATCCAGCGGCAGCCGCTCGTACTCGTACTCATACGGCGGTTCCTTGTAACTGAACTGCTGCGGATAGAGATGGGCGACAGCCTGCAGCAGGGCCAGGCTGGTCCGGTAGGGCAGAAAACGGCTCGGCTCCAACACATGGAGATGAAAACCGCAACAGGTCTGACCAGCGTATTTACCGGCCACCGGCTCAAAGGTGATCGGCCGCAGACGGCAGCCGGGCAATTCGGTTGCCTGCAAAAGCTCGGCGATCTCACCCCAACGCCAATAGGGCGCCCCGCAGAGCTCGAAGGGCAACGTCGTCCCCCGCCCTTCCGAAACCATGGTCCCCTCCCAGATAACCTGGCCGGGATACACCAGAGCGGTCTCCGGCGTCGGCATATTGGGAGAAGGGAAGACCCAGGGGAACCCCGTGTCCCGAAAGAGCATCGGTCGCTGCCATCCCTGCATCATCACCACTTCCAGGTCGGCGCCGAGTGCAAACTCACTGTTGATCAGAAGCGCCAGCTCGCCAAAGGTCATGCCGTGGCGCATCGGCAGCGGGTACAGCCCGACAAAAGATGTCCAGGCCGGCTCGAGGATATTGCCCTCGACCGCCAGCCCGCCCACCGGATTGGGGCGATCAAGCACAATGACCTTCTTGCCGAGTTCGGCCGCCAGTTCCAGACAGTAGGCCATGGTATATAAAAAGGTATACACCCTGGTGCCGACATCGACTATATCGATAATCAGCACATCAAATTGTCTGAACATTATCGGGTCGGGCCGGCGTGACTCGCCGTAGAGACTGTAGATGGTCAGTCCCGTTTCCGGGTCGGCACTGTGTGCCGACTCGATCATGTTGTCCTGCTTCTCGGCAAAAAAACCGTGCTGCGGGGAAAAAAGGCAGGTGAGCTGACCTGGAAATTTCTCGAGAAGGTGAAAGCGACTGTGCCGCAGATCACGGCCGGTGGAGGCTTGATTCGAGAGCAGACCGATACGGCTACTCTTCAACCAGCCGGGCGGAGAGGACAGCAACTGTTCAAGACCGATATGCACCATAACGACACAGGCTCCGACAAATTTGGATGACGACAAGAAAAACCGTCCATCCGGCCTCCTGCTGAGAGCTCCCCCCGGGCCTGCAGCCCACCGGCGACGACGAGCCGTTTATAGTAATGATGACGGCACCAAAAGTCAAAAAGTATCGTCCTGACAGGAAAATGAGATCTAACCAGCATGGCTGGACCAGGGAGCCTCGGCCACAACGAAACATGAAACTCCTCGGCGCGGTAACAGAACTTTCCGTGCTGACGAGTTTCATATAAACCAGCATGGCTGGACCAGGGAGCCTCAGCCACAACAAAACATGAAACGCCTCGGCGCGGTAACAGAACTTTCCGTGCTGACGAGTTTCATATAAACCAGCATGGCTGGACCAGGTACCGCAGCCACAACAAACCATGAAAATCCCGAGGAAGTGCCAACGACTCCTTGTCGGCGAGTTTCATATAAACCGTAAAAAAAAGGGGATGCGCGTTGTCCGCCCATCCCCTTTTTTATCCGGTGCAAAAGCTGCGCTCTCGCCCCCTGGCCGCACCAGATGGCCTGGCGCCTCATCGTTTCATAGACCACATGCCCTCAACTTCTGTACCAGCTCGCGCTGTTCGTCATTGAGGTTCTTTGGCACTTCCACCGCCAGCTTGACATACAGATCACCCCGCGCGCCGAGCGGACCAGAGGGCAATCCGTATCCGCGGATCCGCAGTCGCGAACCGTTGACGGAACCACAGGGCACCGAGACGGAAAAGGTCTTCCCTTCCAGAGTCTCGATTTCAACCTTCGCCCCCAGGCAGGCATCGCTGTAACTGAGCAGCTTCTCGAGAATGAGGTTGTCGCCGTCACGCTTGAAACTGGGGTGTTCGGCAATCTCGACTTTCAGATACAGGTCTCCCGGCGAACCACCATTGGCCGAACTGCCGCCCTGCCCCTTCAGCCTCAGCTTCTTTCCCTCTTCGATACCCTGGGGAATTTTGACGCTGACCTGCTGGGGTTGGCCGTTTTTCCTCAGAGATATCGACCGCTCAGCCCCATGCAGCACCTCTTCCAGGGTAACCGTGAGCTGGTAGTTCATGTCAATCCCCTTCTCCGGTTGCCGACAGCCGCCGCCACAACCGCCGACAGGGCCACCCTGACTGAAAAAGGAATTGAAATTGACCCCTGCACCACCCATATTCATCGAGTGCCCAAAGCCTGTGCCGGGTTGCTGTCGACCAACACCGCCGAAACCGAACTGTCTGAGGATATCGTTGAGATCAAAGTTGCGGAAGATATCTTCACGGGAATATCGTTGATGGAAATTGGTCGAGCCATAGGTATCGTACTGCTGTTTTTTCACAGGATCCGACAGCACAGCGTAGGCTTCGTTGATTTCCTTGAATCGATTTTCCGCCCCTTTGTCGCCTCTGTTCTTATCCGGGTGATATTTCAGTGCGAGCTTGCGGTAGGCTTTTTTGATTTCATCTGCTGTTGCACCTTTGGCAACACCCAGCGTTTCGTAGTATTCCATTCCCGTTTCACATACCTTGAATTCGTCCGAGACAAAGGTTTGCTGATCTCGTAAAAGTCGAATGTTCCGCCGAGATGGGCTCAGGAAAAACTTTGATATACGAGGCGTAGTGTCTCAAACGACAATTTGGTCGTACATAAGGTACAGCGAAGTGTCGTGTGTGACCGAGGGCGAAGTAGATCGGAGTTTTTACGAGCCCATCAAGGTTTCAACAGGGCCTCAGAACTGTACCATCACAATATGGACGCCGGGCATGGTCGTCAAGGGGCTTTTCCGTGTTAGAACAACCAACTGAATGAATGCTAAACCGAGAGGACAACCCGTGGGTTTGCCGGTTTAAAGGGGTCTTGGGAGCAACCGGTGTCGGGCCAAGAATTTTCCTGCCGGCAGCCACCGTTTCCGCCACCGTCCCCGTGCGCAGCTCAAGGCCGATCAACGACAGCACCTTTGTCATTTCTCTTTGGCCAGCGCGTCTAAAAGGGGACATCATCCCCGGTGTCGACAAGGCCGGGAGAAGATTCCGGAAACGAGTTGTCGTAGCCGCCATACGAGGTTCCACCGCCAGCGCCCGACGACTCACCGCCACGGGGGGAGAGCATCTTCATCTCCCGGGCCACGATCTCGGTGGTGTAGCGGTCCACTCCGTTCTGATCCTTCCATTTCCTGGTCTGAATCCGACCCTCTATATAGACCCGCGACCCCTTGTGCAGATATTCACCACAGATCTCTGCCAGACGCTGCCAGGCCACGATCCGGTGCCATTCGGTGTTTTCCTGGACCTGGCCATCGGCCCCCTTGCGGCGCTCGGTCGTGGCCAAGCTGAAGGTGGTGACCTGGGTGCCACTCTGGGTGTAACGGACTTCCGGGTCGGCACCTAGATTGCCGATAAGTATTGCCTTGTTAATCATTATCCCTGCTCCTGACTCGATATATGGTTTTATCCGAAAATCGTCAGTACGAAAAAGTCCTTTACCGGGGCGACGATTTTCATGGTTTGTTGTGGCTGAGGCTATCTGGTCCAGCCATGCTGGTTGATCCGAAAATCGTCAGCACGGAGAACGCTGTTACCGCGCCGAAGAGTTTTATGGTTCTCGTGGCTGAGGGTTCTTGGTCCAGCAGCCAAGCTGGTTAGCGTTTTTGGCAACGTTTTCTCACCCAGACAAGTATACGATAGAAAAATGAAAGGACAAGGGGAATATCCCGGACAACGGGCCTTCAGGCCAGGTACGAGAAGTTTCATGCCAGCGTGGCGGTGTGATCGTTGTGGCTGAGGCCACTCTGCTCGAGCTCTGCCGGTTACCGGCCAAGCCCTTGAAAAAATGCTCGTTCGAGCAGAGCCGGCACCCCTCCCCGCTCAGCCGGGACGAAACCCATGACTTCTCGCCAGATTTCATCGCTTTCCATACAGAAATAGATACAGGTAGACGGGGCCACGTACCGTTGCAGCATCGTGTATATCTCGCGGTAGAGCCGCACCCTGCTGTCACGAAAATAGCGGGACTTACCATCGAGCCCCTCGACGAACTCCTGAAAGTACATGCGGGTTTTCGGGAACCTGAACATACCGATATCTTTCAGTTTCGGCAGATAACGCAGGGCCCCGAGCGAGATCCAGACGATAGCTTCCGCCGGCACCGCCCGATAGAGCGCGTCAATGGTCTGCCGGTAGCCCTGTTGCCAGCCATCATGCTCGATGATCGGATCGAAGTGAAAGCCCAAACGGTATCCCCAGGAGGCACACTGGGCGGCGGCCTCCAGCCGTTCGTTCAGGGTCGCAACCCTGAACTCTTCGCCGCCGAGCACCTGGCTGCTGTTGAGGGACCAGGAAATCATGGTCCTGCCCCCGTGGTCGAGATCCCGGAGATTGTCGATCATCGCCGATTTGGTCTTCAGCTCCAGCATCGCCCGCTGCTGGCTCGCCATGAACGGGACCAGTACAGTGCTCAGCCGGGTCAGACGGTCGATTGCCAGGGAGTCGGTGAACTCGCCGGTACCGATCCGATAGAAGTTGTCGGGGTGGGCGGCGAGCTCCTCTTTAATCTCCGTCAGCATCTCATCGACATTGACATAAAACGACAGCCAGGGATTGTTGAGATATGCCTGGAGAATGCAGTAGACACAGTCCATCGGGCAGTTCATCCCGGTATTGAGGACATGGTAGTCACAGCAGCGGTACTCACGGGTCGCCGGACATGGTTTGAAAAAATTCCCCCTATTTCTGGTCAGATAAAGATGACGCTTGCCCTCACTCATATTCTGCGGATAGGGGGCGGTAAGTGGGTACGGGGGCTGATGCGCGCCAACCACATCCCAGGGCAGACCCGCCCTGGTCAGGATCTCCCGGGTAGAGGGATCATCGACACACTGCTCGTCGACATGAATTTCTCTGATATAACGGGATGGATCCCGCCACGATTTGCCTGCCATACCCTCTTCTCCCTTAACGGGTGCCCATCCAGAAAGCAGAAAGGGCTGTTTTCTGGATGGACACGTTCTCCCCCTACAGTTCTCGAAGCCGCTGAAGGCATCGCTGGCCCTCTCGCTCCCGGCCATGCCGCAGACAACCGTTGCCGTAGATGGTCAGTTTGTTCGTCAGCTCCCGCCTGGTCGCCGCCTCCTGACTGCTGTCGAGTCTTCCCGCGGCCAGCAGCTTCTCCATCGCCTCTATGCGAAAGCGGTCCATCCCCACCCGGTACTGCTGGGAGAGCTGATCGTCCCGACCGCCCTGTTTGACGGTAAGCGGCTCGTCAATCAACAGGAAATGGTGCTGACTGCTGACCCGAAGCCAGAGCTCGTAGTCCTCACAGCAGGGGTACGACTCGTCAAAGAGACCGATGGCAAACAGCAGCTCTCTTCTGACCATCACGGTGGACATGCCCACCGCGCAGAGCCGCAGACACTGCCGGAAGATATCCCCCGACGCCGGCCGGTGCTTTTTCTTCTGGTTGAGATGCTCCCCCCGCCTGAGCCAGCGCTCCCGGCTATGGCTGATTCCATACTCTGGATTTTTCCGCATCGCCGCAAACTGCACGGCGAGCTTTTTCGGCAGCCAGTAATCGTCGGAGTCGAGAAAGGCCAGATACTCGCAGCCGGCCGCACGGATCGCGAGATTACGGGCCGCGGCGACCCCTTTGTTGTCCTGGTGAAAATAGCGCAGAGGCACCTCGCTCTGCCGGGCCAATTGGTCGATCAGCCCGCGGGAGTCATCGGTCGAGCCGTCGTCGACGACCAGAATTTCCCGGCAGGGAAGGGTCTGGGCCATGATCGACCCCAGAGAACGGCTGAGAAAACCGCGCCTATTGTAGCAGGGTACGACAACAGATACCGGACAACACTCCATTTCATTCACAGTGTACACCCAGGGGTGTCAATCAGGGGCAGGATATGCGCTCAGAGGTCACTCTCGCCAAAGTCATCATTGAGTTTATCGGTCAGATCTGGTAACTTTACGTATTTTTCATCCCCTGCGGCCAACAGGACGGCAGGTGCCGGCGATCACCAGACAAGCAGATGTCAGCGCAGAGACGATCGGCACCGACAACCACCGACCGGACACAACGGCACAACATATACCATCGTGAAGCTGAGGAGGCAATGTCTGGAAGTATGGTAAAGCCCGGCTCGCACAGTTCACATCCAGGTATGATCAGCCGTTGCTGGCCGTCCTGACAGCCAATGCATCCCAGCCCAATCGACAGATGAACAACGAACTGACCATCATCGTCCCCGTCTTCGACGAAGAGGAGAGCCTGCCGGCCTTTTTTACAGAATTCGACCGTCTTCTGGCCTCAAGCCCCCTGCCGTTATGCGCCCTGCTGATCAATGACGGCTCAAGAGACGGCAGCCTGCAGCTGATTCGAGACAAATGCCAGCAGTCACCGGCATACACCTTTATCTCGCTTGATCGCAACCATGGTCTCTCCACCGCCATCAAGGCCGGTTTCGACCACTGCCAGACCGAACTGGTCGGCTATATCGATGCGGACCTGCAGACCAACCCGACAGACTTTATAAGTTATTTTCAATACTTTCCAGAATTCGACATGGTCAACGGCATCAGGAGCAAACGCCAGGACGGGCTGATAAAACGACTGAGCTCCAAATTCGCCAACGGATACCGCCGCTTGATGATCGATGACGGCATCGTCGATACCTGCTGTCCGCTGAAGATCATGAAAAGTGAATATGCCCGGGCCATGCCATTTTTCACCGGGATGCACAGGTTCATGCCGGCCCTGGTGCAGCTGCAGGGTGGGCGGGTCAAACAGCTGCCGGTGGCCCATTATCCGCGGCACGCCGGCACCGCCAAATATCATCTGCTGAACCGGCTGGTCGGACCATTTTTCGACACCCTCGCCTTCCGCTGGATGCGCAGCCGATATATCCGTTACGGGGTAGCAGAGAAGATGCAATGAGCCCGTATGTCGCCTATGCCATCGGCTTTACCGCCCAACTCCTCTTTTCGGCCCGACTTCTCAGTCAATGGATTCTTTCGGAAAAAGCCGGGCGCACCCTGTCGCCGCTGATTTTCTGGCAGTTGAGTGTACTGGCCTCCTTCCTGTTCATGGTCTATGGCATCTTCCGTGACGATCTGGCCATTATTTTCAGTCAATCCATCGGCTATGCCATCTATATCCGGAATCTGCATTTCCAGGGACACTGGCGGACGATCCCCCGCATCGTCCGGCTCCTGATCATTGTCTTTCCGATCCTGGCGGCCGGCTGGCTGGCCCACGGACCAACCAACAATCTCTCTACCGTCCTCAACAATCCGGACATCCCGGCCCCGCTCATGGCCTGGGGCCTGTTCGGCCAGAGTGTCTTCACCTTCCGCTTCGTCTACCAGCTGCTGGTGATGGAGAAGAAAAAGGAATCGATCCTGTCGCTTGGCTTCTGGCTGCTCAGCATCACCGGCTCGCTGATGGTCCTCAGCTACGCCATCCTGCGCCGTGACCCCGTCCTCTTCATCGGCCAGCTGTTCGGCAGCATCGTCTATGGCCGTAACATCATTCTTTGCCGGCGGCAGGGTCCGGTAAGGCAAGCAAAATGACCGTGGCGACCCGGAAGGCGGCATCCGACATCCCCGCCTGGCCTTTTTATCTGGCCATCGTCACCTACTTCTCCCTGCAGATCCTCTGGAGAGTGCTGCTTTCCCCGACCCTCGATTACGACGAGGCCGAACAGGCCATGCTGGCCCAGTGGCTGCTGCCGGGCTATACCGAGCAGCCGCCGCTCTATACCTGGCTGCAGCATGGCCTCTTTTCGCTGCTGGGTCACAGCGTTCTGGCGGTGGCCCTGTTAAAAAACGTCCTGCTCTTTTTTACCTATCTCTTCGTTTTCCTCGCCGCAAGGCAGACCCTGCGCACCAACCGGGCGGCGATGCTCGCCGCCTTCTCCCTGCTGCTCATCCCGCAAATCGGCTGGGAATCCCAGCGTGACATGACCCATACGGTTTTGCTGGTCTGCGCCGCGGCGGCGACACTGTGGCTGATGCTCGGCCTGTTGCAGCGACAGCTCTGGTCATCCTACTGTTTTCTCGGGGTCTGTATCGCGGTCGGGATCATGGCCAAGGCCAACTACCTCGTCTTTCTGACCGTCCTGCTGCTCGCCTTCGCCACATCTGCCACTGGGCGCCGGGTTCTCTGCAACCGCCGGGCCGCGGCCGCCCTGGCCCTGGCCCTGATGCTCAGCGGCCCCTACCTGTACTGGCTGGTACATCACCTGGACATCTTCCTTGCCACCACCGGCAAATTCAAACAGGGCAAGGAGTATTTCTATTTCAAGGGGCCCTTCAGCCTGCTCAAGAACAGCATTCTCTTTCTCGGTCCGCTGCTGCTGGCCTTCACCGCCATCTTCCCGACGGGCTGGAGACGCATGAAGTCTGCGGGGCAAAGAAGCGTCGAAGCGCGCCTGCTTACGAGGTATTTCGCGATTCTCATTGCGTCGCTTCTCGTCATCATCCTGCTCTTTGAGGTGACCTACGTCAAGGATCGCTGGCTGCAGCCGCTGCTCTTCGTCGTGCCCATCCTGCTCTTTGCCCGGCTCGACCAGAACGATATCAGCCCCAGGCGCCGCACCTGGTATCTGACGACCATCGCCGTCGCGGCGGTGGCCGTTTATCTGGCCCTGGTCATCCGGGTGGTCGGCGCCGAACGGATGGCCAAATTCTGCCGCCTCAACTACCCGATCGCGGCCATTGCCGAACAACTCGAGCGGGACGGCTTCGATCACGGCCTCATCGTCTCCGACGACAGATTTCTGGCCGGCAACCTCAGTCTGGCCTTTCCCGACAGCGTCGCCATCATCCCGGGTTACGGTTTTGCCGCACTGGCGCCTCCCGCTTCCCGGCTGGCGGTGGTCTGGAAAGTTTCTCAAAACAACCAGGACGTTCCGAAGATTCTCCAGGATTTTCTCAAGACCCATTTCGGTTCTACGCCAGACACTCTCCCTATCGATACCGTCACAGCCAGGTACCTCTACAGTGAAAACGCCACGGTGACCTTTGCCATTATCCTGCTGTCGTCACCACCGGGGCAATGAGCCCACCCGCATCACCCTGGCCGCGGAACCCGCAGGCCAACCCCGCATCCGCGACTGCTGGCGGGTGTGCAAAGCGGGACTCCGAGAAACCTCAGCCCCGCCTGGATAAAAAACAGCATTAGATATGGCTATTTTTCCCTTGATTGCTGTATACTGAATGATTCATAGATACGAATTCCTTCCCACAACGGGAAGTTGAAATATTTGTTCAGCCCAGAACCATGACCACTGAAATTCTCATAAATTCCAGGAGCTTCGAAGTACGGATGGCTCTTGTGGAAAATGGTGTGCTCAGCGAGTACCGGCTTCAGCGTCCCACTGAAAAAGGGCTCATGGGTAATATCTACAAAGGCAAGGTCGTTCGCGTCCTGCCGGGGATGCAGGCCGCGTTTGTCGATATCGGTCTGGAGCGTACCGGCTTTCTCTATGTCGATGACATCTACATTCAGGCATCGCTGACGGATGTCGACACCCTCGAGGTCTCACCGCCCGTCCACTCCTGTGACCCGGAGGAGGACATCCACGAGAAGGCCTCCCGCCACCGGAACACCGTACAGATCGAGAATCTTCTGCAGGAGGGCCAGACCATTCTGGTCCAGGTAAGTAAGGATCCCATCGGCACCAAAGGCGCCAGACTGACCTGTCATGTCACCCTGCCCTGTCGCAACCTCGTCTATATCCCCTTGACCGACCATATCGGCGTGTCGCGGAAGATCGAGGACGAAGAGACCAGAGCCCGGCTGAAGGAGGCCATAGAATCGATTCGCCCGCAGGGTGCCGGCTTCATTGTCCGGACCGTGGCCGAAAATGCCAGCACCGGAGAACTCGAGGCGGACATGGAATTCCTCCTCCATCTCTGGGAGGAGATCCAGGACCTGGAAAAGCAGGCCTCGGTGCCGGCCCTGGTCTACGAGGACCTCGACATCACCCTGCGCTCGGTGCGGGATCTGTTCACCAGCGACGTCGACCGGCTGATCATCGACGAGGAGGCCTCTTTTCACAAGATCGAGAAATTCGTCAAGACCTTCGCCCCTGAACTCAAGGGCAAACTGTCGCTCTATCGCGGCGACACCCCCCTCTTTGAAGAGCATGGCATCGAGGTCGAGATCAGTCGAGCGATCGAGAAGAAGGTGTGGCTCCGATCCGGTGGCTATATCATCATCGAGAGCACCGAGGCCCTCTCGGTGATCGACGTGAATACCGGCCGGTTCGTCGGCAAGAACAACCTCAACGAGACGATCTTCAAGACCAATATGGAGGCGGCGATCGAGATCGCCTATCAGCTTCGCCTGCGCAATATCGGCGGCATTATCATCATCGATTTCATCGACATGGAAGACGAGGCCCACCGCGAAGAGCTGTTCGCCACCTTCAAGACCGCGGTGAAGAAAGACAAGAGCCGGATCAATATCTTAAAGCTCTCGGAGTTCGGCCTGGTACAGATGACCAGAAAGCGCAACAGTGAAAGCCTCTACCAGCTGATGTGCGAGCCCTGCCACTACTGCAAGGGCGAAGGGATGCTCAAGTCCCGTCGGACCATCTGTTACGAAATCTTCCGCAATATCCACCGCAATGCCCAGACCGCGGGCGGTAATACGGTCACCCTGCGAGTCCACCCCCGCATCGCCGATATGCTCTCCAAGGGAGAAGAGCTCACCGTCGCCCAACTCGAGCACGACACGGACAAGCGAATCGTCATCGCGCCTGCCAAGGATATGCATATCGAAAAATACGAAATTATCTGGCAGCGATAGCAGCTGGTATCGCTGCTGCCCCCTCTTCCCCATACCCTCGACATGGCTACCTATACCACCCGTAAACGTTTTTCCCTGCAACGAGTTCTCGCCAGGATCAGCCTTCTTTTGCTGGTGATCATAATCGGAGCGGCAATTTTTCTCTTTTTCTCGGCCAGTAAACCGACCATCGACCTCACCGGCATCCCTCAGATCATCGGCTCCAGCCAGACCCTTGAGATCGGCATCTCCAGCAATGGCGGCAAGCTCGCCCAGGTCCTTGTCACCGCCTCCCAGAATGACTCGACCAAGGAGATCTTCTCGATCGCCGGTCCAGGCGGTAAAGACGGCGCCCAGGCCGGGCCGGCCAAGGAACGGCTCGCTGTTCCCTTCGATGTCAAATCGCTCGGCTTGAGTGAAGGCCCGGTCACCTTCACCGTTTCCGCCAATAATTTCTCTCTGTTGGACATTGTCAGGAAAAACGTGGCGACCGCGACCACCACGGCCACCATCGATACCAGGCCGCCGGCCATCACCTTATTGCACAGCGAGCAGTACATCTCACCGGGTGGCGCCGGTATCGCCATCTATTCCGTCGATGACCCAAAGAGCGAGCACGGAGTCGTCATCAATGGCAGGTTCAACCCCGGTCACCCGATCAGTTCCGACGGCAAGGGGCAATATATCGCCTACTTCGCCCTGCCCTACGATGCCGAGAGCCTCTCGGAATCCTCCATCAAGGCCACCGATACCGCCGGTAACAGCACGACGCTGCCCTTTACCACCCTCTACCAGAGTGCGCGTCAGAAACATGACCGGATCAATATCAGCGATGGTTTCCTCAATGCCAAATTACCCGAATTCAGACAGCATTATCCGGATATGTCGGGAAGCCCGGTCGAGCAGTATCTCTACACCAACTCGACCGTACGCGATGCCAACAACGCCAAAATAGCTGAAATATGCAGCGTTTCCGCCGATGAACGATTCTGGTCCGGTCAGTTTTTGCGCATGCCGGGCAGCAACCGGGCCGGTTTTGCCGACCACCGGACCTACTATTACAATGACAAGCCGATAGACGAGCAGGTTCACCTCGGCATCGACCTCGCCTCCACCCAGCAGGCCACGGTCGGGGCCGCCAATGACGGCAAGGTGGTTTTCGGCGATTATCTGGGTATCTATGGCAATATGGTCGTCATCGACCATGGTCAGGGTGTCTTCTCGCTCTACTCGCATCTGAGTCAGATCAAGGTCAAACCCGGCGATAAGGTGACCAAGAATCAGCCGATCGGCCTCACCGGCCGTACCGGCATGGCCGGTGGAGACCATCTTCACTTCTCCATCCTGGTCAACGGCATCTTCGCCACCCCTCTCGAGTGGTGGGATCCGCACTGGCTCAAGGTGACCATCGAGCAGCCGCTGGCCAGCCTCGCGGGCAAATGACATCTGGCGGGCAGTCTGTTCTCCATCGGCGTCATGGCCTTTTTGCCGGTGGACATCCAACAGCGTGTTTATGAACGTCATTTCCCGTATGCCTCTGCTGCTGTACAGTTATCTCGCCACGGAGATGCTCGCCCCGTTCTTTGCCAGTTTTCTGGTAATGAACGGGGTTTTTTTCCTTGTCAAACTCATTCCCTTTCTGAACTTCGCCCTCGACCTGCATATCGGTCTTGCCGATTTCATCCGGCTCTTTGCCTATCTGCTGCCGAACATGCTGCTCTACACCGTGCCGATGGCGGCGATGATGGGCATCATCATCTGCTTTTCCCGCCTGGCCAACGACACCGAGATTCTGGCGATGAAGGCCAGTGGCATCAGCATCTACCATATCCTGCCACCCCTGTTCGTCATCGCCAGCGTCATCGCCCTGACCGCCGGGTATGTCTCGGTCACCCTCATTCCCAAGGCCGATACCGCGATGAAGCAGTTGACCTATCAGCTGCTGAAAGAAAAGATCGACCATGGGATCAAAGAAGACCAGTTCACCGAGGCCCTTGGTGATCTGGTGGTGTATGTCAGAGAGATCGATAGAGAAACCGGTGACTGGAAGGATGTCTGGGTCTCCGATATGCGCGGGCAGAAGACCCCGGTGATCACCATGGCAAACAGCGGCAGAATGACCAGTGACATCGCCAAGATGGATGTTACCATCCTGTTGATGCGGGGCAGCCTGCATCGCTCCGAAGGACAAACAGCCCAGATTGTCAATTTCGAAAAATACCTCATCAACATTCCCCTGCAATTGCCCCAGCGGATCAAGATCAACGAACGCAATACCTATGACATGGGAGGACTTCTGACGGCCGCAGACAGCTACGGTCTGGACACCGAAAAGGGCCGGGACATGCTGGTCGAGTTCAACAAGCGACTGGTCCTGCCGGCCGGCTGTCTCATCATGTCCCTTCTGGGTCTCCCGCTCGGTCTGCTCGCCGGGCCTGGCCGCAAGACCGTCGGCATTCCCATCGGGCTTGGCGCCTTCATTCTCTATTATGTGCTCTTTACCACCTTCAAGAACATGGCGGAGGAAGGGGTTGGACCGGTCTTCGTCTTGATGTGGATCCCCAACCTGCTCTTTCTGGCCGGCGCCATGTATGGCATCCATCGACTCGCCCAGGAAAAGCATGCACTCCCCGAGCCCGTACGCCTGTTAGCCAGTCGTGGTCATCGCTCGCTGCTCATCCCCCTCTGCGGGCGGCTTCGTCACCTCAGCCGGGTAGTCCAGCGGGTAGTCCAGAGAGCCCGGCCCCCTGCCGATCTGACCGAAACTCTCCCGGAATATGACCAGCCGGTAACCGCCAACCCGAACACCAATCTGTTTCATCTGGCCGATTGCGGTGAACATGACGAGCCGACCAACACAGTGTATTTCGATTCGGTGTCCGAGGCGCTGGAGGCTGGCTTTCAGCCCTGCGACCACTGCCGGCAACGTCTGCAAACCAGGGACAGTCCCCGATGAGGCTGGGGACAGTCCCTGGTTTGCGAGTCCATCAACATTGCAGGAGTGACACGACACTACGCTGTTATGAAACTGGTCGGTCCGGTAAGAGATTTTTCCATGCCGAGGGTTTCATATAAACAGGGCCCCGCTGACCCGAAAATCGCCAGCGAGAACCACCTCAGAGCATCTTGACATCGAGGAGATAACATGAAATTACCGACCACGGCGGAAATGCAGGCCCTTGACCGGTACAGCATCGAGCATTTCGGTATTCCCGGCATCGTGCTGATGGAAAATGCCGGGGTTGGCACGGTCCGGCTGATGGAGCAGTACTTTGGTCCGTGCCACAACACCTTCGCCTGCATTCTGGTGGGCCCCGGCAATAACGGCGGCGATGGGCTGGTGATCGGCAGACATCTGCACCAGCTCGGTTGCAAACCGGTCTTCTTCCTGTTGGTTCACCCGGACAGGCTGCAAGGCGACGCCGCGGTCAATATGCAGATCGTCGAAAAGCTCAAGCTGCCCTACCATATCATCGATTCCGAGGTCCGGGTCTCGACTCTGCCGGTGCTCCATAAACAGCTCGAGTCCCAGGGACTGTCCTGTTACGCCATTGTCGACGCCATCTTCGGCATTGGCCTGCAGCGCGAGATCACCGGCCATTTCCGGGCGGTCATCGAGGCCATCAATTCCCGTAACTTCGCCCGCAACACCCCGGTGGTGGCGGTCGACTGCCCATCGGGCATGAACGCCGATACCGGCAAGAAAATGGGCATCTGCATGACCGCCGACATCACCGCGACCTACGGTCTGGCCAAACCGGGGCATTTCCTCCATGACAGCAGGATGGTGACCGGGACGCTTGCGGTGATCGATATCGGTATCCCGCCCGAGGCCCAGAAGCGAATAGACCCGTCCAACGAGTCTCTTGATCAGGCGAGCCTGGGCCATCTCGCCCCGGTTCTGCGGCGCAAGCCTTCATCCCACAAGGGAAACCACGGTCATCTGCTGATTGCCGCCGGCTCACCGGGCAAGACAGGGGCGGCCCTCCTCAGCGCCCGCGGCGCGCTGCGGGCCGGCTGTGGCCTGGTCAGTCTGGCGGTACCGCACACCCTCAACAGTATCATAGAGGCCAGCCTGTGGGAGGCAATGACCGTGCCTCTCACCCACTCTGCCGAGACCTTCAGCGAGGCCGATGTCGAGCAGATACTGCTTTTCGCCCAGGATAAACAGGCCATGGTGATCGGTCCAGGAATTGGTACCCAGACCAGGACAGCCGCCTTTACCCGGCAGATCTACCGGCAGGTCCCCATCCCCCTGGTGGTGGACGCCGACGCCCTCAACATTCTGGCGGCCCAGCCGGACGATCTCCACATGGCCAGGGGCCAGCGTATCTTTACCCCCCATCCAGGGGAGTTGAGCCGGTTGCTCGGCTGGTCCAGCCAGCGGATCCAACAGAACAGAATCGAGGCAGCCCATCAGGCCTGTGCCCTGCTCAATGACGAGAATTCCAACCATATCGTGGTGGTCAAGGGAGCCGGCACCATTGTCTGTCAGCCCGGGCGTCATCTGTTGATCAACACCTCTGGCAACCCCGGCATGGCGACCGGTGGCATGGGAGACGTGTTGAGCGGCATTATCGGCGCCCTGCTCTGCCAGGGCTGCGAACCGTTCGAGGCAGCCGCAGCCGCTGTCTATCTCCACGGCGCGGCGGCGGACACCCTTTACCAGCGCCTGGGGTTCGGCTATACCGCCAGCGAAGTCGCCGACGCCATTCCCGCCACCTTAAACGGCGTGCTCACCACGATCGATCAGCGTTGGTCAACGACGTCCGGGTCGAGTCGGTGACCAGTTGGCCGGCGCCCGATAAGCGATCGAGATAACCGGCATGGCGCCAACCAGGGGCCTCGGCCACAACGACCAACGAAACTCGCCGGCCCGGCAAGAGAGCTTTCCGCACTGGCGATATTTCGCTACAAACCAGCATGGCTGGACCATAGAGCCTTAGCCACAACGAAGCATGAAACTCCTCGGCGCGGTGACTGAGCTTTCCGTACCGATGAGTTTCATATAAACCAGCATGGCTGGACCAGGTACCGCAGCCACAACGAACCATGAAACTCCTCGGCGCGGTGACTGAGCTTTCCGTACCGATGAGTTTCATATAAACAGAGAGGAACGATAATGAAAACAGCTGCTGACATAATGACCCGCGAGGTAATCACCGTATCACCGAGCACCAGCGTCAAGGCTCTCGCCAGAGTACTGACGGAGCACAACATCAGCGGGGTACCGGTGGTCGATGAGCACGGCGCAGTGATTGGCGTCGTCACCGAAAGCGATCTCATCTATCAGAACAAGAAGATCCACATCCCGACGGTGGTCTCCATTCTCGATGCGGTCTTTTACCTGGAACGGCCAGACAGTGTCGAAAAGGAGATCCACAAGATAGCCGGATCGACGGTCGCCGACATCTATAATACAGAGATCACCACGGTCGCCCTGGACACAACGGTGGACGAACTGGCCACCATCATGTCGGAACAGTCGGTGCACACCCTGCCGGTGCTCGACGAGGGGAAACTCGTTGGGATTATCGGCAAAAAAGACATCATTCGCTCGATTATCGATTGAAAAGGAAAAAGGAGGGGGGAAGCGACCTCGCCCATTCCGGGATGGCACCGGGCAAATGCCAGCCCATCGCGACAGGCGCAAAACCCAAAAAACGTAAGGATCAGCCGGGACCTGCCACCTGGGCTGTCACGGGACACCCGTCCTCTCGGCTACCAGATCACGGGGTCGATGCCGTGCCGCCGCAGATAGTCATTACAGCGGACAAAGACCCCGGAGCCGAGAAAGCCCCGATGCGCGGACAGGGGTGAGGGATGGCTGGTCTTGAGAATGAGATGTTTGCCGCGGTCTATCAGCCCCTCCTTTTTCTGGGCGAACGCCCCCCAGAGCATGAACACCACACGATCCCGTTTTTCTGACACCGTCTCGATAATATTGTCGGTCAGGGCATGCCAGCCCAGACTGACATGAGAATTTGATTTTCCCTTGATGACGGTGAGACTGGCATTGAGCAGCAAGACCCCCTGCTCGGCCCAATCGGTGAGGTCGGTCGCCGTTCTGCCCGGTTTGCCATGATAGACCGTCTGGTTGATCTCCTGAAAAATATTGCGCAGCGAAGGCGGCATCGGCACTCCCTGCCGTACGGAGAAACACAGGCCATGCGCCTCCGGACCGAGGGCGCCATGCTCATTGATATAGGGATCCTGACCGATAATCACCACCTTGACCGAGGCAAAGGGGGTGATCCGCATCGCTTGAAAAACCAGATCGCGAGGGGGGAACACCTTTTGTCCCAACGAAGCCGGACCAAAGGCCTGTTGCACCAGCTGTTTATGCAGTCCCTGCCGCAGCAGCGGCACCTGTTCTTCCCATAACATGACAACCCCTCAAGGTAGTGTCCAGCCAGAAACGAGATTTTTTTTCTTCAATCGAGGCGTGTCAGAAATTTTGTAATCGTTCACCGGTGATACCGGAAATGTTCCGTAACCCGGATCTGTAAACGTTTAGCATGTAAACGATATGCCAAAGAGAAAATAGCCGTTTCTGACAGGGCACGAGATTACGAAGTCCAGTCCCAGGCAGCCGCCACCCGGTTGTCGTCCTCTGGTACCGGAGCATGGCAGCGACAATAAAAAGAGCGACACCACTCAGATAACCGCCCCACCGCTTCTGGCCGAGCAGCTCAGCTCCATGACCTTTCTGGCCAGTTCCAGCTGATTTTCCGCGATTTTCACCCCGGAGATCTTGTCGGCTGCGGTCTGTACCAGCCGGGCCGACAGGCACTCTGTCGGGTGCAGAACCAGTGCCCCGCCGCCATGGTCGACAACCTCCTTGAGCCCCCGCAGACCATCGACAGAAGAGCAGGAGAGCAGCACGCCCAGACATTTCTTCCGAAATATCGTCGCGGCCGAGGCCATTATCTGATCGATGACACCCTGCCTGCTAGCGCTTTTCTTGATCTTTGCCAGCGCCTGCTGGGTTCTGGACGGTTCCAGGCAGAGATGATCGGCGCCACAGACGATATACCCCACACCGCTCTCGAGGTTCATCCCCGCCCGTCCTCGCAGGATCTTCAGCGGGCTGATGGCATCGAGATATTCCGTCAGTCGGTCGACGTGCCCCGGTTCCCCTGCGAAGACGATCAGCACCGAACCGATCTTGTCCGTCTCGAGTCGGGGAATGATATCGAGCAGGTTGCGGCAGCAGTCCGTCTCTCCGGCAAAGACCGTCAGATGGGCGTTTCTGTGATACCGCTCTATCTCATGGTAGGCAATGAGGGTATCACCGCACTTGAGGCAGCAGGCCGGGCCGTCCAGATCCGCGTCGACAATATTTCTGGCCCCGCACTCTTCGCAGAACAGCACCAGACCCGCTGACGTCTCACCGCCATTGACTGTTTTCGGCACAGCGATTCTGGCCATGTCGAAGGCCGGCTCCAGAGAATGCACCTTCATTCTGGCCGCCCCGACGATCCTGGTGATGATCTTTTTCCTGAACGCTTCCTGTCGGGGTTCATCGAACAGCAGATCCTTGCTGAAAAAGTCGACCGCCCCGTTTTTCAAGGCATCGAAGGCGCGAACGGTTCCTTCGCTGGTCAAACTGGAGAACATGATGGTCGGAGTCGGGCAATGGATCATCAGATGCTGCAGGGCGGTCATTCCGTCCATCAGCGGCATCTCCATGTCCAGGAGAATGACTCTGGGCCGTACTTGCAGGATCAGGTCGAGAGCCTCTATGCCGTTTTTTGCCTCACCGACAATGGAGATCCGCTCACAGTCTGCCAGGACATCGCGCAGGTAGCGGCGAAAGACGATGGAATCGTCCGCCACCAGCACAGGTATCCGGGTTCTGGTTGTCGATGGTCTGACGGTCATGGCCTCCCCATCTCCCCTGTTCGCCGAGCGGTATACGCGCGGTATCGTTCCGGCAACAGGGGCAACCCCACCTCATCCCGATACTGGTACGAACACTCCATGCCTGTCATCCTTTCCCTGTTCATCTCTGCAGTACACGCGACAAGCCGGTCAGCTCCGATAAAGCCCATGGTCGAGAGCGTAACCGATAACCGCCGGATGCATGTCGTCAATATCGGCACGCCGGGCCGCCAGCAGACTCCGGATATGCGAGGAGGAGACATCCGGCGGGCTGGCCTGGAGAAAATGGATGTCTCGTAGTCCCTGCCGCCCCTGCCACCTCGTCTGCTGCCGCCGGTACCCAAGGGTAGCTGCTATCCCAGCCAGGGCCCGATCGGCGGTGAAGCCCTTGCGCCTGGCCACGATCAACCCCACCCGGCTGAGCAGTTCACGGTACTCCTTCCAACTCAGTATATCCGCAAACGCGTCAACGCCAATGACAAAAGAGTAGACTGTTGGATTCTGATCACGGGACTGCAGCAGGCGAACGGTATCCACCGTATAGGAGGGCAGCGGCATCTCGCCCTCGATCCAGCAGGGCTGCAGCCCCTTTATCCCCGCCAGCGCCAGCGCCAGCATCTGCCGGCGATGAGAAAAGGCTGTCACCACAACATCCTGTTTATGCGGCGGATCCGCTGCCGGGATCAGCAGCATCCTCTCCAACCCGAACTCCCGGCGGGCCGCCAGAGCGAGTTGGACATGGCCATCATGCACCGGGTCAAACGTTCCACCAAGCAGACCAACCTTCTCCATCAGCTCCTGATCTGCCCTTCACCGAAAACCACGAATTTTCTGGTGGTGAGCTCCTCAAGCCCCATCGGTCCATAGGCGTGCAACTTGGTGGTACTGATACCGATCTCGGTGCCGAGACCGAGTTGGCCGCCATCGTTGAAACGGGTCGAGGCGTTGACCATGACCGCCGAGGCATCGACCCGGCTGACAAACCGTCGCGCCGTGGTGTAGTTTTCGGTCAGGATCACCTCGGTATGCTGCGACCCATGCCTGCGGATGTAGGTGAGCGCCTCCTCCATATCGTCGACGATTTTCAGGACGAGGATCAGATCGAGAAACTCCCTGCCCCAGTCGTCGGCCGCCGCCGGCCTGACCTGCTCGCTGAGCGCGGCACTGGCGGGACACCCCCGCACCTCGACCCCGGCACTGGTCAAGGCCTCGACCACTGCCGGGACATAGCCAGCGGCTATGCTGCGGTGGACCAGAAGCCCTTCCAGCGCATTGCAGACCCCGGGTCGCTGGGTCTTGCCGTTAAGAATAATCGGTGTGGCTTTGCCCAGGTCGGCATCCTTATCGACGTAGATATGGCAGACCCCCTTGTAATGCTTGAGTACCGGAATTCTCGACATCTCGGTGACCGAGCGGATCAACCCCTCCCCGCCCCGGGGGATGACCAGATCGATAGCGTCATCCTGCTGCAGCAGTTCACGGACGGCCTGCCGGTCGGTGACCGGCACGACCTGGACAGCCCTAGCGCCAATCCCTGCCTCGGTCAGCGCCTGTTCGATCACCCGGGCCAGGGCGAGATTGGAGTGGATGGCCTCGGAGCCACCCCGCAGAATAACGGCATTGCCGGTTTTGAGACAGAGCGCCGCGGCATCGATGGTGACATTTGGCCGGGATTCGTAGATCATGGCAATCACTCCGAGCGGCACCCGCATCCTGCCCACCTGCAGACCGTTGGGCCGCAGGGTGAGGTGTTCCACCGTGCCGACCGGGTCGGCAAGACCGCAAACCTCACCCAGGCCATCGATCATCGCCTCGATCACCTTATCCGACAGGGTCAACCGGTCGAGCATCGCCGCCGACAGCCCGGCGGCCCGGCCGGCCTGAAGATCCTTTTCATTTTCCTGCTTAAGGAGTGCCCTGTTGTCCTCGAGAAGCTCCGCCACCCGTCGAAGCACCCGGTTCTTGTCAGCGCCAGATAGCCCCAGAAGTCCGGCGGCGGCCTCTTTGGCCTCCCTGGCCATGGAGGTGATGGTATCCCGTAGTTTTCCGGTCTCAGCCATAATCGTTTCCTCGCTGTTGTTATCCTCGTAATCGTTCACCGGTGAGAGCTGGAATATTGATGTTCTCGTAAAAAGTCATGGACTACCTGGAGATGGGCTCTGGAAAAACCCTGATATACGAGGCGTAGCGTCGCAAACGGCAATTTGGTAGTACATATGGTACAGCGAATTGTTGTTTGCGACCTACAACGAAGTAGATCTGGGTTTTTACAAGTCCATCAATATTCACCCGGATCTGTAAACGTTTATCCAGTACTCCAGGTGCGTTGAAGCGGGTCTTGCAACAAGAGCTCGCTCTGTGAGGAGGACTGATCGGCCGAAAACGGGGTGCCGGTGAACCTTTATCCATCCTCTCCCCACCCCAACCCGCTGTCCTCTCAAACTATTTGAGAACCAGGTTATCCCGGTGCATCACCTCGTCATCATCCTTGAAGCCGAGAATGGTGGCGATCTCCGAGGTCTTTCGCCCCTTGATCAGGTCCACGTCGTGCGAACTGTAATTAATCAACCCGACCGCTATTATCCGTTCGTTGACATCGGCACACTCGACCGCATCTCCAGGGCCGAAGGTTCCCCGCACCTCGACGATACCGGAGGGGAGCAGACTTTTGCCCTTGGTGGAGACGGCCAGGCAGGCTCCGCTATCCAGCATCAGCCGCCCTTTGGGCTTGAGCACATAACTGATCCAGTGCTTGCGGCTGGGGGTCCTGGTCGGCCTGGGAAGAAAAAAGGTGCCGATCTCCTGGCCCGAAAAGAGCTGCTGGAGGATGTTGTCGAGCCGTCCCGGACCGATGAAGGAGCTGCCACCGCCTTCGGCCACCATCTTCGCCGCCCGGATCTTGCTGGCCATCCCGCCGGTGCCAAGAGCACTCTTGGCATGGCCAGCCAGGGCCTCTATCTCCGGGGTCACCTCGGCCACGGTGTAGATCGGCTGCACAGTCGGATCAGTGCGGGGATCACCGTTATAAAGACCCAGCACATCGGTGAGACAGATGAACATATCGGCTTCGATAATGTTGGCGACCAGCGCCCCCAGGGTGTCGTTGTCACCAAAGCGCAGTTCTTCCACCGAGACGGTATCGTTTTCGTTGATGACCGGGAGTACATCAAAATTAAGCAGAGTATTCAAAGTGTTGCGGACATTGAGGTACCGATCTCGGTGGGACAGGTCGGAGTGGGTCAGCAGGACCTGGGCTATCCGGGTATCGTAACGACCGAAGATCTCGTCGTAGATGTGCATCAGAACCGATTGACCAATGGCGGCCAGTGCCTGCTTGTCACGCATGCCGATCTCGCCTCTGGCCACATAGCCGATCTTTTTTCTGCCTGCGGCCACAGCTCCCGAACTGACCAGGATGACCTCACGCCCGGTGTTACGGAGAAAGACAAGCTGGCGGACGATATTGTCGATCGCCTCGAGGTTCATCCCCTGCTCGGTGGTCAGGATGGCGCTGCCGACCTTGACGACGACCCGTTTGGCCTTATTGAAAAGGGTCTGGCGGTAGAAGAGCCCATCCTCCCTGTCGATCTGTGTGCTCATACATTTCACCAACGGTGGGTGCCCGATACGGGTATGTGAAAATCGCCCGGCGCCAAGAGCCCTGTTACCACGCCGAGAAGTATCATGTTTGGTTATGGCTGATGCGTTCTTCTCCAGCCCTGCCGGTGTTGATATGGGCTGGCTTTGCCATAAAAGGGCCAGCCCGGTGCCGGTACGCGCCGGTCGTCACACCGTATCCGTCGTATCGTCCTTGGCCTTGAGACGAAACTGGTCAAGGACGTCCAGGATACGTTCCTTCAGTTCGGCGAGCCCCTCCCCGGTCGCGGCGGAGACGCCAATGGGGTCGAGATCTTCCCGGGACAGCTCGGCTTTCATCTCGGTGACCATATCGGGGTCGACCAGATCGATCTTGTTGAGCACGACCAGGCAGTCCCGCTCGCCGAGCTCTTTTTTATAGGAGAGCAGTTCGTGTTCGATGACCTTGAAATTCTCCTGGTAGTTATCGTCGGAAACATCGAGCACATGCAGAAGTATCGAGGTACGCTCGACATGACGCAGAAATTTATGACCAAGCCCCAATCCTTGATGAGCGCCTTCGATGAGTCCGGGAATATCGGCAATGATGCAGGGATCGTAAAAACGATGCTGGAGCACACCCAGCTGCGGCGTAAGAGTGGTGAACGGGTAATCGGCTATTTTCGGATTTGCCGCGGAGAGGCGCGAGAGCAGGGTGGACTTGCCGGCATTGGGCAACCCCACCAGCCCAACATCGGCAATGAGTTTCAGTTCGATTTTCAGCCACCGTTCCTGGCCGGGAAAACCTTTCGTCGCATAGCGCGGGGTACGGTTGGCGCCGCTGGCGAAGTGACTGTTGCCCATACCGCCATCGCCACCTTCCGCGGCGATGAAGGTATCGCCATCACTGGCCAGATCGATCAGGACCTCGTCACTGTCACTGTCCTTTATCAGAGAGCCGACCGGTACCTCGACGATGCAATCTTCCCCTTTGGCGCCGAAGCAGTCCTTACCGGCACCGTGGCTCCCGCGTCCAGCTTTGAAGTGAGAGCGATAACGGAAATCGATGAGTGAATGCAGTCTGTCAGTCGCCGTGATAATCACCCGGCCACCACGGCCACCATCGCCACCGTCCGGCCCACCCTTGGGAACATACTTTTCCCGACGGAAACTGACGCAGCCATTGCCGCCGTCACCGCCCTTGACAAAAAATTTTGCTTCATCGACAAAGGACATACCACTCCCTGCGTCGTGTCATTACCTGCGACTGCCGACAGACCTTCCGCAACGGTCGAGGTCGAGACAGAGCCTCTTCCCTCCTGTCTGCCGCAGAGAGGAACACCACGTTTTTTTCATTGTTCAGGCGCCCCGACAGTCTTTACGATAAAAAAAAACTCGACCTTCATCAAGATGGAGGCCGAGTAGCTCTTGTCACTCCCCAGAGCCGGCTGTCAAAGCCGGCGACGGTCGCTTGGGGCAACCGGGAATCAGACGGCGGGGTAAACGCTGACGCGTTTTTTGCTCTTGCCGAAATCCTCATATGTTACAACGCCATCAACCTTGGCATACAGGGTATAGTCACGGCCACAACCAACATTGGTTCCTGGATGAATTCTGGTGCCGAGTTGACGGACCAGGATGCTGCCTGCCTTGACCTCTTGACCACCAAAGCGTTTGACTCCCCGCCGTTGACCTGCGCTGTCCCGCCCGTTACGCGAGCTGCCACCTGCTTTCTTATGTGCCATCTCTTACTCCTTTGGCCGGTTGGACCATACTGGTTACCAGCCACGATATCTGAATCTCTTTCTTACCCGATGAGAAGATACAACCCCGCCGGCTTACGCCTGGATCTCTTGAATCTGCAAACCGGTAAAGGATTGCCGGTGCCCCTGCTTGAGTCGGTATCCCTTGCGACGTTTCTTCTTGAAGACCAGGACCTTCTTGGCTCGTCCCTGCTCGGCGATCCTGGCCACCACCTTGGCATTTTCCAGCACCGGTCGACCGACCTTCACCTCTTCACCTTCGACAACCATCAGCACATCGTCGAGATCGACAGTATCACCGACATTTCCGGCAATCTTCTCAACACGCAGAATATCGCCGCTTGCAACCTGATACTGCTTCCCGCCGGTGCGAATTATTGCATACATTATATAAACCTCTTCACCTGAAAAATAATAGTACGGTTTTGCAAATATGTAATAGAGCAATCCAGAACAATGGATAAAAATCTTTTTCACTGAGGATGTCAATAAAAAATTTCAAAATCGATTGGATTGTACAGTACTTGACCACGAAACACAGTGTTGGGGAACCAAGCCGGGTGGCCCCGCCATAGTAGCTCCACTGCTGCAAGAACAAGCGATTGTAGCGGATAAAGAAAAAAGAGAAAAGAGAAGAAGGGAAACGACTGGGGAAAAGGCGGTAGGATAAACCGGTCTGCCAGGCAAACTGACAGACCGGCGGGCCAGCCAGCGACTAGGAGTTGGAAAATTCGAGCCTGCTGCGCTCTTTTTCCTTACGAATGGCACACGCCTTGGCAAAAGCTGCCTTTTTTCCATGTTTTTTAATGGAAACAGAGGTCTTACCCTGCTTGCCCTGATGGGTAACCCAGCTCACCTCGTAGCGGTTCAGCTTCTCGTTGAGACGGACGCCGACAACCCCGGTGCTGGAGTTGCTGACCGTCACCATATGCTTGTTTGTCCTGATCTTGCCGAGCTTTTTTTCGACCTTGTCCCGCCAGGAGATAGCCGAGAGCAGGCTGGAATAGCGGCCGCCACATTTTTTATCCGAGAAAAATTTTGAATGGGTCTTGCCCATGAAACGGACCCGCACATACCAGCCATGGGTACGCTTTGACTCCTGATCGATGCGCGCGATATCCTTATGTTTTTCAAGTAACATTTTTTGTCGTTTATCTTCGTTCATTGAAATTCTCGTCTTCGTTAAAAGCCTTACGAAATCTCCAGACACCGGATACCGGGTCGACGAGACCAGACATCCGGAGGACCCGGAGCAGTGCTCATCCCCACCTCTTGCAGAAACTGCTGTCTGAAGAGCAAGGATCTCTCTATCATGTGTCCAATGCGAACGGTCTGTCCATCACATCGTTTTCCCTCGCACGAACATGCTCTATACAAGAAAAGATGCTGATAGAAGAACTGAAGTGCAACACTTAAAGAATAGAAGGTGCTATTGTGAAGCTCGTGCCCATCCAGAAACGACTGTTTCCTCCTCACGCCTCGCCATGTTTGAAATTTTAACCTCAGAATATCAAATACATACCTGTGATAAAATTTCTCTCACACCTCGATTGAGAAGAAAATATCCTGCTGCTGAATGGACACTACTTAGCTGGTCAGGAGCCGGATGTCAACACTTTTGTATTTGGTTTACTGGTATCACCATAGTATAGTGGCGCCGGCCACTCACCATGTCAGCATCTTGGCCAGCTTCACCGTCCACCATAACCTATCAACAAAAAAAATACTACTATGTATCACAACAAAACACACCTCTCCGATCTCGTCGAGATTGTCAGAACCCTCCGGGGAGACGACGGTTGTCCATGGGACCAGCGCCAATCCACTGAATCAATGAGCAAATATCTCAAAGCGGAGGTCGCCGAGCTGCTCCTGGCCATAGACAACCGCGATGTAGCCAACACCTGTGAAGAAATCGGTGACGTACTCTATGTGCTGGTCATGATCGCCGAGATCAACCGGGCCGAAGGGAACTTCTCGTTAGACGATGTTCTCTCCGGTATAACCGCCAAGCTCGTACGACGTCATCCCCATGTTTTCGCCGGCAAGAAGATAAGCGACGAAAGCGAGTTGCGCAAGCAATGGGAAGAGATCAAGGCCCAGGAAAAATCTGGAAAATTCATTTGACACACAGCGGTGTTAATTGTAAACTCTCTAGTTTCGGCCGATCTGCCGGTGGTGTCGGCAATGGCTTTTTTTCTTTTCACGCGGGCGGGATTGTTTTCTGCCTGCACCTCTTCGCTCTCTGCATCACTGCATACAAGAAGCGAGGGCCGCAAACGGGGCAAATGCCCATTTCCATGAGTCCATGAGGAGGAACACATGCGAAGGTATGAACTGATCTACATTCTTCGTCCCGGCCTGGGTGAAGAACAGATCGAGGCGATCACGGAATACTCAACCAAGATCATTGTCGACGAGAGTGGCTCGATCATCGACCTCAACAAATGGGGGATGAAAAAGCTTGCCTACGCGATCAAGAAAGAGATTCAGGGGTTTTACGTCTACTGCGAGTTTGCAGGAACTCCCGCCGCTGTAGCCGAAATCGAGCGCAGATTCCGTATCGATGACGGCGTCCTGAAATATCTCACCATCAAGACCGCCGACTCCATGACCGCCGAGGCTATCGAACAGGCCATTGGCGAAACCGAGGCCAAAAAGGCCCAGGCCGAGCAGGCTGAGCGAGAAGAGAAGGCGGAGGACGCTGACGCTCCCAATGGTGACGACAGCGCAGAAGACGAGAACTGATTCTACCCATCACCCGATATTCCAGGAGATACGATTATGGCCGCCAGACCACAAAAAAAACTGTTCTCGCGCAGGAAAGTCTGCCGTTTCTGCGCCGACAGCGAACTGACAATTAACTATAAAGATGTGAAAACGTTAAGAAATTACGTGACAGAGAGAGGAAAGATCATCCCGCGGCGAATTCTTGGCACCTGCGCCACCCATCAGCGTCAGCTGTGCGAGGCGATCAAGCAGGCCCGGCACATCGCCCTGTTGCCCTATTCCGGTTCTTCGCAGGGATAAGCGGGGAGTAAAGGGACGTAAAACGGTGGACCAGTCAACTCCCAGACCGGGAATACAACAGATATTCACCACAATCTTCCTGGTATTTCTCGCGCTGACGCTGCCGGGAGCGGACTGGTCTCTGTTTGGATGGCTGCATGCCCTGCTGCCACTTGGTGTCTTTGCCCTGTTGGCTCACTACGGGGTTACGGTCGGCGGCAAATTCGTCTTGGCCGGATTGATCATGGCGGTGGTCGTTGGCGTAGTGGTACCACCATTGAGCATACCGCTCTTTGCCCTCTCCATGGTTCCCGTCGGCTATGTTCTGGCGATATCGGGATCGGCCGCCGACAGTCCGGTTCGCGCCGGCACCAAGGGGATTGTGACCCTTCTGGTGAGCTGGCTGCTGCTCATTGGCGCGGCAGGGGTGTTCACCGGCCACTCGCCGTACAGCGCCTTTACCATGACGTTGAATTCGGCAATTGACGAAACGCTCGGTTACTACCGGACAAGCGGCTCTCTCGCCCCGGATGCCATGATGATGCTGGAGACGACTCTGCAGCAGATGCGAATCGTTTTACCGATCATCCTTCCTTCCCTGATTGCCGGCTCGGCGGTGTTTGTCGTCTGGCTGACGATGGTGGCCGGCAACAGGTTGGCGGCCCGACTCTACAGCAGAACCATCTGGCCGCTCTTTCGCTACTGGCAGCTGCCAGATCGGCTGATCTGGCTGGCGATAGGCTGTGCGGTCCCCGCCGTCATCCCGGGAGTGGCCCGCTACATGGCGATCAACCTGCTGATCGTCCTCAGTGCGATCTACTGTCTGCAGGGGCTCGCAATCTGCGTTTTTTTCCTCAACAAGTGGAAAGCGCCACCGCTCTTTCGCTCGTTTATCTATGTCATGATTATCTTTCAGTCGTTTGGTACGCTGGTGCTCCTCATCGCCGGAGTTGCCGATGTCTGGCTCGATCTGCGCAAGCTGCAGCCGAAAGCGCCAGTACCCCGCGACAGTGAATGAAACGATGAAAATCTTCCGCCTCTATAAGGCAGGTGAAGAGATTTGGTCTATTTACAACCAAGGAGTTGACCATGAAACTCATTTTGAACGAAACCATCAGCACCCTCGGTCAGGAGGGGTCCGTCGTCACGGTAAAACCAGGATATGGCCGCAACTATCTGCTGCCGCAAGGCAAGGCCGTTCTCGCCACCAAGGAGAACCTTGCCGTTCTTGAGCAGAACCAGGCCGCCATCACCGCCCGTCTTGCCGAAGAGAGAAAACAGGCTGAAGCACTGGCGAAAAAGATCTCCGGTCTGGAGATCGTCATCGAGCAGCTCTCCGGCGAAGATGACCGGCTGTTCGGCTCCGTGACCAGCAGCGATATCGTCGCCAAACTGGCTGAAAAGAATATCGCCATCGACCGGAAGATGATCCAACTCAGCGAACCGATCAAAAGCCTTGGCGACACCACCGTTGCAGTCAAGGTGGGTTTTCAGATGTTTACCGACATCGTTGTCAAGGTCGTGCGGGCGGAGAGCGAGGCCTGATACCTCGATTTTCGCCTACGCGCTACTTCAGCACTCCGGTGGTCACCCCGGCCAGCTTGGTCCATGCGGGCAAGGTGTGGTGACTACGGGGTGCGGGGCTTGCTGCATCGCTCTCCAGCTCACTGGCAAAACATCACAGCTGCCCTGAAGCCCCGGGGAGGTGATGTTCAGCGCGACAGAGTACGCCAGAGACCTCTCAAGCCAGGGCCGTAGCCATGAATGAACACGCACCATCTTCTCCCCGTCATTCTTCCACGGTTCTCGCCAAGGTGCCCCCCCAGAACCTGGAAGCCGAGCAGTCCGTGCTCGGTTCCATCCTGCTGAGAGACAAGGCGTTTGGCACCGTTTTAGAGATCCTCAAACCAGGCGATTTTTACCGGGACGGGCACCGGATCATCTACGAGGCGATGATCGACCTGTTCGATGCCAACGAACCGCAGGATCTCCTCACCATCACCAACCATCTCAACGACCGCAATCTCCTGGAAAAAGCCGGGGGTGCCGGTTATCTGGCCACGCTGACCTCCGTCGTGCCGGTAACGACCAACATCACCACCTACGCCAAGATCGTCCGGCAGAAGGCCACTCTGCGCCGACTCATCGAGGTCAATACCGATATCGCCTCACGCTGCTATGAGGAGCAGGGAGAAGTCGAGGCCCTGGTCGATCAGGCCGAACAGGCCATATTCGAGATTGCCGGGTCCAAAGACAGCGCAAAATTCACCCCGATAAAACAGATCGTTCCCGGGGCCTTTCAGCTGGTCGAGCAGCTCTACAGCAGAAAGGAGCTGATCACCGGTGTACCGACCGGCTACCATGAAATCGACAAGATGACCGCCGGCCTGCAACCCTCCGACCTTATCATCCTCGCCGCCCGGCCGTCGATGGGCAAGACCTCCTTTGCGATGAATATCGCTCAGCATGCGGCGCTGGTCGAAAAGACCGGAGTAGCGATCTTCTCTCTTGAAATGTCCAAGGAACAGCTGGTCATGCGGCTGCTCAGTTCGGTGGGCCGGGTGGATTCCCAGCGCATCCGCACCGGCAAGCTGCGGGAAGAGGACTGGCCCAAACTCTCCAGGGCCGTCGGCTATCTGACCGAGGCCCCGATCTATATAGACGATCAGCCGGCGGTCTCGGTCCTCGAGATGCGGGCCAAGGTGCGTCGTCTCGCCTCCCAGTACGAGATCGGCCTGATCATCGTCGACTACCTGCAGCTGATGCGCGGCCGGGACGGTATCGAGAACCGAACCCAGGAGATCAGCGAAATCTCCCGCTCGTTAAAGGCGCTGGCCAAAGAGCATAACGTGCCGGTCATTGCCCTTTCCCAGTTGAACCGCAGCCTGGAGAGCCGGACCGACAAGCGACCGATGATGTCTGATCTCCGGGAATCCGGGGCAATCGAGCAGGATGCGGATGTCATCACCTTCATCTATCGCGACGAAGTGTACAACAAGGCCGAGGACAACCCCAACAGGGGCCTTGCCGAAATTATCATCGGCAAACAGCGCAACGGCCCAACCGGCACCGCCAAATTGACATTTATCAAAGAATTCACTATGTTTGAGAATTTGAGTCTCTACGATGATGCCGACCAGTTCGATCATTAGTCGAGCCGACCTGCACCAGACCCCGATATATTGCGTAACAGCCCACAGCAAGGAATGACTATGACCATCAGTTCCATCAGCAGTCGCTACGATTTCAAAACCATTGAGGAAAAATGGCAGAAACGGTGGCAAGACAGCAGAAGATATGGGGTAAGCGAAGACCCGGAGAAGGAAAAATACTACGTACTGGAGATGTTTCCCTATCCGTCTGGCCGTATCCACATGGGCCATGTGCGCAACTACTCCATCGGCGATGTCGTCGCCCGTTACAAGCGGATGCGCGGCTATAACGTTTTGCACCCGATGGGCTGGGACGCCTTCGGCCTGCCGGCAGAAAATGCCGCGCAGAAAAACAACAGCCATCCGGCCGACTGGACCTACGCCAACATCGACTATATGCGCAACCAGCTGAGGCAGCTGGGGCTCTCCTACGACTGGGACCGGGAAATCGCCACCTGCAACCCGAAATATTTCCGCTGGGAACAGCTCCTGTTCCAGGAGATGTACCGGCGGGGGCTGGTGTACCAAAAGACCACCAGCGTCAACTGGTGTGCGTCCTGCCAGACCGTTTTGGCCAACGAGCAGGTGATCGAGGGACTGTGCTGGCGCTGCGATCAGCCGATCAGGCCGCGCAAGATGGACGGCTGGTTCTTCAAAATCACCGACTATGCCGAGGAACTGCTGACCGATCTCGATACCTTGAGCGGATGGCCGGAAAAGGTCGTGACCATGCAGCGCAACTGGATTGGTAAATCCACCGGCTTGAACTGCGAGTTTCCAGTGGACGGCCTGGCGGCCGCCATTGCCATCTTCACGACCCGGCCCGATACCATCTTCGGGGTCACCTTCATGTCCATTGCCGCCGAACATCCCCTGATCGACACCCTGATCGCCGGCAGCGCCAGAGAAGAGGAGATCCGTCGGTTCATCGACCAGATTCTCACCGAAAAACAGCAGCTGGGACCAGAAGACGAACAGCTCAAAAAAGGCATTTTCACCGGCAGATACTGTATCAACCCGTTCAACGGAGACCGGGTGCCGATCTATATCGCCAATTTCGTGCTGATGGAATACGGCACCGGTGCGGTGATGGCCGTACCGGCCCACGACGAGCGCGACTTCGAGTTCGCCAGGGTCTACGAACTGCCCATCGTCCCGGTGGTCATCCCGGAAGGGGTCGAGCTCTCCCCCGAGACCATGGACAACGCCTCGACGGTGCCGGGTGTTCTGGTCAACTCGGGCCAATTCGACGGGCTCAACTCCGAGGCCGGCAAAGCGGCGATCGTCGCCTACGCCGAGGAGCAGGGTTTCGGCCGGGCCCAGACCACCTATCGATTACGAGACTGGGGCATCTCCCGCCAGCGCTTCTGGGGCGCGCCCATCCCCATGATCCACTGTGACAGTTGCGGAATCCAGCCGGTGCCGGTCGAACAGCTGCCGGTGGTTCTGCCCGAAGATGAGAGCGGCGCGACCTGCACCCCGCTGTACCAGCGGCCGGATTTCATCGCCACCACCTGCCCCGCCTGTGGCAAGCCGGCCCGGCGGGAAACCGACACCATGGACACCTTTGTCGAATCCTCCTGGTATTTCGCCCGCTACACCAGTCCCCGCTGCACCGAGGCCCCGCTCGATCGCAAGGCCGCGGCCTACTGGCTGGCGGTCGATCAGTATATCGGCGGAGTCGAGCACGCGATTCTGCACCTGCTCTACTCCCGCTTCTTTGTCAAGGTCCTGCGCGATCTGGGGTATCTCGACATTGACGAACCGTTCACCAACCTGCTCACCCAGGGCATGGTCATCAAGGACGGGGCCAAGATGTCAAAATCCAAAGGTAACGTGGTGGACCCCCACGACCTGGTCGACGAATACGGCGCCGACACCGTCCGCCTGTTCAGCCTCTTTGCCGCTCCACCGGAAAAGGATCTGGAATGGAACGCCCAGGGGGTCGAGGGCTGCTCGCGTTTTCTCAACAGAATGTACCGGTTCATCGTCGCCAGGCCAGAACTCTGTACTGCCGGCCAGCCGCCGGCCGAACTCAGCGACAACGGCCGCAGCCTGCACCGCAAGATGCACCAGACCATCAAACGGGTCAGCGAAAACATCGAAAACAATTTCCATTTCAACACCGCGATCAGCGGTTGTATGGAGCTGTTCAACACCATGAGCAGCCTCACGGACAGCGACAGGGATGAGCAGTGCGAGCCAGAGGTGGTGCGCCAGGCCCTGCAGGCGCTGCTGGTCCTGCTGTCACCGATGGTGCCGCACTTCACCGCCGAAATGTGGGAACAGCTGCAAGGTGAAGGTGTCATCGAGGATCAGCCGTGGCCACAGTTTGACGCCAAGGCCGTCGAAGAGGAACTCTTGACCATCGTGGTCCAGGTCCAGGGCAAGGTTCGCTCCCGCCTCCAGGTTCCGGCGGACACCGGCGATGAGGCGTTGACCGCCATGGCCCATGCCGACCCGAATGTGGTGCGTTTTCTGGACGGCAGAGCGGTGAAAAAGACTATCGTCGTCAAGAAGAAGCTGGTCAATATCGTTGTGTAAATCCACAGGACCGACTGCCATCTTTCCACTGTAGAGGAGAGCATACCGTGAAACCTCGCTATCGTCTCATCGCCCTGACCTCGCTGCTGTTGATGGTGCTGGCGGCATGCGGCTACCATAATCCCAATGTCTATACCGGCCCGCACCGGGCGATCTATCTTACGGAGTGGAAAAACAGGACCAGCGAACTCGGTCTCGACGCCCGGCTCTACCAGTCGCTGGTACGCTGGTTCCAGAACTCGGATTCACTCTCCATCACCAAGCGGAAAAGCGAGGCCCAGCTGATGCTTGCCGGAGAGATCGTCTCGATCTCCCTGCCAAGCCGTTCCTATAACAACAGGAACGTCACCAGCGAGGTCAAGGTGGAACTCCGGGTGCGCTATGCACTCAAAGACCTCGCCACCGACGAGATCGTGCTCGAAGAGCCCGGCCAGACCTGGACCGAAAACTACCTGGTCGGTGGTTCCGCCTCCGATAGCAGCAGCAACCAGCAGGAGGCCATCGCCACCATCATCAGCGATATCTCCGAGAGGATCTACCAGACCAGTCTGCGCAAGCTGAACCAGATGCCACGGTGACAGCACCAGTCCCCGCGAGCCCTTCGATATCCCTCTTGGCCACCAGCGGCCGGGGCCGCCGCGCCCGGCTGTCCCTCCACTCCCGGGGTGGCCTTCCGCCTGACCTGTGCCCCTGTCCATGCTGACCATCGCCGACCAGACCTTTACCTCTCCGTTCCTCCTCGCCCCCCTTGCCGGCTACAGCGATCTCTCGTTCAGGCTGCTGTGCCGGGAATTCGGGGCCGGCTACTGTGTCTCCGAGATGATCAGCTGCCACGGTCTTCATTACGGCCAGGCGAGAACCCTGGAAATGCTGCAATCGGTTCAAGCGGAAAAACCGGTCGCCTTTCAGCTCTTTGGCGCTGACCCGGAGATCATGGGCAAGGCAGCGGCGATACTCTCCCGCCACTCCCCTGACTTTATTGACATCAATATGGGGTGTCCGGTCAAGAAAGTGACACAACGGGGCGCGGGGGCGGCATTGATGACCGATCTTCGCCTGGCGGAAGAGATCATCGGCGCGGTTCGCGACAACAGCGGAGTGCCGATCACCGTCAAATTCCGCTCCGGCCCGTCAAAAAAAGAGATCAACGGGGTGGAGTTCGCTCAGATGGCCGAGGCGGCGGGGGCAGCGGCCCTCATCGTTCATGGTCGCACCTGGGCTCAGGGGTTCACCGGAAGCGCCGACCGGGAGATCATCGCCAGGGTCAAGAGAGCTGTGCAGATTCCGGTGATAGGTAACGGTGATATCCAGACCTATCAGGACGGGATCGAGATGATGGCTGAAACGGGCTGTGACGGGGTGATGGTCGGCCGCGGCGCCCTTGGCAACCCCTGGGTCTTCTCCCCCGCCGGCCGGCCGACCTGCCCGGAAGCCATTCGCGCCGGCGCGCTGCGGCACCTGGAGTTACTTGAACGGTTCCGGCCGGTAGACGCGATCATCGGCTCGGTCAAGAACCAGCTGGGTCGATATTTCCGGGAACTGGCCGGCAGCGCGCAGATGCGGGCCGCGGTCCATGGCTGTCGGAGTTTCGCCGAGTTGAAAGCTCTACTGCAGTCGTGACGCCGCCTGAGCTGCTGTACATTCCGGTCTAGCCGGAGAGCGAGTCGAAGACCAGCATCGCCGCAATGGTCCACATCGTTACCCAGACCATGCTGTCGAGAATACGCCAGGATACCGGCTTGCTGAAAAGAGGGGCAAGCAACTGGCCGCCAAGGCTTAACGCGATAAACCATATCGTCGATGCAGACAGCGCTCCGACCCAGAAATAGATCCGGCCCTCTCCAGCGAATTGACTGCTCACACTGCCCAGGAGAATGACCGTATCCAGATAAAAATGGGGGTTGAGCAGGGTGACGGCCAGGGTCGCGAGCACCGCCGTTTTCAATGTCAGCAGCGCCTGGTCATCTACCGCCATGCCGGCCCCCCGCACCGCAGAACGAAGCGCTCTCAGGCCATGGAAAAAAAGAAAACCGGCGCCACCCCAGGCCATCAACCGTGACAGATGCGGATTGACGGAGACAGCCGCCCCCAGGCCTCCGACTCCGGCCGTGATAAAGACCGCATCGCAGACAATGCAGATCAGGGCGATGACGACATGGTGATTTTTCCGGACCCCCTGGGACAAGACAAAAGCGTTCTGGGCGCCAATGGCGGCTATCAGCCCGCCACCGGTACCCAGTCCTTGCAGAAATGGCGTTAACATTGCTCCTCCAAGTCGATGACGTTGTTGTAGAGAAGAGCAAGATACCCCCCGGCTAGGAAGAAGTAAAATTCATTGTTTTAATATTCCATTAGCCATTCTGATACACAGGTCATGTTCGACTACAAACTGATTGCAACGTTTGCCACAGTGGTCCGAGAGGGTGGCTTCGATAAGGCCGCCAGGGTCCTCCATATCACCCAATCGGCCGTTTCCCAGCGGATCAAGCTGCTTGAAGGACTCGCCGGTCAGGTTTTGCTTGGCCGCACCACCCCGTTGCAACCAACCGCAGCCGGTCAGGCGCTTCTGAAACACTATCTTCAGGTCAAGCGGCTCGAAGACGACCTGGTGGATGAGATTGGCGGCCCGGCAGACAAGGAGTTCGCCTCCATCGCGGTGGGTGTCAACGCCGACAGTCTCGCTCTCTGGCTTCTTAAGGCTATCCACCCTCTGTTGTCTGCAGAACGGCTGCTGCTGGATATCCGGGTCGACGATCAGGAACAGACCCATCGGCTCTTGAAAAATGGCGAGGTGATGGGCTGCATCAGTTCCCAGCAGAAGCCCATGCAGGGCTGCAACGTCGAATATCTCGGCTGTATGCATTACAGAATGACGGCCGCGCCGGATTTTGTCAGCCGCTGGTTCTCCGCCGGCTTCACCCTGGAAGCGGTCCATCGGGCCCCGGCCCTGCTCTTCAATCGAAATGACGCGTTACACCGCAAATTCCTCCAACAGGCCTTTGGCGAAGTACCCGCCATCCTGCCGAACCACTTTGTGCCATCCGTCGAAAAATATGCGGAGATGATCCGGCTCGGACTCGCTTACGGTATGCTCCCGGAGCAGCAGAGTACCCCCTTGCTGCATGCCGGGCAAATATGTGATCTCCTGCCCGGCTGCCGAGTGGCCGTGAAACTCTACTGGCATTACTGGAGTCTTGACTCGAAACTCTTGACCACATTCACCCGGCGTCTCACCGCCGGGGCGAAAACCCTTCTGGCCCAAGAGGAATAACCGTTCATCCGGGTCGCGGTCTCTCGCCAGTACGCAAACGCCGTTGCAGCAGACCGGCTCACCCGCGTCGCTCTGCAGGACTGTTCGAGCAGGTAAAAAATACGTACTTACAAGAACTTGCCTGTCTTTTCACCCTGGATTTTTTTTATCAACACCTGCTTCCCAATCAGAATCCTGCGTTTCTGCTCCGCACGAATTCGACCAGGGTGCGGACCATGATCCCCGACGGGCCTTCCGGGATATAGGTCTTCTCGGTGAAGTTCCAGGCCGTGCCGGCGATATCGAGATGGGCCCAGGGGGTGTCGGCGACAAAATGCTCGATAAACGCGGCAGCTGTACAGGTGCCGCCCGGCCTGCCCCCGGTATTCTTGATATCCGCGACCTTCGACTCGATCTGTTTGCTGTAGGCCTTGCCAAGCGGCAGACGCCACAGCGGCTCACCGCATTTTCTGCCCGCGGCTATCAGTTGCTCGACGACCTCGTCGTCATTGCCAAGAATGCCGGTATTGTGATGACCCAGACCGATGACCGCCGCACCGGTAAGCGTCGCCACATCGACCACGCAGGCCGGGCCATACTCTTTGATACCATACGCGATACTGTCGGCCAGAATCAATCGCCCTTCGGCATCGGTGCTGACGACCTCGGAGGTCACACCGTTGTAGTGACGGATGATATCGCCGGGCTTCAAGGCCGAGCTGCCGGTCATGTTATCGGTGGCCGGCACCAGAGCCACCACCCGCACCGCCGGTCGTTCCTCGCCAATCGCCTGCATTGCCGCCAGCACCGCGGCCCCGCCACACATATCGTACTTCATGTCCATCATCCCTTCGGCCGGCTTGAGACTGATGCCACCGGAGTCGAAGGTCAACCCCTTGCCGACCAGCATCACGGTCTGCTCATACTGTTCCGGCCGGTACTCGACAATGACCAGCTTCGGCGGGTCGGCCGAACCCTGGTTGACCGCCAGGATGCCTCCCATGCCAAGTTCCTTCATTCTGGCGCGATCGAGAATCGTACATTTCATCTGGTATTTTTTCGCCAGCTTTTCGGCATAGCTGGCGAAATGGGCCGCCGTCCAGCCGTTACCGGGCTCGTTGGCCATGTCTCGGGCGCTGTGCACGGCACGGGCCGATACCGCCGCGCGCCTGACCACCCTTCGGAGAGATTTTGATTTGGCCGCCGCACTGAAGCTCACCCTGGTCAGGCCAGGAAAGCGCGGCTTTTCAGGATCATCTTTTTTATATTTGCCAAACCGGTAATCGCCAAGCAGTAAGCCCTCGGCAAAGCACTCCACCGCGACCTCCGCTGTCACCGCCAGTTCCACCGTATCCAGAGAGACCATCACCTCCCGCGCCTTCAATTTCTCACAGACCCGGCTCACCGTCCCGCCTGCACTGCGCAGGGTCTCCCGCACCTCATCTCCATCCTCAGTCGCTGTGTTCTCCCCGAGCCCGACCACCACGATGCGCCTGGCTAAAAAACGGTCGCCAGCAGGTGCCGCCAATGAGGCGGGATAGAGAAGTGTCACCTCGTTTTTCCTGCCGGTGAAGTCCTTACAGTCAATCTGCGGCCGCAGGAGATCCTCGAGGCGGGCGTCGAGAAGCACCGAACCGTCCTCTGCCCGCCTCGCAGCAAATACCAGCAGATCACCGGCGAATAACGCCACGTCTTTATCCGAAACCGTCACCTTGGTCATGTACATGTTCATCCTTTGCTGTGTGGTAGTGCCTATCCAGAAACACCAATTTCCTGCCTTAACCGAGGCGCTCGATAAATTTTACCCCAGGCATATGTCTGATATTTTATGCGAAACTCATCAGCACGGAAAGCTCTGTTGCCGCACCGAGAAGTTTCATTTTTCGTTGTGGCCGAGGCTATCTGGTCCAGCCATGCTGGTCAGGGAAAAAAGGCCGTTTCTGGATGGGCACTGAGTAGTTGTGTTTCAGCCTTCTTTCTGGTAATTCAATATTAACGGCCTGTTGGCAGAAAAATACGAGTCAATACAGCCCCGTCGGCCAAACCGGGCCTGCCAGCCGAGTTCGATACAAGAGTAATACCTGTGCAGGAGCTTACAACTCTTACCGTTGCAATATTTCATTTTTTCCACAACGTACAGCACCATCTCTGCGGGAGTGACCTCAGTGCTCAACACATTCATCACGGCAGTATCGCTTGCCATCGTTATCTCCGCCATCTGTTCGCTCTGTGAAGCCGTCCTGTATTCCCTGACCGCCAGCCAGGTGGAGATGCTGAAACGTTCCGGCCACCGTTCAGCCGAGCGGTTGCAGCACCTTCGCTCCGATATCGAGGAGCCCATCACCGCAATTCTCACCCTCAACACCATCGCCAACACCATCGGCGCCGCCGTGGCCGGAGCGGCGGCCGCCAAACTGTTCGGCAACGAAAACGTCATCTGGTTCTCCGCCCTGTTCACCCTGAGCATTCTTGTCTTCTCCGAGATCCTCCCCAAGACCATCGGGGTCACCTACGCCTATCGTCTGGCACCGACCCTGGCCTACCTGCTCCACTGGATGGTCGTGATTCTCAAACCCATCGTCTGGTTCTGCAGAACACTCATCAGACTGCTGCCCAGCCGCCCCGGTGAGGACAACATCTCATCCGAGGAACTGCAGACCATTGCCGCGCTCTCCAGGGAATCCGGTCAGATAGAAGAGGATCAGGAACGGGTGATAGCCAATGTTCTCCAGTTAAAAGAAAAAATGGTCCGGCATGCGATGACGCCAAGGACCGTGACCTTTTCGCTCGAAGGCAACCTCAACGTCGCCGATGCGATGAAAATGCTGAACCGGTTGAGCGCCCACAGCCGTATCCCGGTCTATGACGGTGAGCCCGACGCGATCATCGGTATCGTTTTGCGTAAGGACATTCTCCAGGCGGCAGCCGAGGGCGCGGTCGACACCCTGGTGGCCTCGTTTGTCCAGCCAGCGCACTTCGTTCCGGAAACCGCGCCACTCAACCGGATTCTGCTCGACTTCTTTGACCGGCAACAGCACCTGTTCGTGGTGGTCGACGAATATGGCTCGATGACCGGTATCATCTCCATGGAAGACGTTATCGAGGAGATCGTCGGCAGGGAGATCATCGACGAGTCGGACAAGGCCAAGGACATGCGGGAATTTGCCCGGGCCAGAAATCTCGCCGCCCACAAAGAACCAAAAATATCGACAGAACCGCCCGGCACCGGCCAATGACCTCACGCGGCCGGTTGCCTCAGAAAGGGATGTGCGCTACCGGCAAAGACAGGATATTCTCGTGAAAAAACATCGAGCCCCCGTCATGTAACCACGATAATCGCCTTGATTTTCCCCACGGCTGTCAGTATCCTGTCAGTTCGAAGTGAAGCTCTGCCGACGCTGTCGTCTCCAGACCTCCCGCAGAATTCCCACGGACCATCTGCAACTGAACCGACCCATTTTCCCAAGAAGAACTGTATTTTTTCATGACCCTGACAATTCCCTACGCCAGAATCAGCCCACCAGGATATCTCGATCTTCTCAGCCAGGGGGAGGCCCGCCGTCTTCTGGAAAACAGCAAGGGGGAGGTGCAGTCGCTCTTTCGCAGCTGCTCTCTGGCCGTGCTCAACTGTGGCAAAAATCTCGACGACTCCAGGCTGCTGCTCGAGCAGTTCGAGAATTTCGACATCAAGGTTCGCCGGGAGAACAGCGGTATCCAGCTCGAACTGATCAACGGGCCGGCCAGCGCCTTTGTCGATGGCCAGATCATCCAGGGGATCAGTGAACACCTGTTCGCGGTCCTGCGCGACATCGTCTATGTCGAAGATGAAATCACCAACAATCCCGGCTTTGAACTGTCGACCTCCCGGGGCATCACCAACGCCATCTTTTATATCCTGCGCAACGCCGGGGTGATCCGCGTCGACAACGACACCGGCCTGGTTGTCTGCTGGGGCGGCCATTCGATCTGCCGGGAGGAATACGATTACACCAAAGAGGTCGGTCACCAGCTCGGCCTGCGCAGGCTGAACATCTGTACGGGCTGCGGAGCGGGCGCCATGAAAGGTCCGATGAAGGGCGCGGCGATCGGTCATTTCAAGCAGCGGATGTTCAACAGCCAGTATCTCGGTATCACCGAGCCGGGCATCATCGCCGCCGAATCGCCCAACCCCATTGTCAACGACCTGGTGATCATGCCGGATATCGAGAAACGCCTCGAGGCCTTCGTCCGCACCGGCCACGGGGTGATCGTTTTTCCAGGTGGGGTCGGCACCGCCGAAGAGATCCTCTTCCTGCTGGCCATCCTGCTCGATCCGGCGAACGCCAACCTCCCCTTTCCCTTCATCCTCAGCGGCCCGGCCAAGGCCAAGGGCTACTTTCAGCAGATCGACGAGTTTATCGGTGCGGTACTGGGCGAGGAGGCAAGGGCAAAGTACCAGATCATCATCGATGATCCGGAAATGGTGGCCCAGAAGATGGCTCAGGGGATCGCCGCGGTGCGCTCCTCCAGAAAGCGGCACGGCGACACCTTTTTCTATAACTGGCGGTTGACTATCCGCCACGATTTCCAGAAGCCCTTCGAGCCGACCCACGAAAATATGCTGGCGCTCAACCTCAGCAAAAAGCAGTCGACCTTCAAACTGGCCAACAACCTCCGTAAGGCCTTTTCAGGAATCGTCGCCGGCAACGTCAAGAAAACCGGGATGCAGGCCATCGAGGAACGGGGGCTCTTCCAACTGCGGGGGCAGGCGGATATCATGGCCCCGCTCGACACCCTGTTGCGGACCTTTGTCAAGCAACACCGGATGAAGATTCCCAGCGACCACCAGTACACCCCCTGCTATCGCCTGCTGCAAGACGGCATCGATCCTCCTTTGCGTAACTGACTGGCAACCTGCAGGAAAATCCCCACCATCGCCCAGACCGCAGGGTCTGGGCTCCGTCCTCTATGCGCTAACCAGCATGGCTGGACCATAGAGCCTCAGCCACAACGAAGCATGAAACTCCTCGGCGCGGTGACTGAGCTTTCCGTACCGATGAGTTTCATATAAACC